>CAZUHB010000001.1:0-17918 GCA_964620445.1 uncultured Phycisphaerales bacterium
TGTCCTTCTGCGACGTGAAGGTCGGTTGGCCGGGTACGGGAAGTATTGATGCCGAGCAAGTCTCGTGTGGCGACTCCGACGGCTCGGTAGAGTAGAAGCTGGAATTTTTATTCAGAATCTATTTCCGAGTCCCGTGGATCCTCGACTGGCGAAACTGTTCGGTGACGACGAGGAGAGCGAGAAGAAAAGAGATCCGAAGAAGGACCTTCCGGAGGGAGACCAACAGACGGCATCATTCGGTCTCGCGTTCATTCGTGCCGAATCGGGAGCGGAGCTGACACTTTTTTGGAGATACGAAACCGCAATCGCGCGCCAATTCCACAAGACAATCGGTGAGTTGCAGAGATTGCAGGCTCTCCGAATGGGAGGAGCCTCACTTCCCCCGATAGCGGTGGACGTCGAGCTCTCCAGCGGCTCGTAGGCTTGGGTTCGTTTCGCAATAAAGAGGCTAACCATGAAAGATGAAGAAATCAGGGCGCGGCTCGAAAATATAGAGTTGCTCCGGATCGCTAAAATGTGGGAGAGACGACACTGGAAAAGAGCCGCGAGGGAAAGCCAAAAAGGGAATTTAAGGCTTGCGGGGTCATGCGGGAGAGCCGCCCTCGATTTTCACGCAGAAGTCGTCCGGCTAACCAATCTTCTGAGGGAAAGGTGTTAATGGTTACCGTACAAATCACTCCGGAATCGAGACGGCGCAACGTTTACGCTCCCCGAGATAAAAAACGTTCAGGACTTGCCGAAGGCATCGCAAGCAATCATGAGTGCTCTTTCTCGCGGTGATCTCGCTCCCCAAGGTGCGGCGATCTACTCATCTCTCCTCGAAGGAATGAGGCGATCATTCGAGACTCTCGCTTTCATGAATTTCCTCCTTTGGTAGCCTATATAAGCGGAGACCGGCACAGATCTGCGCGTGAATCGATCTCCTCAGTCGGGCGGGTCACAGGTCCGGCACGGCTCTTTGCCGAGATCCTTCGCTCGCTTCAACGTGACTTTGTTCTTGCTCTTTAAGTGCCTGCATCCCTCGCGATGATACTTCTCGCCCTTGTCGATGATGTAGACCCACGTGGTCGGGTCGGTCTTCTTTTCCGTCTTCGGCTCTTTCTTTTTCTTGGCTCTCGCGAGATCTCTCTCGATCTTCTCTTTCAACCGTTGTTTGAGCCGATCCCGCTTCTCCCACAATCCCTTTCTTCCTTCCTTCGCTCGCTTCTCAAACTGAACGAAGAGATCCTTGTGCTTGAACGGGAATTTCGTGTAGGCGCGACCGTACCCTTGGCGCACGATCTCAAGATTCACGAATAGACCGTCTGGCGCACGGTAGAGATAAGCAAGCTCTCGACCGAACATGTCCTTCTCGCGCCTGAGTCCGTCCCATTGAAAATAGACATGTTCCCACAGAAGAAGATTCTCGAGGAATTCCTTCGCCTCTCGATGGTACGACTCATAGGCTCGGTTCTCTGGAGTATCGACTCCGATCAGGTACATCGAGACGTTCTCTGGAGTATCGACTCCGATCAGGCGCACCGGGATGTTCTCTCCGTCCATCTGGATTTTCACCGTGTCTCCGTCGGTCACCCCGACCACGAGATATGTGGGATGCTCATTGAATCCCTTGATCGGATAGGGCGGAGCTGGAGTCTTGATGATCTGACTTTGCAGGACGGAAACGGACAGAATGCAGAATAGCAGGGAGCAGAGTACCCTCTTCATTTCTCACCTCCTGAATTGAGCGCAAGTCGGCCTGAAGATTTTTACACCTGATAAACTCCGCTATCGTGAGTTGCTCCGGGTTAGGGAGATGAAACGGGGCGATTGCCTTCTACCGTGTAGAATGTCCCAAAGCACTCACGTCCTTATGATAACCGGTGCCGAGCTGGAATTCCACGGTACCGCTTTCTCGTTCCCCGGCCAAAACCGTGCTCCAAGGTGGGGGATACGGTGGGGGAACAACGGTTTTATCTAAAAAACAAGGACCTACAATCTCTCGTAAGCCCTTATTTAATAGTTGGTCGGGGTGATAGGATTTGAACCTACGACCCCTGGCTCCCAAAGCCAGTGCTCTAGCCAAGCTGAGCTACACCCCGTAGGGAGCACACTCATAGCAGTTTCATCAGCTCGGCACAAGTGGGAAATCGCGATCAGTTGGTAAAGTCGGCTCTGCTAGGCGGGGGAAAATCAGAACTTGCGGAGCACACCGATTACCACTCCGCGGATCTCCACGTCGTCGGTGTAGATCGGCTCCATGGCGGAGTTGGCTGGCTGGAGACGAATCGTGTCCCCTTCGCGGTAGAATCGTTTCAGCGTGGCGTCGTTCTCCTTGAGAATGGCCACGACGATCTCGCCGTTTTCAGGCTCCTGGCGGCGCTCCACAATGACGAGGTCGCCGTCAGCGATCTGGTCGTCGATCATCGAATCACCGCGCACCCGAAGCAAAAAACACTGGCGATTGTCGGGAAACATCTCGCCCACATCAAAGTTTTCAGGGATCTCCACCGCCTCGATCGGAGAGCCGGCCGCAATCGTTCCCAGAATCGGCACCTTGAGCCGCGACGTCGAGTCGCGGTCCTTGCGCGAGATCAGCTCGATCGACCGGGCGCGGTTCTTTGATTTTCGCAAGGCGCCCTTCTTCTCGAGCGCATTGATGTGCTCGTAGATGGTGATCTTGCTGACCTTGAAATACTGGGCGATTTCTTCGAGGGTGGGGGAGATCTCGTGCTCTGCCACGAAATCCTTGATGAAGTTGAGAATGTGAAGTTGCTTTTCAGTGAAATACAAGGAGGTCTTTCTCCCTTTGTGAGAGCTGACGACTTTCGGATTCTGAAAGAACTCTGGGATCACTGGCGCCAGGCAGGAGGCCTGCCTGACGCCGCTGCCAATTTCTTAGATGTAAAGAAGGAGGAGGAGAACAACGATAATGAACACCACTGCACTCGCTTCGTTTTTCACGCTTCTGAATGACATGTGACACCTCGCTATCTTCTGATCTTTTCTTTCAAGCTTTTTGTCAAGCGCTGGGCTCGCTGTTGCCCTTACAAATACCTAACTCCTATATATCCTAAAATAACCCTAACACCAAACATCTTTTTGAGAAATTTCATGGCCTTCGGATGAGAAATAGGTTATCAATGCTAACGAGTTGTTTGGCGTTTGACTCTAACTGACTGCAATATAAGACAATTATGGTTGACAGACTCCTTCCGACACCACGCTGGTTGCTCTCTCCCGGGGCCCTGAATTTGACCCAAAAAACTGCGGACGTCATCGTCGTCGGCGGTGGGATCGCGGGCCTGACAGCGACGATCAGCGCTGTCGAGGAGGGTGCGCGCCTCTTCCTGGCAACCAAGGATTCACTCGAAGAATCAAATTCTTTTTATGCTCAGGGCGGTGTCGCCGCGGTCCTCGACAAGTCCGATTCCTTCGACCTCCATCGCCGGGACACGATCAGCGCCGGCGATGGCCTGTGCAATGAGGAGATCGTCGAGATCGTGGTGAAGGAAGGCCCGCGCGCAATCGAGCGGCTCATCGCATTCGGCAGCGCCTTCGACGAGGAAGAGGGGCACCTCGCGCTCAGCCGCGAGGGAGGGCACTCGGCCCCGCGCGTGGTTCACAACCGGGACTCCACCGGAATGGAGATTCAGCGCGCACTGATCAACAAGGTCCGGTCTCTCCGCAACGTATCGATTCACGAGAACCTCTTCGTGCTCGACCTGCTCGTGAGCGAGGGGCGCTGCGCGGGGGTGCTCGCTTGGAGCGAGAAGGAGGGATTCTGCGCCGTGCTCGCGAACTGCACGATTCTGACGTCGGGTGGTTCCGGGCAGGTCTACCGCGAATCGACCAATCCCGAGGTGGCCACCGGCGACGGTCTGGCCATGGCGTTCCGCGCCGGCGCCGTGGTGAGCGATCTCGAGTTCTTCCAGTTTCACCCCACGGTCCTCTACCTGGCCGGCGCGCCGCGCATCCTGATCTCCGAGACCGCCCGCGGCGAGGGCGGACTCCTGAGGGACAAGAACGGCGTGCGATTCATGACGGAGTACTCTCCAGCGGCCGACCTGGCGCCGCGCGACCTCGTCTCGCGATCGATCATCGACCGCATGACGCGCACCCAGGCCACGCACGTCAACCTCGACATGACCCATCTCGACGCGGTCTTCGTCCAGGCCCGGTTCCCGAAGATCCACGAGGTCTGCGCACGGTACAGCATCGATATATCGAAAGATTTCATCCCCGTCCGGCCGGCGGCCCATTACATGATCGGAGGCGTCAAGGCCGACATCCAGGGCCGCACGACCTTGCCGGGGCTCTTTGCCTGCGGCGAGGTGGCCTCCTCCGGATTGCACGGCGCCAACCGCCTGGGCAGCAACTCGCTCCTCGAGGGGCTCGTCTTCGGGTGGCGCTCGGGAACGGCCGCGGCCGGCGAGGCACACTCGACTCCAGCGCCGGGCTGGCGCCCCGCCCAGACTTCGCACAGGTCCTCGTCGATGGAGTACGGCGTGGACGTGTGGGACCTGCGTAACTCGCTCACCTCCCTCATGTGGCGCAACGTGGGTATCGAACGCGATCTCGCGAGCCTCGACGAAGCGCGCGACACGATGGAGATCTGGGCGCGCCTCGTGGCCAACGCGTCCCTCAGGTGGCCGTCAGCCTGGGAGCTGGCCAACATGCTCACCCTCTCGCGGCTCATCGTGACCGCGGCTCTGATGCGTACCGAGAGCCGCGGTGTTCACTACAGAAAGGATTATCCGGAGAAGGACGATGCCCTCTGGCAGCGATCGACCGACTTCGGCGCACGCTCCTACGAGGATCCCAGTCGATGACCCCCACCTGGACCGATGACAACGAACAGCCGATGGAACGCGTTTTCCTCTCCGGCGTGATCCTGCCCGGCGAGAACGACCTCGCCGAGGAATACATGGAAGAGCTGCAGAATCTCACCGAAACCGCCGGCGGAGAGGTGGTGGGCCAGATGGTCCAGAAGCGGAATCGGCCGCACCAGACCACCTTTCTCGGCAAGGGGAAAGCTCTCGAACTCGCCCAGCTCGCGCACCAGGCCGGTGCGGCGCTCATCATCATGGACAACGACCTTTCCCCGGCGCAGGCGCGCAATATCGAACGCATCACCGAACTGCGCGTCGTCGATCGCAGCCAGCTGATCATGGACATCTTCGCCGCCGGCGCACGCACGCTCCAGGCGCGCAAGCAGATCGAGCTTGCCCAGCTCGAGTACGCCCTGCCGCGGCTCAAGCACATGTGGTCCCACCTCTCCAGGATCCGATCCGGTATCGGAATGCGCGGGCCGGGCGAAACCCAGCTCGAGGTCGACAGGAGGATCATCAGGCAAAAGATCAGCGAACTGAAGCGAACGCTCAAGGATTTCGAGAACCGCAAGAAGAGGGAGATCTCGTCGCGCGACAAGTTCTTCAAGGTCTGCCTCGTCGGCTACACCAACTCGGGAAAGTCGACCCTGCTCAACCGTCTCACCGGGGCGAGCGTCAAGGTGGAGGACCGCCTCTTTTCCACGCTCGACACGCGCACGCGCAAGTGGGATCTCGGCGACAACAAGGTGGTTCTTCTCTCCGACACGGTCGGTTTCATCAGGAAGCTCCCGCACCACCTGGTCGCCTCCTTCCACGCCACCCTCGAGGAGGCGGCCACGGCCGATCTGCTCCTCCACGTGGTCGATTGCTCCCGCGGCGCGGCGGAACGCAACATCCTCGCCGTGAACAGTGTTCTGAAAGATCTGGGCGTGTCCAACACCCCGCAGATCATCGTGTTCAACAAGACCGACAAGGTCACCGATTTCATGGATGTGAGCGTGGTGGTCCGCAGCGTGCGCCACAACGTGCTCACGTCGGCCAGGACCGGCGAGGGGCTCGACGAGCTCACCGATCGGATCTCCCAGTATCTGGTGAAGACTTACGCCTGTCTCGAGGCGCGCCTGTCGATCGCTTCGGGACGGCTTCGCGCCTTCATCGCCGACAGGAGCGAAATCCTCGACACGACCACCCATGACAGCGTCGACCAGATCAGGTTCCGCCTGCCCCGTTACGAGCTGGGCCGCCTGCACGAGATCGCCGCGGCGGAGAACGCCGATATCAGGGAAAGCGCCCTCTGAGACCGGGGGCGGCCTCACCGAAATCGATCCCGCCGAACCGCACCGCGGAAAGGACTACTTGTAGTAGCGGAGACGCTGGCCTGCCTGAATGTAGTGGGGATTGTCCAGCTCGTTCCACTCTTTCAACTGCTGGACCTTGGACTCGTCGTCGAAGAGTTTCTTGGCGATACCGGTGAGCGTGTCCCCTTCCTGCACCTCGTAATAGTACTTCTTCATTTGTGGTCGCCCGTCGGTCTCCGGGGGAGGTGCCGGCACGGGCTTGGCCGTACCCGATCCGGATTTCTTCGAATCGGAATCGCTTCGGGGGGCGGGTGGCTCCAGCCCCTTTGGGGCGGAGTCGTCGATCGATCCGGGTGGGGAGGGTGTCTGCGTGCGCCCTCCGTCGGGTTGACCGAGGATGATCTCGAGGACATCGTCGTCCCTGACCTCCGGCGGGATCGCCGTGGAGCGGGCGGTCCGCGACTCCTGGAGCACGTTCCTGTCAGCCACCAGGGCCAACAGGAACACGACCAGAAGGAGGGCGAAGAAGAGAATCTTTCTCATCTAATTTCCCGCTGTTTTTGCCTCGCGGTTGTGAAGCATGAGCAGGGCCGGGCTGGCCACGAAGATCGACGAGTAGGTACCGACGATCACACCGATGATCATGGCGAAGGAGAAACCCTCGAGCACGTTCCGCTGCCCGTAGTTGATCGCAAAGAGAATGAACAGAACGATGAGCGTCGTCGTGGACGTGAGGATCGTTCGCGCCAGGGTCTGGTTGATGCTCACGTTGAGAACGTCGGGGAAGGGCCGGCTCATGCGCGGCAGGTTTTCCCTGATCCTGTCGAAGACCACGATCGTGTCGTTGAGAGAGTACCCGATGATCGTCATGAAGGCGGCGATGATCGGCAGGTCGATCTCGATGTCGACGAGGCCGGTGTAGTGGGCGGCGGCGATCGCCCCCATGGTGATGGACACGTCGTGCACCAGGGCGATACAGGCGGCGAAGCCGTACTTGTACTCCTTGAAGCGCAGGCGGATGTAGACGATGATCGCCACGAGGGCGAGGAAGATCGCCTTCACGGCGTTGTTCATCATTTCCTCGCCAACCGATCCGCTGATCTCGTCCGACACGGGGAAGGGGTCGGTGAGCGCCACGGGGAGGCCGTTCTCCTGTGCGAGCTTGAGCTGCTTGACGAGACCGTTCTTGAAACGGTCGGCATCGATGGTAGCCGATTTCTTGTACTCGGCGACCAGGGTCAGTGTGCGGCCGTCGTCGGAAAAGACGAAGGCCTGGCCCTGGATGAAGTCTCCGAAAGCTTTTTCCAGGTTCTGCTGGTAGACGGTCGCGGGATCGGCGCTGCCCAGCGATTCGAGCTGCGCGTCGGTTGCCGGGGGATCGACGAAGTGGAGGACCACATTGATCCCCGTCGTTTCCGTTTCGGGCTTGGGAGTCAGCACGAGTCCCGAGATCGGATTACCCACGATATTGTCGCCCATAGCGGCTTCGACCTCCTTGCGGTAGATCTCGGCCCTGTCGGACGAACTGTTCGATTCTCCTTCGGACGGCTCTTCGGTCGAGGAAGCGACGTCGCCACCCTTGATCTTGATGTTGAAGGCGGTCGTCTCGGTGCCCACCTTCGCACCGGAAGCCGCGCCCACGACGGGGATGACCTGGAGGTTCGGGAATTTCGTTCCCAGATCGGAGCGCACTTCGTCTTCGGTGGTTCCCGGTTTGCACACGAGCTGGGCACTGTAGCCGCCCGTGAAGTCGAGTCCCAGAATCGAACCGGACACGAGAACGAGCAGAACGATGCCGCCGGCGATCGCCAGGACCGACACGACGGCCGCCTTCGACCGCATGGAGAGGAAATCGATTTTCACCTCTCCCAGAAGGCGGAACATGTTCAGTTTCTGCAGGCCCCTCTCGAGCATGATCGCCAGGACGACCTTCGATATGAGCAGCGCCGAGAAAAGGCTGGTCACGATACCGATCATGAGAGTCACGGCGAATCCCTTGATCGGCCCCGTGCCGAAGGAGAAGAGGATGAAGCCGGTGATGAAGGTGGTGGCGTTTGCGTCCACGATCGTGAGGAACGCTCTCTCGAAGCCGTTCTTCAAGGCCTGGGCGATCGTTTTGCCCTTGTCTTTTTCCTCCCTGATCCTTTCGAAGATGAGGATGTTGGCATCCACGGCCATACCCACGGTGAGCACGATGCCGGCGAAACCGGGCAGAGTGAGCGTCGCCTCGAGGAAGATGAGTGCGGCCAGGAGGAGACTGAGGTTGATCGCGAGCGAGATGCTCGCCACCAGACCGGCGAGGAAGTAGTAGGCGATGATGAAAACGAAGACCGCACTCAGACCGACGAGGGCCGCCGTCTGGCCGCGCTCGATCGAGGTCTGGCCGAGGGTCGGACCGATGTGGTGGCGCGAGAGGAGGATCGGCTTCACCGAGATGGAACCCGATTTCAAGACGGTGACCAGTTTGTCCCTGTCGCCGACACGGAATCCCTTGGGCTCCGGACCGGAGATGATGCCCGCGCCGGGTAGAACCGACTTGATGACCGGGGCCGAGATGATCTTGCCGTCGAGGACGATGGCCAGTCCCTTCTTGAGGTGGCTCTCGGTGAACTCAGAAAAGTCGGCCGACCGGTCCGGCTTGAATTCGAAACCGACCGCCGGGTTTCCGTATCTGTCCCGTTCGTTCGTGACGGCGATCAAATCGCTGCCGCCGAACCGCCATGCGGGATCTTTGTAAATCTTGACCAAGCTGAAATACTTGCCCGCGATCTGTGCGTTTTCGTCCGGTGTCGAGGCGCCGAGACCGTCGCGCAGCCCGTCGAAGGTGGATGCCTCCAGGGGAAGCGGAAAGCCCCATTTCTCGAGGTTCGCTTTGGAGTTGGGCAGCCAGCGGAATATCGCTTCCTTCTCGTCGTAGGTGCGTGTCTTGTCGAGGGCGCTCAGGTCGCTGTCGAGGGTCCAGCCGCCATCGTCGGCTTCTTTCTTCTCGAGGAAAGCGGCGAGCGCTTTCAGCTCCTCTTCGACGAAGAGGCTGTTGTCCGGATTGTCCGTGTCCGTCTCGTCCTCGGCATCCAGCAACCACTCCAGGTTACCCTGGGTCTGGATGATCTGAATGATGCTCTCCACCTCGATTTCGGACATGCCCGGAAGCTCGATGAGGATCTCGTCATCACCCTGACCGAAGATGGGGATCTCCTTGAGTCCCACCGAGTCGATCCTTTTCCTGAACACCTCGATCGTGGCTTTTCTGATTTGCTCCATATCCTCCTCGCCCGTGGCTGTCTCCGAGGAGGGGAGCTTGTAGCGCAGGGACGAACCGCCGCTCAGATCGAGTCCGAGGGTCACGTTTCCGTCGGTGATGCCTCCCTTGTAAAAGAAGATGACGTAGATGGCCGCAATGATGGCGACCAGGATAAGGGCAATCTTGGTGTTCAGATTCTGAACCATTTTTTAACAATCTCCATGTGCTGCTCGGAGCGGACTGATGGAACGTATGAGTGCTAAAGCCGCGGTGTCAAGCATTCCGCGGCGATATCCGGAGCGCGGCCCCAGGTACAGGTTTCTTGGGTGTCGTATCGGCAACCAAGCCTGCGAGCACGCGCCGAAAGAGCCACTCTTACTGCTCTTCCTTTTCGGGTGTCTCCGTTGTGTCGGGATCAGCCGCCTTGGATTCGGCCGCCGCCGCTTCCGCCGCTGCAGCTTCAGCCGCTGCCGCTTCAGCCGCGGCCTTGGCTTCTGCCTCGGCAATCGCCTTGGCCTTGGCTTCTTCGCGCTCGGCGTTCCGTTTCTTCCTCTTTGCCAGGCGGGATCCGGTCATCTCTTTGATGCGCGTACCCTTGCCCGTCCGATCCCTGAGGTAGTAGAGCTTGGCTCTACGCACGACACCGGTCTTCTTGACGCGCACGTTGCCGACCTTGGGAGAGTGGAAAGGAAAGGTGCGTTCCACTCCCTCGCCCTGCACGATGCGCCGAACGGTGAAGACCCTTCCGATCCCGCGACCCTTGATGGAGATGACCGTGCCGGTGAAGATCTGGATGCGTTCCTTCTCTCCCTCGACAATGGTGACCTCCACTTCGACCGTGTCGCCCACCTTGAAGTCGGGCAGTTCTTCTTTGCGATACTTCTTCTCTATGTCCTGGATAATGTCCACTTCTCTACTCCTGCTCTAGACTCAATCCTTGTGATTCAAATCCGGTCGTCTCCGTTCCGTGCGACGGAGTGACATCTCGGTGCGCCACTCTTCGATCTTCTTGTGGTCGCCCGACAAGAGAATTTCCGGAACGCTCAAGCCCCGGAATGTTCTCGGTCTCGTGTACTGGGGAAACTCGAGCCGGTTTCCCGAGAACGAGTCGTCCCACGCTGAATCCTTGTGGCCCAACGTGCCCGGGATGAGCCGCACCACCGACTCGATCAGGCACATGGCCGCCACTTCCCCGCCGGAAAGGACGTAGTCGCCGATCGACACTTCGTCCCAGGGCAGGACCTCGCGAATCCGTTCGTCAAAGCCTTCGTAACGCCCGCAGAGCAGAAGAAGGTGGTCTTCCTTGGCCAGGCTGACCGCCTTGGGTTGATCGAGCCGCTGCCCCTGCGGTGTGAGAAGGATGAGCTTGACGTTTCCCGGAACATCACTGCCCCGAGTCTTGGCAAGCACGTCCTCCACCGCGTCGACGATCGGCTCCGGTTTGAGAACCATTCCGGGGCCGCCGCCGAAGGGGCGGTCATCCACGACATTGTGCGGTCCGGGCGCAAAGTCGCGAAAATTGACAAGGCGTACATCGATCAGTCTGCGAGAGACTGCACTGCCCACGATACTCTCCCTGAGAAAGGGTTCGAAGAGGCTCGGAAACAAGGTCAGGATATGAATAATCATCCCTGCGATCGGCCACTTTTCTGCGGGAGTTGTGGTGCCCTTTGTGCAACTCTTTAACGGACTTACGAAAATCCGATATCATAAAATGCGGGAAATTCAAATCAAGGTAAAAAGAAGTTTTTTTACCCCGCCGGTGCGATATGCTAACTCTGGAACAAGCTGAGCGATTGGAACATGCTGAATACGGGAGGCCAAGCCGAAAATGTTCACAGGACTCGTGCAAATGGTCGGGCAGGTGGACGGCGTGGAGCCTGCCGGCGGCAAAATCAGACTCAAACTGCAGTTAGGTAAATTGACCGAGGAGATCGCCATCGGTGATTCGGTGATGGTTTCCGGCGTCTGCCTCACCGCGACCCGGATCGATCAGGGGACAGCCTGCTTCGACGTGGTGCGAGAGACAGTGGACCGGACCACGCTGTCCGGTTTGCGCCCTGGTAGTAAGGTTAATGTTGAACTGGCGTTACGTCTGAGCGACCGTCTTGGCGGACATCTCGTTTCCGGTCACGTGGACGGCGTGGGGCGGATCCGTTCGATCCGCAAATCGTCGGGCGAGGTGCGCCTGGCGATCGACGCTCCACCCGCGGTGATGCGCTATCTTGTGGAAAAGGGTTCCGTCGCGATCGACGGCATCAGCTTGACCATCGCGTCCCTGTCGGCGCGCGGTTTCGAGGTGGCGGTCATTCCCCACACCCTCGAGGCCACGACCTTGAAACATGCGTCGAAGGGCGGCCGCGTCAATCTCGAGGGAGACATGATCGGTCGGTGGGTGGCCAAGATCATGAGCGGGAGTTCGCCCGGGAAGGTGAACGACCTGTCAGAGACGCTCCGGAAAGGCGGGTACCTGGGCAAATGACAATCGCGATCTTCTCTGCATTGAAGAAAGAGGCCGCTCAACTGATCCGCACGGCGGGACTCGCGAGCACCCTCGAATCGGCCGGTCCAGCGAGCGTCACCCGCGGTGAGTGCGAGGGCCGGGAAATCGTGGTCGCGATCACGGGGATCGGCAAGGTGCCCGCGGCGCTGGCGTGCCAGGCAGTGATCGACCGGTACCGTCCCGAGTGTCTCCTGCTCATCGGCACGGCGGGGAGCCTGTCGCCGCGGCTCGGGCCGGGCGATCTGATCGTGGCCGACAGGGTCGTGGCCATCGACACGGGGCCTCTGATTCCATCGTGGATCGAGACCGATCAATCTCTCAGGTCAGCGCTCCTCGAAGCGTGCGGCGAAGAGGCTCCCGGGACGGAGGTCCATTGCGGTGGCCTGATCACGCGCGATCGCCCCATTCTGGATGAACGTGATCGGGCCGTGGTGGAGCAGACCTGGAAAGCGCTCGCCGTGGACATGGAAGCAGCCGCCGTGGCTCTGGCCGCCCGGACGAACAGCCTACCCCTGGGGATCGTCAAGGCGATCACCGACCGGGCCGACAAGGAGGCCGAGGCGGCCTTCCGCCGAAACCTCGACACCGCTGCCGAGAGGATCAGCCGCGTTCTGATCCGCTTCCTGCAAAAGGGAACCACCTGATGACGCGCCCGCCCAGAGTCTCGCTCGTGACCGAGGAGTCCTACGATCCGAAAGCCGTGCACGCCGCTGTTCGGAAGGTTCTCGAACCGCTCGGCGGTATGGCCGGTTTTGTCAAACCCGGCGACAGGGTGATCGTCAAGCCGAATCTCATCCTGCCGAAGCCGGCCCGCATGGCGGCGACCACGCACCCCGAGGTCGTGCGCAGCGTGTGCCGGCTCGCTCTCGACTGCGGCGGGCGGGTGACGGTGGGAGATTCGCCGGGCAAGGGTTCGGCGCGTCGCGCGGGCGCTGTGGCCGGCTACGATCCGGTCATGGCCGATCTCGGCATCGACTGGGTCGAATTCACGCCCCGCGAGATCGCTCTCGATCGCCCCGGGGAGGACGGGCGCCGGCCGGAGGGCTCGGCGCGAAAGGGAGTCTGCGCGCGGCTCACGCTGGCAGCCGAACTCCTCGACGCGGACGTGGTGATCAACGTTCCCAAGCTCAAGACCCATGGAATGATGCTCATGACCATGGCGGTCAAGAATCTCTTCGGCGCCGTGGTCGGACTCCAGAAATTCCAGTGGCACCTGCGGGCGGGCAAGGACAAGGCGCTTTTCGGCAGCGTGCTCCACGAGATCTGCCGCGCCGTGAAACCGGCCCTGTCGATCGTGGACGCCATCGTGTCGATGGACGGCGAAGGCCCAACGGCGGGTGATCCGAATCCCACCCGATTCCTTGCGGCCGGCGCTGATCCCTCGGCGGTCGATGCCGTTCTCATGGACATTTTCGGCCTCGAAAGGAACGATCTGCATACGCTGGCGGCCGCCGCCGCGGCCGGCGACAGCGCATGGAAGGAGGCCGAGGTGGTGGGCGCGTCGGTGGAAGAGGTGAAACCCGCGCGCTGGAAACTCTCCGACTCTCAACCGGCGGCCCTTCCTCTGCCCGTTTTCTGCCAGAAGATCCCCTTCCTGCGCGAATGGCTGCGCACCCAGGCCACGGCCAAGCCCGCGGCGATCAAGGAAAAGTGCGTCCTGTGCGGCGATTGCGTGGCTGTCTGCCCCCCTCAGGTCATGACGCTCACAGACAGGGGTGTGGAGATCGATCACGCGAACTGTATCAGGTGCTACTGCTGCCAGGAGCTCTGCCCGCAGGGGGCGATCGAATCGCGCAAGGGGCTGTTGGGCCGTTTGCTGAGCTGATTTTTCGCTCGAATATCTCACGCCTGGAGTTGGCGGAGCGCGTCGACCTCATCCCGGTTGACGATGTCAATGCAGTAGTTGAGCTTCCGGGCCAGGTCGGGATCGGACGGCATCGCCTTGCGGATCATCTTGAGCAGCTGGATCACGAGCCGGAAGTTGCGGACCAAGTCGCCGCGCGACGCGTTCGTGTATTCCTCGAGATCGGGGAAAGACTTGCCGCGGCACCACGCGGCCATGGCGCTGGCGATCCGGAAGTCCGGCATTCGGACCGACGGCTGGATGCCGAGTGAGCGCTCCAGCTGCACCGCATCGTTCACGATGCGATCCACATTTTCGGCGAAGTGCCCGATGACCCTGGAATCGATCGGTACGAAAACGTCCCCCTTGCGGCCCTCGTAGATGATCGATCCGAGTATCACGTTGATCTGCACCTCGTCCATCTCGTTCAGGAGTCCGGCGAAGAAGAGCTCCGTGGCCTGGATCTCGTAGCCGTTGATCAGCGATGCCACGCGCCCTCTTTCGGTCACTTTCTCGTCGCGGATGTACTCGAGCCGCTCGAGGAAACCGAGCTTCTTCCGGATCTGGCTGAGCTGCCGCTCGCGATTCCGCTCCTTCTTCTTGCGGCTCATGCGCGTCCACTGGAAGTTGTTGAAAGACCTCTCCCAGGCGGTGAAGATCTCCTTGCCCAGGTGGGCGTGAAGGTTGATCAGCGTGTTGTAGGAGAGGTTGAACCGGCTGCGGATCGGCTCCACATCGTTGGAGGTGAGCTTGCGTACATCCTTGGGCGTGACCCGCTTGTCTTCCACGATCGAGTAGACGAGGCCGTCATCGTCGATCCCCTGCCTCCCCGCGCGGCCCGCCATCTGCTGGTACTGGCGCGTGGAGAGCGTGTCGAAGCCGATACCGTCGAACTTGCGCAACGAGCTGAAGATCACCGTGCGCGCCGGCATGTTGATTCCGAGAGCAAAGGTTTCGGTCGTGAAGAGCAGCTTGAGCAGGCCCGATGTGAAGAGCTGTTCCACGATTTCCTTGTGCTGGGGGAGGAGCCCGGCGTGGTGATAGCCCACGCCGCGCAGCGCCAGGCTGCGGAGCTCCTCGAGCGTTTCGTCCGCGATCATTCCATAACGCTCGCAGATCTTCCTGAAAAGAGCATCCATCTCGTCGCGCTCCTCGGGGAGGAGCAAGCGGCGCGTCCGGTTATGGCGCGCCCGCGTCTCGCACTCCTTGCGGCTGAAGCAGAAGTAGAGCAAGGGCAGCTTCTCTTCCCGCTGAAGCCGATCGAGCAGCGAATCGCGGTCGATGCGGTGACGCTTGCGGTTCGGCCCGCCGCGGCCGCCCTGCGAGCGCGATCGCCCGCGCCCGCGGGAGCGCGCTCGGGTGGGAAAGGTCTTGACCTTGTCGGAGCGCTTCGGCCCGAAGTCGGGAAAGAACAGGTAGTGGGTGAGAGGCACGGGGCGCACCGTGCTCCGGATCACCTCGACCGATTCGTCGCGGACGAGGGAGATCCACTTGCCGAACTCTGTCAGGTTGGCGATCGTGGCCGAGAGGCAGACGAAGCGGATATGTTTCGGCGCGAAGATGATGCTCTCCTCCCAGACCGTTCCCCGCTCCATGTCGTCCATGAAATGGATCTCGTCGAAGATCACGAACTCCAGGCTGTCCAGCTCGATCGTCCTCTCGAATATGGTGTTTCTGAAGATCTCCGTGGTCATGATCATCAGGGGGGCGCTCGGATTGAGTGTGAGGTCGCCCGTCATGATCCCCACGTCATCGCCGAGCTGTTCGCGAAAATCCCGGTATTTCTGATTGGAGAGCGCCTTGATCGGGGCGGTGTAGATGGCGCGCGTCCCGCCGGCGAGAGCCTTGTCCACGGCGTACTCGGCGATCAAAGTCTTGCCCGCTCCCGTGGGGGCGGAGACGAGCACCGAACGGCCCTGATCGATCGCGTTCACAGCCTCGAGCTGGAACTGGTTCAGGTCGAAGCCCCGATAGCGGCGCGGTTCGAGAGGCGTGTCGGGAGAACCGCTTCGATCGATCTTCGCCTTTCGCTTCTTCTTTCTCGCCAAGGTCTTGTCCTCGTGAGTTTGGTTGCCCGAAAAGAGCGACGCGGTTGCACATCCTAAGAGGGCGGCCAGCCCGATTCAAACTTTTCAGCCGGACTAAAAAATGATTCGCAGTGAAATCGGACCGTTCGGCCCGATCGCGACCGGCCGGTTCCGGCGCGAACGGCCCGGAGGATAAGAGAATCGGCGCCTTGAAGTCATCGCACCGATCTGTTATAGGTGAGTGCTCCGGTTGCGGTCAAACAGCCAGAAACGCGGTTGATCATTTTAATATCAATGTTGAGGAATGATTTTTAGGGAGAGACATCATGGTCATGATGGACAAAAAGAACGTTGATCTGTCTGCTTTTACGGATCGTCGCCTTCACCCGGTCCGCCTGGGTATCGGCCACCTCAATCGTCTTCTCGTCGCCAACAAGGGAAATGCCACGGTGACAGTCGACAGGGCTCTGCTCGAGTCGGTGACAGCCACCATGGAGATCTTTGTCGAGGATTTCGAATCGTCCTATCGCCCTGCAAAGGACGAGAAGAAGACCATCGTCGAACAGCAGCCCAGGGTGACCCAGACTCGCGTCAGCTAACGGCTGGCGAGCCAGTGGGAATGTCGATCCGCGGGCGGGTCAGCCCGCGGATGGGGTCAAAGAGGGTGTCACTCCGGTCGGTCCGAGGCGGTAGCCGGGATGACACCCTTTTTCCAGTGAGATTCGTGTAAGAAAAGATGAGACAGCCAAAGAGGCGCTCCAGTCGCAAAAAAGCAAGGGGGAGCCCGAATCGCCTGGGAGAATGGATTCTTGTTCCGATCCGGTTCTTCGACGGCGTTCCGCCCCGGATCATGGGACTCGTCTCTCTCTTTCTTTTCCTCCTGATCGCGTGGTTGATGGTGAGTTGGATCCTGAACAGGGCCAGGACCATTCCCACCTATCGGGTTGATCCTTCCGTGGTGCGCTGCACGGGCCGTCCCGACTGGCTCGGCATGTCGACCGGGCCGGGCAGGGACGTGATGGCCGACATCAAGCGCACTGTCGACGGTTTGCCGAACGAGTCGATTTTCAACGATGCTTTCATCAGGCTGCTGCGGCACAAGATCGAACAGGGAAGCACATGGGTGGACGAGGTCGTCGCAGTGGAGCGGGTCTTCCCTGCCCAGGTGAAAATCCGTCTCCGGCTGAGACAGCCGGCAGCGGTCTTCTATCGGCGCAACAACGGATACTATGTCGACGCGCGCGGCGTGGTCATCGACGTCTTCCGTGCAGGCAGAACAACGGGGATAGATCATGTCGGCCTTGCGCAGATCCAGGGAATGAGCCTGATCGCTCCGCCGCGGCTCGGGTCCGTATACCCGGACGAGGCTTTGACCGAAGGCGCTGCCGTGGCTGCCGAGGTTCTCCAGATGGTCCGGAATCTTCCGAAGGGTGCACTGGACGTGACCCTGATCGATGTGTCCGGCTACGGACGGAAGCAGTCCGATGACGTGGTACTGATCACGAAGAGGGGCGTGCGCATTCTGTGGGGACGGTCATCGCGTCACGGTGAATACCGCGGTATCGACCCTACGCCGGAGGAAAAAACCAGAAATCTGGCGAAGATCCTCAAAATCGAACCTGGCCTGGAGGGTGTGGCCGAGGTGACTCTGACCTTCCAACAGCCGACGTACACTCTTCGAGCAGACAATTTAACTGATAAGAATTAAGTGAGTTACAACGATATGGCGTCGCCCGGATCCCAGGTAGAGCGATTCTGATCGGCCCCGACCGCGCTCGATTCCGACTCCCGAGCCGCTCCGTTGGGCGGAAGATGGTATCTTCTGGCTGCGCCGGCTTTTTTTTTCTCAACATCCTGTGAAATCCGGCAATAAAGGATTTGACAGATTGAGCGGATCGGTTTAGAGTATCGACCTTTTTATCATACGAAAAATGGAACGAATGCGGGCGCCGTCCTCTCTGGAAACCTCTGAGGGAACACCGCCTGGCGAGCGGTCTTAAGAGATTTCTCTAAAAGACTTACCGCAATCGAGTCTGGAGCATAGAGATGAAGAGCTTCATGGCCAAAACTGGCGAGATCGAGTCCGAGTGGTGCGTGATCGATGCCACTGATCAGGTCCTCGGGCGGATGGCGACGAAAATCGCCATGGTTCTCCAGGGAAAGCACAAACCCACCTACACGCCTCATGTTCTCAC
>CAZUHB010000001.1:18018-29314 GCA_964620445.1 uncultured Phycisphaerales bacterium
TCGCCATGGTTCTCCAGGGAAAGCACAAACCCACCTACACGCCTCATGTTCTCACGGGCGATTTTGTGGTGGTCACCAATGCGTCGAAAGTCAAGATCACCGGTGACAAGCTCGACAAGCGCGTTGTGCGCTGGCACTCGGGTTACATCGGCGGCCTGAAAGAGGTCGTGTTGAGGCGATACCTGGAAAAGCATCCCGACAGGGTGGTCAAGCTGGCTGTTCGCCGGATGTTGCCGAAAACCAAACTCGGTCGCAAGATGCTTTCCCGGTTGAAAATATACGCCGGCTCGGAACATCCCCACGCGGCCCAGAATCCCGTGGCACTTGAGATCTGACAAAGGAGTCCAACTTGGCTGAGAAAGAATTTTACTGGGGCACGGGAAGAAGAAAGACATCGGTCGCTCGCGTTCGCTTCTGCGAGGGATCGGGGAACATCATCGTTAACGGCAAGGCGTTCGAGCAGTATTTTACCGTGCTGCAGCATCAGCTCGACGTGACTGCGCCCCTCAAAATGACCGAAACAACGGACAAGTTCGATATCTACGCGAGCGTGAACGGCGGCGGCCCGACCGGTCAATCGGGAGCCATGAAGCTCGGTATTGCGCGCGCTCTGAAGACCTACGATCAGGTTCACGAAGAAGTGCTCAGGGAGCAGGGCCTCCTGACTCGCGATCCGCGTATGAAAGAGCGCAAGAAATACGGTATGGCCGGCGCACGCAAGCGGTTCCAGTTCTCCAAGCGTTAAGATCCGCCCCGCGACTGCAAAGAGTCGCAGCGGACTGCGGAGAGTCGCAGCCGAACTGCGGAGAGTCGCAGTCGACTGCGGAGAGTCGCAGCCGAATTCAAAACCCGAGACGAGGATCATTGTCCTGTCTCGGGTTTTTTCTTTTCCGTCTCCAAACCTCGGTTCACGGGGTTTGGACGATCGCGGAAGGTTGACGAAATCCTTCTCAGAAGGCAATATATCGGTGAACGGAAAACTGTCTGACATCGATTTGGGGGTACATTATGGCAGGTCATTCCCATTGGGCCGGCATC
This sequence comes from uncultured Phycisphaerales bacterium, assembly GCA_964620445.1. Taxonomy (GTDB): domain Bacteria; phylum Planctomycetota; class B15-G4; order B15-G4; family CAYZWU01; genus CAZUHB01. The sequence goes on from CAZUHB010000001.1 coordinate 19,057, forward strand.
AAGCACCGAAAGGGCGCCCAGGACGCCAAGCGTGGCAAGATATTCTCCAAGCACGCCAAGGCCATCATCACCGCGGCCAGACTGGGCGGGTCCGATCCTGACATGAACTTGAGGCTCAAGTACGCCATCGAGAAGGCCAAGGCGGACAACATGCCCAAGGACAACATCGAGAGGGCCGTCAAAAAAGGGAGCGGTGAACTCGAAGGGAGCGATTTTGTCGAGTTGATGTACGAGGGTTTCTATCCTGGCGGGATCGCCGTCATGATCGAGGCGCTCACCGACAACCGGAACCGAACCGCGCCCGAGATCCGCAAGATATTCGAGAAACGGGGCGGCAACATGGGCGAAAGCGGCTCCGTGGGCTGGATGTTTCAGAAGAAAGCTTCCTTCCTCGTTTCCGATCCGGACGGGAAACCGCTCGACGAGAACTGGCTCATGGAACAGGTCCTCGATATCGGCGCCGAGGATCTTCAGGAAGAAGGGGACAAATTCCTCATATTGTCCGAACATACCGACTTCGCCGTTGTCAAGGAGGGGCTCGAGAACTGCGACGGAATCAAGGTGGAGACCTCCGAAATTACCATGATCCCCAACACCACGATTTCGCTCGACCTGGACACGGCGCGCAAGGTTCTCTCGCTGATGGAAGAACTGGACGACCATGACGATGTCCAGAATGTATACTCGAACTTCGAGATTTCAGAAGAATTGATGGATCAACTGGCATCTTGATGTTCTGATATATCGACGGCGGTTTGATTTTGGCTATCAGTGCATAATCCGCAAACCGAGCAAGGATTGCAAATCGTGCAAGGATTGCAAATCGTGCAAGGACTGCAAATCGTGCAAGGATTGCAATACGCACGAAAACGCCAAATCGCACATCGATTGGAGATCGCGTAAAAGTCTGCGGCAAAAGGGTGATGGCGGGGCGAAAGCCGGCAAAATCTCTAAATTCGTTTGAAGTGATTTTCCTTTTGTGCCGATAAACAATACGTAACTCTTCGGATTTCTCTTTTTCTCTTCAAATTGTTTCACCCGGAGGAAACCATGGCTCCTGTCAAGACTGCGGTACTCGGCCATTACGATCAGAAGAAACTAGCCAGTCTGAAGACCTTGCTGACCGATGCAGGCCTGACGGTTTATGCGTCGTCCGATGGCGAGGAAATCGTCCGTCTCGCCACCGAGCAGACTCCGGACCTCGTGATCGTCGATGTACTCATGTCCGGTATCAACGGGTTTGAAATCTGCAGGGAAGTAAAGGCTCTTTCAGGGGAGAATTACCGTCCCGTTGTACTCATGGCCGATCGGGAGGATGCCTACAGCCGCGGACGGGGACGTTACGTGGGAGCCGACGATATCGTCGAATATCCTCTCGACGGGAAAAAGGTAGAAGAGTTGATCAACTATCCCTTCGAGGACATGGATTGCACTGGGAAGGCGCTCTCGGTCACGAAGGACAGGGGCCAGAAGCTGGTCAACGCCCTGGTCCGCGAAGGTGCCCCGATCAGACCTGACGGACTGGTCGCGCGAATCACCGATCCGTTGACCGGGCTCTGCAACAAGGCCTACATCAATCTCAAGATGGAGGAGGAGTTCAAGAAATCGCGCCGTTATGGTACCCCACTTTCGCTCGTCATTCTCGACCTCGATAATTTCAGGGACGTCTACCAGCAACACGGCAAGGGCGCCATCAAGGAGATCCTCGTCGAGGTCGGCTCCGTACTCCTCTGCGAGTCGCGCGACATCGATATCGTCGGCCGGATCGGCGAGTCGCGATTCCTGCTCCTCCTGCCGTCCACAGATCTGGACGGAGCGCAGGTCATGGCGGATCGCGTTTTCAATAACATCCTCGAACGTCCCTTCGAGGTGGCTGATGCCGCGGTGAGCGTTTCGTTGAGGATTTCCATGGGTATCTCCTCCTGTCCCAGGGGGAGCATCAAGTCGGTGGAGGATTTCCTCAACATGGCTATCCGTGGCTTGAACGACGCAAAGGAGCAAGGCGGCAATCGTATCTCCGTTGTAGACTGATTTCACAGAAACATCACAAAAAAAGAACCCGGTTTTCACCCGGGTTCTTTTTTTATGTTCGAACTCAGCGTTCGGTGTCCAGTATGGCACAGAAACGCCGTTTCCTTTTACTGCGGCAGAAAGATGGCATCAGTGTGTTTCTTACCAGTCAATCCATCCAAAACGATTTTCAAATCACTGATCTGTCTGGTGGGAGTCCGAGCGCCGTGAGAGTCCAATTCTGTGGTCAGAACGAATGCCTTGAACTTTTCTTCGACCAATGACACGAAAGCTTCCAGTCCACCGTGAACGGATAAACCCTGTGGCCAAAGCTCACAGAGAAGAGGCACGCCAGCATTCCACAAACTCTGAGCCGAGGCGATCACCTGCCGTTCGAACCCTTGCGTATCGCTCCAGACAAGTGCGACATCGTCGGAAGAGATCTCCTTTTCAGCAAGAAGGTCGTCGAGCCTCCGCGAAGGAATTCCCACTTTTTCGAAGCTCTCTTCGACCTGTCCAAATCCTTGTTCGCCGCTCGAGGATTGGACTTCGTTCCTCCCTCCGTAATCGTGAATGATGAGCGTGACTTCGCCGCTTTCATCGGAGATGGCATATTGCGCGCAGACGATCCGGTCGCAAAGACCGTTCTGCTCCACGTTTCGATGCAGGAGCGCGTAATTTATGGGAGACGGTTCGACGGCCAGGACTTTCTTTCCCGTGACGAGAGCCAACGGAATGCTCGGAGTCCCGATGTTGGCTCCGATATCTATGATCCACTGCTTGGAATCGTCCAGATAACTCCTCGGAATGAGCCATTCCTTCAGGTTGGCCACATCTCTCCCCTGATGCTCGCCCTGCACGAAGAGACTCCGAGAAATGTCTCTGTCCGAAACGGGCGTTGTCCACAAGAGGTTGTTTCGACGGAATGTGACGTTTTCGGCTTCGCCCATCAGAAGGCGCATTCCCAAAAGGCGCTTCTGGATCGTCAGTTCCGAGAAGTCGCGGCGGATCCAGGCACTTGCGATCCTGCGAAAGAGCTTCCAATAACTTCTACCTCGCATTTTTCAGCCGATCTCTCTGAACCCGAGACTTATCGAAATCGTACCAACGGAGAGTGGTTGTAGCTGTTGATATCCTATATATTAGAATCGAGCCGCCGAAGCAATAGTCCTGTGGATTGAGAAATCCTGGAGTCTACTAACGCGTGAACCTCCTCATTCACATCGGTTACCAAAAAACAGGCTCCACATTTCTCCAGCGGGTGGTGTTTAAAAACCATCCAAATGTCTTATTACTGAACCGCAAGGAGATCAGAAAGGTATTTCTGGACGTCGGCTCCCTCCACTTCGACAGGGCAATCGCTGCCGCTTGGTTTGCCAAAGCAACCAGCCAGCGCGGACCGCAGCAGGACTGGATCGTGATCTCGGAAGAAGAGCTTTCGGGCAATATATTGTCCGGCGGCAATGGCGGTTTTCTGGCCAAAGAGGTTGCCGACAGGTTTGCTGCTGTTCTTCCCGACGCTCGAATCGGTCTATTCATCCGCAATCAATTCGACCTCATCGAGTCGACCTACCGCCAGTATGTCAAGCGAGGTGGTTCTCTCGGGATCAGACGGTTCCTTTTCAACAATGGATGCCGCTACAGGTTTCCGCTCTTCGATTTCGAGCACTTCGACTACACCAAGCTGATCCAGTACTATCTCTCTCTCTTCGGCCGTGAGCGGCTCTTCGTTTTTCTCCAGGAAGACATGAAATCGGACACCCCGGCATTCATGAGGAGATTCTATTCACGTCTCGGTATGCCTTACCATCAGGTCGAGACGTCAGACACCCATCGGTCGGCAAACGACAGAATGACCCGATATAGTCTGCCCCTCGCGCGAATCGCAAATCGATTCTACGACCAGTTTCCCATCAACCGGCGTGTTGTCCTGCACATCCCTTTTCTCTACCGTGTGATGCGTACTGTCGGACGATGGATCGATCACCCGGAGTTCATCAAGAAGCGGGACCGGAAGAGCTCTTTACTGGGAAAGGACCTTCGCAGGTTGATCGGCGAGCGCTATGGGGCGAGCAACACGGAACTGGCCGAAATCCTGGGTGTCGATCTCGGAGCATTCGGATACCCGGTGCTCGGATCAGCGAACCAAGGCCTGCTCGATCGGGGAGAGCGGGCGTTTTAGGAACCGGCGCTGGTAGCGATCACCGGCTCGATCTCCTCGGCGGTATTTGGGAAGAGAGAGCCTTCCGCTCCGTCTTTCTCTCCAAAAAAAACGAGTCGCTGGGGCAGGGTGGCCTCCCAGCGACTCGGCTTTTGAATCATCGTGTTTGATTACTTCTTGCACTTCCGGGCGGTTTTCTTGACGCCTTTGGCTTTAACGGCCGCGTGAGCGGCAGCGAGGCGCGCGACCGGCACGCGGAAGGGTGAGCAGGACACGTAGTCGAGGCCGAGCTTGTGGCAGAAGGCGATCGACTGGGGTTCGCCGCCGTGCTCGCCGCAGATGCCGATCTTGAGGCGAGGTTTGACCTTCCGGCCCTTCTGGACACCCATGTGGACCAGCTTGCCCACGCCGCTCTGATCGATCGTCTGGAAAGGATCGGCGGGCAGGATGCCCTTGTCGAGATACTTGGGCAGGAATCCGCCGATGTCGTCGCGCGAATAGCCGAAAGTGGTCTGCGTCAGATCGTTCGTGCCGAAGGAGAAGAAGTCCGCGTCAGCGCCGATCTCGTCCGCTGTCAGGGCTGCGCGCGGGATCTCGATCATGGTGCCCACCTTGTAGGTGAACTTCACCTTCTTCTTCTTCATGACTTCCTTCACCTGCTCGTGTACGATCGAGGCCTGGTGGCGGAACTCGGCCGCGGTGCCGACGAGAGGAATCATGATCTCGGGATAGACCTTGGTGCCCGCCTTGGTGAGCCGTGCGGCAGCCTCGGCAATCGCTCTGGCCTGCATCTCGGTGATCTCGGGATAGGCGATGCCGAGACGGCAACCGCGATGACCCAGCATGGGGTTGAGTTCGTGGAGCGACCTGATGCGCGCCTTGAGGGCGCCGAGGGGAATCTTGAGTTCGGCAGCAAGTTCCTGGGTCTCGTCCTCTTCCATGACGAGGAACTCGTGGAGAGGCGGATCGAGCAGCCTGATCGTGACGGGCAGGTCCTTCATCGCCTTGAGGATTCCGTAGAAGTCCTTCCTCTGCAGGGGCAGAAGCTTGCCGAGCGCCTTGCGCCGCGCGGTCTGGCTGTCAGCCACGATCATCTCGCGCACGGCCATGATCCGGTCGGGACCGAAAAACATGTGCTCAGTGCGGCAGAGGCCGATGCCCTTTGCGCCGAAGGTGCGCGCGCGCGCCGCATCAGCCGGCTGATCGGCGTTGGTGCGGATACCGAGGACGCGGACAGAGTCCGCGAGCTTCATGAGCGTGGCGTAGTTCTTGTCCTTCTCGAGATCGGGCTCCTTGAGCGCCAGCTGGCCCTCGTAGACGAGGCCCTTCGTGCCGTTGAGCGTGATCCAGTCGCCCTCGCCGAGCGCCTTGCCGCCCACCTTGACCACCTTGCTCCTCAGGTTGATGTTGAGCGCCGAGCAGCCGACGATGCAGCACTTGCCCCAGCCGCGCGCCACGAGGGCCGCATGGCTCGTCATGCCGCCTTTGGCCGTGAGGATCGCGTCGGCCACGCGCATGCCGTGCACGTCTTCGGGGGAGGTCTCGTCGCGAACGAGCACGACGTGCTTGCCTTCCTGGGCCGCTTTCTCGGCGTCGTCCGCCGTGAAGTAGATCATGCCCGAGCCGCCGCCGGGGCCGGCCGGAAGGCCCTTGGCCAGGGGCCGAACCTTCTTCTCGGCAACGGGATCGACGGTGGGGTGGAGGAGTTCGTCGAGCTGCTCCGGCTTGACGCGGGTCACGGCCGTGTCCTTGGTGATCCACCTCTGCTTGTACATCTCCGTCGCCATGCGGATCGCGGCCGCGCTCGTGCGCTTGCCGTTGCGGGTCTGGAGCATCCAGAGCTTGCCTTCCTCGATGGTGAACTCGATATCCTGCATGTCGCGGTAGTGGTACTCGAGCTTCTTCTGGATCTTGTCGAGTTCCTTGTAGAGAAGGGGCATCGCTTCCTCGAGGCTCTTGAGCTTGCGCGTGGCGCTCGTCTTGCCTGCCTTGTTGATCGGCAGCGGGGTACGGATGCCGGCGACCACGTCCTCGCCCTGGGCATTGGGCAGCCACTCGCCGAAGAAGACGTTTTCGCCCGTGGCCGGGTTGCGGGTGAACGCCACGCCCGTGGCGCTCTTGGCGCCCGTGTTGCCAAAAACCATGGCCTGCACGTTGACCGCTGTGCCCCAGTCATCGGGGATTCCCTCGATCTCGCGGTATGACACGGCGCGCTTGCCGTCCCAGGACTGGAACACGGCGCCGATACCGCCCATGAGCTGCTTCCAGGGATCATCGGGAAAGGTTTTCTTCATGTGCTTCTTGACGAGGCCCTTGAAGATCTTGACGAGCTCTTTCAGATCCTCGGCATTGAGGTCGGTGTCCTGCTCCACGCCGCGGGCGCGTTTCATCGCGTCCATCTCGTGCTCCATGAGCACGCGGATGCCGAGCCCCCCGGCCGGATCGCGGCCCGCGGCCTTTTCCATGACCACATCGGCGTACATGGTGATCAGGCGACGGTAGGCGTCCCACACGAAGCGCTCGTTACCGGTCCGTTCGATCAGGCCCTTTGCGGTCTTCTCGGTGAGTCCGATGTTGAGCACCGTTTCCATCATGCCCGGCATGCTGATCCGCGCACCGGAGCGGACAGAGACGAGAAGGGGTTTGGTCGGATCGCCGAACTTGGTTCCCATGACCTTCTCGGTCCGCGCCATGGCTTTTCTGAGGTCCGCCTCGAGACGTGCCGGGTAGCGCCGTTTGTGCTGGTTGAAATAGGTGCACACTTCCGTGGTGATCGTGTAACCGGGCGGGACCGGAATTCCCATACCGGCCATCTCGGCGAGGTTGGCGCCCTTACCGCCGAGAAGCTCCTTCATTTTCGCATTGCCTTCGGCTTTACCGCCGCCGAATGAATAAACATACTTCGCCATTTTTCTTCTCCAAACTGAGCGGTCACGTTCTGCGGTCAGACCTTTTTTGCTTCCCACAGAGAAATCGTGTGCGTTCATGAGCAGCACCCTGTGCGCGTCCGGCAGGTGACCGGACCTTGGAAGCGGTCTGCAGCGGTTTGTAACTTTTTATGCAAGGTCGCAAAAGATTGACAATTTACAGATTTGGGCTCCCAATTCCAGACCTAACCCCGAAAAAAGTGCTCATATCGAATTCGGGCCGATGAAACTGACAATCAACCGCTACGCGGTTGCGTGCAGCTTTTCGCCCAACCCATGGTGGACAGAGGAATCACGATGGAGTACGCATTTTGCCGCCCCGCCCGATCGAAGACGGAAGTCTCTCAATGGGTTCGGAGTCTGTCCCCGCCGGTCGAAAGGCTACTCGATCGGTTCGGACTTGGGTGTTTGGCTGCCATATTCGAGGATCTCGATCCCGGCGAATTTCCACCGCTCCTCGATCACGATCCGGCGCAGGGAGGGCAGATTGGCGATCCAGCTTTTGTAGATGCCGTCGACGCGGATCGAGAACGCGTCCTCTTCCACTTGGATCGCCTCCTCGATGGGCGCGATGTGCTTTTCCTTGTCCGTGGTGGAACGGTACTCGAGTTGGCAGACCGTTTCGCGGCGGAACTTGAGATCCACTTCATAGCTCGAGATCGAGAGGCTCATCAGCGCCAGGTCGCGATCGCCCTCGAATCCGAAGTCGACGTTTTCGATGCACGACTGCAAATCCTTGAGAGATATGAGAAGGGAGAGAAAGGGATTCGCCTCGAGAGCCTGCCGGCGCACCATGGAGTACATTTCGAGATCGAAATGACCGTTTTGCTCCTTGAATTCCTTGGCGAAGCAGGCGTAGCCCAGTTCGTCGGCGCCGGCTTCGTCCGAGTTGAACGCTCCCTGGAACGTGCCGAGCGTGGCCTCGGGCGACGAAAAATCCGCCTCGGGCAGAGGTGTCGCGCAGCAGGCGGACAGGAAGGCGAGAAGAAGTGGGAGCGGCAAAAACTTGTGGACCATGAGAGACTCCTCTCGTGAGCGGAGAGCCGAAGCGTGCGACCAACGGTCGCCAAAGCGTGCGACCAACGGTCGCCGGAGTGTGCGGCCAACGGTCGGGCGGGATACAGTTTACGGGAGAGTCGAATGGCCTGTCAAGGAGCGGCGCTTCGGGCGGTCCTCGCACGCCCGTCTTCACTCGCTGTTGACACCTTTCTCACACATCCTATAATCCCGTTGAGAATTGAATCGTTGTAAGAAGTTGATTCGCGTTACTTTTCAGCGCTCGGCTCCCTATTATGATGGAGCCTCCGCGGCCGGAAGAACGTTTCCCGGCCATATTCGCGATCGAAGATCCCGAGGGGCGCGATCGCGCTTCAGACCGTCTCGACGTCCCCGGAAGATGTCCCCGGAAGCCAGAGGATCATGGCAGGAAAAGAAATCGGTGATATCCTTGTGACCCAGGGTGTGATCACCCAGGAGCAACTCTCGAGGGCGCTGAGCCATCAGCGGGGGAAGCAGGTCAATCTGGCCGTTGCGCTCATAGAACTCGGATACGCCCAGGAGGACCAGGTCACCCGCGCCCTCGCCTTGCAGCACCATGTTCCCTACATCGACCTGGCTGGAAAGAAGATTCCCCAGCAGATTCTCGACAAGGTTCCCGACAATGTGAAGGAGCAGTTCGGCATCCTCCCCCTGGCAGTGAAAAACGGCAAACTCGCCGTGGCCATCGACGATCCCGACAAGATATTCCAGCTCGACGATCTCAGGTTCGTCCTCAACGTGGAGCTCATGCCCGTCCTGGTTTCTCCCTCGGCATTGAAGGTCGCGCTCCGCCAGAGCCTGGGCGGCGTTGACGGGGACACCGCCGTGGAACTGGCTCGCGAAGCATCGGGCATCGACGGCGAGATCGACGATGCTCCGATCATCCGCCTCGTGTCGCGCATGATCGAAACGGCTGTCGGCCTGCGCGCCAGCGATATCCACATCGAACCGCAATCGGACCGGATACGGATCCGTTTCCGCGTGGACGGCGCCCTCAACGAGGTCGCCTCACACGCGCTGCACCTTCACGGCCCGATGATCTCGCGCCTCAAGATCATGGCCGGCATGGACATCGCGGAGAAACGCAAACCCCAGGACGGCCGCATCAATGTGAAGGTCAAGAAGAAGGACATCGACATCCGCGTCTCGATCCTTCCGTCCAACTGGGGCGAGAGCATGGTGATGAGGCTTCTCGACAAGGAAACGTCCCTCGTCTCCCTCGAGGAGCTCGGATTTCACGAGTCGGACTACGGCCGCTTCCAGAGGATCATCAAGCGGCCGAACGGGATCTTTCTCGTCACCGGACCGACCGGATCGGGAAAGACAACCTCCCTCTACGCCGCTCTCAAGGAGCTCAACCGCTCCGACGTGAAGCTGATCACTGCCGAGGACCCGGTCGAGTACCACATCCCCGGCATCAACCAGGTCCAGGTGAAGCACAACATCGGCCTCGACTTCGCCCGCATCCTGCGCGCCATGCTGCGCCAGGCGCCGAACATCATTCTCGTGGGCGAGATCCGCGACCGGGAGACGGCCGAGATCGCGATCCAGGCCGCGCTCACCGGGCACCTCGTCTTCTCCACGCTGCACACGAACGATGCGCCCTCGGCCCTGGCGCGCATGATCGACATGGGCGTGAAACCCTTTCTCGTCTCCTCGTCGATCCAGGCGATCATGGCCCAGCGGCTCGTGCGCAAGCTCTGTCTGAACTGCAAGGAGGAGTACACTCCCGAGGAGACCGAACTCAAGCTGCTCGAGATCAGCCGGGAAGACGCGGCCAAGACGCGCTTCTTCAGGCCGCGCGGCTGCCCGGAGTGCCGCGAAACAGGATTCCTGGGCCGGATAGGAATCTTCGAGCTGATGGAGCTCGACTGGACGCTTCGCGACATGACCTTCCAGGTGAAACCGACCCTCGAGGTCAGGCGGCAGGCGATCACGTCGGGCATGATGTCGACCCTCCAGGCCGATGCCGTGCGCAAGGTGCTCGATGGTACCTCGTCGATCCGCGAGGTCCTCAAGGCCGTGCAAGCCGAGGGTTGAGGCGTGGTTTGCGGACGCGAACCGAGAGTGCGAACCGCCGGAGCGATTCGCCAGAGTGCGAACCGCTGACGCGCTTCGCGAG
>CAZUHB010000001.1:29414-260651 GCA_964620445.1 uncultured Phycisphaerales bacterium
GTGCGAACCGCCGGAGCGATTCGCCAGAGTGCGAACCGCTGACGCGCTTCGCGAGTGATGAGAACGGTAGTCATTGGGAGAAGGAAAGGAACAGACCTTGTCCATCGAACCGATGCTCGAAAAGGTGGTCAACCTCAGGGCGAGCGATCTTCATCTGACCGTGGGATTGCCGCCCATGATGAGGCTCAACGGGCGGCTCAAGCCGATCGAGGGGCTGACGCTCAAGCCGTCCGACACCGAGGCGGCGGTGAAAGAGCTGGCCTCGGACAAGAGCCTGAAGGAGCTCGACGAGAAGGGGAGTTCCGACTTCGGCTTCACCTTCGGCAACCAGGCGAGGTTTCGCGTCTCCGTCTACCGCCAGAAGGGGGAGATGGCCGTGGCGCTCCGCATGATTCCCTCGCGGCTCATGACGATCGAGGAGATCGGACTGCCCGATTCGATCAAGGAAGTACTCTACAAGAAGCGCGGCCTCGTGCTCGTCACCGGTCCGACCGGCTCGGGCAAGACCACAACGCTGGCGTCGATGATCGATTTCATCAACACCAATCTCGACCGCCACATCATCACCATCGAGGATCCGATCGAGTACTTCCACGACCACAAGAAATCGATTATCACCCAGCGCGAGATCGGACGGGATGTGACCACATTTCCCGAGGCGCTCCGACGCGCGCTGCGTCAGGATCCCGACGTGATCCTCGTCGGCGAGATGCGGGACAACGAGACGATCGCCACGGCCGTGCGCGCTGCCGAGACGGGCCACCTCGTTCTCGGCACCCTGCACACGACAGGTTCGGCCCGAACCGTCGACCGGATGATCGATTCCTTCACTCCCGATTTTCAGGATCACATCCGGTCGCAACTCGCCTTCTCCATCGAGACGGTCATCTCCCAGGTCCTGATCCCGACGGCAGACGGAAGCGGGGTCGTGGCCGCTTTCGAGATCATGCTCAAGAACAATGCCATCGAGAACCACATCAGAAAATCGGAGACCTTCAAGATCACGTCGGTGATCCAGACGTCGCGCAAGAAGGGGATGATCGTGCTCGACGATTTCGTCACGGGCCTCGTGAGGAGCGGTCGGATCACAGTCGAGGACGGCATGGCGTTCGCCCAGAATCCCGACGAGCTGAGCACGATCGTGCCCCGGGTCGGAGATTCGTGAGATGAGCCAGAAGGAGCAGGGCAAAGGTTCGCGTCAGCCTCTCGGCCAGATCCTGAAGGGGATGGGCGCCGTGAGCGAGGGGGATATCCAGGAAGCGCTCGCCGTTCAGCGGAAGGACGGCGGCCTGATCGGAGAGATCCTCGTAGCGCTGGACGTGATCGACGAGAGCCGCCTCGCTGCCGCACTCGGCGTGCAGAGCGGCATGGAGTTCTTCGACTTCGAGGGCGTGGACATTCCGGCCGACGTGGTTGACCGGGTCGATGCGTCCACGGCGTCGCTCTTCCGCGTGATGCCAGTCAGGTACGAATCGGATACTCTTTTCGTGGCCATGACCGATCCGCTCAACGTGAACATGCTCGACGATCTCGAGTTCATCGTCAACTCGAAGGTCAGGGGCCTGATCAGCGACGCGAAGGCGGTGGACGAGGCAATCGAGAAGTACTACGGCGCCGCGGCCGCGCAGAACATGGACGCCATCGTGAGCGAGTTCAAGTCGGTCGGCGCGAGCGGTACGCTCGACCTGAGCGACACCGAGGCGATGGCCCATGCCGGCCCCGTGGTCAAGCTTCTCAACTACATCCTCTTCCAGGCGATCCGCGACAAGGCGTCGGACATCCACCTCGAACCCTTCGAGGACGACTTCAAGATCCGCTACCGCGTCGATGGCGTCCTCTACGAGATGGAGGCGCCGCCCACGAGTCTTGCCGTTCCTCTCATCTCGCGCGTCAAGGTCATGGCCAATCTCGACATCGCCGAGAACAGGATTCCCCAGGACGGCCGCATCGAGCTCTCCATCGGCGGGAACCACGTCGATTTGCGCGTGTCGACCCTCCCGGCCATCCATGGCGAATCGTGCGTCATGCGCGTACTCGACAGGAGCGTGGTGGCCCTCGATCTGGAGAAGCTCGGGCTGCGCGAGGACGACATCCGCATGCTGCGGCAGATCATGTCCAAGCCGCACGGGATCGTGCTCGTCACGGGTCCCACCGGTTCGGGTAAGACAACATCTCTCTACTCGGTGCTGAGCGAGATCAATTCGGAAGAGGTCAAGATCATCACCACCGAGGATCCGGTGGAGTACGACATCGACGGGATCGTTCAGATACCGATCAACGATGAAATCGGCGTCACCTACGAACGGGTGCTGCGCACCATTCTCAGGCAGGACCCCGACATTATTCTCATCGGCGAGATCCGCGACAGGGAAACGGCGCGCATCGCGGTGGAGGCGTCTCTCACGGGCCACCTCGTCTTTTCCACTCTCCATACGAACGACGCGCCCTCGACGATCACGCGCATGGTCGATATCGGCGTGGAGCCCTTCCTGCTGACGGCCACGCTGGAGACGGTCGTCGCCCAGCGGCTCGTGCGAAAGGTCTGCAACGACTGCAAGCAGTTCTACGAACCGGACGAGAAGGTGCTCAACGAACTCAATCTGGAGGCGGACGAGATCGTCGGCAAGAAGTTCGCCTACGGGAAGGGATGCGAGGCGTGCAACTACTCTGGCTACAAGGGCCGGCTCGCCATCTACGAGATCATGCCCGTGTCGGAACGGATCAAGCACCTGGTCCTCTCAGAGGCTTCGACACAGACGATCAGGGAGACGGCCCTCGAAGAAGGGATGCGCAGCCTGCGCGATAGCGGGCTCCTGGCCATCTACGATGGCGTCACATCGGTGGAGGAAGTGATCCGCGAGACCATGATGGCCGGCTGATCAGGACCGTGTCTCTCGAAAGGAGATTTGAAACAGGATGCCTCTCCAGAAAACCAGAAAGATGAAACCGAAGGCGGCCGCCCCCGCGCCCGCGGCAGCGGAACCGACACGTTCGGGCTCGTCCTTTTTCAGAAGAAGAGTATCGCCCAAGGCGCTCATGCAGTTCACCGTTCAGCTCTCGACTCTTCAGAACGCGGGCCTCCCGCTCGTTCGTTCCCTCAAGATTCTCGAGGGCCAGATGCGTCCGGGACCTTTCAAGGACGTGCTGGTCGCCGTGACCGACGACGTGGAGGGAGGCAGCGCCCTGTCGGAAGCGTTCGCCAAGCGGCCCGAGGTCTTCGACAGGCTTTACGTGAACATGGTGCGCGCCGGTGAGACCGGCGGTGTGCTCGACCAGATCTTGACACGGTTGGCCGAGTTCATGGAGAAGTCGGAGAACATCAAGAGCCGCATCAAGGAGGCGCTCACCTATCCGGTGCTCGTCATGCTTTTCGCCGCGGCGATTCTGATTTTCATCATGCTTGTCGTTGTGCCCAAGTTCAACTCGATCTTCGAGACCTTCAACGAGACGCTCCCCCTTCCGACCCGGTTTCTGATCGGTTTCAGCCACTCGATCGTGAGTCAGTGGTACATCTACGTTGCTGCTCCGATCCTCCTCTGGCTGGCTTACAAATGGTTGCTCCGGGGGGCGGGATTCCGTTTCTGGCGCGACAAGATGGCGCTCCGCGTTCCGCTCGCCGGGGAGATGACCCAGAAGGCGATCATCTCCCGCTTCGCGCGCACCCTCGGCACGCTTCTTCGAAGCGGTGTTCCCATTCTCGAGGGGCTGGCGATCGTGAAGGAGTCGATCTCCAACGCCGTGCTCATGAAGGCGGTGGGCGACGTACACAGCAGCATTCGCGAGGGGGAGAACATCGCGCCCCCTCTGGGAGAGAGCGGGCTCTTCGATGATCTCGTGGTCAACATGATCGACGTGGGGGAGGCGACAGGTACGCTCGACCAGATGCTGCTCAAGATCGCGGATACATACGACAACGAGGTGGATATCAAGGTTTCCACCCTTTTCAAGGCCATCGAGCCGACAGTGATCATCGGCCTGGCCCTGGTCGTCGGATTCATCGTGATGGCGCTCTTTCTGCCGATCCTCAAGATGCTCAACACTCTGGGCACGCAGTGATCGGCCAAGGGAACGGAGCGGCTGACGCCCAGGGCGCCAGGTAATCGACGCGGGGCGCGGCCGGAAGAGAGAGGAACGACTTTCGAAAGATGTCGCTCAGGACCAAGGTTCTGCTCTGGATCATCGCCGTCAACCTGGGGATCGCGGTCATCCTCCTGACCACGATCCACAGCAGCGTGGACGCGCAGCGCGAGGCCCACCTGCGTACCCTCCAGACGATCGAGCAGAACCGCGAGGAGATCATCGAGCGCCTTTCCAATATCCTCCTTTTCGAGGAGGAACTCGCCCGTCTCGACGAGGAGGACATCACGCCGCAGAGCATCATCAACTGGCCGCAGTGGGATTTCTTCGACGATGCCCTCGTGCTCAAGGACTATGTACGGCTCGACAACGAGATCGTCTACACCGATATCGAACTGAATCCGCTCGGCAGCCGTCGGCGGTCTCTGTCCTACGATCGAGAGGCGGCGCGCGACATGATGCGGAAAGCGATCGACAACGACTGCCGGGTCACGAGAGGGGACATGATCGCCATTCCGATCCATGTCCGCGCGTCCGACCACGACGCCTCGCCGTCCGTGTTCGGACCATCGAGTTACAACAACAGCAAGGTCTGGGGTGCGGCTTTCGTCAGGCCCCGTTTTCCCGACATCGAGGGGATCGACGTCTTCTATGACCTCACGGTTTTCTGGACAGGTTTGCTCGGTGGAACGCTTATTCTGATCGTCGCCACCTTCGTGATCCTGTCGCGGCTCGTCATCAGGCCGGTGGAGGAGATCGCCGGGGTCGCGGACCGTGTCGCTCGAGGCGACTTCTCGAGCCACTGCGCCCATCTTGGAACTCAAGACGAGATGGGGCGCCTGGTGCATTCCTTCAACTACATGGTCGACGAGGTGGGGGATTATCACAGGCACCTCCAGGACCGGATCGCCGAGGTGCGCGAAAGGGTACGGCTCGCCGAACGGCATCTGACCGTGGCGCAGCGCCTCGCGTCGACGGGAAAGCTGGCGGCCGGGATCGCCCATGAGATCAACAATCCGATCGGCGGCATGATCAATGCCGCGATCCGGCTCAAGGAGGGGGTCGAAACCGGCAGCCGATCGGAGGTCTATCTCGGACTGATCATCGAGGGGCTGGAGCGGATCAAGAAAACGGTTCGTAACATCCTGGCTTTCTCGCCGCGCAAAGTCGATCCGCAGCCCTTCGCGATCGCGGCCACCATCGAAGATGCCGCCACCTTCGTGGAGCACAGGTTGAAGGAGGATGGGATCGAGCTGCGTATCGACGTGAACCCGCCCACGTTGAAGGTCGTGTGCGATTCGGGCGAAATCAGGCAGGTCTTTCTCAATATTCTGATCAACGCGGCCGACGCCATCGCCGCGGCCGGATCTCTCGACGCAGAATCAGGATCGATCGACATCGACACTCGCTACGATCCGGTCGAAAAAATGGTGGTCACCGAGGTGAGCGACAACGGCAGCGGCATGGACCAGGACGAACTGCGCCGCGCTTTCGATCCCTTCTACAGCACCAAGGCCGCTGGCGAAGGAACAGGTCTCGGCCTGTCGATAGCCCACAACATCGTCACCAGCCATGGGGGACGGATCGAGGCGGAGAGCGAGGTGGGCAAGGGAACGGTCATCAGGATTCTGCTCCCCGCGGAATGAATTGCACTTCGATCGCCGAATACTATTCGCCGATTACTATTCGCTGAATACTATATATAGTTTGTGTCTGCAGAAATGGCGCCCCTGTACACTATATCTGGGAAGTTGTTCGACTCGTGAAGGTCTGGCACTCCGGAAAAAATATCCCACTTCCGACTCCACCCTGCCGCGTGCTCTGGCTGAATTTCTATTACTGACTTAATGGCACATGGTTATGCTAAAAAGACAAATGCCGCTCTTTCAGTCCCCCCGTTGAAATTATCCTTGCTTTGAGCCAAGGACCATTATATTTTAGAGCAAACCTTAGAGTTAACATCAATATGTTGTCGCGTCTAGGGTTTTCCGGACCTGTTGGTCGATCTCTAGAAGAATAGTAAGTTACTTCCAGAAACTGGCTTATTAAATTAAGGGATCGACAGTTCCGATGCGGTCGGACCATGTGGTCGTCCCGGCCGCGCACTTGAATATCCAATGGAGGTTCCTCGAGTGAGCGAAGATTATATTTCTTTCGAGCGCGTGATGCGTGAGCTCAAGATCGAAGAAAACGAGCTCAAAAAACTGGTTTCTGCCGGTGAACTCCGAGCGATTCGTGATTCCGAGCAGACCAAATTCAAGAAAGAGGATATTGAAGAATATCTTGCTACGAAGGATGGCTCTGAAAGCGACGCCATCGACTTGCTCGAGGGAGAAGATCTGGACATGGGCTCCGATTCTTCCGGCGAAGAACTGACGGAAGAACTCGTGTTTGATGATCTGGAGAGCGACGAGGTGGGGATGAAGACCGAACCCCTCTCGGGTGACGATCTCTTCAGTGAAGAAGAAGATCTGGAAGCGGTTTCAGATGAAGCTGCCGCCGATGATCTTCTCATGAGCGACGATGAAGAGCTTCTTGGAGAAGACGAGGAAGAACAGACCTTGTCCACTCCCGTAAGAAAATCGAAAATCGGCGCGGCCGATGAGGAAGAGGAAGTCGAAGGTCCGGCTTTTCTTGCACTCATGGTCGGTTCTTCTCTCGTGCTGATCATCGGGGTACTCGTGGTGATGGACATTGCCACAAGCGATCCGAGTCCTATGGTCGAATGGCTGGTCAACATGTTCAAGCCGGCCTAACTCCAGGTTCTGAACTGCCGGAAGGCGAAGCACTTCCTGTGGCGGTATGAAGGTTTACTCAGAAGAAGGTTTGTCTTGTTCTCCTGAAAAAGGGGGGGGAGGTGTTTTGTGCTCAGTGCTAATGGGAAAATTGTTCTCCTGGCTGTGTTGATCCTTCTTGGTTCTCTCGTCTTGTCCGGCTGTGTTACGGTCGGCGAATATGAGCGCCTCAAAGCCGAACGGGATCAAGCGCTCAGTGACGCGGACTCCAAGAATCGCCAGCTCGAGGAACTTGACGCGAGCAAGAGGCTCTACGAGGAAAAAGCCCTCGCCCTCGAGGACGAGATCGGCCGTTATCGCGAGCACAGCGCTCAGGCCGACAAGATCATCGAGGATCTCAAGACTCAGCTTGCCTCCCAGAAGCCGACCACGACCGGAGAGAAGTCGGTCATGGACGGCGTCGAGATTTTTGTTTCGGAGAAACAGGACGCGGGGATTCGCCTGTCCGACGAAATCCTCTTCGATTCTGGAAAGACCTCCATCAAGTCGGCTGGCAAGCAGGCTCTCGACTGGGTGATCAGCCAGCTCAAGCAGCGCAACTGCAATATCGAAGTCGTGGGCCACACCGATACCGACCCGGTGGTCAAGACCAAGAAGCAATACCCTTACGGGAATATCCAGCTCTCGATGATGCGCGCCGTGGTGGTCATGGACTATCTCAAGAAGAACGGCATCCGCGAGGACCGCATGAGCGTCTCCGGCTTCGGACCGAACAAGCCTGTTGCTCCTAACGACACGGCAACGAACAAGAAGAAGAACCGGAGAGTGGAGATCATTCTCCACGATTAGCATCGAGATGCGGGACCGGATTGGATCCCTGACCGGAACAGGCGGCCCGAAAACAAGCTGCTGGAACTGAACAAAACGCTGGCACTGGCGCACGCATCTGCGAACAAACGATTCGGCGATACAAAATGCTGTTGTTTCTTCACGGGCAGGCCGTTCTGAAAGAATCGGCCGGCCCGTTTTTGTTTTTTCAGGGAAGGACGCCGGTGCCTTGAAATCAAGCGGATCGAGTTTGCATACCCTGATCAAAGCGCTCGTCGTGGCAGGGGCCCTGTGCGCCTGCACCCCCGGCGAAGAGCAGGCGGGAAAAGAGCCCCGCAAGTACCTGCCCGAGATCGAGCACATGGCGCTCGTCCTTCTGCCCGCCATAGAGGACAGCGGGGAGTTCACCCGCCCCAAGGCGTGCTTCATGGACAAGTACGAGGTCACGGTGGGCCAATACCGTTCTTTTATCGAGGGTTCGGATTACTGGCCCGAAAACGACGTGGGATTCTTGAGCCGTACTTCACTGGAGGGGCGGAATCTGGAAAGCCGGACCGAAGCCGATCACGAGTATCCCGTGGTGTGCGTCAACTATCACGATGCCTTGGCCTACGCTTCACATTACGGCAAGGAGATCCCGAACAGGGAGGAGTGGCTCGCTGCAGCGCAAATAGACTCTGATCGTCCCTACCCGTGGGGAGACCGATTCAACAAGTTCTTCTGCAATTCCCTCAGGTCGGGAATCGGTGCGCCTGTGCGCGTGGGCACGTTCGAGAGCGGCCGATCTCCCTACGACTGCTATGACATGGCTGGCAACGTGGCTGAATGGACATCGGAACGGACGCTCGGCCAGGTTTTCGACGGCGGCGTGGATGTCTATTACGTAATGGGAGGCCATTTCGACAAGTGGGGTTATCCCACGAAGCAGAGGAAGATTTTCGATATCCTTCAATCGCCCGAGAAACAGGAGAGCCACAACCGGATCGCCCACATCGGATTCCGGTGTGTGCGCCGCGATGCTTTTTCGCTGGTGGCGCAATTTGCCGAAAGAATCGCAGCGCTCCGCCCGGAGGAACGGAAAACCGCTCTGCTCGAACTGTCGGGAGCGGGCAAGGAGGTGACCGACGTCGTCCGCCTGCTCGATTTCATGCAGCGCAGCCGGATCGTGCGCAGGACCACCGGGTCCTTCATGTTGGACAGGCTGGGAGACGTGACCGGCGACGGCAAGGACGAGCTGCTTCTGAAACGTCCCGACGGCGAGCTGTTTGCCATGTCCGGTCATGGCGAAGTCTGCTGGACGATCGAGAAGGAATTCGGTTTTTTCGACGAGCTCATTCTGCTGCGCCACGAAGGCGGCGAGGTCGCGAACTTGGTCCTTCTGGAGAAGACGGCATCGCGTATCGCGGTACGGGATCCGGCGACCGGCGCCGAGGTCTGGGCCGCGCAGGCTCCGGGAGAACCCCAGGGTGTGATTCAGGCTCAGGTGGGGGGGAGGAAGGTCCTGGTCGCCACGTGGGCAGGGAAAGAAACATTTCAAGGTGCGAGCCGGGATCGGTCGGTCGTGACCTGTCACGATATGCTGACTGGACGTCAAATCTGGGAGCAAAAGATACGCGGATTGCTGACGTCGTTCCTTAAAACCGATCGATATCTCGTGACAGGCGTGCTCAGGAGGGGGCTCGGTTTGAGGTCTTTTCAGCTCATTGCCATCGAGGACGGGGCCGTGATCGACGAGACCCTTCTCGGCGGGGACCGGACCGTCGATCTCGTTCGCGCAGGCGATGACGGTCGCCGCATCTTTGCAGTGGACGGCCCCGCTCTTCCGGAAAAAGTCCTTCCCCTGGCCGATCCCGTGGGACTCGCAGATGCTTATGCAAAAAAACCCTTTCTGGCCCTGATCGTCGGGATGATCGGACTCATGGCCGACGCTGCCGGCAAAGGCGCCGATGAGAATCTGCCGGCGCTCGTGGAGATCGACGAAAACAACAGGTTGCGAGCCGATTATTTCTCCCGTGCCGATCTCTCGAAAGAAACGACGCGTCAGACCGTGATCGACTCGAAAGGGGAGAGGTCGGATCAGATCGCGCGCGAGCTCCTCGACGAATACATGAAGAGCGAGTACCGCATCAAGAAAGTCCTCACCCATGGTGGAGGATCGTGGTTTCTCACCGAACCCGATCGCCAGAATCGGATCGCCCTCCTCTCCGTGCCGCGGCAGGGCGGTTCGGCAGTGACCGTCCTCACCGGTGTGAACGGATTCAGTTTCAAAGCGCTCCTCGTTCCGGATGAGAAGAGGGGGACGAAGGGCGGTCCCAGCACCGTGCTGATCTGGAGCAGCGGCGGGGACATGATCTGTCTCGACGCCAAGAGCGGCGCACTGAGATGGTGGCGCCAGATCCACGCCTACTCCGGCTACGAGGCATCGATCGCCAATATCGATACCGATTCCTCGCTCGAGGTCGTCGTGTTCTCGCCCTACGGCGAAATCACCGTCATCGGCGTGGACTCGGGCCGGGTCGACGGACGATTCAGAAAAGCAGGATCGGAAATCACCGATCTCGAGGTCGTCGACATCCGGGGGACTGGCGACGTGGAGATCGTGACCAGCTTCAAGGACGAGGGCATCTACTCACTCAATCCTCGTCCGCTGGAAAAGCAAAACGCGATCAACATCACCCTGTCCGGTCTTGACGGACTCGATAAAAAGGCCGCTCGCAGCAGCAGCGTGCACCGTGTGGAGCGGTAGCTCATGGCGAAAACGAACATCAGCCAGATTCGGGACGCCATGGAAGCGAGGTGTCTCCGTCCCCGTGTGAAATGGGGCCAGAACTTTCTCAAGGAAAGGGGCCTTCTCGAACTCATCGTACGCGAGGCCGAAGTGCACACGGGAGAGGTGGTCCTCGAGATCGGCTCAGGTCCCGGTTGCTTGACCGAGGAGCTTCACCGGGCTGGAGCCAGGGTCCTTGCCGTGGAGATCGACTCCGATCTGCAACAGGTGGCGCGCGATCTGCTGGGTTCGCCCGAGGGGATTCTCTGGATTCAGGGCGATGTCCTCTCCACGAAGCACCGACTCAATCCCGTTGTGGTCGATCTGATCAGGGAAGAGATGGCACGGTCCGATCGCCGGGGTTTCAAGCTCGTGGCCAACCTTCCCTACAACGTGGCTGTTCCGGTGGTGGTCAATTTCCTGGAGTCGAATCTCGATTGGCGAACCATGGTCGTGATGGTTCAAGATGAACTGGCTGATCGCTTTATGGCCCCGCCCGGGACTTCAGAGTACGGACTGGTGACCGTTCTCATCGCCCATCTCGCCCGGATCGAGCGCGTGCGGCGTGTTGGCGCAGCCGCGTTCTGGCCGAGCCCCAAGGTTGGATCGTCGATTCTGAAACTGTCTCCTCTGGATTCAACATCTTTTTCAGAAGTGCCTTACAGCTATTTCAAAGCGGTCTCCAGGGGGATTTTTTCGCACCGCAGGAAAAAATGGCTCAAATCACTTCTGTCAGGTTCCGGTTTCAGCCGGAAAGGGCTTTTGGAGAAACAGCTGGCCGATTTGGGATTTGATACCAATTTGAGGGCCGAATCTCTCGCGCCGGATGATATATTAAATATAGCCGTCGCATTGAGCGGATTGGGCTATTCAGCAACTGAGGAGTGTCGCAAAGACTGCGCAGTACAATCGTCCAGACCGTTACCAAAGCGTCGATCGGGGCAAAAAAAACTTTAACTCCTTGAATTTACACTATAAAGGGGTACACTTGTATGTTTTGTATCTTGCCCCGATTTTATGCAGCACAGGTTAACAAAGAAAAACGACTGCGCACCCTTTCGTCGGACAGGTTGTCTTGTAACTCCTTATAGAAATCGCGAATAGGGAGTTCTAAAGGGATGGATGAGGGCAGAGATCAGGTCAGGCGGATCAAGGACCTCCTCGATATCGTCGATGTGATCGGTTCGTACATCGAGCTGTCCAAGCGGGGCACTCGTTATGTGGCACTATGCCCATTCCACGCCGAGAAGGCGCCATCCTTTTCGGTCAACCGCGAGGAGCAGTTCTTTCACTGTTTCGGCTGCAAGAAGTCCGGGGATCTCTTTGACTTTGTGATGGAAATCGAAGGCATCGCTTTTCGCGAAGCTCTCAAGATCTTGGGAGAAAAATGTGGCATCGAGGTGGTGACCACGGGACGAAGAGCGAAAGGCACCGGCAAAAGCTTCAAGACTCAGCTATTTGGAGTCCTTGAAACGGCCTGCGGCTATTTCGAAGAGAACCTTCTTTCGAATCGCGGCACGCACGCTCGGAAGTACCTCTCGGACCGTCGATTTTCTCCTGAATTCTACAAGGAGTTCAGGCTCGGATTCGCCCTTGATGGTTGGAGAGGGTTGCTCGAAGCTCTAACCCGAAAAGGGATTCCGCTCGCCGATCTCGAGAGATCGGGTTTGGTGAGGCAGAGCCGCTCCGGGAGAGTACACGATCTCTTCCGGAACAGGCTGATGATACCGATCTTTGATATGCAGGGGAGGGTTGTCGGATTCGGCGGACGGGTCCTCGATGGCACGGAGCCGAAATACATCAACTCTCCCGAGACGGAGCTCTTTCAGAAGAACAGGCTTCTTTACGGTCTTAACCGTGCGCGCCAGGCCATATCGTTGAGCCGGACGGTCGTTATCGTCGAAGGTTACACGGACGTCCTCATGGCCCATTATCGCGATGTGTCCAACACTGTCGCGGCCCTGGGAACGGCTCTCTCCCAGGAACACGCCCGCATCTTGCGACGCATGGCAGATCGCGCCGTGCTTCTCTTCGACGGAGACAGCGCCGGCGCGGCAGCGGCCCAGAGGGGGATCGAAATTCTTCTCGCCAATGATCTCGACATCACGGTCGTTTCCCTCGACAAGGGGAGTGATCCCTGCGATTTCTTCGAGCAGCACAGCGCCGAGGAATTCGAGGAGCGGATCGAGAACGAGGGGCGGGATTTTTTCGACTTCACCCTGCACGAACTCGAGGCGCGATTCGATCTGAAATCGCCCGGGGGGCGCACGATGGCGGCGCGCAAACTCTTCAGCCTGGTGACAGCCGTTGGAGATCCGATCAAGCAGGATCTCGTTCTGCATCGTATCGCCGAAAGGCTCGGCATCAGAGAGAACCTGCTGCGCTCGGAATTCTTCAAGGGGCTGCGCGACGAGTCGCGCTCACGGGGCGGAAGCGGGACGCAACCTCAGGCGAACGGAAACCGCGGTTCTCGTGCCAAGGCCGAGGAGGAACTGCTGCTCGGACTTCTGATACGGCCGCCGTTGATCGAAGAGTTCAGGGAATCGCTCGTTGCTGCCGGATTTCAAGGAAGTGCGGAAGCGAGGATTCTCGAACTGCTCCTGAGCCGCCAGGGCCGCGATTCGCTTCAGTCGAAGGAGCTGCTCCTGGAACTGAGGAGCGACGACATCGCCCGCAAGAGGCTGATCACGCTGCTCGCCGAGGCGCGACCCGGGGATTCGAAGGAGTCCGCGGAGCCGAGGAAACTGGTTGCCGGTGCGCTGCAGTTCTTCGAATCCCAGGCGGACGAAGACCGGTACCGCAATCTGAAAGAGATGAAAAAGGACGTGATTAGAAGCGGAAGCGATTCCGAAGCGGACAAGACACTGGCGGAATTGGACCGTCTTCTCAGAGAGAAGAATACGAATCGGCAGCGCGGATTTGTCGAATGATCGATCTGCCGATTTGGTGAAACCTGACGGTTTCGTAAATAATTCAGAATAATCGTTGGAGAGGCTTGCGATGGCAGCATCGAAACGAGGAAAAAAAACGGGTCCATGGAAGAACAAGAAAGCCCTGGAGCTTCTGGAAAAAATGGATCCCCTCGTCAGAGCCATGGTGGAAAAGGGGAAGAAAAACGGCTACATCACCTACGAGGAGATGAACAGCATCTTCCCCGATGATGTGGACAACCTCGACGACCTGCTCATGTACTTCGACGAGGAGGGCATCGAGCTGATCGACGAGAGCGATCTTCCCGATAAAGGCGAGAAGCCGTCTGCGGTCAAGAAGATCTACGACAAGGCGGAATCGACGGAGAAAATCGACGATCCCGTCCGCATGTACCTCACCCAGATGGGCGAGATTCCCCTTCTCACGCGGGAGGAGGAGATCGCCCTGGCCAAGCGGATCGAGGGCACGCGGCGTATCTTCCGCAGACTGATTCTGGGGTCGGGTTTCGCCCTCAGGGAAGCGATCGAAATCCTCGATGACGTAAAACACGGCAAGCTCGCCTTCGACCGGACCCTCAAGGTCCCGACGAGCGGTCTCGAATCCGGGAAGGAAGAGATCGCCCGGAGACTGAGAACGAACCTGAAGACGCTCAAGCGCCTCCTCCTCAAGAGCAAGGAGGAATACAAGCGGTACGTCAAGAATCAGTGCACCGCGTCCGAGAAGCCGGGACTTTTGAAAACCACGATACGCCGCCGGCGCAAGGGGGCGGTTCTTCTCGAAGAGTTGAATATTCAGCTCAAAAAGATCAGGCCGATGATCGACATGCTCCACCGCCGGCATCTCGAGATGCTCCGCGTCGAGAAAGAGATCGCCGCCTATAACAAACCCCGCAACTGCGCCGAGTTCCAGGAGCTCAAGCGCCGGTACGAGGTTCTTCTCGTCAAGGCGCTCGAACTGCCTCAGCGCCTGGGGCGCCGCATCGCCCAGATCGGCCAACAGTTCCGCGAATACGAACTGGCAAAGAAAAAGCTCTCCCAGGGCAACCTGCGCCTCGTCGTTTCCATTGCCAAGAAGTACCGCAACCGCGGCCTCAGCTTCCTCGACCTGATCCAGGAGGGCAACACCGGTCTCATGAAGGCGGTGGAGAAGTACGAGCACCTCAGGGGCTACAAGTTCTCCACCTACGCCACGTGGTGGATCCGGCAGGCGATCACCCGGTCGATCGCCGATCAGGCACGCACGATCCGCATCCCGGTTCACATGATCGAGACCATGTCGAAGTTGCGCAATATCACCAAGGGCCTGATCCAGCAGCTCGGCCGCGAGCCGACCATCGAGGAGATCTCCAAGGCGGCTCTGATCTCGGTGGACGAGGCGAAGCGGGTGATGAAGATCTCCAAGCATCCGATTTCGCTCGACCGGCCGATCGGCGAAGGCGACGACTCCTACTTCGGAGATTTCATCGAGGACGAGAGCGCCGAATCCCCTGTCAATGCGGCCGCTTACGAGATGCTCAAGGACAAGATCCACTCGGTCCTGCACACCCTCTCCTTCAGGGAAAGGGAGATCATCAAATTGCGCTATGGTATTGGAGACGGCTACACTTACACGCTCGAGGAGGTGGGCCGCATCTTCAAGGTGACGCGCGAAAGGGTCCGCCAGATCGAGGCCAAGGCTGTCCGGAAACTTCAGCACCCGGTCCGCAGCCGACTTCTCGAGGGATTCCTTGAAAGTGTAGAATAACCAATCCCGATGTGCTATCCTTTCACCCTTTGCGATCGAGGTCCAAGCCACCCCGCCGCAGAGGCGTGCCGTAACGGCCGCAGCGTCGGGGCGTGAAACAGGATGTTCGCATTGAAATCAATCAGTCGGGATGGGAGAGCATGCCATTGACCGAGTCGGTGAGACGAACCCTGAAAGATCTTCTTAATCTCAGAGAGGTCGACCAGGAGCTCCAGCGCATCCGGAAGCGATGCAAGGAGTGTCCGAGCCTGATCGAAAAACACCAGCGCGACTTCGAGAGCGAAGGATTTCTTGTCGAGGAGAAGACCAAGGCGATCGCCGATCTCAAGGTGGAGATGCGCCAGAAAGAGGTCGAACTCAAGACGTGCGAGGAGAAAATCGCCAAGCTGTCGGCCCAGCTCCTCGAGGCGAGCACCAACCAGGAGTACGCCGCTTTCCAGGATCAGATCAAGCGGATCGACGAAGAAAAGGGTGAGCACGAGACGCAGATACTCGAGACGATGGATCGTCTCGAATCGATCGAGACCGAACTCAACGAAGCCCGGTCGGAACACTCGATCCGAGAGACGGAATTCAAGGACCTCAAGTCGTCGCTCGAAACGGACCTGACCCAGTATCAGGCCGAGGCCGTCGAGCTGGAAAAGAAGAGGACCGAGCTGATCTACAATTTCGATCCCGAGGCTCTGAAAGCCTACGAGCGGGTCGTTGCCGCACTGGGCAGCGACGGTATCGTGCCGATCGAGAGCCGCAACTGCAGCGGCTGTTACATGGCGATCACGAGCAACGATTACGTGAAGATCTGCGCCATGAAGGAAATCGTTCTCTGCAAGTCATGCCAGCGGATCCTCTACAGCCCCGAGTTTCTCGAACGAGAGACGAACGGCTAGGGAGGCGCAAGCCGTTCCCTGGACGATCAAGAGCTCATACCCGATAGATCCCCCTGTTCGATACCACCGGCGGTCATCCGCGCCGAGATCCTGGAAACCACTTCGCCGGCTCGGGCTGACCAGATCGGGGCAAGAAGCCTCTCCTTATCAGCGCTTCCGCAGAGGCGCATCACAACCTGGTCGGGTCTGATCCTTCGTAGAAATCCGATGGCCAGATCGATGTACTCGTCGAGTGACAGGGTGCTGATTTTGCCCCTCTCGAAAGGCTCGGCCAGCGCCGAATCCTTCGTGATGTAGAGATGGTGCAGTTTTACACCTTGCAGCGGGAGCGTCCGCACCAGGGACGCCGTGCGAGCCGCCGCGTCCGGTCCCTCGCCGGGCAAGCCGAGAATCAGATGAGCGGCGGTTTTGATACCCCTCGCGGCGGCCCTTTCCACTGCGTCCGTGAAGCAGGCCACGTCGTGGCCCCTGTTGAGCCGTTCCAGGGTGGCGTCGCTGGCGGTCTGGAGGCCGATCTCGAGCCACACATCGAGATCCCTCTCCTCGCTCCCGCGAGGCGCGAAGGAGGCGAGCAGGTCCAGAATCGGATCGGAGAGCGCATCGGGTCGGGTCGACACGCTGAGCCCCACCACACCGTCGAAGTCGCACGCTTCCCTGTAGAGCGAGCGGAGGTCATCGATGGGGGCCAGGGTGTTGGTGAACGCTTGAAAGTAAGCGATAAAGCGTCGCACACCGCTCCTGGAGAGCCGGCTCACGCCGCGGATCATCTGCTCCGTGACTGTCTTCGTTTCATCGAACGCCCCCGTGCCCGAGCCACGGGAGTCGCAGAAGAGACACCCGCCCGGACCGCGGCCGTTCTCCCGGTGGGGGCAGGTGAATCCCGCGTCGATCGCGATCCGGTGAACCTTTTCGCCGAACCGGTTCCTCAGGTAAGCGCTGTGGGAAAGGTATGGGGCATTCATGGCTTCCAATTGAAAAAGTCGGCCTGCCGATTTATAAAGTCACTGGAAGAGAGTAACTTAATCGGGTTGGGAGGTTCGACAAGGCATTCAATTTTTGGAAACCTTCCTTGAAAGTTCATAATGTCACGATAGGAACAGCGGGCCACATCGACCACGGCAAATCAGAGCTGATCATGAGGCTCACCGGTGTCCATCCCGATAGACTCAAAGAGGAAAAAGAGCGGGGGATGACGATCGACCTCGGCTACTCGTTCTACGAGACGGCGCGGGGACTCACCGTGGGGGTCATCGACGTGCCCGGCCACGAGCGGTTCATCAAGAACATGGTCGCCGGCGCCACCGGCATGAGTCTGGTCATTCTCGTCGTGGCTGCCGACGACGGCGTGATGCCCCAGACACGCGAGCACCTCAACATCATGACCGTACTCGGCCTCAAGAACGGGATCGTGGCTCTTACCAAGACAGATATCGTCGACGAGGAGCTGGTCGAGCTGGCTGCAGAGGACGTGAGGGAGCTCGTGAAGGGCACCTTCCTCGAGGATGCGCCGGTCGTACCTGTTTCGTCCGTGACCGGTTCCGGATTCGACGAGCTCCGGACGAAACTCGACGCGGCCATCGATAGAGTGGTTCCGATCGATCCGACGGGCGCATTCCGGATGCCCATTCAGCGCGTCTTCTCGGCCAAGGGATTCGGCACGGTGGTCACGGGCGTTCCGGTGAGCGGGAGCCTGAGGGTGGGCGACCCGGTGGAGGTCTTCCCGCACCAGTTCACCGGAAAGATCCGTGGAATCCAGGCTTATGACGAATCCCTCCAGGAGAGCCGGGCGGGCCATCGCTCGGCGCTCAATATTTCCGATGTGGATTACCGCTCCCTGAAGAGAGGCCATGTGGTGGCGGAGCCGGGGAAATTCAGGACGACGACGCTCGTCGAGGCGGAGTTCTATTTCCTCGAGAGCGCGGGTTTTCAGATCAAGAACATGATGAGCGTGCGCGTTCACATCGGCACGGCCGAGATCATGGCCAGGATCGTGCTCCTCCAGAAGCGAAGGCTCGATCCGGGAGACTCGAGCCTGGTACAGCTGAGACTCTCCGAGCCGGTTCTGGTCGTTCCCGGCGATCCGTTCATCCTGCGCCTCCATTCCCCTCTGATCACCATCGGCGGCGGACGGCTCGTGGGCCTCTCCTCGTTGAAACTGAAACGATTCAAGGATCATATCGTGAATCGCGTGGCAGCCAAACGGGACTGCCTGAACGACCTCGAGGCCCAGGTCATCATCGAGGCCGAGAACAGGAAAGATGTCTTCTTTTCGGAGCGCGACCTGGCACTTTCGCTCAACGCCGATCTCGACGAGGTGAGCGGTGCGGTCCGAGGATTGCTCGACGCGGGAGAGCTCGTCGAGGTGCGGCAGGGACGCATGATCCACAAGGCGCTCTTCGAAAGGCTGACCGAACAGATCGGCGGAATTCTCGACGAGCAGCATCGCCTCAACCCCCTGGCGCCCTACGTCGACCAGAAGATCATCCTGAAGCGCACACGGCTCGACCCGCCGATCCTGGGAGGATTGCTGAAGATCATGGAGTCGAAGGGGTCGGTGGAGACCGCCAAGGGCGGCCTGGCGCGGTGCCATGGATTCGAACCCCGGCCATCGGAGGAGCAGGAAGAGCTCCTCGGCAAGATCGAGGGGGAGCTGAGAGATTGCGGCGCCACTCCGCCGCAGGTGAACGAGATCGTCACCCGCGGCGACCATCCGCCCGCCGAGGTGGAGGCGGTCGTCAACTTTCTCGTCGCTTCGGGCCGCTGCATCAGGGTGGGACTCTACGTTTTCCATGGAACGGTCATCGACGCGATCCGCTCGGCGATCGAGGACGACGCCCGCGCCAATGGCGAGGTGAGGATACCCATCATCCGCGATCGCTTCAAGACCTCCCGGAAGTGGATCATCCCCTTGATGGAGTATTTCGACGGGAGCGGCCTGACCTACCGCGATGGGGACAAGAGATACCTCAAGAATTTCTCGACAGGTCGTTGAGTAGAACCTCGAGAACGGGCACGCAACCTTTCAGGTCCTCGATGCGGCCCTCGGCGTAGATCCTTCCCTGTTCCAGATCCTGCCAGATCCACTGGAGCGTCTTTTCGGCCTGCCTCAGTGCGAGCACGGTGTTCCCGGCGACCTTGTTAATCCTCTCCTCCGTGGCGCTGTCCACGGGATGCCCTGAGACAGACAGCTCCTTCACGCGGCGCTCTATGCCGGCCATGAGCTCCGTTATCCGCGTCCTTGTCGATTTGTGGCGTGTCACGAACCAGTCGATCAATTTGACACGGGAATGAAAGATGCCGACCTCGTTGACGAGCGAGGTGACCTCGTCTCCGATCCGTTTCAGATGCCGTTCCGTGTCGGGGCGCGTTGCGTTGTTGACCGTCTCGATACTGTGCAGGGCGGCGTTCAGCACGCGCTCCGCCTTGTCGACACGCGACCTCAGCTGGTGATGCCGTTTGTTGAGTCTGTCCGTTGTTTTTTCTTTTCTGAGACGTGCGAGAGGTTCGAGCGAGTCCTCGAGAATCTTTTTCACCGAGACGACCGATTCGGAAAGACGTTCGTGGTGGCGTTCGAGGTCGGCGTTCGACTCCCTGAACGCCATGTAGATCAAGCTCGCCACGATGATCACGATGGCCGCGAGAATATAGAAGCCTTTCATGGCTGAACCTCCATCGACTCTCGGCACCAGTTGTAGCCTTCGCTTCTCACCGTATAGTCGACCTCTTCGCCGGCTGTAACCGTCGCGCCGGGCAGGAGCACGGAATGCCTGATCCGGCAGCCCCGGCCGAGCCGGCACCTGTCGCCGACCACCACGCCCGGGCCGAGCCTCACATCCTTCTCGATCGTCACGTCGGAGCCGACGAAAATCGGTTCGCCGGCATTCTCCGGCCGGCTGTCGACGGAGGCGGCCTCCAGGCCGAGCAGCCCCAGGTTCGCCTCGAGCAGAAGGCCCGGTGTGCCGCTTTCGGCCCAGAATCCATGGTGGACAAAAGCGTCGATCGGCACGCGGTTCTCGAGAAGAGGAACGAAGAAGTCGCGCACCAGGCACCCCCCCGGACCGGGCAGGTGTTCGATGAACGCCTCGCTCACGAGGTAGGCGCTGGCATTGACGATCAGGCGGCCTTCCTTGCGGCCCAGAAGGCCGGCGATGTCGGTGACGAAACCGTCCTCGCCGACCCACACGCCCCCGTAGGTGTCCACATCGCCCCGCGTCGCGACGGCGATCGTGGCCGCCGCGCCCGACGAACGATGAGCGTCCACGAACGCATCGGGATCGATATCGAAGGCCACATCGCCCGCCACGATCAGGAGGGGCCCGCCCGGAAGACGGCCGGCCGCGCGCCGCGCACCGCCGCCCGTTCCCAGAATACGGGGCTCCTCGACAACGGCCGCGTCCATGCCCCAGCCCTTTACGTTTTCCACATGGTCGTGGATCATTCCCGGCAGGTGGTGGGCGTTGACAACGACGCGCTCGACGCCGCACTTCTTCACGAAATTAGCGCTCCTGTCGAGAAAGGTCGAACCCCCCGCCGGGAAGAGCGGCTTCGGCCGCTCTCTGGTGAATGGATCGAGGCGCGATCCGAGCCCCGCGGCCATGATGAAACCGTTCAAGAGAGGTCTCCCATCTTGAGTTCGAGCAGGTCGACGAGCGGTCCGAAGGGAGGTGTGGACGCGATCGGATTCGAGCGGATGTCGGCAAGGGTCTTGGGAACGCTGGCGAGGAAATGGTTGATCCCCCTCACCAGCCCCTGAAAGGCGAAGGTGCCCAGCGCCTTGACATTGCGCTGCAGCGCCACGATGTGGAACTGCTCGTGCGCCTCGTCGTCGCTTTCGGGAATCGCGACACCCGCAGCGCGGGCCGCGGCGATGTAATCGGCGAGGAGCGTGTCCGCCACGCCGTCGGGCAGGGCGGTGTACGAATCGCGGAGCAGGGAGGCGATGTCGTAGAAGGGCGAGGCCATGAGGGCGTCCTGAAAATCGACGAGAACGATTTTTTCTCCCTTCACCATGATGTTTCTGCTGTGGAAGTCCCTGTGGTTGAGCACCCGTCGAAGGGCCGACACTCCTTCGACGATCGATCGATAGGCCGCATCGACCGCGTCCGATTCGGCGCGTGACAGGGGACCTGACCGTTCCAGGCCGTGGCGCCGCGCGAAATCGAGTTCGAAGGAGAGCCGCTCCTGGCCGAGCCGGCGGCCGAAGATCTGCGGGAAGGCGAGTTCGAGACCGGGCCGCGCGGTCTGGATGCGGATCACGTTCTCGATGGCGAGATCGTAGAGGTTGCGGGGAAAGACAGGAGCCGTGGCCGCATCGGAGAGCAGGGTGTCTCCCAGGTCTTCCAGGATCAGCAATCCCTCGGCGCGTCTCGAGTGTATCAGCCGCGGCACGGGGCAACCGAGCGTCTGAAAGAGCCTCGATGCGGCGAGGAAGGTTTCGGCGCTGCGGCGGGCCGAACTCCTGTCGAAAACCATCATGATCAGCGACGGCCCACCGCTCTCCGCTCGCGGCCTGAGGCGAAAGTACTTCCGCCGCGACGCGTCCCCCCGCAAGGGGATCCTGATGTACCGGTCAAGGGGAAAGTCTTGTGTTCCTTCGCGCTCGGTCATAGTCGGATCCCTCCTTCAATGAATCGGTCCCGTACGGGCCCACTGATCCGCGCCAAAATAGAGTCGAGATAATCGTCCGGCCGCGGCCGGCCGCGGGTTGAGTCCCGCAACTCGAGGGAGAACGTCGCCTCTCCGGGGAGAGCATCGAGCCGGTCCATCACGGCCTCCCAGTCGATATTGCCTTCGCCTGGTGGAAGGTGTTCGTCCTTGCCGCCGCCGTTGTCGTGGACGTGAAAATGACGCGTGCGGCGGAGCACCCTGTCGAGAAGGTCTCTTTGCGCGGCATCATCGCTCGACATGCCGCACGTTCTGTCCCGCGCCGCCTTGCCGCGGGCGGTCTCTCCGGCGGCAGCCCGGGCGCGGTGGATATGCAGGTGGCCCAGATCGATGCAGAAACCGACGCGGTCCGGGGGAGTCGCACCGCCCACCTCGTCGAGTTCCTCGAGAGACTCGGCCACGTGGGGCGTGTTTTCGAGGAGCAGGCTTCCCGAGAAATCGCTCACCTCGCGCAGCAACTCTTCCACTCCGTCGATGAACAGCCTCGCGTCTGCAGATGCCCCGTTCGTGTGCCCCATGTGGACCACCACGGCGGGCGAATCGATCGCCGCCGCCACCGACAGGAGGGCCTTGGTCGAGGCGAGCGCCCGGGCGCGGCGGTCGACAGCCCGATCGCCGAGCGCATAGGTGTCACCGGCGATCAACTCTTCGAGCGACATGTAGAAGGGAGCGTGAAAGGCCGCTGTCTTCATCCCTCTCTCGCCGACCGTCTCCAGGAGTTCCAGTGCGCGATCGAGGTCGTGAATCGGAAAGTGCTGCGGCGCGGCGAAGATCTCGAGCGACGAGAATCCCGCCTCCGAAGCCGCGGCGAGGATGTCGCCGTTCAGAGTCGAGAGGGCGAAGAGATGTGTGGATAGCGTCGGTACGAGTTTCATAAGGGTTGCAGCACCTGGTTGAACGCGATGGCCGCGATTTGTCCGCCACGGCGGCCGATTGTGCGCCATTGAGGGGGATTGTAATAAAAACGCTCCCGTTGATGAAGCGAAAGCCGCCGATATGCTATGATCATTCCCTGTTCGCACGATTCAAGAATCGGAGGCTCACCACGAGATGGGCGGTCCAAGTTCAGCAAACACGAATAAACTCTCCGGCCGGATCCCGGCGATCGTGACAGCGATCCCGCTGATCTGTTTGATCTTCTCGTCTTTTCTCCTGGTTGCGGGCGATGCGGGGGCCGCGGAGCCGCCTCGAGTGTCGGCCCAGGAGGGCGACGACGAGCTCGTGATGGAATTCAAACGCTTCTACAGCAAGGACCGGTCGGTGCGGGAGCGCATCGAAGCGATCCTCGTTCTCGACGGTGTGAACACGGTGGAGGCGACGAAGACCCTCAGCGAGGTCTTCGATGACGAGGACTTCAAGGTGAGGCAAGCGGCGATCGAAACGATCGGCTCCTACGATGGGCCGGGCTCGGCGCAGTTTCTCATCGAAACTTTCCTGACCAACAAGCGCGAGAAGAACGCGCAGCGGAAGGCGTGCGCCGCCGAAACGCTCGGGCTGATGGGATCGGTCGCCGCCGTGGGCCCGCTGGCGGAGACCTTCAGGCGCACGAAGGACTGGGACCTGAAACGGGCCATCGCCACCGCTCTGGGCGGGATCAAGGCGGAGGAGGGGATTCCGGTCCTTCTCGGACTCCTCGGCGACAAGGATGCCACACTGAGGATCACGGCGATCGACGCGCTGGCGGCGACAAAGATGCCGGCTCTCTGCCAGGACGAGATCTTTCGCGTCATGGCCGAGGACAGCAACTGGCAGGTTCGGGCCGCGGCGATCGAAGCGGCCAGGTCCCTGCGCACCAGGGAGTGCATCCAGCCGCTGATCGACCGCCTCCGCGAGGAAGAGGGCCGCTTGCGGGGCGACGCCTACCTGGTGCTGAAGGACCTCACATTCAACACCTATTCCGAGGACGCCGAGCAGTGGCAGAAATTCTGGGACCGCGCCAAGGATACCTACGAGCTGCCCGACTATGACAAGGTGATGGCGTCGAGGAAAAAGCGCGAGCGCGAGGGGACGCGTTACAAGGAGGCTGCGGCCCAGTTCGTCGGGATTCCGACCAAATCGAAACGGATCATTTTCGTGATCGACATCTCGGGCTCGATGGAGACGCAGGTCGTGGAGATCGACCGTTTCCGGGCCAACGGGAAGGACTACGCCTCCTTTCAGCGTCTCGAGATCGTCAAGACGGAGCTGATCAACACGATCGAAAATCTAAACTCCAACGTGGAGTTCAACATCCTTGCCTTCGCAACGAAGCTGAAGTGGTGGAAGAAGAAGCTCGTCGGATCGAACATCCTGAACCGGAACTCGGCGATCAAGTTCGTGAGAGGGCTGAAACCGCTCGGCGGGGCGATGGCCGGATTCCGTTCGCGCGCCGGCCTGAGCCAGGCAGCGCTCGAGGAGGGCAAGACCAACACATTCGGCGCGCTCATGGCCGCCCTCGGCGTACCCGAGGAGTCGTCGAGCAGAACCTATGACCGGAATCTCAAGTCCGACGTGGACACGATCTACTTTCTGTCCGACGGCGCGCCCACCGTTGGAAAGGTGATCGATCAGGACGAGATCCTGGCCGAGGTGAAAAGGGTCAACAAGGTGCGCAAGATCGTTCTGCACACGATCGCGATCGGCGACTTCCGGAAGACACTCATGAAAGCTCTTGCCAAGGGGAACGGCGGAGTCTACGTCGATCTGGGCAAGTGACTCAGCCACGCCTGTTCATGACATGCCTCAGATGGCGAAACGCGGCAAGGATATTGCGCGTGTCGCGCGTCTCGATCTCGCCCGAGTGAACGAGACGCCGGATCGTGTCGCGCAACGGCTTCTCCCGCGCGTCGGTGAGGTATCCCGACTCGGCGAGGAGCGACGCGGCAGTCTTCTCGATCCGCAGCTTGTCGTCCGTGCTGGAGAACTCGCGCCTGTCGTTTCCCTCGGCCAGGGCGGGTTTCGCTCCCGAGAAAAAGGCGTGGCAGACGAGCAGAACCGCCTGGGCCAGGTTCAGCGACATGCAGTCGGGGTGGGTGGGTATACCGACCAGATGCTGGCAGAGGGACAGATCTTCGTTCGAGAGGCCGTGATCCTCGGGACCGAAGAGGACGGCGCTCCGTATCGCGGCATGGGAGCGCGCGGAGTAGACCGCGTGAGCCTCGTTTGGCGTGAGGCGCTGATTCTTGAACCGTGTCCGCGCGGTGACCCCGAAGATGAGGTGCCGGTCGGCGACAGCGTCCTCGAGAACGGGCACGACGCGGGCGCGGTCGAGAATGTCCTTCGAATGGGGGGCCATGTCGTATGTTTCCCGGCAGCGGAAATCAGGGGGCGACACGAGCACGAGGTCGGTGAATCCCGTGTTCTTCATGGCGCGTGCCACTGATCCGATGTTCCTCTTGCCAGCCGGGCGCACGAGGATGACGGCGATATCGTCGAACCGCAGCGAGGGGGCCTTCATTTTTTCACGCACTCCAAAGACGACCGGAATCGAAACGTCCGCCATCATAGGACATTGTTCCCGCGGACGGTAGCCAAACCCTGCCGGCCCGCGCCCGGCTTGACAGGGACCGTGGCGTGTGTAGAGTATTCTTTTGCGGGCGTGTCGTTTTTTCTGGTGCTGTCATTCGCGGAGAGGGACCATGATGAGATCGGTCGAATGGTTGTGTCGGGTCGCTTTCGTTCTCGTCGCCATACTCGCCTGGGCTGCTACTCCGGTCCATTGCGACGAGATTCTCGACGTGTCCAGGGGCGGTCAGGATGGCCAGGATTCTTACGGCGGACGGGGCTATGCCGTGCGTTATTCCCTGCCCCGATCGGCGCCCAAATGGTGGGCGATCAGCGTGAACATCCATGGCGAATCGTACGGCAGCGGGGTGGGGATCAGCGATTTCTTCACCATCTCCTTCATGGATATGGACGGCAAGGTCTACGCCCGGTCGAAACATCCGATCACGCTCTTCGACGCGACACCCGAGTGGAAGATGGTGCGCATCACACCCACCGAACTTCCGCCCGAGTTCTGGATCGTCGTCGATTTCAACGCGACGGAACAGAAGGGGGTCTTCATCGGCAACGCCAACACGGGCGGCGGGCAATCGATGCTGACCGACGAGAACTGCAAGCTCTATCCGATCGCCGAGGATGACGGATCGAAGCGGCCGATCGACTGGTGCATCTCTGTTCGGGTGCGCAACAAGTACAAGGGGAAAATGGTGCGCTACGATCCTGACGCGCCGCCGCTCAACAAGATCGAGGCCGAGGCGACCGAGGGGGAGGAAAAGACGCAGGAGACCGATCACTTCACCTTTGTCTACACCAAGCTCGACGATGTGTGGGGGGTGTCGGTGACCAAACTCCTCGAGACCGCCCGTCAGGGATTTGTCGAACGTTTCGGCCTGGCCTTCCCGGAGAGGATCACCGTTGTCGCCGGCATGGACAAGACCAAGGCGACCGCCGTAGAGGTGCGCGACGCGCAAACACTGGCCTGGAACGTGAAGGCCCGCAACGAACTCCTCCCGATTCACCGGGGAGGGTGCTACATGCATGTCCTCTCCTATTGCCGCGAACTCGCCAGGCTCGGCCTGCTGAACACGCTGGCAGACTGCCGCCTCATGCCGGACGGAATGGAAGAAGGGATCGCCACCTATCTGGGAGGGGAGATCGTCCGGTACGTGGATACGCGGTGCGGCCAGAAACTCTGGCCGGTCCAGTTCACCTATCTCCGGCAGGAAGGGCCGGGCCAGGTGAAGGAGTGGGTCGAGGAGACGCCGGACGGAACCGCCCAGCGATACACGGCGCTCCTGCAGAACCTCGACGTACTGGTCAACAAGGAACGCCACGGCGCGGCCCTGAAGACCCTCTTCGAGGGGCGCGTGCCTGTGCGCGAGTTCATGAAGGGATTGAGCCGGGAAACAGGTGCCATCGAGGGCGTCGTCCTTCCCGAGGATCTCTTTCCAAAGGAGTTCGTCGAACCGGCCTTCGTATGGCTCTTCGCGAAACCCGGCTTCGAGCAGATCGCCGCCTACAAGGGGCTTCGGGCGAAACGCTTCAAGAGCGGCGTGCTCCTCTCCTACGACGACAACAGGGCGGAGAAGGTGATCCCCCTCGAGGAGGGATTCACTTTCATGTGCCACACTCCGCCCGGTTCGTGGTCGGTCGGCTCCGTGCGGTTCTTCGGAAACCGTTCAGTGGGCGCCGACGGTAAACCGGCCGGCGGGGGGGGGACGGTCCGCTTCAATTTCATGAAGACCGACATGGCGCCGATCGGCGCGATCGACATCGCTGTGGAAAATATCAAGGCTGGCAAACCGGGCTGGAAAACCTTCGACGGTTCAGGGGAGTTTCTCCTCGAGGGACCCTTCCTGGTCCATGTGACCCTGGGCGAATCGGGTCGAGGAGCGGTCGAGATCGGATGTGATGAGAGCGGCGGGGGCGGCCATTGTTTCCGGCTCGTGCCCGGTTCTCATGCCGACGCCGAGAGGGGCCACGACTGGATGATGCGTCTCGTCCTGGAGAACGCAAAAGAGATCGACCGGAAGAAACTGGACGGATTGCTCCGCGAATTCCGGAAGACGCTGACCCGCTAGCGGCCGAAGATACCGACCTGTAATTCTCGAATCGGGAGGATGAAAAAGGTGGTGACGTGATTCGATCCGATTCTGGTCCGAACGACGCCGGCGTCGACCGTCCATTGCCGATCACGTCGTGGGCACTCTACGATTTTGCCAACACGATCTTCTATGCCGTGGTGGTGACCCGATTCCTGCCGCCCCATATTCTCGATTTGACCGGCAAGCATACGTTCATCAACTGGGGATTCGTGCCCGCCATGCTCGCCGCCGCTTTCGTGGCGCCCTGGCTGGGCGGTTTCGTGGGACACCGCGGTTTTTCCAAGAACGCCGTCATCCTCTTGACCGGCCTCTGCGCGGCGTCGACGGCGTGCCTTGCGGCGGTGCAAAGCCCCTGGGCGCTCGTTGGTGTGTTCGCCGCGGCCCAGGTCTTTTACCAGCTCGCCCTCGTTCCCTACAACAACCTGCTCCCCGCCGTCGCCTCTCCGAAGAAGATGGGACGCGTGTCGGGCCTCGGTGTGGGACTCGGTTACGTCGGAGTGATCGTGAGTCTCTGGTCGGTCGAGAAGTTGATGGACTTCTACCCCGGTTACTCCACCGCCTACCTGTCGGCCGCGGTGCTCTTTGCGCTTTTTACCATTCCGTTGTGGTTGTTCGTCCCCGAAAAGCCTCTGGAACAGAAGAAGCCACGTCCCGGCTTGCGCGATTATGTCTCCCTTCTCAAGGACAAGACACGCGCCCGGTTCATCATCGGTAATTTCCTTTGCGCCGATGCTCTCAACGCGATCTTCATTTTCATGGTTCCCTTTCTGTCAAAGGGGCTCGGCTATGACGGATCGACGATCAAGAACACCCTGATCTGCCTGAATTTGGCCGCCTTTCCAGGTGGGCTCCTT
Organism: uncultured Phycisphaerales bacterium; assembly: GCA_964620445.1. GTDB lineage: Bacteria > Planctomycetota > B15-G4 > B15-G4 > CAYZWU01 > CAZUHB01. Next base: position 57,489 of record CAZUHB010000001.1, read on the forward strand.
TGCGGCTGGGTGGCCGATGCTTTCACACCGCGCCGGACGATGATCTTCTCGGCGGTCCTGCTGGGAAGCGCCGTGGGAATCGCTCAGTTCTCGGGCGTCGAGGGGCTGACTTTCTGGTCGATCGTCATTCTCGGAGGACCGGGGGTCGCGGGCCTCTGGGTTGCAGGACGGAAGTGGGTGGTTCAGCTCGCTCCGGAGGGAGAAACGGGCAGTCTTTTCGGCGTGTACGGTCTGACCAACAAGCTCTCCCTGCTGAATTTCGTCCTCTTTTCGCTCCTCGCCGACTGGACCGGGGGATACGCCTGGTCGGTGCTCGTGCTGCTCGTTTCTCTGGGAGTGGGGATCTACTTCCTCTGGATCGCCGTGCCGCCCCGTTCCGATTGATCAGCGGTCCTTCTTTTTGTACTTGTCCACCATCTTGAGGAATTCCTGCGAAGCCTGGTCGAGATGGCGCTCGATCTCCTCGTCGGGGATTTTTTTCTGGCGGCCCGTGTTCGTGTCAGCGCCTCTCTCGGACTTCTCCTCATCGGTCCAGGACGCGTCGATCACGTCCGCCTCGATAGGGCCCGGGCGTGACGATCCGCCCCCGTTCTTTCCGGTGCCGCGTTGCCAGCCGGCGTTCGTGAAGGGTCCGAATCCCTGCGCCGCGGCGCGGAGGAATTCCCGTTTGCGCACGGCGTAGAGTTCCGAAGAACCCGCCCAGAAGACGAAGAGGCAGATCAGCGTCGGCAGGGAGATGAGTTTTCCGTTGAAGAGAAGTACGATGATGCCCGCGGCAGCCACGTATTTTCCGACTTTCACGGCCGTTGCGGTCGCCCTGAGGTAGGGCATTTTGCAGGCCAGGAGAGCACGCAGAACGCGGCCGCCGTCGAGGGGAAAGGCGGGCACGAGATTGACCGTTCCCAGGGCGGTGTTGATGGCGATCACGATGACCGCGAAGTCGAGCGGAAAGCCCCCCTCGACGAATGTCCGGATCAAACCCTCTTGAATCGAGGCGATCCGCTCCGTACCTCCCGCCAGCCATGCCAGCAGAACGGTGGCCAGGGTGATGGCGAAATTGACCGCGGGGCCCGCCAGCGCGACGCGCAGCTCGACGCCCGGCTCCTCGGGGATCTCGGCGAGGCGCGCCATCCCTCCCAGGGGCCAGAGGGTGATGTCGATCACGCGGATCCCGAGCGCCTTGGCCGCGAGGGAGTGTCCCAGTTCGTGAAGAACCACAAAGAGGAAGAGAAGGAGCAGAAGGAGAAGGTTGAGCGCCCCCATTGCCCAGCTCCGCGACAACCAAGCCGCCTGCAGGGAGAAGAGGAGGATCATGGCCACGAAGATGATGTGGACCTTGATGTCTATGCCGAAAACCCTGCAGATCCTGTATGACCACGCAAGGCGATAGGGAAGGGGAAATCCGGGCAATGATGCCTCCTTGACGCGGGGCTTTTCTGTTTCGACCGCGACCTCGCGGTAGGCCGATATGGCGTAACCTCTACTCGTCGCCGCTGTCCGACGAGCGCATCCGGATCTCGACTTTCTCCGTCTGCGCCTCGCGAACCTGGATGACCAGATCGGAGCGCGTCCCCAGATCGGACCAGGAACTGTTCTCCAGATAAACGATGTAGCTCCCGGCTGCAAGTGCATTCATGCGAAAGAAGCCGTTGTTGTCGGTGACCGCCGTCTTGCAGACACCGTTTTCCTGGCTCATGGCCACGACGCGCGCTCCTCTGGCGGGCTGCCCGTTCCGTTCGTAAGCGGTGCCTATCAGCCGGGCTCCGGCTGTCACCGTGATCGTACCGGTGTCGAAGGTTTTCGCCTTTTCCACGTGGATCTGGCGCAAGAGCTTGCCTGCCATTCCGGCCCCGATTATTTCGAGCGAATATTCGCCTGGGATCACGTCCCGGAGGGCAAAGAACCCCTTTGCGTCCGACCGGGCGACCTTGTCCTGCTCGGCAAGAGCTCTGGCACGGAGCCCGAACAGAAGGCCTGGTTGATGGTCCTTGTGCATGAGCCGGATCTCGAATCCCTCGGCCGCTCTTCCCTTGCTGTCGCGCAGGCGGCCCTTGATCGAACCGCCCCGTGTGAGTTCGATGGTCACGTTTTGCGTTGTCTTGCCGATGCCGACCTCTATCTCGTCCGACATCGACCAGGCGAATCGGTCGACCTTGGCCAGAAGGACGTATTTGCCGGGCAGGACGTTTTTGAAAAGGAAGCGGCCCTCCCGGCCGACAGCGACCTCGCCGGGCGTCTCCGGTAGCGATTGGGACCAGCGCGGCACAAAGCTCTTGACCGCCACCGAACCCCCTCCGGCCGGGTTCTTGTCGGCGATCACCCGACCCGCGATCGCGCCCCGCGCGTCGAGCTCGATCACGACCTCCGTGCCGTCCGGGACGATGACCGCGGGCGATTTGAGAAAGTGATCGCGCGATGCGGCCGTGACCATGCAGCGTGATTCGGGAAGACCTTCGAAGAGGAATCTTCCCTTTCCGTCGGTCAGAGTCTGTTTTTTGTATCGCCCCGCCTGCGCCTGGGAGAGAATACTCACCGTGACCTCGGCCCGGGGGACCGGCTTGCCCTTCCGGGTCTGCACGCGTCCGGCGACCGAGTGGATCCCTTTCACCAACTTGAGATCGAGACGGGCCTCCTTGTCCTGTCCCCCCAGAAAACCGAGGAGGAGCGACCGTACAGCGGGGACATATCCGTCAGCCTCCGCCGAAACATCGTACTGGTACGGTCCGAGATGAGCGACGGCGTAGTTCCCCTGTTCGTCGCTGACCGTCTCGAGTGCGCCGTTGTCGGCTCCGAAGCCGGCGTCGAGGTCGCCGCGGTCGATCGCCGTGACGCGAGCCCCGGCCACGGGCAGACCCTCGACGTCCGTCACGGTGCCCGACAGGGTGATGCCGTCATGGAGAATGATATCGGCGAGAGCAACGATCTCGCCCGCCTTGACCGGAGGACAGGCAGCGTCGGACACGGCCCGATTCTTTGCGCGGCATTTGATCTTGTAGGGGTGGCCGACGGGCACCTCTTTCACGATGAATTCTCCCCTGCCGTTCGTCGAGGAGCGCAATCCGGTGAACCGCGCCTCCTGAACGAACATTCCCGATTCGAAAGCAAAGACAAAGATCGCGGCGTCCGCCACTGGAACTCCCGAGCCGGTGATCACCCGGCCGCGGTAGGCGCCCCGGGGCGCGCCGGTTCCGAATGATTCGATCTTGACCGTTGCCGCACGGTGCCCTTCTCCGTCGTTCGGGTCGGAATCGTCTTCGTCCAACCCGGCCGGATCGGCGTCGAGATCGTTGAGACCGCCCTCCTCGACGCCACCCCCGGCGGTGATCGTCAGATCGTCCGGACTTTCGTCCGACCCGTCCCGGCTCAGGATGAAGATGACACTGCCGATCAAAACCGCTGCCGCCACCAGAACCAAAAGAATGGGAGTTTTCTGGGTCATGAATCCTCTTCCTGTAATTTTGCGCTCTCTCGTACCGGACGGCCAGGCGTCCGAAACCGGGATGCCCGAGCCAACGAAGTTATTTAAATAAAATATGTTAAAAAGACGATAAATGAGAGTGAAAAGTGGAAGGGCTTTTGACTCGAGGAAAAGGGGAAATGAATCTCAGATCAACAACCACCTCAGGGAGCGTCCGTTGCGCCCATGCCCGAAACCTGCGCATGACGGCGCTGGCGTTCTGTTTCTTCCTCCTGGCGTCATGGTCCACGGCCGGCTGCCAGAAGATGGCGGTCTTTTCGGCCGCGGCCGCACAGGGCGGGGTGACCACCGATTCCTTGGCAGACGATCGCTCCGAAAGGCGAGAGCCTCTCGATCCCGAGGATGCGTTCATGAAGGGATCGCTGCTCTTTTACGAGGACAAGTTCGCCGAGTGCACCGAGATGATGGACGAGGTGCTGCGTTCCGATCCCGAGTTCACCGAGGCGTACCTGGTCAAGGGTATGGCGTTCATGATGCGGGGCGCCCTGCGCGAGGCGTGCGCCGATTTCACAACCTATTGCGAATCGGATCCGCTCAAGCCCGAGGGGTACAACATCGTGGGAAAACTCCTCTTCGACTACGGCCACTACGGCGAGTCCGAAAAATTCTTCCGCGCCGCGATCGAGATCTCGCCGAGAGATCCGGGACTCCACAACAATCTCGGGTCGGTTCTCGTGAGAAACAGCAAGCTCGATCAAGCCCGCGAGATCTTCGAGAAGGGGCTGGCCATCGATGCCACGCTTCCCGAGCTCCATCTCAATCTCGGTATCGTCTATTTCATGCGCAACGACATCGATTCGGCGGAGCGCTCCTTCTTGACGGCGATCGAGATCAATGAACAGAATGGAGTCGACGATCCCGTCGCGTTCGCCAACCTCGGCGACGTCTATTTCGAGGACGGAAATCTGACCGCCGCGATCGAGGCCTACACGAGGGCGACCGAATGCGACACCAGCCTTTCCGACGTGCGCACGCGTCTCGGGATGATCTTTCAGATCGTCGGCGAAATCGATCTCGCCCGCGAACAGTACGAGATCGCCATAGCCACCGGCAACGAACTGCCCGAGGCCCACACCTATCTGGCGCTCATCCTCCTCGACGAGGGGCGTTTTCGAGCGGCCGTGCGGGAGTACAGGGTCGCCATCCGCATGACGGGTGCGCGCGATCCCAAGCCGTTGAAAGAGCTCGCCCAGATCCTCGACCGGCAGGAGGTGCACGGCGCGGCGCTGAAATACTACGAGATGGCTTTCAAGGCGGGAGACCGGTCGTGCTCGACATTGTCGGCCCTCTCCCGACTCTGCGAGAAGGCCGGTCTCGAGCGCGAGGCGGTCGAGTACTTCTCCATGCTCAAGAGGGGCGACAGGTTCGACGCCGAGGTCCTCTTCGAAACCGCCAAGAGGTATACCCATTCGAATATCGACGACATCTGTGATCCGGCCAAGGGGCTCGAACTGGCGCGGATCCTCGCCGACGACACCGACTGGCGCCACGCGGGAGTGCTCGACACGCTGGCGGCGGCCTACGCGAAGCTGGGCGATTTCAAGACGGCCGCCGATGTCCAGATGAGCGCCATCACCCTCATGCCGACGGACAGCCCGATCCTGCCTTTGCTCGAGGAACGTTTGAGACGCTTCGAGGGAATGGGAGATTGACCGGGGGCCGGACCGCCGTTTCGGATCGCATTTCGCGGCCGCCCCCGAGGCGGTTGAAGAAGAATTCGTTTTGAACCGACCGTACTCCCTGTAAAATGTCCCGTTTTCATGCCTCCCCCGAAATCGGAGAGAGCTGTGAGCGTCTCCTCGGGGGCTCGGCTTCGGGAGTGGTCTCGAGATGATTTCCCCTGTACTGAGGCGGATTGCGAGTCCTTTCAAAAGGTCCGAGTACTCCTTCATGATCGTGGTGGCCGTCGCCATCGGCGTGCTGGGAGGCTTCGGTGCGATTCTCTTTCGCAAGCTCATTTCGCTCATCCGGCTCGCCGGTTTCGGCAAGGGAGACTATTCGCTCGACTTTTATTTCGGCCTCGACTGGTGGATCGTCTTGCTGATCCCGGCGGCGGGCGGTCTGGTGGTGGGGCCGATCGTCTATTTCTTCGCGCGCGAGGCCAAGGGCCACGGTGTTCCCGAGGTCATGGAGGCGGTGGCGTTGAAGCAAGGCGTCATCCGCAAGCGCATCGTGTTCGCCAAGACGCTCGCTTCGGCCGTATCGATCGGCTCCGGGGGATCGGTGGGGCGCGAGGGGCCGATCGTCCAGATCGGATCGGCGATCGGATCGTCGCTCGGGCAGATCCTGCGCGTGTCGCGCACCAGGCTGCGCACCATGGTGGGATGCGGTGCCGCCGCGGGCGTGGCCGCCACCTTCAATGCGCCTGTGGCAGGTGTGCTCTTCGCGCTCGAGGTGATCCTCGGCGATTTCGGGGTGCGGCGCTTCACGCCGATCGTGATCTCGTCGGTCATCGCCACCGCGATCTCCCACCATTTTTTGGGCAACACGCCGGCATTCGAGATCGCCGTGACCTACGAGATGGTTTCGCCCTTCGAACTCCTCTCCTACTCGGCGCTCGGAGTGGCGGCCGGTCTGGTGGCGGTTCTTTTTATCAAACTCCTCTACTTCTCCGAGGACCTTTTCGAGAAACTCACTTTCCCGTCCCTTCTCAAGCCTGCCCTGGGCGGCCTGATGATCGGAGCGATCGGTCTGAAGTTCCCACATATTTTCGGGGTGGGTTACGAGACGATCGAGCTGTCGCTCAATGCGGAGCTCGCCTGGAATGCGCTCCTTCTGCTCGTGGTCGTCAAACTGATCGCAACGAGCCTCACCATCGGGTCGGGCGGGTCGGGAGGAATTTTCGCCCCCTCCCTCTTCATCGGCGCCGTGCTCGGCGGAGCGCTGGGACACGTTTTCCACGTTCTCTTTCCCGAACTCACGGCCGGGCCGGGGGCCTACGCGCTGGTCGGGATGGGCGCTGTGGTGTCGGCGGCCACTCACGCGCCGCTCACGTCGATCATGATCATTTTCGAAATGACCAACGACTACAAGATCATCCTTCCCCTCATGATCTCCTGCATCGTGGGCAACCTCTTCGCCACGCGTATCGAGGCAAACTCGATCTACACGATGAAGCTGTTCCGCCGCGGACTCAATCTTTTCAGGGGGCGCGATGTGGATCTTCTCAAATCCCTCCGGGTCGGGTCCGTCCTGTCATCGCAATTTTTCTCCATCGGCCAGAGCACGCACCTCGGCGCCATGCTTCAGCTCATGGTCAAGCATCCGAACACCTATTTCTACGTGACCGACAAGAATGGCCTTTTGAAGGGTATCGTGGCAGTCGACGATCTCCGTCAGGTGATCCTGGAGAGCGGCGCCCTCGAGAACATCCTCATCGCCCAGGACGTGATGATCGAAGACGTTCCGAGGATCGACCAGAACGAGAGGCTGGACAGGATCATGCGTCTCTTTGGAACGACGCGATGGGAAGAACTCCCCGTGGTCGAGGGAGGGGACAGCATGCGGCTCATCGGGGTTGTCACGCGACGGTCCCTGATCAGCGCATACAACAGCGAGGTGCTCAAGCGGGATGCCGTCGGCGAGGTCCTGGGCGGGATCAGCTCGGCCGCTGAAACAGGACCGGTTCTTCTTTCCGACGGCGTCGCCATCGCCGAGGTCGAGGCCCCGGGCTGGATGGTGGGAAAGACGCTCGCCAACCTGAACCTGCGCCGCAAGCGGGGAATCCAGGTCTTGATGATCAACCCGAAAACCGACGCCTCGTCCACCGTGGAATCCCCTCAACTCGTGCCGAAACCGGACCACGTGATCCGATTGGGTGACAACCTCCTCATCCTGGGGCCGGCCGACGAGATCTCTAAATTGTCATCGTGATTCGCCGTCTTCTTCTCCGGTCTCTCGCGATCGGGGGTGGGTTTCACGATAGACCTTGCGCATCTGGTCGGTTTCGACATGCGTGTATATCTGGGTGCTCGAGATGCGTTTGTGGCCCAGGAGTTCCTGCACCTCTCTCAGGTTCGCGCCCCGGTTGAGCAGGTGGGTGGCAAAGGAGTGGCGGATCGCGTGGGGTGAGATTTCCGGATTGAGTCCGTTCCGGATCAGGTAACCCTTGAGGATCCGGCGTACACTGCGTGTGGTCAGGCGCCGCGCTTTGCGCGCGTTGACGAAGAGCGCCGGTCGGTCGGGCGATGTCTGTCCGCCGACCAGGCTTTCGCGGGCACCGAGGTATGTGCGCAGAGCGTCGATCGCCGGGGCGCCGAGCATGGCGAGACGCTCCCGTTTCCCCTTGCCGCGCACCCGGAGGAATCCGGCGCGGAGATTCAGGTCCTCGAGGTCGGCTCCCACCGCCTCGCTCACGCGGACACCCGAAGCGTAAAGGACCTCGAGGATCGCCCGGTCGCGCAATCCGATGAATCCCTTCTCGGGCACCGATGTGATGAGGGTGAGCACTTCCTCCTCGGAAAGGAAGTTCGGCAGCTTGCGCGACCGGCGGGGGGAACGTATCAAGCCGGTAGGGTCTTTCTCGAGAACACCGCCCTGAACCAGAAAGCGGAAGAAGCTGCGCAGGGTGGAGACCTTGCGCGCCACCGTGCCACGGCTGCGGGCTCGATGGCCGTCCGTGCCCCGTCGCATCCGGGCCATGAATTCGCGGACGAGGAGATGATCCACCTCGGCCGGACGGTTGATTTTTCGCGTCCTGGCAAAGGATTTGAACTGTTCCAGATCGGAGCGGTAGTTCCGGACCGTGTGGGCCGAGAGGTTCCGCTCCTTCTCCAGATAATCGACGAATTCTCGTATCGCCCTGTCCATCGTCTCGACGAAGCCCTTGTTCGGGGTCTGCATTTCTTGACAGTGAAGCCCGGAGTGCTAACATGATCGGAGGTTCAGACCGTTAGATACCGTCGCTTCGCAGCCAACCGCGCGTTTCGATAGTGCAAGGAGATTACCATGATGGCTGGTCAAAAGGCATTGCTCATTTTCCTTTTCATATCCGTTTCGGTTCTCTTTACACTTTCTCCGAGCCATGCGCTTCCCCAGGAGGACGAGGCGGAGAAACCGTCGGCGGACGATATCTACAAGGAGTTGACCAAACTTTACAAGAACAAGCGTAATCTCGACGTGGAAACGATCGCGGCGCTCTTCCAGATCATCGACGAGTCGTACAAGGAGGCGGACAAATCGTCGAAGGGAAAGATGGCCAAGGGTGTCAAGAAGGTCTTCGACATCAGCAATCCCGATCCGAACCTCCTGAAGACCGCGGTCGGCACCCTCGTCGGTATGGGCAAGAACGGCAAAGACGCCCTCTGGTGGGCGCTGAATCACAAGAATCTCAAGGTGAGGAACAAGAAGGACAAGGAGGAGGCGAGGAATAAGACGGCGATCAAGGCCTTCATCATCGAAGGGATCGGGTTCAATGGCGAAAAGTCGTCGATCAAGAAATTGACCGACCTTCTGTGGGACGATGACATGAACATCGTCGTCGCCACCTGCAAAGCTCTCTCACAGTATTCCAAGATCCCTCTCAAGGAACGCAAGCCGATCGTCAAAGAACTGGTCAAGCGCTACGTGAACATCAATTCCATTTCCGTTGCCAATCCGAAACGCGATGACTACCGCCAGAATCTGCTGCAGGTGGAGGTGCCCTTCAACGAGGCATTGCGGGCACTGACTCTCAAGAGCCTGGAAGACGCTGTCGCATGGGAAAAGTGGTACAACGACAATAAAGGCAAGCCCAAATGGTAAGTGGGCGGAAGGGAATCGGTCGTCCTCTTGCAAGGAGTCTACAAGTATTTCTATAAAAGGCTGATCCGGCCCATTTTCACGATCAGGAGTTCGCCCCACTCGATCGCCTTGGGAATGGCATTCGGTCTGTTCGTCGCGCTCACGCCCACCGTGGGTTTTCAGATGCTCATCGTCGTCGTGATCGGCACGCTGATCAAGGCCAACCGGATCATTGCCGTCGTCGTGGTCTGGATCTCCAATCCGATCACCTTCATCCCCATGTATTATGGCTACTACTATCTCGGGGGACTGATCGTCGGCGTCGATCTATGGACCTTCGACAACTTCTCGATGAAGTTCAATGAATTCCTGAGCACCGGTGAGAGCCAGGGGTACGGCTCAATGGTCAAGGAATTCGGGAGCGAGATCTTCACTCCTCTCTGGGTGGGATCCCTGATCATCGCTCTCGCGGCAGCCATCCCGGCATATCCGTTGACCAGGTACGCGCTCAAACGCGCGAAGCAGAAGAGGCAAGCCCTGTGGAAGGAAGCGCGCGCGCGCCACGCGGCCCGCAAGGAGGCGGAACGGGAAAACGCCCGGAAAGGGGACGGTTCGTCCGAGCCGCCCCGGGAGTCGAAGGCGCACTCCGCGCCAAGCAAGGAAAAACTGAACGTCATCGTGATCGCCGCCTTTTCGAGCATCCTCTTCGCCGGCTGCGCGAGGGGAGACGACGCGGTCGATCCGCAACGGCCGCAGAGCCCGCCCGAATCGACGATCTTGGCCACCCTCGGCCTGGACGGGGATCACCCACTTTTCGTGGAGATCGCCGATCACGGGAGCGAGAACCTGCACTACGCTTTTTTACGCATATACAATTTTTCAGACCGCCCCTACGAGATGGGCGATGTGAAGAATTCCCTCACCGTCGAGATCGGCTCGGAAAAGCGCAATCTCGAGCCGCTCGAGGAGATTTTCGAGAGCGATCCGAGCCGAACAATCGAACTCCTTTCTCTGGCAACACCAGCCGGCACGATGCACCCGGGACACTGGACGAGGATTCCCCTCGCCTACGAGGGACCGGCGCTCGGTCTCGAGGATGCCAAAATTCTCTGGACATCCGAAAATGGTGACACCATCTTGCCCCTTCGAGAAGTCAAAGTCGTGGACTGGGATCGTTTCGTTCGTGATCCCTCGACCGAGACATTGAATCTCTTGAAAAAGAGTCTCTTGAAGAAGTGATTAGATAATTCCTTGGAAATAAACAGATTCGGCCGACCGGAAAGGCCCGCTCGAGGAGGTTCTTTCGTGACAGAAAACTCTACGCCCCAGGAGATGAGCCGCTTGCTGTACGAGCTGGGTGAACAGCGACGCGGGGCGCGAAGCGTCCTTTTCTGGAGCTTCGGCCTAGCTCTGGCGGCTTTCGCCGGTCTCATGGTCTTCTTCATCCTCTATATCAACGCTGCCCGGACGAATCTCGAATTGTCCATTGCCGAGGGTTTGCCCGGATTCGGCCACGAGGTGGCTGAACTGATCCGGACAGAGCTCAAAGAGGGCCGGGAATTCCAGCAGGAAATCGCCGACCTCGGCAACAAGGCCGCCCAGCTGGCCGAGCAGCTCGCCGCGGCCGAGGTCGAGATCGCCTCTCTCAAGAAAAAGGAGCGCGAGAACAAAAGGCTCCTCGATCTGCGGCGGGCCGAGCTGGACACCCAGAAAAAGATGTACGAAGAGCTCGTCTCTCTCATGGACACGACCCCGCAGGCGGCCGACGGATCAGCCGAACGGCCCGCGGACAGCGAGGATGGGCAAGACGGAACGGAGGAGGCCGCGGCCACTCCTCTGCCCGAAGCCCGTCAGGTGATCGCCGAGGTGAACCAGCTCTTCGAGAGCGCCGGGCTGCGCAAGGTGCGGCTCGTCGAGTTCGTCGCGCTCAGCGAGAGGGGGCTCGAAAAGCCTGCCATCACCGTTCAAGAATTCAAGGGCGAACAGACGGCGGTCCTCAACCCGGGTTTTCTGAGCCTGTTCACGGAGGGTGACACGGTCCGCATCCGGAGCGGAGGTGGGGGAAATTTCACGCCCCTCGGAGGCCCGGCCCAGCCTCTCGAGGAGAAGGCTCTCGACGTGACGGTCACAGGTATCGCGGCCGAAAGGCTGCGACATTCCTGGCTGCGGCATCTCGCCGGGCTCGAACCCGTTGAGGCGGGATCGTCCTGGCGGTCGAACCCGGGAGAACCGGGCCACGACGATCTTCTCTCGAGCATCAACGACCTCCTCACCGTCGAGCGGGGGCGGCAGTTCCGTTTCTCGGCGATAGAGTCGGTCGAGGACAAGGAGTTGCGCAAGGTGTGCTTTTCGGAGTACGACAAGAAGGGGGATTTGAAAAAAACGGTCGAGGCAATAGGCTGCCAGATCAAGTTGTTCACAAAGGACCGATATGTGGAAGTCCAGTTCGAAGACGGCTTCATCGTTCAGGACAAGAAAAGGATCCCTTTTTACAACGACCAGTATCGGCTCACGCTTCCCAATGTCGATCCTAAGGTCTGGCAAGAAGCCCAATTGGACTTCATTGTCGAGAAGTGAACATCTATTGACAAAATCTGGAGGGCCTCTTAAGATAAGAACAGAACTCTTTAACCCTCGAAATCGAGGGTTGTGGGGATTCGAATAGATCTGATGCGATTTTAACGGTTTTTTAAAAGACGTTTCCAGTTCACAGACCCTGTTGATACAAGGCGAGTGCACTCTTATTGTGTTGAAGATAAGAAGGTTACGCTTTTTTTGTTGTCCCCGTCCAGGAGTCGGGTCGCCGCTCTTGAGATAGCGTCTGGAAACTGGTCCGATAATCCTCACTTCTTTTCCGAATCCCCTGCATGACAAATGCCGTGCGCTCCGTTGAGAGGTGCGCGGCGAGTAAACGGGAAACGAGTCACTTCCACTTGTGGAAAAGAGTTCGTGACGTTTTCCGATTGTATCTAGAAATAGTCGGGAGGTGTGATGTTAGGAATAGCTAAGAGCGTCGCGATCCTCGATCTCGCTGCGTCCAGCGCCGCGGTGGAAGGGGATTTGATGCTATATATTCTGCTTCCGCTGGCCGGGATCATCGGGGGAGTTTTGGCGACTCTTCTCTATTACAAGGCTCTCAAGCGGGGCGCTGAGAACGAGGCGCGCCGTTTGATAGACGATGCAAAACGGGACGCGGAGGCTTTCAAAGTCGATGCGAAGCTCAAGGTCAACGAGGAAGCCAAGCAGATCAGGGATGATCTGGAAAAAGAACGGAAGGAACTCAATTCCGAGGTCAAGGAGAGGAAAAACCGTCTGCGCTCCAAGGAGGACGATCTCGAAGGCAAGGCCAAGCTGCTGATCAAGAACGAGCGCGACATCATGGAATCGGAGAAACGGATCCAGTCGAAGCAGCGCCGTCTCGAGAAACAGGAGGAGGTCCTTCAGCAGAAGATCGAAGAGGAGGACAAACTCCTGCAGAAGGTGGCCAAGATGACCAGGAGCGAAGCGGAGACGCGGCTCATGGTTCGGGTCGAGGAAGAGTCGAAGCGGGAAGCGTCCGCCCGCGTCTTGAAAGTGCAGGAAAGACTCAAGGACGAGGTGGATAAGCTGACCCAGGAAATCCTGAGCACCTCGATCCAGAGGTGTGCCGTTTCCTACACATCGGACAGTCTCGTCTCCACCGTCGATCTCCCGAACGACGACATGAAGGGGCGAATCATTGGCCGCGAGGGCCGCAACATTCGCGCCATCGAAAAGGTGACCGGCGTCGATGTGATCGTCGACGACACTCCCGGTGTCATCGTGGTCTCCTGCTTCGACAACGTACGACGCGAGATCGCCCGCCGTGCGCTGGAGAAACTGATCCTCGACGGACGGATCCATCCCTCGCGCATCGAGGAACTGGTCGCCCAAACCAAGAAAGAGGTCGACGACGACATCAGGGAGACTGGCAAGAAATCCCTCATGGATCTGCATATACACAATGTGCACAACAAGATCGTCAACCTTCTCGGGCGGCTCAAGTACAGGACCTCCTACGGCCAGAACGTGCTCAAGCATTCGATCGAAGTGTCCTATATCTCGGCCGCGATCGCGGGTGAGCTGAAGCTCAATGCCAAGCTCGCCAAGCGGTGCGGCCTTCTTCACGACATCGGCAAAGCACTCGACCACGAACTCGAAGGCGGCCACCCGCAGATCGGCGCCGACGTGGCCCGCCGCTGCGGGGAGAGAAAAGAGGTGGAGAACTCGATCGCCTCCCACCACGAGGACGTTCCGGCAGAGTCGATCTACGCCGTGATCGCCCAGGTGGCCGACGCGATCTCGGCTGCCCGTCCCGGCGCCCGGCGCGAGACAATGGAGAAGTACATCAAGCGGTTGACGCGGCTCGAAAGCGTGGCTCAAGAATTCGACGGAGTCGACCACGCCTACGCGATCCAGGCAGGCCGCGAGGTGCGCGTGATCGTCGACGCCAAAAAGGTCGACGACGACAACACCGTGCACGTTTGCCGTGACATCGCGAAAAAGATCGAGGAGGAACTCTCTTATCCCGGCGAGGTTCGCGTGACCTTGATTCGCGAGAAACGCGTTGTCGAGTACGCAAGGTAAGGGAGAGCGTCTTGATCCTCAAGGTCCTCTGTATCGGTGATATCGTCGGCAGTCCAGGCCGCAAGATCGTGAAGAAATTCGTACCCCAATTCCGGGTGGAGAAGTCGGTCGACCTGGTCATTGCCAATGCCGAAAATGCGGCCGGCGGTTCGGGGCTCACACCTGATCTGGCCAGGAGCCTCCTGTCTTGCGGCGTCGACGTGCTCACCACGGGCGACCATGTGTGGCGCAAGCGCGAGATCATGTCGGCCATGGAAAAGGGCCTTCCCATCGTACGTCCTGAAAACTGTCCCGTGGGCGTTCCGGGCAAGGGGGTGGTCGTGGTCACGACCGATCAGGGTTTCGAGGTGGCTGTCATCCTTCTGCTCGGCCGCGTTTTCTTGAAGCCGATCGACTGTCCCTTCAAGGCCGTGGACAGGGCTCTCGAAAGGCTGGGGGGGCGCACCCGGCTGATCATCGCCGACATGCATGCCGAGGCAACCTCGGAAAAGGTCGCCATGGGATACCATCTCGACTCGCGCGTATCGGCAGTCGTGGGCACGCACACCCACGTGGCTACAGCTGATGAACGCGTTCTCGACGGCGGAACGGCCTACATCACCGATCTCGGCATGACCGGCCCGACTAATTCTGTGTTGGGGCGGCGGATCGAGAAGGTATTATATAACTTTACAACAGGACTCCCCGCCGCGTTCGATGTCGCCCCGGGGCCGAGTATGCTGAACGGCGCGCTGATCGAGATAGACCGCGAAACGGGCAAGGCGGTCGGCATCGAACGGATCCATTTCGAGGCTTCCTGAAAAATGACCTCACACATCGGTCGGCCGGCAGGCGTACAAGACTGCGTATGTCCCAGGAGAACGGGTCTCCCATGAAGCAAGGGTGTTCCATGACGCAAGACCGGAGTCTGGATGAATTCCTCAGCAGCGCCCGCCAGGAGGTGGACGCCGCGCTCGACAGATTCATCCCGCGGCCGGAGGGATTCGGCCGGCGCTTGCATGAAGCGATGCGCCACTCGGTTTTCTCGGGCGGAAAACGGCTGCGCCCCTGCATCTGCCTTCTTGTCAACCGGAGCCTCGGGGGAGACACCGAACGCGCACTCCATGGGGCGTGTGCTCTCGAGATGGTGCACACCTATTCGCTGATTCACGACGATCTTCCGGCCATGGATGACGACGATCTGAGGCGGGGGCAGCCGACCTGTCACAAGGCGTTCGACGAGGCGACGGCCATCCTGGCCGGTGACGGCCTTCTGACCATCGCCTTCGAGACGGTGGCGCGCAGCCCGCTCCCTCCGGAGGCGATTGGCGACATGGTGCGGATCCTGTCCGTTGCGGCAGGTCCGGAAGGCATGGTTCTCGGCCAGATGCGCGATCTGCTCGCCGAGCGGGAACCCCTCGCCGATGGGGAGCGCGGGATCGAGGCGGTGGAGGCGATTCACTCCACGAAGACCGCCGCCATGATCGCCGCCTCCTTCGAGCTCGGCGCCGTGGCAGCCGGGGCCGACAAGGGTTCGAGAAAGTTCCTCGCCGAATCGGGACGGCATGTGGGCGTCGCCTTTCAGATCATCGACGATATACTGGACGTGACCGCAACGACGTCGCAGCTGGGCAAGACGGCGGGGAAAGATTCGGCTGGCGGCAAGGCGACCTATCCGGGTACGATCGGACTGGAGGCGTCCCGCGCCGCCGCGAAGAAGCAGACAGCGGCCGCGCTCGCATTGATACCGACCGAGGAAAGCTTCGCTCTCCTTGCCGGTTTGATCCAGAAGATGCTGTTCAGAACATACTGAGCCGGCGTGAAGTACAGGAAAATCGATTATGGTTCTCGAAGACATCAAGGGGCCCCCAGATCTCGAGGAGCTCGACCAGGAACAGCTCGCTGAACTGGCGACCGAGATCCGCAAGGAGATCTTGAAAACGATCCTGGCCAACGGCGGGCACCTCGCATCGAGTCTGGGCGTGGTGGAACTGACGATCGCCTTGCATTACTGCTTCGATATGCTTTACGATCGTCTGATCTTCGACGTGGGCCATCAGTGCTATCCTCACAAGATCCTTACGGGTCGTTTGAAGGTTTTTCACACGATCAGGAAGCTGGGCGGCCTTTCGGGATTTCCCTTTCCGCCCGAATCCCCTTACGATCTCTTTCACACCGGGCACGCGGGCACATCGATCTCGCTCGCCTCGGGTATCGCCTCGTGGTACAAGCATATCGGCGAAAGCGACCGCAAGGTCGTGGCCGTGATCGGAGACGCTTCCCTCGGCGCCGGCGTGGCTCTCGAGGCGATCAACGCGGCAGAGCCGAAAGACCGCAACATGCTCGTCGTGCTCAACGACAACGAGATGTCGATCTCCAAAACCGTGGGCGCCATCGCCCAGTACCTCAACCGCGTCCGCATGGCGCCGATCTACAGCAAGACCAAGAAGGAACTGCAGTCGATCGTGGCCCGGCTGCCGATTATCGGCGGGCCGATGGACAGGGGGCTCTCCGAGATCGCCATGACCCTCAAGAACATGCTCGTCCCGGGCCAGATTTTCGAGGAGCTCGGTCTGGCCTACTACGGACCGATCGACGGGCACAACCTCCCCTTGCTCATCGACACCTTCAACGGATTGAAGAAGAAGAAAGGCGTTGCCCTTCTGCACCTTCTCACGAAGAAGGGCAAAGGATTCGAGCTGGCGCTCGATGACCCGGAAGCGTTTCACGGTGTGAGTCCCGGTTCACTGGATACGATGAGCCTGGGACTCGAGGGTGCGATCAACGGCGCTCTCGAGAAACCGAAAAAGAAAAGTACCAGCCCGAAGCGCCCCTCTTTTACCGAGGTTTTCGGGGAAAGCATGATCGATCTCGCCGACGAGAACGAAAAGGTCGTTGCCATCACGGCCGCCATGCCCGAGGGGACGGGACTCAAGGCGTTCTCCACGCACCACGGCGATCGATTCTTCGACGTGGGGATCACCGAGCAGCAGGCAGTGGCCTTTGCCGGCGGGCTGAGCCGCGCCGGTGCGAAACCGGTGGTTGCCATCTACTCCACCTTCATGCAACGCTGCTATGACCAGGTCTTTCAAGAAATCTGCCTGCAAAACACCGACGTACTCCTGGCCATGGATCGTGGGGGAGTGGTCGGCCAG
The DNA here is from genome assembly GCA_964620445.1 of uncultured Phycisphaerales bacterium. Taxonomy (GTDB): domain Bacteria; phylum Planctomycetota; class B15-G4; order B15-G4; family CAYZWU01; genus CAZUHB01. The sequence continues at coordinate 74,427 of CAZUHB010000001.1, forward strand.
GACGGTCCGACCCATCACGGCCTGTACGACATCGCCTATCTCAGAACCGTGCCGAATATCACGCTCATCTCTCCCGCCGACGGGGACGAATTCAAGGCGATGCTGCGATTCGGCATCGAATGGAACGGTCCGGTCGCGATCCGTTACCCGCGTGCCAAGGTGGCCTCGTCGCCCCTTTCGCCGACCGAACCCATCGCGCACGGGAAGGGGATCGTTGTCAGAAACGGAAGCGACGCGCTCATCGTCGTCTTCGGCTCCTTGCTCTTCGCCGCACTCGAGGCGGCCAAGAGGCTTGCCATCGACGGAATCGAGGCGACCGTGATCAACGCCCGGTTCGCCAAACCTCTCGACCGGGAGCTGATCGAGACGCACGCGCGCGGAAAGAAGGCGGTTTTTACCGTGGAGGAGCATGCGCTGGCCGGCGGTTTCGGATCTGCCGTGGCCGAATTCCTTCTCGACGTGGGTTACCAGGGGCGCATCGTGCGCTTCGGAGTCGAAGATCGATTCGTCGATCATGGAACGCGGGATGAACTCCTTCACATCCTCGGGCTGACGCCGGAAGCCTTCGCCGGCCGCATTCTGGAATGCATTGATGAAGAAAATCGAAAGAGTCCTCGTCGTCGGAAACCGGCGGCTGCGAGGGGTCAGGAAATTCTCTGAACAGATCGTCGCTTTCCTCAAACCCCTTGTCAGGACCGTGCGCGTGATCTTTGACGATCGCGACCTGAGGCGGCTGAAAGCAGACCTCGTGGTCGTGCTCGGCGGGGACGGCAGTATTCTCAACGTGGCCTCGAGGCTCGGACGAAACCAGATTCCAGTCGTGGGGATCCAGCTCGGCCGTTTCGGTTTCCTCTCGCAGTTGACGCCGGTCGATTGCGAGGAGAACCTGCTCAAGATCGTGTCAGGGAAGGCCAAAGTCGAGGAGCGCATGATGCTCCACTGCACCGTGCGCCATGCCGGCAAGATCGCCTTTCAGGGAACGGCACTCAACGACGCGGTTCTGGCTTCCCAGAGCGTGTCGAAGATGGTCGAGCTCGAGATGAGGGTGGACGGTGAATATGGGACCACCTTTCATGGCGACGGCGTGATCGTGGCCACACCCGTCGGGTCGACAGGCCACTCCCTCTCGGCCGGAGGCCCGATCGTCGAGCCGGGGATGAACTCTTACGTCATCAATCCGATCTGTTCCCACGCCCTGACCACGCGACCGCTCGTGATCTCGGCGTTGCGGATCCTCGAACTGAGACTGGTCAACAGCCGCAACCCGATCAGTCTGACCCTCGATGGCCAGAGGATCCACCGCCTCGACGGCTCCGAGACGATCCGCGTGAAGAAAGCGAGCGATCCCTTTCGCCTGGTGAAAGTCACGGACCGTTCCTATTTCGAGACGCTACGCAGGAAGTTCAACTGGGCGGGAACGTCGCTCGATTGCGGTCCGAATGACCGGGACAAGAAACCCCATGGTCCGAGAAAGTGAATCTCTTCCCCGTCTGACAGAGGATCTACCCGGCACAGGGGGGCGGATCAAGGACGAACCCGACGATTTCCTGGTGGAGGAGATCCCCCTGTACGTTCCTTGCGGCGAAGGCACCCATCTCTATATGCTCCTGGAAAAAAGGAATGTGACCACTTTTCGCGCGGTCCAGCTCCTTGCCAAACGTCTCGGGCGCAATCAGCGGGAGTTCGGTGTCGCGGGCCTCAAGGATTCGGCTGCCACCACGAGACAGTACATTTCGATCGAGCACGTGGCTTCCAAGGATCTGGACGATCTCGACGTGCCCGGAATCACGATCGTGGACCGGGCGCTGCATCGAAACAAGTTGAAACGGGGCCATCTCAAGGGCAACCGCTTCACGGTAGTGATCCGCGATCCATCGTCGGGCAGCCGGGAGCGGGCGCGGGCCGTTCTCGATCTCTTGAGCCGGACCGGGGTTCCCAACTACTTCGGACCCCAGAGATTCGGCGTTCTCAAGAACACCCACCTCCTCGGAAAAGCGCTTCTGCTCGGCGACTACCGCGGCTTTGCCGATGAGCTGATCGCCGCGCCGCGCGAGAAAATCGATCCCCACTACGATAAGGTGATCGCCCTGTATCGGGCGGGCGAGTTCAAGGAGGCGTCGCGGGCGCTCCGACCCTCGTTCGAATACGAGAGGCGGTTTCTCGACGCGCTTCACAGGACAGCGGGCGACTTCCAGAAGGCGATCCGCTTTCTCGACCGCCGGATCCAGGAGCTTTACCTTTCCGCCTACCAATCCGCCCTTTTCAACAAACTGCTTGCCAGGAGAATCCGCGGAATCGATACGCTCATGGACGGAGACGTGGCTTTCTTGCACCGCAACGGAGCTTGCTTCAGCGTGGCCGACGCCGCGATCGAACAGCCGCGCGCCGATTCGTTCGAGATCAGTCCCTCGGGACCGATGTTCGGCAGCCGTATGCTCAGGGCGGAGCGCATACCGGGCAAACTGGAAGAGGAGGTTCTCATGGCAGAATCGATCGATCCGGGTGCGATGAAAGCGACCTGCCACATGCCCCGCGGCGCCCGACGGCCGCTGCGCGTTCCGTTGTCCGATGCGGCGCTCACCTCATGTGAGGGGGGCGGATTGCGCCTGACATTCAGTTTACCTCCCGGGAGTTATGCCACTGTCGTGCTCGATGAGATCATGAAACCGGCCTCCGCCGGGAGCTGAGCGGTGAGCGTGATAAAAAATCGTAATAATAATATATTTTGATATCGACGCAATCTGTTGTTATTCAGTCATTAATAATGATCGTACACGGTCCGCCTTGACTTCATCCCATTTGGGGGTATAGTTTGTTACAAGGTCTTTGTCTATCGCTAGATAAATCATGTAAGGTGTTAATGTCAAAACTGTAAGGTCTTTCCTTCGAACCAGCTTCGGTAGGGAAGCCTTTATCTGTATTCCGAGCCTTGTTTTCTTTGCCGTAATCAGCCAGAATCGTGTGAATTCTTTTCGATATTATTGGGGGTTGTTGTGAGATTCATCCCGGCGATCATACTCATCGGATTCGTCTTTCCCGTCCTTTTTGCTCCGCTTGGTCAGGCAGACGCCTGGCCTCCGACGCTGACCATCATTGATGAGGCCGGAACGCCTCACACGGCGCCCGACAATTCCACCGTCTTCACCATCATTCCCGGTGGCCGGTGCGAGTTCAAGGTCGAGGGGCAGGCGGGATGGCTCTACTGGCTCGTCTTCTCGGCGAACTCGACGGGCAATCCGACGGGGCAGTTCATTCTGCCGCCATACACTTTTCTCGTGCCCGGATTACCGCACAATCTCGACGCCAATGGCGAGGCGAGCATTCCAATTATCGTCCCCCGTGCGTTCGTCGAGATCGGCGTCGACTGGACCCGCTACTTTCAGGGTGCCGTGTACGAACCCGGAGTCGGAATCGAGTACACCAACGGAATCACTGTCACCGTCGAGATGCCGAGCGTGAACGCGGACATGGCGGTGCACTACGGCTCATATCCCGGAAGCGGCCAGGGGCTCAACGACATCACAATGATCGGCCGTGTTGACGACGACATGGCCGAGGACAACGTGACCGACGGCCTCGGACTCTCGAACGGCGAGAGCATCGACGAATCCGCCGATTTCACCGGCGATACCCTCGCCTATCTCGACGGCACGCCAGGGGGGCGTTTTCCCGATCCGGCCAACTCGATCTTTCTCAACGGCACATCCTATCTCGTTCCCGGCGACGCGGGCATTCACAGCTCCTTCACCTACAACCAGACCGCGGGAAGCACCAGCAAACGTGCCTATCCCATGAAGGGATCGCAGATGAAGATCCACAGCCGTGACGCTGTCTGCCGGAATGCCGAGAACATGGCCATGCAACACATCGTGATCCCTCCGATCGAAGGCGGGCTCCAGAAGGACATCGATCTCTATCACGTCCACATCGAGTCGACCAACGAATGGGGATTCATGACCCTCAACGTGGAAACCAACGAGTTCGAGAAACTCTCGGGATCTTTTGTGACCTTCGATTCGCAGAAGGATATCTCCAATGTCTCCCCATGGGATTGCAACGTCGCCATAAGTCCCGACAGGAAGCTCATGGCAGCCGTCCGGAAATGGAACAACAATCCCAACATCGCCTTGACCACCGACGAACTCTATCTGATTCGCCTCGATAACACGGAGTGGGATCCCGTAACCAATCCCACCGCCACCCAACGGATCATTGCCACGCAAGTACCGCCTGATAATTACGCCCCGGCGATATTTTTCCCCGAGACCATGACCTTTTTGGCCACCGATACCCCGGATGTCTACGCTCTCTTTTTCGCGACGAATTACTACGGAACCGGCGGTCTCAATGCTGATCCGCCGGCCGGATCTCCGTCGGCTATCTGGTGGTACATGACCGACGATACGAGCTACACGTTGCGCTACTTCGACAGGCAGGTAGACCTCCCACCGGTGGGCGCGGGCAGGGTGCCCAAGTATATGGGCGAGACCTACGGTTACCAGTACTCGTCTTCGCCGATCATTTCCGAGCTGAACTGGATAAAGTCTGAAGACGACAGCACTCTCGCGATACGCGTCGCGGGGCGCAATGCGGGTTCTCCTCCCGATCCCACTGTTCCGTGGGAGTGGGATATCCTGGTTTTCACCGGCGTCAAGTCCGTCTATTCCTGCCAGACCTACAACATCACGGGCAACTCCGATCCGGAGGTGATCGTCTTGCCTTTCGGCAGGTGTTTCAACGGCACGTCCAGGGCGGCCTTGTCGCCTGACGGATCGAGGCTCGCTTTCACGCGGACCACGGTGGATACCGACAAGGTTCACGAGGATCTCTACTGTTATGCCACGGACGCGTCCGATCTCGGTAAACCGGGATTTCTCGCGACTTCTTATTTCGATTTTGTGGATTGGCAGGCCGAACAGTACGTGGCCGATCCTTATTTCGTCGACAACGAGACGATGCTCTTTTTTGCGGGTGTCGTGAAGACGGGCACGGGCAAACGGTATACCGACCTTTTCCTTTACGACCGTACGACCGAGTCCTTCGTCAACCTGACAAAGACCGGAACTCCAGAATTTCCCTTTGTGGCCGAAGGCAACGTCTCTCCCTACGGTTACTTCGTCACGGACAACAAGGACTTCCTGTACTTCATCAGGGGCAAGGACAAGAACGACCTCTACATGATGAATGTGGTTGGTGTCGATCTCACGTCGATGGAACTCTTCAGTCTGACCGGAAAGGAATTCAACGCCAGCGGAATCGAGATCACTCCAGAAATCGCTCTCGCGAAGGATATGGGGCCGGAGGAGATGAACTTCATCTATCCTGCAGATCCCGAAAACGAGATGGTGTTCTTCAAGGCGCGGTACCTGACCCCGTCGGCGATGGCCCAGCAGGTCTTCATGATGGACCTGGTTCATCCCTTCGCCGCCCTGCCCGTGACCTCGTTCAATACGGTGGGCGTGATCGACAATCTCGTGGTCAACGATGACGGAATGATGGCCGCCTTCTCACGATCGAGCACGACGACCTATCCGGACCAGACGGAGAAGATTTTTGCCCTCGATATCAACGCTTACGGCTACACTCGCGGCCTGACCCCGGATTACAACTTCAACCTGGCGTCGGTCGACGGCTCCTTGCGATTTATCCCGGGGGATACGATGCCGCCGAATCCGACAGCGCCTCAGCTGGTTTACGCCTACGGTATGGGCACGAGCGGCGCGGATAACCCCTTCCCGGCGCGTGCATTCGTCTATCCGGTAAGCTACGTCTCAGCGCCGTCGATCCCGAGTATCTCCTATCCCGTGACCGAAGCGGGATCCGTGTTTATTTACAGCGCCAAGCCCTAGTCCGAAGAACAGTTCGGGCTCTTGAACGGGGCGCGCGCTTTCAGAATTCTTGAAGGACCGCAGGTCTCGAGAGGACTTTGAAAGAGCGCGCCCTTGTTTGTTCGCTGGTTCGCAGCGACGACTTTATCCAGACCTGGGACGTCCCGGGTCTTTTTTTTGTCGAGGGATGGAGAGGCAACGCACCCAAGCGGGGCTGACGGTTTCTTGTTGTTTTGTGAGGAATAGTCGCCGAACAGAAGGCCAAAAATAAAAAGAAGAGCTTGCCAGGAAACCCAGGGTATCAGGGAATTAGGAGGTGAGTAGTAGGGGTTTTACTCCTTCGGCGAAGAAACCTTAACAAGCTCTTCGAAATTTTCTAAGCTTTAAAGAACAAGCGAGAGAATTAAATACAGGAAAAATACCCAATACAGTTTATATAAGAATATACGATTTCCATACGAGATCAAGACGAAATTTGAAATGACGGAATGATACGTAGGATGAATCCTAAATGCCATCTACACATGAACTAAAGTTCATGTGTTCGGTTTCTTGAATCGTTTTTTTCGCGATTCCGTTTTTCACGATTCGTCGGGCCGGGTCGAAGAACAAACCTCATCCACCATGGCGCGCAGCTTTTCAATCTCCGCCGAAAGGCCTTTCTTCCGCAATCCTCTGGTCACGATGGCGGCTTTGTGTGAGAGCGCTTTTCTGGCAAGCGTCCTTTCTCCGGACCCGAGATTTTCCTGACGGAGTAGATTGACAAGAGCGATGATCCTGAATCGATCGAGAAACCGAACAGTATGTGAGAGCTGGTCTCCATGTCCCTCCCTGCGCGTGGCCAGTGGTTCCGGCAGGTAACCCACTTCGTGTCGGCAGGTCGTTCTCAACCAGAAATCGTAGTCCTCGCAGGCGGGAAGGGATTCGTCGAACCAGCCGATCTCCTCGAAGAGCCTTCTCCGAATCATGACCGTGGATGCTGCGATGAAACAGACCTCGACAGATCGAGCAAAGACCGCACCTCCCGACTTGGCGTACCGCGTTCCTCGATTGACCCGGCAGCCGTTGCGGACCCAGAGTTCGTCGGTGTGGCTGAGAGGGTAACCGCGGTTCCGGTCCATGAACGCCTTCTGCTTCTCCAGTTTCCGGGGGTGCCAGAGATCGTCGGAATCGAGGAATGCGACGAGGCTGTGCGACGATGACCGGATTCCTCTGTTTCGCGCGGCTGCCACTCCCCGGTGCGCCTGCGTGATGACCCTGACGCCGGCGAAGTCGCGGGCCCTCGCCGCGCTTTGGTCCGTGGAGCCATCGTCGACCACGATGATTTCGTCGGGAGACAGAGTCTGATCCCGAATCGACTCGAGCGCTTCGGCCACCATGGACGCGCGATTGTGGACGGGCAGGACTACAGAGACCTTCGACATGTTCGCCTCGGGTACGAAAGATGGAGCGTACATCTGTCGCTCGAAAGTGATATCATATTCTCCCGAATGAACGGACCGTGATGCAAGTAGAGAAAAAAACATGGACGAATCACTGTTGATCAGCGCCTGCATCATCACATTCAACGAAGCTGAAATGATCGGTGATTGCCTCGAGTCGGTCGCCTGGGCCGACGAGATCGTCGTCGTCGATTCGGGATCCACTGACGGGACGACAAGGATCGCCGAGGAATTCGGGTGCCGCGTCGTGCGTCAGGACTTTCTCGGGCACGTGAAACAGAAGGATCTCGCCGTTCGCGAGGCGGCCCATCGCTGGGTGTTCTGCCTCGATGCCGATGAACGGCTCGAGCCGGGAGGCGGGGACGAGGTGCGCCGCGTCCTGTCTGCTCGCGCCGGGGAGGTGGCGGGCTATTTCTTCCCGCGCCGCACCTTCTATCTCGGAGGTTGGGTCGAGCACGGCGGATGGTGGCCCGAATTCCGTCTACGCCTCTTCGATCGCGAACGGGGACGGTGGGAAGGGGTCGACCCGCACGATCACGTGACGGTCGACGGCCCCACACGGAAACTGAGCTCGCGGATCGATCACTTCAACTACAGAAACATCGCCCACCACATGGAAAAGGTCAATACCTACACCACCACCATGGCCGCCCGCAAGGACGAGGCCGGTGAGCGGGCGTCGCTGGGTAAGTTGATCTTCAATCCATTCGGGCGATTCGTGAGAATGTTTTTTCTCAAGCAGGGATTTCGCGACGGCGCAAAGGGATTCATCCTGGCGGTGATCGCCGCGTTCTATGTCTTCTTGAAGTATGCGAAACTCTGGGAAAAGCAGAGGATCGACTCCGCCGACCTGGAGAAGGCGGGAAGTGGATCAGGAAGGGGAGCGACGCGGCAGTAGAGGTCTGGATCTTTCAGATCTTGGTGCCTTTACGCCGTTTACGTGCGATGATCTTCCTGCCGCTGGCGGTCTTGTTGCGCGTGCGGAAACCGCTCAACTTGCTCTTTTTCGAGTTACTGTTGCGGATCTTCTTTTTCATGATTCTCGACTCCGGGCGCTCGGCTTATCGAGGCTTTCCGAACCTCGTGTTTTTTCGAAATCCAAGTCGGACTATTCTAGGGATCTGCCTTTGAAAGTCAACCACCCTCTCAAGCGAACTTTTCCAGTTTTTTCCTGAGAATGACGAGATCCTCGGCCAGTGGAGCCTTCACCACGACCTCGTCCCCTGTGGCGGGCGATCGGAAGGCGAGTTCCGCCGCGTGGAGAGCCTGCCGGTTGAGAATCGGTTTTTCCCGCCTTCCCCTGCCGATCCGGTAATCGGGCTTGATCGTGGAGAGATGAAAGGCGTCTCCGCCACCGTAGAGCGCATCGCAGAGGATCGGGTGCTTGATATGAGCCAGGTGGAGCCTGACCTGATGGGTCCGGCCCGTTCGGGGTCTCACCTCGAGCAGGGAATAACCGTTCCACGTCTCGAGCGTCTTGAAAGAAGAAAAGGCCGATTTTCCTCGCTGCCGGTCAACCACCATGCGTGTCGCTTTTTTTCTGTCCGGTGCGATCGGGGCGTCGATCTCGCCTTCGGGCGGCCGTGGCGTGCCGCGGACGAAAGCCAGGTAGACCTTGTTCACCAGGCGGTCGGCAAAGAGATCGCCCAACGGTTGAACATAGTCTTTTGTCAAGGCGAGCATGAGGACACCCGAGGTGTGCTTGTCGAGGCGATGGACCGGTTTCGGGCTGAAGCCTTCCGATGCGAGCATCTTCCGGCAGATCTCCACGGCGGTCGAACCTTTCGGCCGGCGGTCGGGGATCACCGGAATTCCTGCCGGTTTGTACACGCAGAGCACACCCTCGTCCCGGTACAGTATGTCGAGGCGCTTTGGATCCGCTTTTTCGGCGGGCCGTTTGCATCCGGCCATATCCACTTCCAGATAATCGCCCGTTCTGAGAGGCTGGTGCACATCGCCCCGTACGCCGTTGACCTGGACATGTCCATCGACGATGATCTCGAGCACGTTTCGGCCCATCGAACGGGGAAGCGTTTTTCGCAGGAAATGAAAGAGGCTCATTCCCGAGCAGCTGCGTCGCACCGTGAATTCTTTGATTTCTTTACGCGGCAGTTTCAATCCTCCCGAATCGAGACGGCCCGACAAGTTCGAGCCGTCGCGGCGATTCGCGCTAAAAGTACTGTATCCGCTCTCCCCTGTAAAGCTGCTGGTCAAGGTCCGACCGGTCTAATTTCAATCCTCCCCGAGGCGGAGCTGGAACAGGACCGACGGAGTGCGCTGGATCAGCTCGTCCGAGCGGTCGAACAGCTCGATCCAGGCGATCAGCCGGCCGCCGTCGAAGAGTCGGAGGCGCTGGCGCAGCCATTGGTTGTTGAACAGGAAAGACTCCCGTCCCGAATTGAAGCGCATCCACGTCTCGAATTCCTCCGCAACGCAGACACCGAGCGGCGTGAGTAGCACCGCCCTGACGGTGACCGTCCCCGGAGGGGGCACCAGGGAGAGCGGAAATCCGTTCCGTTCCAGAACGAGGCGGTGATTGTCCTTCGGCAGATCGAATCCGGATTCGCGCACCGTTTTGAAGATGTTGTGAATCTTTTCGTGGGTCAACGTGATGCGCGACACCTCTCCCCTGGAATCGACTTCGAATGGGATGGCTCCGTTGCGGGTGGCCAGTAAAATCCGGATATTGTCGCACAGGAGACCGTGGCCATTGAACGGATAGGGGGTGATCCCGAGTTCCTCCAAGGTCGGACCGAGGCGAACGACCAGGTCGTTGCCGAGAAAGGTCGCGACCGGGACCTGTCCCAGGGAGATCACCCTCGGTTGATTGTAAAGATAAAGTTGTGTGTGGTGCTTTTCGATCAGGTCTTTTTTTATCTGGTCAACCGCGGACGCTGCTTGTCGATCAGCGTCGGCGATCTCCGTGCAGAGCGGATAGGCGACCATCGCCATCGAGACGGAAGCGCCCAGCCCGAGGGTGATCGTCAGAAAAACGCGCATCCCCTTCTGTTCGACCGCGGGCGGTCCCGCGAACAGGACACCGGCCACACCCGCAAAGAAGAGCAGTGGCAGGGGGAAGGCGACACCGACCCGGAGTTGGGAACCGGCCCACTCCGTTTGAAACAGAATCGCGATGACGAGGAGAGCGAACACCTTGCAGAAGACGCGGGGGAATCCGCGGCGATCGATCACGGCGCGCCCGAGAAGCGCGGACAGGCAGAGCACGAGAAATCCCCATGCGCTCCAGTGGCTCCAACCGCACAGGGCCGCGGGATCGACTCCCGCACCGGTGGGACCGGATCCCGGACCGGCGGAATCAAAGGGGGCGGCCAGAAGCACCATCACAGTGTCTTGCAAGCCGCTCGCGAGGCCCTGAATCGCGCCGGACAGCATCAGGCGTCCGCAGAGTGTCAGGCCGAAGAACGAGATGAGGCCGATCTGGAGAAAGACCTTGTGCCGGAGGCGTTGCGCGTATTCACCGTGCGCGAGGGAGAGGTCGTAGGCGAGCACCAGCAATGGGATCCCCACGTGGCCGCTCTCCACACCGGCGAGCCCCATGGTCAGAAGACAGAGCAGGAACGATCCCGCGCGGCGCCTCTCGCGATAGGCCGCAAGCCTGTCCATGCAGACAAGAACGAGCAGCAGGGGGAGGAGAGCCGCCATGCCGCTGGCGGGCGCGGCAAAAAGAGCTGCCTGCATCGGATGAACCGCATAGAGCAGCGCCCCCGCGCCGGCAGCGGACCATCCCACGATCCTCCCCAGAACACGCACGCCCAGAGCGAGGACCGACAGATGCACGAGAAAGAGAGCCGCTCGAGCAAACCACGGCTCCGTCGGAAAGATCTGGAAGAGCACGGCCCACACAAGCGCCGCCAGAGGTTTCAGGGTGGCGCCTTCACCCGGATCGGGAAGGGGATCGAGAAGGAGGTCGGCGAGCGGCATCGCGTCAAGGGCGAGACTCATGGGCGCGTCCTCGGCTGCCGGTCCCGTGCCGGCGAGCAAACCCAGGAAGAGACAACCGCTTGCGACCGCGCTGGCAAGGATCATCAACTTCGCCGTTTTCGTCACTGCCTTGGCCTCCTCGAAAATTTCTTCTTCACGATCCGACGACCGGTTCGTCTTACCGTTCTGCACTATATGAATTGCAGCCTCATGCTTCCACAAATCGTCGGAAATGTGCTGGAAAAGGTACGAAACGCCGGTTAGCCTCTCAAACATTCACAAGCGAGGATGGCGGAACTGGCAGACGCGCCAGATTTAGGATCTGGTGGGGTAACCCTTGGGGGTTCGAGTCCCCCTCCTCGCACCAATTCGCAAGAAACAGGAGCCGGTCCGCGCGCGACGCGGGACGGCTCTTTTTCGTCGGATGGGGGACAGTCTAACGAGGATGCGATGGGGGAGGGCAGAGGGCAGAGCCCGACTCGACATCAAAAAGGATCGTCGATCCGCAGGAGCCTCGGTTCGCAATCAGCCGGGCTGCCGAAGACAACAAGAAAGAGGAGAAAACGGTAGTCGCGGTCCCAGTCGCCGCTTCGTTCGAGAAAGATCTTGGCCATCCGTTTCAGTCGTGCGGTCTGACGCGTTCCGATGGCCTGACGCAGCCCCGAATCTCCCACGCGGCTCTTGACCTCCACGAAAACGACAGTGTCCCTGTCGTGTGCCACGATGTCGAGTTCGCCCAGGGGATGACAGGCAAAGTTGCGCGCCACGATATCCATGCCGTCGCGGGCCAGGTGACGGGCAACGATCTCTTCTCCCCGTTTTCCCAGTTCGGCACGATGGTCCTTGGCGTTTTGCACCGTATTCGACCCAATAACAGAAGCACTCGGTCACAGTGCAATGAATGACGGACCGGATCGGGCAGAGTTACGGCGGGGTGGTGAGATTTTCATCCCGCGGCGAGATTTTTCAGCCCGGGACGATTCCGCCTCTCACGACGATTTGTCGTCCTCGGCGTCGTCCCGATTGACGATGGCGGTCACGGCCGACCGAGCGACCTTGACGCGCACATTGTCGTCGATCTTGACGGTCACGTCGTTTTCGTGCACCGACACGACCGTTCCATAGATCCCGCCCGAGGTCAGAACCTGATCATGTTTCTTTATGGCGGCCAGCATGGCGCGGCGCCTCTTCTGTTCCTTCATTTGAGGGCGGAACATCACGAAGTACATGATCAGGATCATGCCGCCGATCAGAAAGAGGAACTGCATCGGATTGCCGCCCTGCTCGCCGGCGAGCAGGTAGAATTGAGTGGATGTCACCGTACCATCTCCCATGGTTTCAATTTCGAGAACCAGGTGAAAAGGTGGATTTATACCATGGTCTCAGGGGAGGCATCAATAGACAAAAAAGGCGCTACCAAGAGGAGCGCCTTTTTTGTAGATAGTCAATCAGTGTCCGGATCGGCGCGAGCCGAAGCGCTCGCGTTCACGATCCGGTCCTGCAGCCTTAGAGAGATCCCTTCAGATCTTTGCCCGGTTTGAATCCAACCGTCTTGGAAGCTTTGATCTTGATCTTCTCACCGGTGGCCGGGTTGCGGCCCCAGCGTGCCTTGCGCGTCTTGGTGTTGAACGTGCCAAAACCGACGAGCTGCACGACCTTGTCCTTTTTCAGACCGGTCCGCATCCCCTGGAGGACAGCGTTGACCGCGGTTTCGGCCTGCGCTTTCGTTGCTTCCTTCCAAAGATTCTTCCGGACAATTTCTGTCAAACCAGCTTTGTTCATTTTTACCCCCCGTCAATATTGGGAAACTCGATGGATTAAAAGGATGAAGCTTGAGATCAACCTTCCTCCTTTGACCGCCATAAATACTGGTGCAGAACCGCCGTTCTGAGATGCATATAATCCGAGTCAAATTTTTTATAGAGAGTCCAAAAGGTGGGGTCAACCTTTTTCATCCGACTTTTTATTTTTTTCAGTACCCCGCAGACCAAGAAAAACAAGGCTTCCCGGCTGATTCGGAGGGGGCGGTCCGGTCAATTGCGGATGAGTGCGAGCAAGGAACGGAAACGCGGAGACGATTTCACGTTGGCGAAATCAGGATCTTCGTCGAGGTGGCCGGCATCGCAATACCCGAGTTGGATGGCGATCTCCAGTTGATCGAGCGATTCTTCCGCCCTGTTCAGGAGGGAGTAGGAGCAGGCAAGATTGTAGTGGACGATCGGATTGTTCGGATCGAGCTCGATCAGCTTGAGATCGATCTGGAGTCCTGCATCGAGCCGCCCCGATCGGGTATATGCTTCGGCCAGGGCCGACATCGTCTCTATATCCTCGGGGATCTTTTCGTTGAGGTATTCATAGATACCGATATCGAACCGTATCCCTTCCGTGTCGAGCGCCTTTCGGACGGTTTTTTCTGGCTTGAAGGATTTCTCTGTCACGAGGCACCATCAGTAAAAAAGTTGCTTTATCGTTTCCTCAGCTCTTACCATATATATAGCTGATGTAGCCAGTCTGTGAAAAAAAGAAATATATGGATTCAAATAAGTTTTCAATGCCATCTTTTCGGGTATCGGTTCGAACATCTCTGTTTTTGAACGAGAGGCAGGAAGCAGCATGAAGATCTACTTTTGCGACGTCTGCAATGAGAGCATCCCCATCCAGGATATCAAGGACGGTGTTGCGACCACGGTCGGCGGCAAGATTTACTGCCGGAGCCACAATCCGCTGCAGGCTGTCCAAGGCCTTGCCGTCAAGAAGAGTTCGGAGAAGACCTCGATCGTCCTCTTCGCGATCGTCATCGTCCTGCTCATGGCGGTACTCGCCATCATGCTCTGGGGACAGGGCGACAAGGACGAAGAGTTCGCCACCCTCTCGTCACAGGTCAAACTGCGGAGCGACCTAGGGAACATCACGGAACGGCTCAACCTGCTCCAGCCCGACACGGTCGCCCTGAAGGTGAAATCCCAGGAACAGGAAACGATTCTCTCCGGAATCCAGACCGATATCATCCAGCTCAGGGGAGATCTGGCCGGGGTCCGCGGCGAGGTGAGAAACCTGGCCGAGAACCTGACAACAGCGTCCGATCTGCGAACCGAGGTGAAAGAGCTCGCTCTCAAGCTGGGTGAGTTCAACGGCAGAATGTCGTCGCTGGAGAACGAATACTCGAGCATCCGGCAGAGGCTCAACAGCTACAGGGCCGACCTCGACAAGCTGGCCTCGGCCGGTCCGGTCACCGTCACGACCTCGGGGACGAAACCGGGATCGACAAGAACAGACAAGCCCGCCAAGGCTGAGGAATCGAAAGAGCTCAAGGAACTCAAGGGCAAGCTGACCTCGAAAGACAACAGCGTCCGGTTCGAGGCGGTCAACCTCGTCTACGACAACAGGATCAAGGAAGCTCTTCCCTATCTCCTTCCCCTTCTCGAGGATCCCGACCAGTTCGTGCAGGTCGGAGCGATCCAGACCGTGGGAGAGTTCCTCTATCTCCCCGCCATTCCGATCCTGGTCAAGGTTCTCAAGGATCCGGACGTGACGGTTCGCGAGGAAGCTCTTCTCCAGCTGATCCGCATGACGGGTGAAACCAGCCTCAATTTCGATCCCCGCGGATCGAACTCGGAGAGGGACAAGGCGGTCAAGAAGTGGGAAGAGTGGCTCAAGAAGAACTCGTGAAAAGCGCTGTCAAATGTCTCGTGTTCGACCTGGGAGGAACCCTCGTACGCATCGACTACGGGACCTGGTTCCGTGCCGTGGCGCGTCTCACCGGTGAAGGTGCCGATCAGCTTCTCGAGCGCGCGGAGGAATCGGGTCTCGGACGGGATTTCGATCAGGGCCTGATCGAGCCCCCTATTTTCGTGAGGCGCGTGCAGTCGCTCTTTTCGTTCGACCTGGACGAGAAGGAGATCCGCACCCTCTGGAACAGCATCTTCGACCGCGACCCCGCGATGGAAGAACTCCTCGAGAGGCTGGCACGCCGCTACCCTCTCGTCATGCTCTCCAATGTCAATCCCTGGCATTTCGAACATTTGAACCGGAGTGCGCCTTTTTTCAAACTGTTCAAGGGATTCGTGCTATCGTACCGGGAGAAGCGGATGAAACCCGATCCGCTGATCTACGCGAAGGCCGCCGAGCTGGGCGGATCCGATCCGACGGAGTGCGTCTTCGTTGACGATGTCCAATCGTATGTGGACGGAGCAGCGAAGGCGGGCATGAAAGCCGTCCGATTCCGGGGCCGCGACCGGCTTGTCGACGATCTCCGCGCCCTGGGCGTTGTGTGGAGTTAGGTTGAACAGCGCAAAGGACAAGACGGCGTCGATTCATGTTTTCGGCTGCCAGATGAACAAGCTCGACGGCGAGCTCATCCGCACCGTGCTCGCCGAACGGGGCTACTCCTTTTCCAGCGACGACAACGACGCGGGCCTGATCCTCTTCGTGACCTGCAGCGTGCGCGAGCATGCCGAGGATCGCGTCCACTCCCGCCTCGGTGCACTGAAGCGGCTCAAGAAACACAATCCCGATCTGGTCATCGGAGTCCTGGGATGCATGGCCCAGGAACATGCCGACAAGCTTTTCGACAAGCACCGCCACCTCGATGTGGTCTGCGGCACGCGCGACTTCCAGCACGTGGCCGACCTCGTGGAAAGGGTCCGCTCGGGCGAGACGCGGGTCGCGGCGGTGGAGAGTCGATTGCGGCCCGAGGTCGTCCGCGACACGAATCAGCGGCCCGCGGCTTTCAGCGCCTTTCTGGCCGTCATGCGCGGCTGCAACCAGTTCTGCTCCTATTGCATCGTGCCCTTCGTACGCGGCCGCGAGGAATCGAGGCCCGCCGACGAGGTGGTCGAAGAAGCGAGGCGATTGATCGACGACGGTGTCAAGGAGATCACTCTCCTCGGCCAGGCCGTGAACCGCTACGATGACGGCGGCGGCACGCGGTTGCCCGATCTTCTCGTCCGGCTCGATTCTCTCAAAGGCCTTAAAAGGCTCCACTTCGTCACCTCCTATCCCTCGGGTGTCGACAAGAACCTCATCTCGGCGATTCGCGACTGCGCCACCGTGACCCGGTTCCTCCATGTCCCCGCCCAGTCCGGTTCGAATCCGGTCCTGAAAAGAATGAACCGGCGCTATCTTGTCGAGGATTACGTGGAGATGGTCGACGCCCTGCGCGCCGAGGTTCCCGACATGGAATTCGGTTCCGATTTCATCGTCGGATTCCCCGGTGAGAGCGACGACGATTTCGCCGGCACCGTTTCCCTGCTCGAGAGGGTGCGCTTCCAGCAATCCTTCATCTTCAAGTACTCGCCCCGGCCGGGTACACTGGCGGAGAAGAAGTACGCCGACGACGTACCCGACGAGGTCAAGCGCGAACGCAACGCGCGCCTTCTGGCGGTCCAGGAGGCGATCTCCATCGAGAAGAACGCCGCTCTCGTGGGCAAGGAAGTGGAGGTGCTCGTCACCGGCCGGAGCCGCAGGGACCGGAACCGGTTCACCGGTCGTACCGTGTACAACAACATCGCCGCCTTCCGCGGCGAGGAGGAGTTGATCGGACGTTTCGCGAGGCTGCGCGTGGATCGGTCCACGGCGTTGACACTCCTTTGCGACGTGGTCCTGGAGGTCACCGATTGATGGGAGCAGACATTGATCGCGCGGACGGGCAGTTTCTGGAACAGGCTGCCAAGGCAGCGCTGAAAGGTCGTGGCTTCGTCGAACCCAATCCGCTCGTCGGCGCCGTCGTGGTCTCGCCCGAGGGATCGATCTTCAAGGGGTGGCACGCCGATTACGGGGGGCCGCACGCCGAGAAGGCCGCTCTCGCAAAGGCGCGCCGCGCCGCGCGAGGCGGAACGCTCTACGTGACGCTCGAACCCTGTTCCACCACGGGAAAAACTCCTCCCTGCGTCGACGCGGTCGTCGATGCAGGTGTGGCGCGCGTGGTCGTTGGCGTTCTCGATCCGAATCCGGCGCACGACGGCCGGGGGATCGCGTCCCTGAAGACCGCGGGCATTTCGGTCGATCTCGTGAACGACCCGCGATGCGCCGCGCTCCTGGAAAACTTCAAGAAATGCCTCGGCCGCAGCCGCCCCTGGGTGGTGGTCAAGTGGGCCATGACTCTCGACGGCCGTATCGCGGCGCGCGATCGGTCGTCGCAGTGGATCTCGGGCGAGAAATCGCGTCGCCTTGTCCACCGCCTGCGGGGGCATTCCGACGGTGTCATGGTCGGTGCGGGCACTGTGCGCGCCGACGACCCGAGCCTCAACTGCCGCCTCAAGAAGGCGCCGCTCCGTGCGGCGCGGATCGTTGTCGATCCCGATCTCGCCACGACGCCGCGTGACCGGTGCGTGAGGCTCCGGCGGGACGGCCCCTTTCCGGCGGGTCCTCCCTGGATCGCGACCGCTCCCGGCCACGACAAGGCAGCCGCCGCCGCTCTGGAAGAGGCCGGTGCCGAGATCGTGGAGATCGACTGCGACGGCGCCGACCATCGCCTCTTCCTCGAAAAAACACTCGAACGTCTCTACGAGAACGGTGTCAAACGCCTCCTCGTCGAGGGCGGGAGCGGCCTCATCACGTCTGCCGTGGAGGCCCGCCTTGCCGATCAGGCCGTGGTTTTCGTCGCGCCGGCGGTGGTCGGTGGAAAGGAATCCCTCTCGCCTGTTCTCGGCAATGGCGCCCCGTCCATGGATCAGGCCTCGAGACTGCGCGATGTCACGGTGGCGCGATCGGGCCAGGACGCTCTGTTGATCGGATTCTTCTGATGGCTCCATTCCTCGATCGGCTGAGGGCAGTCAATCTTCGCCTCGTCAAGGCGATACTCGTCGCGTGCGGGATCTGTCTGTTCTCCTGGCTGCCGGCAGCCGACGATCGCGCCGGTTCGTCGGGCCCGGTCGTGGACGAGGCATCGGGCGCGTCCGGTTTTGACGGCGAGGAAAAGGACGAGAAGGACGCCGATTTCTGGATCGCCGGCTTGAGCGGATCCACGCTTGAAGGCAGGGAGGACGCCTTCTTCCGCCTCCAGCTCATGGGACAATCGGCGCTCGGAGCCCTCGGGAAGGCGCGAACGCGGGCTGATTTTCAGACCCGTTTGTTCATCGACTACCTGATCGCCCACGTGCCGGTCGCACAGGAGATGCTCCTCGTTCCCGCGGATCGGTACCGGACCGGGTCGAAGCGGAAGGCTCTCGGCAATCCCCCCAGAACGCAGTACCTCTCCGCCTACGAGATCGACAAGTACGAGGTGACGAACTTCATGTACTATGCCTTTGTCCGAGCCACGGGCCACAAACCGCCCGCAACGTGGACCGGCAGCCGCTATCCGCTCGCTTGCGAGAACTTTCCCGTCACCAAGGTGTCCTTCGAAGACGCCAGTGCATATGCCGCCTGGGCCGGGAAGCGTCTTCCGACCGAAGCGGAGTGGGAGGTGGCCGCCGCCGGAAGGGAGGGGGGACATTATCCCTGGGGCGACAGGACCCTCCGGACGGCGGCAAATATTGACAGTCTCGGGCTCAGGGAAGTGGGGAGCTTCAAGAGGGATCGGAGCGCGCGGGGCTGCATGGACATGGCCGGCAACGCGTCGGAGTGGGTGATCGCCCGCGACGGCGCCAGCGGACCGGCTCCGGCGAGAAAAGGCGCGGATTACGACATGCCTTTCGAGTTTCCCATCGGCGTCATCGCCTTGCGGGCGATTCCGCCGGACGAACCGGTCATGAGCGAACTCGGGTTCCGCTGCGTGAGAGAGGTCAGAGACTGAGCTCCTCCGAGTGGATCTCGATCGCTTCATCGTCAGGGGTGAAGGGGGTCAGCTTGTAGAGCAGTTCGACCCTGGCCCTGACCGCGCCGGGGGGAATTTCCTCTTCCATGATCGCGGCGGTGCCTGACACGATCTGCGTGTTCTTCTTCCCGATCTCCGATCGGTAGGGATTGCGGAACCGCATCCTGTGCGTGCCCGGCTCCTGTCCGAAATCGCGATCCCCGTCGGCCGCGCCGAACGCCTGGCCGCCGGCCTTGAAGAAGGTGAGGACCAGATCGAGCGCCCGGTTGCGCGAATCGGCCGGCACATTGTGCGGAGTCTTGTCATTGATGAGGCTGATCTTGATCGCTTTCGACTCCTCCCCGTCGACGATCTCCGAACGGATCGTGAGAGCCGGGATGTCGAGATTTTCCGATCGCCAGCTGCGCAGGAGATGCGACCGGCCCATGCGAGGCGGACCGTTTTTCCTGCCGGCCCGTTCCACGGGCGGGTAGTGGCAGCGATTGCAGTTGTCACCCCTGAGCTCCTCGGCGGAAGCAATCCACTCGTCCACCGTGTTGTGCTGGTTGTGGCAGGGTGCGCAGAGATCGACGGTGGTCATCGAAGGGTGGAATCGCGGGCCGCAATCTCCCTTGGCGTTGCGGTTGGCCGTTGCGAATCCGCCCGACGTCAGCCTGTGGCACGAGAAGCAGTCGACGCCGTTGTGCCTGTTCGATTGCCGCTCGACCACACGCTCGCCCGGGCGGATGCCCGCCTCGAAGAGGGGACGCGGGGCGTGGCAAGGGATGCAGTCCTTTTTCTTGAAGTTGTCCGACTGGTCGGGCGCGCGCACGAGCGGATCGAACCAGGCCTTCGAATGCCAGTTCGACTTCCACTCGGCAAAAACCTCGGGATGGCAAACCTGGCAGTCTTCGACGCTCGCCAGGCTGACCGGTTGGGCGGTCGCGCTCCGGTTGAATGCCATGAAAGCAAGGAGCGCGCCGAAGGCAAGAATCAGTATTAGCGCTATGATCGTTCTAATCGACATGGGATTTCCGGTCGCTCTGCGTGCCGGCCGCTTTGTTGTTTTCGAAGACGATCGGCGGAGAGCCGGTCTTCAAGCCGATCGTTGCACCCACGGCCGGCGCCTCGCCGCAGCAGGCCGCGTGCAGTTTCGTGCCGTCCACGTCGACGGTGAGCCGTGTGACGTCGCCGAGGAGGGTTCTTCCGATTACTTTCGCCGGTGTGCCTTCGTTTTTCGGGACGATGACGATCTGCGCCGGCCGGAAAAAAGCCGCGCATGCCGTGTCAGGTGTCAGGCCGGTGTCGATCGGTCCCAGAACCGTTTCCATGGCGCCCCCGCTATCCGCTCTCCCCTCGAAGACGTTGGCCGTTCCAAAGAACCGGAAAGCCCATGGCGTGGCGGGATCGTTGTACACCTCATCGGGAGTGCCGAGCTGTATCCGGCCGGACCTGTTCATGAGTAGGATCCTGTCCGCCGTGGAGAGCGCCTCCTCCTGGTCGTGAGTGACGAAGATCGACGTGATCGAAAGCTCGTCCAGGATCTCGACGATCGCGACGCGCATCTCGCGGGCAAGGTTCGCGTCGATGTTGCGGAGCGGTTCGTCGAGCAAGAGCAGCCGCGGCCGGCGCGAGAGGGCGCGCGCCAGGGCGATCCTCTGAAGCTCCCCGCCCGAGAGCATGTGGGGATAGTCGTTGCGCCGCGCGGCAAGCCCGGTGATATCGAGGATCCGCTCGGTCCACTCGCGATTGTGGCGCGCGTTCCGGGAGTAGTAGATATGCTGATCCACGGTGAGGTGCGGCCAGAGAGCGCCGTCTTGAAACATGAAACCCACCTCGCGGAGGTGGGGGGGGACGAAGACGCCCTTGCGCACCATGGAGCGGCCGTCGATCGTGACCGTTCCTTCATGGCTGTCGTCGAGGCCCGCGATGATCCGGAGGAGCGTCGTCTTGCCGCACCCCGAAGGCCCGACGATGAAAAATCGTTCTCCCTCGCTCACGACGAGAGAGAGGTCGTCGATGATCGTGCGGCGGCCGATGACTTTCTGGATCTGGTTGAGTTCGAGGATTGCTTTAGATGTTTCCATTTGCACGCTCATGGTGCAAAAGAGGGGCCCAAGTGCAAGGGAAATATCGCGCCCACGAACGGTTCGGACGAGGCGCCTTTAGGGTCGGAGACGCGCTGATCGAGTCCGGCCCGCCGCTGCCGCCCGACGGAGGCGGGGCGGCGGCCGTTCTCCGTTACGCGGCCGTAACCATTTGTGAACGCGATCTGGACATGTGATTCCGAGGGGCGGTCATTTCCAGCCGGGACGGAAGACCTTGGCATAGCGGGGATCGTCGGCCATCTGCCTGAACTCGGCGTACTCGATCGGAAGGCGGGTGAAATCCTGTCCCTCCGCCTTTCTCAACGTCCGTTCCGCATCGGCAAAGCGAGATTCGGCCGCGTAGCAGCGGGCCAGGGAGATGAAGACCTGCGTCCCGTAGCGCCCCCCCTTGCGGTCCTTGCGGAGCCCTTCGTTGAAGTCCCTCTGCGCCTGCTTGTACTTCTTGAACTCGAGGTAGATCTCGCCGCGCCTGAAGTAATACTCGGCCGACGAGTGCCTGGAGATGAGCCTGTCGAGCTGCGCGGTGCGTACCTTGACTCCCGTGTCGTCACCCAGCTCGTTGAGGGCGAATGCCACCTCTTTGATCGTCCGGTTGTCCGGACTGCTCAGGTGTTTTTTCAGGAAGTGGATGATCGGCTCGTGGGTGGACGGACCGGCGCGCTTTCCCACCTCGGTGAGCGCGCGGATGATCGACCAGCGCTGCTTTCGCCTCAGGCCCTCCTTGCCGTAAAGCGCGATGAGCGGGCCCACCGTTTGACCCGTGCCGAAGAGGTGGCAGAATTCGATGCCCGCCTCGATCACGACGAGGTCGCCCGAGACCGTGAAAATCGGGATGACGAGATCTTCGTTTGCACCGTCGCCGAGATGGACCAGCGTCCGGATCGCCGCGAGGTGCAGGCCCGCATCTTCTCCCTGGAGAATCGGTTCGACGAGCGCCCGTGTTTCCGCGTACTGCATCAGTCCGAGACAGATGAGCGCTTCCGATCGCAGTTCGAGGTTTTTCGATTCGAGGAGAGCCACGATCTCGGCCGTGCCGGTCTGATCGCCGAGGTGCCCCAGGCAGTGAAGCGCGTTGATCTTGGCCCGGTCGTTGCCGCCGATGAGCATACGCTGCACCTCGGGTCGCACGCGCGGATCCTTGATCCGCGCCAGGATCGACGCCGCCATGCGGCCCGCGTTGATCTGTGTCCGCTCCGTGGATTGGTTTTCCATCGCCTCGACGAGCAAGGGCACCGCGTGGGAGCCGTAAGAGATGATCTCCTTCATCTTCTGCTGCACGAAATCGAGGGAGGGGTCGGTGTAAATGCCGAGTTGCATCAGGGTGCTCTTTATCCTGGCGTCGATGAGAGCACGCTGCTTCTTGGCTTCCGCCTCGGCAATGGTCAACAGGTTGGGCCGATCGTCGGCAGCGTTCGTGCCTTCTCCGTCCTGGGCGGCGAGCTGCGATGGTCCGGACTGGAGCGCCCAGCACAGGAGCACCGACGCCGCGAGGATTCTGAATCCTGCTCGGATCTGGTTGACGATCATTCCTCCGCGTTCCTCTGGAGCGATGAACAACAAAACCGGAGTTTAGAAAGCGCCGCCCTGAAAATCAATCGCTTATTGCCCGAGGCTGAACGCTGTTTACAATGATCGGCCCGGTCCGATCGGACCGGACCCGTAGCGACGAGGTTCCATCGAGGGCGTTTCGATACCGGAAAGGACTGTCAGGTGAAAGCCGACGTGGTGGTGGTTGGAGGCGGTCATGCCGGGTGCGAGGCAGCTCTGGCCTGCGCGCGGCTCGGCGCGAACACCGCCCTCGTGACCGGCGGCCGCCGATCGATGGCGCGCATGCCGTGCAACCCGGCCATCGGCGGCTTGGCCAAGGGACAACTCGTTCGCGAGATCGATGCCCTGGGCGGCGAGATGGCCAAGGTGGCCGATCAGACGGGGATTCAGTTTCGAATGCTCAACACGACCAAGGGACCCGCCGTTCGTTCCCCGCGCGCCCAGTCGGACAAGGACCTCTACAGCGCCGCGATGGGTGCGCGCTGCGAGGCCCAACCGGGGCTCGAAATCGTGGAGGCGATGGCCGTGCGCATCGTGGCGGATCTCCCCGGAAGCGGTGGGAGAGACGCGCCCGGCCGGAGGGCTCGGGGCGTCGTTCTCGACGACGGCCGTTCGATCGACGCGGCGGCGGTGATCGTGACCACGGGGACCTTCTTGAACGGCCTGATTCATATCGGTCTGGAGAGCCGCGACGGCGGGCGTCTCGACGAGGCACCGGCTCGTGAACTGGCCCGTTCTCTCACGGGGTGCGGTCTCGAACTGGGGCGGTTGAAAACGGGGACGCCGGCGCGGGTCCACAGGGACAGCGTCGATTACGGCCGCATGGAGGAGCAGAGAGGGGACGAGAATCCCGTTCCCTTCTCCTTCGAGACGATAAGTCTTCCCCTGCCCCAGATCTCCTGCTTCGTCACGCGCACGAACGCGCGCACCCACGACATCATCCGCCGGAACCTCGACCGTTCGCCCTTGTTCGCCGGGCGGATTACCGGAACCGGGCCCCGTTACTGCCCGTCGATCGAGGACAAGATCCACCGTTTTGCCGACCGCGGCAGCCACAGGATCTTCGTGGAACCGGAAGGGCTCGACACGGACACGGTCTACTTGAACGGCATTTCGACGAGCCTGCCCGTTGACGTGCAGGAGGAGATGATCCACTCGGTCGCGGGGCTCGAGCGGGCGAGAATCATGAAACCGGGCTATGCGGTGGAATACGATTTCGTTCCCTCTTGCCAGCTCAAGCCGACCCTCGAAACGCTCGCCGTCGAAGGGCTCTACCTGGCCGGCCAGATCAACGGCACATCCGGTTACGAGGAGGCTGCCGGCCAGGGATTGCTTGCCGGCATCAACGCGGTACGCCGTCTCGACGGAAGCGGTCCTTTCGTTCTGAAGCGGTCGCAGGCCTACCTCGGGGTGCTCATCGACGACCTCGTGGTCCGGTCGCCGCGGGAACCGTACCGCATGTTCACTTCCCTTGCCGAGTTCCGGCTCATGTTGAGGCAGGACAATGCCGACCGGCGGCTGACACCTCTGGGACACACGATCGGACTGGTCAGCCGGAGCCGGTACGATCGCGTTGTGGAAAAGGAGCGCCGGATCGCCCGGGCGCGCGAGATTCTGGTTCGAACCAGACAGGGCGGCCGCTCACTCGAGCGGGTCCTGCGGCGTCCCGACATGACCTTCGACGCGCTCGCCGCGGAGTGTGGTCCGCTCGGGGAGGCCGGCCTGAATCGGGCCGAAAGGGAGCAGGTGGAGATCGACGTGAAATACGAGGGATACATCAAGCGGCACGAGGCGCGCATCGAAAAGATGGCCGAGTGGGAGGACTATCCCCTTTCCGAGAACCTCGCTTTCGACGAGATTCTCCATCTCAAACCGGAGGCGCGCGAAAAACTCTCCGCGCTGCGCCCGGCTACGCTGGGGCAGGCATCGCGCATCTCGGGTGTGACGCCGTCCGATCTGTCGGTCCTCATGGCCCACCTGGGCCGTCGCGCTTCGCCGTAATGGTGCCGGGCGCCGGCCCGGCCGCACCGGATTCAAAGAGGAGTTTCATGAAGAGCCTGAACAAGCGGGAAAAGAAACCGCCCGAGAAGAGCCGTCCCCGGGCGGTGATCTTCGACCTCGACGGGACCCTGGCCGACACCCTCGAGAGTATCGCCAGGGCCGTCAATTCCTGTCTCCGCAAGATGGAGCGGCGGACATTTCCAGTCGACGACTACCGTTATCTCGTGGGAGACGGTCTGCGCGCGCTCTGCGTCCGCGTACTCCGGGACGGAAGGGCAAGTCCGCACGAGGAGACCGTGGAGCGGCTCGAAAGGGAGGTGAAGGACTATTACAGCCGCCATCTTCTCGACCACGTGTCGCTCTACGACGGGACGCTCGACCTGCTCGAAAGACTTCGCGCCGAGGGGATCCCGCTCGCTGTCTGTTCGAACAAGCCCGACAAACATACGCGCGATCTGGTCGAGGCCCTGATCCCGGCCGGCACCTTCGGCGCCGTCCTGGGCGCGCGCGATGATCTGCCTCGAAAACCCGATCCGGCGAGCGCGTTGCGGGTCGCCGCAATCCTCGGCGTGGAGCCCGGCCGCTGTCTCTTCGTGGGAGACACGAGCGTGGACATGAAGACGGCCCGAAATGCCGGGATGATTCCAGTGGGGGTCCTGTGGGGATTCCGGCAGAGGGACGAGCTGGAAGAGGCCGGCGCGAGGCACATCGTGGAAGAACCGAAAAAAATCGCCGCCCTGATCGGTTGACCGGGGCGGCGATTTCGTTGATTCAGTCTATCGAACCTGTTATCAGTGCGACGTCACCACGATGTCGTCGATGAAGGTTCCCTGGTAAGTGTTGTCCTTGTCATCCACGGCAAAGTAGAAGACCCACGATCCGGCCGGAATCGTCCCGTTGGCGATCACGTAGTCGGTCACCGAGACGAGGGCTCCGCCGTAGGCACGCTTCGGCGTCGAGGAGTTGACCCAGGTGCCGGGAAAACGCCACCACCATTTGCTGACCGAGTCCTTCACGCCGTAGACCCACCAGTCCATCTCGATTCCGGACATCTGATTCGCCTGGACCGAAACGGTCATGGTGATCGGCTGGCTCGAGTAGAGCACGAGCGGGCCGTCCGAGTCGTTGATCTTGATGTCGACCACGGGATCGGTGGGTCCGCCGCCCTGGCCGTGCACGTTGAGCGAAGGATCGCCGAACACGTGCCAGTGGTCGAACTCGTTCCGGCCCGTCGATCCGTTCAGCTGCATCATGTAGCTCGCGCCGGCGAAGCAGAGCGCGCCGAAGGAGACATAGGTCTCGTCCACGTAGCGGTCGATGATCTCGTCCTGGCCGTCCATGGGAGGCGACCACGTCATGTAGTCGGAAGAGGCGTACATGGCCACCGCACCGGTCGGCTCGTTGCCGTTGGTCGCTCTGAGCCAGGTCTCGGCAAAGCAGGTCGTCGAGTTGAACTGTCCGTTCACGCAGGCCACGGAGGTGATGAAGGGGAGCAGGTTGTTATTGCTCAGCGCGTTCACGTGGCTGTTCGAGAAACCGGTCGTGCTCCACGCGGTCTGGCTGCCGTGACCGCAGTAGTTGATCATGCCGCGGCCGTTGTTGACCGCGTTGGTGACCTGGGTCGACGAGGCTCCGTAGCCGTAGAACTGGTCCACGCTGTTGTAGCTGTATCCGAGAAGCTTTCCGCGGATCAGGTTCATGTGATCGTCGTCATACTCGCCGTGATGGCCCGGCCCCTCGGTCGACGCGATCCCCGTGGCTTTCTGGTTCCAGGAGCCGTGGTGGATCATCTGCTCGAATTCGATGGTGCGCGTGACTTGCGTGTCCACATGGGTGCTCGTCGAGGCGGAGAAGCGGCCGATCATGCAATCGGGATAGTGGTCGGTGCCGGCGAGGAGCGAATAGGTCGGATCGGCGGCGTATCCATTCGTCAACGGCGTGGGGCACTGGGTCGAGTCACCCACGAGGAGCACGAAGGCGAGATTGTGGGTGTCGTAGAAATCCTGGATGTACGCCTTGATCGCCGAGGCGTTCGTTCCCGCCGTCGATCTGTTCACGATCGTCGTGGTAATTCCCAGCGAGTCCTTCCACGTCTTGAGAGGTTGGACATTGGAGTTCCAGCTGTCATAGACGATGATCAGCATTTCGCCATTTTCGTCCAGCGCCGGGTAGCGGTTGCCACGTCCGCCATTGAGGAAATGGTTGGCCTGGATCTGGCTAAACGAAAGGCAGGCCTTCGTGTAATCGAGGGGCAAGGTGTTCATGGAGATCGTCTTCGACGCATCCCTGCTCACCTTGACATTCACTTCCGAGTAGACGCGCAGCACCTTGGTGACGGGATTGTACTGCACGGGATGGATGTGAACGACCGCGCCCCGCACATCGCGCATGATGTAGGGCTCGCCGAGAGTGGTGATCTCGGCGGGATAGAAGGCGTTCTTCTCGTAGACGTTGCCGAAAGTGAAGGGCACGCTTGCGGGATCGATCTGCCTCGAGAAATGGCCTTTCGACGGGGCGATCTCGACGTTCTCGAAATCCTGATAGCTCGAGCTGATCGTGTCGATCTTGACCGAACCCTGGTTGGGAATGATCACGCTCCTGGCCACATGGGGCAGGGCGGGTGCGCCCTTTTCAAAGAGAAGGTGCTGCCTGTCGACATCAAAGGAAATATATTCCTGCCCGTCGATCGTGATCTCCTCGGTCGCATAATTTCCGAAGGTGAAGTTGACGACCGTATCACCGGGAGTTCCCTTGATGACATTTGCCGATGCGATCTTGTCGGCAGCGGACGCTGTGGTGCAGAGGATCGCAAAGCAGATGATGCCTGCGACCACACACGAGAGGGTCTTGAATCGGCTGATACTGTTCATGAGCTCCTCCTCAATCGGGAAAGGAAAGGAAAACGCACCCTGCCGATCCGACAAGAGCCGATCCGGTCGGATCAAAACCGAGTGCAACGGGGGAAAACATTTTAGAGCACATCCTCAAAAGGACTGGCACACCGATTTCGAGAAATCAGTCGGCCAGAGGCTGAACCAGATTTACTTGATAGGCTTAATTAAAGGCTCTAAAAGAATTATATTGAATAATATTGAAGAGTCAACCTGATTTTCATTCTACCGGGTGCGTAATATTTCTCGTTTGCGCGCAAAAATGCCATTTACTTGTAGCGCTTGTGCTCCCTCGAAAAATAGTCTTTTGTCAATTTGACCAGAACAGGAGAGAGGAGCACGACGGCGATGAGGTTGGGGACCGACATGAGGCCGAGAGCAAGATCCCCGTAAAGCCATACTGTTTCAAGGGCTAACACCGCTCCCAGGAAAGTGAAGCAGACGTAGATCAACCGGTAGATGGTGACATATTTTGCTCCGAAAAGGTATTCCACGCACCGGTCCCCGTAGTAGGACCATGAAATCATCGTCGAGATCGCGAAAAGGAAGACCGACAGAGTCACGATCAGGTTGCCCGCGATCCCCCAGCCAAAGGCGTCCTCGAAGCCCACCCGGAAGGCATACGCTGTGAGAGCCGAACTGTTCTGGATCGCTTTTCCATGGATGTCGATGGCGAGCGAGGTCCCCTCCCATCCGGAAACATCCGTTCCGTCAACCGACAGAGGTCCCGTGTACAACTCGCCATCGCTGTAAAGCCGTACGTCCTCGATGAAAGCGTCGTTGATCGCAAAGGCGATATCGGACACCTGGCCCCCGGCCACGGTCGTCGAGCCCTGGAACTCTTCGAGGGTGATCGACTCGTCGTGGAGATCGGAATCGGCCAGCGCGGCTTCCTCCGGGATCTGATAGACCTCGACCTTGTCCAGATCGAGCGCGATCTGATCGTCCTTCTTGTCATCCCACACACCGGTGGAAAGGATAACGAGGCCGGTGAGCGTGCAGATGGTGAGGGTGTCGATGAGCGGTCCGACCATGGCAACGACGCCCTCGCGGATCGGCTCCTTCGTCTTGGCCGCGGCATGAGCGATCGGCGCCGATCCCTGGCCCGCCTCGTTGGAAAAGAGCGCCCTCTTGATTCCCCAGAGGAGCGTCAGGTGCCAGACCCCGGCCGCCACACCGCCGAAACTCGCCGACGGCGTGAACGCCTCCTCGAAAATCGACGCCACGAGAGCGGGAAGTTCCTCGAATTTCGAGGTCAGAATGCACAGTGTGCCGAGCACGTAGACGATGGCCATGAAAGGCATGAGCCGGCTCGACACGGCCCCGATCCGCTTGATGCCGCCGATGATCACAATACCGACCACCACGGCGAGAAAGAGCCCGACGGCGTAGTCGGGAATGTTGAAGTCGGCGTCGGCGCTCACCGCCACCGAGTTGGCCTGGTTCATGTTGCCCGAACCGAAGGAACAGATGATCGCCAGAAAGGCGAAGGTGACGGCCATCCATTTCCAGCCGCTTCCGAGCCCCTTCTCGATGTAGTACATCGGCCCGCCGGAGGCGTTGCCCTTCTCGTCGAAGGTCCGGTAGTGCATGGACAGGGCGCACTCCGCATACTTGAGCGTCATGCCGAAGATACCCGAGAGCCACATCCAGAAGAGAACGCCCGGCCCGCCGTAGTGGATGGCCGTGGCCACGCCGGCAATGTTGCCGATACCCACGGTGGCGCTGAGCGCGGTCGTGAGGGCCTGGAAGTGATTGATGTCCCCCTCGTCGTCCGGATTATCGTAGCGGCCGCGGATCACGTCGAAGGCGTGCTTGAGATAGCGTATATTGATCCACCCCATGCGGAAGGTGATGAAGATCCCCGAAAGGAGGAGGAGTGTCACGAGCCAGGGAAAGATCTCCGGTGTTTCCCACACATACTCATTCCCCTTCTCTACGATGTCTCGGAAGATCTTTTCAAACATGGAGAGTCTCCAATGAAATCGACAAGAGCCGGTGCCGGGGTGCCGGAATCGAAACCCCTTCTGATAACAAATGAACGGTCAGAGTGCAATTCGACGCTCAGGCTGCGCTCGTCGCTGCCCTGGCCGCGCCGATGAGAAGAGCCTTTCCGCCGAGGGTCGTGTAGATCACCTCGGGAGGCTGACCAAAATCCCCTTCGACGAAGAAAGAACGGATCGCCTCGTCGAGCGTGGCGCGCACGAAGGTCGATTCATTGCGCCGGCCGCTCACCAGGCCGCCACCGATGACGAAGGTCCTTATGTCGGGCGCATGGAGACGCTCCCGCTCGGGCCCCGCGATGTGGCGGATCCCCATGGCCAGATTTTGCCCCGCCTCGGCGAGTACCTTCCCGACCGCGTCGCGCAACGGCGCACAATCCGCGGCCAGCAAATCCTGAATCTTCGGAGCCCTTTGACGCACGATCTCGGCGACCTGCCCATCGCGGAGCCGGGAGAGCGACTCGATGACCCTGTCGCCGATCACCCGCCCCGAAACCATCTCCTCGAACCGCACGCCGGGCCGGTCAGGATCCGGCTCGAGGTGCCAGATCTCTCCCACGTCCGGATCGGGCCGTGCACGATCGGCGCCGTACCACACGTCGCCGTCCACGATGTAAGCGCCGCCCAGGCCTGTTCCGGGATCGATCTCCACGAAGTCGGTGATCGCCGTTCGCGTCTCGGGGAGCGGGATTTCGCGCGCTCCGCCGGCGTCGTCCTCGAAGAGAACCGCCGCGAAGTCGAAGGTGGCCAGAGCACCGAGCGCCATCGCCTTCGCATCGTTGAGACAGACGATTCCGAGCCGGGTGCGGCCGGTCAGCTCGCGGGCGGGATTGAAATCGCCCCAGGCGGGGTGGTTGAGCGCCCCCGTCTTTCCGACGATATCGCCGGTGTGTGGATTGACGGCGCCGGCAACACCCACTCCGGCCCGATCGGCGGAGAGATTCAACGCTTCGGCCTCGGCCCGCGCCTCGAGGAGCAACGACGCCGTGGCATCGAGGAGCCTGTCCCTGTGCGGGATGAACTCGTCCCAGCGATCGAGAGTGAACTCCACGCGGTCGGCCACGCGCCGCGCCTGGTCCATGAGCGGTCCGCCGCAAGGGGAAGGGAGTGTCTTGAGCCAGACGATCCGGGCGTTTTGGTCGACGACTGCAGCTTCGAGGTGGGTTCCGCCGACTCCGGCGGCCAGGAAGGCTTCTTGTGCCATGGGACTGTCTGTTTCTCCGAGGTGCTGTGCGGCCGATGCGGACACCATCATTGCCGGCATCGGCGAGCGGTTTCAAGAAACCCGTTTATACCTGATCAGTCCGGCTTTCGCCACGTGAAGTTGGAGATGTGAGGCCGGCGGCCGAGAGTCGGCCGAGCCGCCGCCCCCGGAATTCCTCGCCCATACTTTTACCCTGCGAATCAACGCCCGATGTTGCAATGACCGGTGCGCTCGATTTAAATAGACTTTCCTTTGACCGCCGCGAACGGAGGGCCTCTGTAGCGGTGCGCTCGACGTATTCTGGAATAGGAGAAGCCATGATCATTCCCTCGCGCCGAAGCGATAAGATCAAGTACGCAGTCCGGGACATCGTTCTCTTGGCGGACGAGCTGGTCCGTGAGGGCCGGGATGTTCTCTATCTCAACATCGGTGATCCGAACAAGTACGACTTCGTGACCCCGCCGCACATGATCGAAGCCTGCTATGAAGCGATGAAGAAAGGTTTCAACGGCTATTCGGCCTCATCGGGAATCGCCGAGGCGCTCGAGTCGATTCACGCCGAGGCGGAACGGAAGGGGATCTCGAACGTCGAGGATATCTACATCTGCAACGGTGCGTCCGAGGCGATCGAGCTCGCTCTCACCGCCCTGGTCAACGAGGGCGAGAACGTGCTCATGCCCTATCCTATTTATCCGCTCTACTCGGCGCTCGCGCCCAAGCTGGGCGCCGAAATCAATCCCTATTACCTCGACGAGGAGAACGGCTGGCAACCCGATCCCGACGATATCGCGAGCCGCGTCAACGAAAAGACGCGAGCCATCGTCCTGATCAATCCGAACAATCCCACGGGAGCGCTCTACACGCGTGAGACGCTGGAGCGGATCGTGTCGATCGCGCGCGAGAAGAACCTGGTCGTTCTCGCCGACGAGATCTACGACAAGATCCTGCTCGACGACGTGACCCACACATCGATCGCATCCCTCGCGGACGATGTGGCCTTCGTGACCTTCAACGGGATTTCCAAGTCCTATCTGGCGCCCGGCTTCAGGATCGGGTGGGGGATCGTGTCCGGTCCCAGGGAACTGGTGGGCGAGTACAGCGAGGCGATCAAGAAATACACCCGGGCGCGGCTCTGCGCCAACCATCCGATCCAGTACTGCATCAAGCCCGCCCTCGAGGGGCCGCACGACCATCTCGTGGAGATGATCGAGAAACTCAGGCGGCGGCGCGACATCGCCGTGAAGCGGTTCAACGAGATTCCCGGAATCTCCTGCGTGAATCCGCCCGCGGCGTTCTACGCTTTCCCGAAGCTCGATATCGACGAGCCGGACGAGACCTTCGTCCCCAGGATGATCCGCGAGACAGGTGTTCTCGTTGTTCACGGCGACGGTTTCGGGCAGAAGCCGGGAGAGAAGCATTTCCGTATCGTCGTGCTGCCGCAGGAAGAGGTTCTCGCCAGCGCGTGCGACCGGATCGGCGACTTCATGGCCAAGAATCGATCGAGCTGAGCGGTTCGCCCGAACCGCGAGCAGTGGGAGATCCCAATAATAAAAGCCCCTCCGTGACGAGGGGCTTTTTTCTGATCACCGCGCCGCGCGGTGGGGTCGGCTGCTAGTTTCAGCATCCGCCCGTGGTGCCGCCGCCAGCGGCTGCCGCGCCGCCCACCGCGAAGGGGTCGTTTTTCGTGTCGAGCGTGACATTGGTCACGGCGAGTAAGTCGTTCCCCGCGACCGGGTACATCGAGCTCCTGCACACCATGATGGGACACTTTCCGATACAGTCCCCCTTGCCGGCCTTTTTTCTGAGATACATGGCCTGGCCGTTCGGGCAGAGGAGTTTCTGGTAGGCGTCGTAGAGTTCCGTCTCCGGCAGGTTGGAGAGGACCTTTACCTTGACGCCGTCGCTGCCATCGTCGAGGACGAGGTCGGCCGTGGCATTCATACCGGTGCAGATGTAGTGCTCGGTGGTGATCGTCTCCCCGGCTTTCAGAAACCGCCACGGCTCATCGAAAGACTCGCGCACCTGGACCAGACCGGACGTACTCGTCACGAGGAACTCGCGAGATTCGGAAGCGGGCAGGACTCCCAGGCCGGCCGCGTCGATACCCAGAACCTGGCACGAGGTCAGACCGGCGCAGAGCAGGAGGAACGGGACAAAAAGAACTCGTCTCATCGTAAACATTTTTGATCCTCTCCCTGAAGGGATCCGACTCGATCAATAAACCTGATTGAATCGATTATGAGCCGACCGTCGAGGAAGTCAATGCTTTTTCGAGACTCCCGCAACGGGCGGAGCCGGGTCGGTCAATAAAAAAGCCCCTCGTCACCGAGGGGCTTTGTTTTCTGATCACCGCGCCAAGCGGTGAGAAGGGCTGCTAGTTTCAGCATCCGCCGCCGCCGCCGCCGCCGCCGGCGCTTGCTGCCGCACCGCCAACCGCGGCGGGCTGATTCTTGAGCTCGAGCGTGACATTGGCCACGGCAAGGAAATCATTCTCCTTGGCGGGGTGCATCGTGCTCCGGCAGATCATGACAGGGTTCTTGCCGACGCAA
The DNA here is from genome assembly GCA_964620445.1 of uncultured Phycisphaerales bacterium. Lineage (GTDB taxonomy): Bacteria > Planctomycetota > B15-G4 > B15-G4 > CAYZWU01 > CAZUHB01. Next base: position 107,678 of record CAZUHB010000001.1, read on the forward strand.
TCTCCGTCGTCGGCCTTCTCTCTGAGATACTTCGCGTAGCCGTCGGGGCAGAGAAGTTTTTGGTAGGCGTCGTAGAGTTCCATCTCGGGCATGAGGGAGTGGAGCTTGACATTCATGTCGTCCCCGCCGTTGACCAGGATCAGGTCGGCCGAGCTGTTGATGCCGGTCCTGATGTAATGCTCGGTCGTGAGCGTGTCGCCAACTTTGACGAAACGCCACGGATCTTCGAACGACTCGCGCGCCTGGACCACGCCCATCGTGCTCGCCACGAGAAACTCGCGGGAGTCGGACTCGGAAAGTGCTCCCAGGTCGGCTGTCGTGATACCGAGCAGCTGGCACGAAGTCAGGCTGGCGCAAAGAAGGAGGAACGCTAGGAGACAGGACGCTTTCGTGGCGTTCATCGTCGGGAAGCTCCAAATATAGACTCGTTGATGGGCTTGTCTTGTGGATAAATCTACGTAGATATGTTATTGATCGATCGATCGAGAGTCAACGATTTTTTCCGACCGGCCGCAAGATCTTTCATGTTCGGTAAATACCTATCCGGCCCTGTCTTCGCAGTACAATTGGGCGGCGGAAAGGATGTCGAGGAGCTGTTCGCCGGTCAGGTAGCGGTGGATGCTCCCCGCCGGGATGATCTCGAGGTAGAGCGCTTCCTTGAAGCAGTATCTCTCGGAAGGACCGAAGAAGCGCATCCAGATACCGCCCTCGATCTCGCAGGCCTGGCAGATCATATAGGAGATCTTGCCGAAAGTGAGCGGATCCTTCTCCTGAGCGACCCAATCGACGTCGAAGATTTCCTTCTTCACGAGCCGGGCGGAGAGTTCGTCGAGCCCCCTGCCCCATGGGGATTCGCCCTTGAAGAGCGTCAGTGTCACGATGGCGTCGGCCATCGACGCCACCGGCTTGTCGGCCAGAGCGACGATGTACTCCATCTCCTTCTTCCACGGATAGGGGAGATCGCGATCGGTGATGGCGGTCTTGGAAGTGAAGAGCGCGCCGAAATCGATGTTTTTCCAGCCCTCATCGTCGGCCGCGAGGTTCTTGGCCGGATCGGTTCCGGCACACGCGGCAACGAGTCCGAGGAGAAGGATCGAGAACAAAAGGCAGGGCCGGATATTTCCTCTTCGTGTTGTCATTATTAACCGTACTTTCTTCGGTTTCTGTCAAAAATAGACCACCGCGCTCCACGAGAAGAAGCTCCTGTGATCGTCATCGCTGAAAGCGTGCTTGGCCGGAAAGAAGATACCGGTTTGCGCCAGGATCGAAACGTCCGACACGGGCCTCCAGTTGAGGAAGAAGTCGGTCTCGTGCCCGAGACGCGACGCGGAGTAACCGGGCAGGATCGCGCGATCCGAGATACCGCCCGTCGACCGGTGCTTCCTGTAGAGGTAGTGGTTCACTCCCACTTCGACATCGCCCATGATTGCATGCTCGCGCCACGGTTCGATCGCGATCGCGAATTTCCAGACCTCCACGTTCGAGAGGAGAGGATAGAAGGCGTAGCCCATGTCGATGTAACCGTAGGTGAAGAACGTGTTGTCATTCGTGCCGGCCGTGTTGCCCATGACCGTGTCGACCACCGTGCCCTGGTTGTCCTTGTCGCCCGAACCGAACATGTGCTGAATGCTCAATTTCGGCTTCGTTTCCGTTTCGACGAATGTGTAGTCGGCACCGGCTGTGAAGGCGAAGGCCTCGATACGGTCCCTCTTGGGACTGCCGTCCGAGTAGCGCGAGCCCAGCTCCCAGGCGGCTTCGCCGAAGTAGACGAAGGAGGGGCCGAACTGTCCGCGCACGCCGCCGCCGTGGTACTGCGGATCGTAACCGAAGCGCTGCGTGAGATTGAGCGGCGAGGCGTCGTTCTTGTCCCGCCGGAACAGGGTGTAGCCGAAGATCTCGAAGGTCTCGGAGAACTTGCCCACCACCTCGCCCGACGCGGTCACGTACCGATTGGAACCGAAATCGATGTAGCTCCTGTCGTACATGTCGGTGCTGTAGATCGACCGCATCACGAGTGCCGTGAATTCGAGTTTCTCATTGCCGAATTCGAGCTTGGCACCGTCGCCGCGGTCGTCCATCACCATTCCCTCGCCGATCGTCTCGTAGTTGCGACCCACCTGGAGACGCAGCTTCGTGCTCCCTCCGAGACCGAGTGTCTTGTTGAGGTCGCTGTAGTAGTATCCGATGTCGAGACGTGGAGCGTTGAGGTCGTTGTTCTCCATGTAGTAGTATTCGTTTCTCGTGTGATAGTTGATGTTCATGCCGAGGACGCGCATGTAGAGCTGGTGGGTGTTCTTGTAGACCAGGTTGGCCCAGATCCTGGCGTCCCACATCTTGAACCGCCTCGTTTGCAGGTTGTCCCTTGTCCTGTAAAAGGCGTGGCGGAACCAACCGCCGTAATCGAAGTCGATGTCCTGCAAAAGTTCATCCTCGTCGCCGAGTGTCGGCTCGAGGTCTCTGAGCTCGATCTCGTCGCGCGTGACTTTTTCGATCTGTCTCGACCGGTCGTATTCAGCCTGGGCGTTCAGCAGCGATCCGGTGGGAAGAGCCAAAGTGCCGAGGAGAAGAAGGTAAAAAGATGTGCGAAGAATCATCAGAACTCCAAGACCGAAAGATAGAGGGGCCGATCCTTATTTCGTGCAATTAGAGATTGCTGCGCAACAAAGGTGGAAACCTAACATTTTCAGGAATGGGAATCAATTTGAATCGTACCCTCCGCAGATCGCCGCCGCGACCTCCATGCTTTCAAACATCCCGTCTGCAAAACACTGCCAGGGCCATCCCCGAGGTGGCCAGGAAGAAGAGGAGGAGCACGGCCATGTGGGCGAGCGGGAAGGTCCGCAGGAAGACGACCTTTCCCGGAATGTAGTAATTGAAGATGGACAGGGCCGCCGGCAGCTCGAAGAGATCCCAGAACTGGGCCGCGAGACGGACGAAGAGCATGGCGGCCAGCGCGCCGATGGCGAGTCCCACCGCCGTGGCGCGGAAGGTGGCCGCCGCCGCCGCCAGAAAAGCGATCCCCTCCACGGCAAGGACGAAAAGGAGTGCGTTCAGACTGACGTAGACGAAAGGGATCGTGGCCGGCGCCTCGGGCAGGGGGATGAAGAGGGCGCCGAGCAGGTGCCCGACCCACATGAAGAGGATGAGAAAGACGGAGAGAACGATGCCGGCGGTGATCCGGCTGAGAAGGAAAGCGGCGCGCGAGATCGGCTGGGAGAGGAGCATGTCGGTGCGGCCCTCCTCGGCGCCGCCCGATGCGGTCCGGCTCGCGAGGGCCACGATCGGCGTGATGAGAAGAAGAAGGTTCACGGGGTGGGTGAAACCGAAGGAAAGAAAACCGGAGACCGTGATCGGATCGAGATAGTCCCCTCCGATGAGCGCCATCAGCCCCTTGGGAACGAGTTTGAACAATCCGGTCAGGGTCTTGTCCGGTCTGGCCGCGGCGTAGAATGCCACGATGAGGCATTGAAACAGAAGGAGCGACACACCGCAGCATAGCGCGCCGAAGCGGCTGAGCCTGAGTTCGAAGCGGATGATGTTGCCGTTCATTTCGCCTCTCCTGGACCGCTGAAATAACTCCGGAAGAGGTCATCGAGAGCCGGCGGCGAGATCACGAGGTCGAGCACCGGCCTGGCCGCGAGCGTCTCGAGGAGGGGTGCGGGATCTCCCCGGCAGGCAAGGACGGCGCGCTCCCCGTCGATCTCGACCACGTCGATTCCGGGAAGGTCGAACCACTCCGCGCGCGGCGCGTCGGCAAAGACCGCCTCCACCCTCCGCGCACTCTTCTCCTTGAGTTCGGCCATGCCCTGGAGCGCCACCATGCGCCCCGAGCGGATGATTCCGACGCGGTCGCAGATCTCGTTCGTCTCGGCCAGATTGTGGCTCGAGAGGAAAACGGTTTTTCCCGAGCGCCGGGAGCGCTTGCAGAATTCGAAGAAACTGTGCCGTACCAGAGGATCGAGCCCCGATGTGGGTTCGTCGAGAACGAGCAGGTCCGGATCGTTCTGCATGGCGATCGCGATACCCAGCTTCCACCGCGTGCCCTTCGAATAGGTGCGCACCTTGCGGTCGAGGAGCGCGCTGTCGAGGCCGAGACCGTCGAGCAGATCGGGTCGGAGCGTCGCCGGCCGGGGATTGAAGCGGTCGAAGAAGTCGAGCAATTCCAGACCTGTCAACACGGGCCAGAGGGAGAGCTCTCCGGGGAGGATGCCGATGCGGGACTTGTAGCGCCACTGGCCGGGCGTGACCGACTGCCCTAAAACCTCGATCCGGCCGCTGTCCGGACGGATGAGGTTGAGCAGCAGCCGGATACAGGTGGTCTTGCCCGCGCCGTTCGGCCCGAGAAAACCGAAAATCTCCCCCCTGTCCACGGAGAAGGTCACCCTGTCCGCGCCGATCACCGGGCCGTAGGACTTGGAGAGTCCGTCGACGGCGATCGCAAGTTCCGACTGGGGCATCGTTTTTCTTCGCGCTGCCATGGAATCCTTGTTTCCAAAATACTCTCCCCGGGCCGGTGTGCGGCCCGCCCCCCGGGGGCGCCCTCTGAATTATGCACTTTCCACGGCGCGATGCAATTCGTCTCTCTGTCAAGATTGACCTATCTCGTTTAATGGCACGCAATTGCCTTCATGTTTCAATGGACCGCTCCCCATCCGCCCGTCTTGAGGTTGACAATGGGCCGGACTTTCCTTAAGGTTCACCTTTTATATTGTTAACGTTCTGAACAGGCCTGTTTGGCGGCAGTGGGGCTCTGCAAAGTGCAGCCAGGACCTGTCTCTCATCATCCATGGCAAACACGCGTGATTACCTCCCGAAGGAGCGTATTGTCCTCGTCGTGGGCAATTACGGCTCAGGTAAGACGGAAGTCTCCGTCAATCTAGCGATCCATCTTGCCCGCGACCACGAAGTGGCAATTGCCGATCTCGATATCGTCAATCCCTACTTCCGCTGCCGCGAGGCGCGTGACGAGATGGAGAGCCACGGGATCCGGGTGATCAATCCCGCGGGCAGCTACCAGGCCGCCGATCTTCCGATCATCCTTCCCGAGATCAGGGGAACGATCCAGACGGGGGAAAAATACGTGATCTTCGACGTGGGCGGAGACGATGTGGGCGCGCGCGTTCTCAGCTCTCTGGCCGACATCTTCGAGGGACAGGCCTATTCCATGCTCCAGGTGATCAATGCCCGGAGGCCGTTCACCGACACGGTCGAGGGCTGCCTCAAGATCAAGAGCGAGATCGAGGCCGCCTCGCGCCTGCGTATCAACGGACTCGTGTCCAATACCCATCTTCTCGACGAAACCGACCGGGAGGTGGTCCGCGAGGGGTGCGATCTGGCCCGGCGCGTGGGCGACGAGGCCGGCCTGGAGCTCGAGTTCGTCACTGTCGACGAATCCTTGATCGCCGGCAGCGAGCCCGACATTTTCGAGGAGACCGGTTCGTGCGCGATCCTGAGGCTCCGGAGGCGCATGCTGCCGCCGTGGAAGCTGAAGAGAATGACCGACAGGGCCGACCGAGTTTTGAAACGAGATTCCTGAACAGCCGGAAACTGTTCGGGCCGATCGATGGACCGAAGTGAGGTGTTTTCGAGATGCCCAAAATCCAAGTCGACGAAACGCGGTGCAAGGGGTGCGAGCGGTGCAAGGAAGCCTGCCCCCAGAAAGTGATCGCCATGTCGGACAAGCTGAACGCCAAGGGCTACTTCTTCGCGACGCCCAGTGAGCAGCCGCGCTGTCTCGGTTGCACGCTGTGCGCGGTGTCCTGTCCCGATGTGGCGATCCAGGTTTTCGTGCACGGAACGCAGTACCGCTTCTTCAACTATTGAAAAGAGGGACGATCATGGCCAAGGTTCTCATGAAAGGGTGCGAAGCGATCGGCGAGGCCGCGATCCGCGCCGGATGCCGCAATTTCTTCGGTTATCCGATCACGCCGCAGACCGAGGTTCCTGAATATCTCGCCAAGCGTTTCCCCGAGGTGGGGGGGATCTTCGTCCAGGCAGAGAGCGAGGTGGCGGCGATCAACATGCTCTACGGCGGCGCCGGCGTCGGCAAGCGGGTGCTGACCACTTCGTCCAGCCCGGGCATCAGCCTCATGGCCGAGGGAATGTCCTATGCCGCCGCCAGCCACTTGCCCCTCGTTCTGGTGAACATCGTGCGCGCCGGTCCGGGTCTTGGCGGGATCCTGCCTTCCCAGTCGGACTATCTCCAGGCGACCAAGGGCCACGGCCACGGCGATTACAAGATCATCGTGCTCGCTCCGTCGTCGGTTCAGGAAGCGGTCGACCTGATCTACGAGGCCTTCGATCTCGCCGACAAGTACCTCACGCCGGTGATGATCATGGGCGACGGGATGATCGGCCAGATGATGGAGCCCGTGGACTTTCCGCCCATGCGCGATCTCGAGTCCCTGCCTGAAAAACCGTGGGCTGCCACGGGTGCCGTCGACCGACCGCCGAACATCATCAACTCGCTTTACCTCAAGGAGACCCTGTGCAACGAGAACAACTGGAAGCTCCGAGCCAGGTACGACGAGATCGAGAAGAAGGAAAAACGCCACGAGACCTACAAGTGCCGCGGCGCGCTCGATCTGCTCATCGTGGCCTATGGCACCATGTCGCGCATCTGCAAGACGGCCGTCGACGAGATCAAGGGAAAGAAGATCGGCGTGTTCCGGCCGATCACGCTCTACCCCTACCCCTACGAGGCGCTGGCCAAGGAAGCGGCGAAGGCCGAGCAGGTGCTCGTCGTGGAAATGAGCACGGGCCAGATGATCGAGGATGTCAAGCTCGCCGTGCTCGGCTCCAGACCGATCCACTTCTACGGCGAAACGGGTGGCGTGGTCCCGTCCCCCGACGATGTGGGACGAAAACTGGCAGAGCTGTTAGATTGAGAGGATGGCCGTCATGAAAAAGATATTCGACTATCCCCAGGCGCTCACCGAGAATCACACCCACTACTGCCCCGGGTGCACGCACGGTACGATCCACCGCATGGTGGCCGAGGCGCTCGACGAGCTCGGCCTGCGCGAGAGCGCCGTGGGAATCGCGCCGGTCGGCTGCTCCGTGCTGGCCTACAATTACTTCAACTGCGACATGTTCGAGGCCGCACACGGCCGCGCCCCGGCCGTGGCAACGGGCGCGAAGCGGTGCCGGCCCAATCTGACGGTCTTCACCTACCAGGGGGACGGCGACCTCGCCTCGATCGGGACGGCCGAGATCATCCACGCCGCCAACAGGGGCGAGAAGATCACGGTCATCTTCGTGAACAATGCCATTTACGGCATGACGGGCGGCCAGATGGCGCCGACCACCATGCCGGGCCAGGTCACGACCACCTGTCCCTTCGGGCGGAATACGAGCCACGAGGGGCACCCGATCCGTGTGGTCGAACTTCTCGGCGCGCTCCAGACGCCCTCCTTTCTCGTGCGCGTGGCGTCCCACACGGCGCTCCACGCGGTGGGGGCCAAGAAGGCGATCCGCGAGGCCTTCCGGCTCCAGTCGGAGGGGCGGTGCTTCACCCTTGTTGAGATCCTCTCCGTCTGTCCCACGAACTGGGGCATGACCGCACCCGAGGCGGACCAGTGGCTCGTGGAGACCATGATGCCCTACTACAAGCTGGGCGTGTTGAAGCATCCCGACGGGGTCGAGGCGTACAGGGCCCGCGCGGCGGAGATCGTGGATTCAGAGGTTGGAGGGCAATGATATGCAGACCGAAGTGATCATGTCCGGTTTCGGCGGGCAAGGCTTGATGTCGATCGGCAAGCTTCTTGCACTCGCCGGGCTCGAGGAAGGCAAGGACGTGACCTGGCTGCCTTCTTACGGTCCCGAGATGCGCGGCGGAACGGCCAACTGTACCGTGGTGATCGCCGACAAGCCGATCGGGTCGCCGCTGATCTCGTCACCCACGGCGGCGCTTGTCATGAACCAGCCGTCGCTGGAGAAATTCGCGCCGGCCCTCAAGGAGGGTGGGCTCCTGGTGGTGAACAGCTCCATGATCTCGATCCACAGCGACCGGTCCGATATCACATCGTTCAGGATCGGCGCCAACAGCCTCTCCATGGAACTGGGAAACAAACGGGCCGCCAACCTGGTCATGCTGGGCGCCTACCTCGGGCTCGACGAGGTGGTTTCCCACAAGACCCTCCTGAAGGCGATCGAGAAGACCTTCGCTTCCAAGAAGCAGTTCATCGATGTGAACTGCAAGTGCTTCATGAAAGGCTACGAGACCGCAAAAGCGGGGATTAGCGATGAGTAAAACCAAGGTACTCGAGCGCAAGCTCGACGAGAAGAAGATCACAGCCCTCCTCGAGAAGTTTCCCGAGAACGATCCGCGCTGCCTGATCCACGCGCTCCAGGACATCCAGGCCGTCTGCGGCTACATCCCCTGCGAGGTGGTGATGCGGCTCTGCGACCGCATCGGTGTGCCGCTCAGCAAGGCGTTCTCGACCGCCACCTTCTACAAGGCCTTCAGCCTCGATCCGAAGGGCGATCTGATCATCCGTGTCTGCACCGGCACGGCGTGCCACATCCGCGGCGCTCAGACCCTGGTCGACGAGGTGAGCGGCTCCCTGTCGATCAAGCCCGGCGGCACGACAAAGGACCTCAAGTTCACCCTCGAGACGGTCAACTGTGTGGGGGCCTGCGCCATGGCTCCCGTGGTTTCCCTCAACGGCAAGTACCACGGCAATGTTCAACCCGGGACCCTCGTGGACAAGATCAAAGGCGGAAAATGAGATGCGCATTGAGAGTGTGAAAAGCCTGAAAAGCCTGGCCGACAAGGTCCGGCGCGAGCAGAAGAAACGATCGACCGAGATCCTGGTCTGCGCCGGGACGGGCTGCCTCGCGAACGGCGCCCTGGAAGTGGCCGAGTCGCTCGAGCGCTCGATCAAAAAGCGAAAACTCGACGCGAAACTCAAACTCGGCGTCAAGAGGACCGGGTGCCACGGATTCTGCGAAAAGGGCCCGCTCGTGGTGATCCAGCCGTCGGGAATCTTTTACAAGAGTGTGCGCACCAGGGATGTGAAGGATATCGTGGAGAAGACCCTCGTTGGCGGCGAGATCATCAAGCGCCTTCTCTACCGCGATCCCCTGGCCAAGAAGAAGGTCGAAACCTACCAGGAGATCCCCTTCTACAGCCGCCAGCATCGGATCGCGCTCCGCAACATCGGCAAGATCGATCCGGCCGCCATCGAAGACTACATCTCCCAGGGGGGGTACCGGGGACTGGCCAAGGCGCTCACCGAGATGGAGCCGGACGAAGTGGTCGACGCGGTCGACCGGTCGGGGCTGCGCGGCCGCGGCGGGGGAGGATTTCCCACGGGCCGCAAGTGGCGCACCTGCCGCGACGCGGCCGACGAGCCGCGCTACGTGCTCTGCAACGCCGATGAAGGCGATCCGGGCGCGTTCATGGATCGGAGCATCTGCGAGGGCGACCCCCACGCGGTGATCGAGGGCATGGTGATCGGTGCCTACGCGATCGGCGCGACGAGCGGCTTCATCTACGTGCGCGAGGAGTATCCTCTCGCCGTGGTGAACCTCGCGCGCGCCATCACCGACGCCCGGGAGCGGGGATTTCTCGGCGAGAATATCCTCGGCTCCGGTTTCTCCTACGACGTGGAGATCGCCCGCGGCGGCGGCGCGTTCGTGTGCGGCGAGTCGTCGGCGCTCATGAAATCGGTGGCCGGCGAGGTGGGCGAGCCGCGCGCCAAGTACGTTCACTCCGTGATCAAGGGACTCTACGACAAGCCGACCGTGCTCAACAACGTCGAGACCTGGGCCAACGTTCCCTGGATCGTCACCGAGGGGGCCGAAGCGTTCAGTGCTCTCGGCACGAAAAAGAGCACGGGCACCAAGGCCTTCAGCCTCGTGGGCAAGGTGAAGAACACGGGCCTCGTCGAGGTGCCCATGGGCATCACGCTGCGCGAGATCATCTACGACATCGGTGGGGGCATCATCGGCGACCGTCCCTTCAAGGGGGTACAGACCGGCGGTCCGTCGGGCGGGTGCCTGCCCGAGCACGAGCTCGACCTGGCCGTCGACTTCGACACGCTCACATCCAAGGGATCGATGATGGGTTCGGGCGGCATGATCGTGATGGACGACCAGACCTGCATGGTCGATGTGGCCCGCTACTTCCTCAAGTTCCTCGTCGACGAGAGTTGCGGCAAGTGCGTGCCCTGCCGCGAGGGGGTCAACCAGCTCTGGCTCATGCTCGAGGACATCTGCGCCGGAAAGGGCAGAAAGGGAGACATCGAGAAGATCGAGGCGTTGAGCGACACGATCGTCGCGGCGTCTCTCTGCGCCCTGGGCAAGTCGGCGCCCAATCCCGTGCTCAGCACGCTCCGCTACTTCCGGGACGAGTATGAGTCGCACATCAAGAAGAAACACTGCCCCGCGGGGATCTGCAAGGATCTCTTCAAGTTCAAGATATCGAAGGAAAAGTGCACCGGATGCGAGGCGTGCGCCAAGGCCTGTCCCGTGGATTGCATCACCGGTGAAAAGAAGAAACTACACAAGATCGAGAACAAGAAGTGCACCCGCTGCGGCGCTTGCCGCAACGTGTGCCACTTCGACGCTGTCGAGGTTGTCCGATGAGCGAAAAGACGATCAATCTGGAAATCAACGGCCGTTTCTTTCAGGCTGCCGAGGGACAGACCGTGCTCGACGTGGCGCGGCGCGAGGGGATCGAGATCCCCACGCTCTGCCACCATGACGCGCTCGAACCGTTCGGCGCCTGCCGGATCTGTCTGGTGGAGATCACCCACAAGAATTGGAAGGGGTGGTCGGGCCTGGTCACCGCATGCCTCTACCCCGTGGAGGAAGGGCTCCAGGTGACCACCGAGAACGCCGAGATCGCCAAGGCGCGAAGAACGATGCTCGATCTCCTGCTGGCGCGCTGTCCGGGCTCGGACAAGATCCGCCGGCTGGCGGCCGCGCAGGGGGTGACCAAGACGTCTTTCAAGAAGGCGGCTCATCCCACGACGTGCATCCTCTGCGGCCTGTGCGTGCGCGTCTGCGCCGTCAAGGGCGCCAACGCCATCGACACGTCGGGTCGAGGCATCGGCAAGAAGATCGCCATCCCGTTCCGCCAGCCGCCTCCCGATTGCATCGGGTGTGCGTCGTGCGCCCACATCTGTCCCACCGACACGATCCGGTGCGAGGACACGGGAACGGGTCGCAAGATCTGGGGGCATTCCTTCGAGATGGTCGCGTGCGAGGCGTGCGGCAAGCCGATCCTGCCCAGAAAGCAGATGGAATTCGAGGCGGCGCGCTCGAAGCTCGACGAGAGCTACTTTTCGGTCTGCGCGGACTGTTCCCAGGCGAAAACCTTCAAGACGATCGGCACCGCCTTTGACATGGAGGGCGTCCAGTAATGGAAGAGAAGACGATGATCATCACACCGTCCCGCTGCACGGCGTGCAGAACGTGCGAGCTCGCCTGTTCCTTCCAGCACTCGGTGAACGGCAAACCGGGCATCCCGCGGATCCGCGCCCTCATGATCGCCGAGAACGACGGCCACGTCCTCACCTGCTTCCAGTGCGACGACGCGGCCTGTGTCAAGGTCTGTCCCGTGGAGGCGCTCGGCCGGAACGACGACACGGCGGCGATCGAGGTCAACGCCGACCGCTGCATCGGATGCGGCCTCTGCTCCATCGCTTGCCCTTTCGGCCACATCAGCCACGAGACGCACGGCAACATCGCCGTCAAGTGCAACCTTTGTCAAGGAAGGCCGGCGTGCGTCACTTTTTGTCCGACGAAGACGCTGGAGTACAAGTAGTATCGACATTGTGGACGGGTGAAGTTGGAATCGTGCGTGGAGCGTATCGGGCTCGGTCGAGCAGACCGTCAACCGCGCCGCGGCTGATGGCAGCCTGCGGCCCGCCGATCGCACGATATAGCGGTGGGACCGGGTTGGCAGGATTTCAGCACGGGGCGGATCGGCCCCGGCGCCCGCAAATAGTCTCTTGAATCGAAATTGAAGATTTGACCCCGGCCGGGGAAAAGTATTAAACAGGTCAAATTTTATAGATTTGTCCGGTCATGGAGAGAAGCCCATGAAGCACAGAGTCGGAATCAGGCGCGAGGACAAGAACGAGTGGGAGGCGCGCGTGCCGATCACTCCGGGGGGCGCAAAGGAGCTGATCGCCCGTCATGGCATCGAAATGACGATCCAGCCCTCGACGATCAGGGTATTCGACGACAACGCCTATTCCGGTGCAGGTGTGACCGTGGACGAGGATCTGTCCGGCTGCCCCGTGGTTATCGCTGTGAAGGAGATACCCACGGAGCTCCTGCTCGAGGGACGGACGTACATGTACTTCTCCCACACGATCAAGGGACAGAGCTACAACATGGACATGCTCCGGCGCCTGATCGAGCTGAAATGCACTCTCATCGACTACGAAACCGTGGTCGACGACAAGGGACGGCGCCTCATATTCTTCGGCCGCCACGCGGGTCTCGCGGGCATGATCGACACGCTCTGGACCCTGGGCGAACGCCTCGCCTGGGAGGGAGCTGATCCCAATCCGTTTACCGTCGCGAAGCAGGCTTACCACTACAGGGATCTCGACGATGTGCGGCGAAAGCTGGCCGTGCTGGGAGAGGCGATCGAGAAGGACGGCCTTCCGGCCGATGCCTCTCCCGTGGTCTTCGGTTTCGCCGGTTACGGGAACGTGTCACTCGGCGCCCAGGAGATCGTCGACCTGCTTCCGGTGATCGAGGTCGCGCCGGCCGATCTGGCCGGGCTCTTCGACAAGGGGGAGTTCTCGCGCAACCATGTCTACAAGACGGTCTTTCGCGAGGAGGACATGGTCGAGCCGTGCGGCGCCGATACCCCTTTCGATCTCCAGGACTACTACGACCATCCGGAAAAATACCGCTCCATCTTCGACCGGTACTGGCCCTTCCTGTCGGTGCTGGTCAACTGCATCTACTGGACCGAGAAATATCCGCGCCTGATCACGCGGTCCGAGATCACCGAACACTACGGCGGCGCCAAGCCGCGGCTCAAGGTGGTGGGCGACATTTCGTGCGACCCCCTCGGATCGGTCGAGTTCCTGCTCAAGACCACGGCCACCGACAATCCGGTCTACGTGTACGACACGGAGACGGGGAAGGCCGTGGACGGCGTGGCCGGCAAGGGACCTGTCATGCTCGGCGTGGACAACCTGCCCTGCGAGCTCGCTCTCGAGTCGTCGCGGCACTTCTCCGAGTCCCTGCTCCCCTTCATCGATGCCATCGCCTCCGCTGATTACGGGAAGGGCTTTTCAGATCTCGCTCTTCCCGATCCGATAAAGAAAGCGACCATTCTTCATTGCGGCGTTTTGACGCCCGACTACGGTTACATGGAAAAATTCATTGCCTGAGCGCTTGGGAGATTCGAGAAATGAAGAAAATTCTGGTTCTCGGGGCCGGCCTTGTTTCGAGGCCCCTCGTACGGTATCTGCTCGATCATGATTACCGCGTGACTGTTGCGAGCCGTACGGTGAGCAAGGCTGTCAAGCTCATCGACGGCCACGAGAGGGGAGAGGCGCTGTCTCTCAACGTGGAAGACAAGGAAGCCCTGGAGAAACTGGTCTGCGACCATGACCTTTCGATCAGCCTTCTTCCTTACGCCTACCATGTGACCGTGGCAGAGTTTTGCCTCAAGTACAAGAAGCAGATGGTGACCACGTCCTACGTGAGCCCCGAGATGAATGCTCTCGACGGGCAGGCGAAGGACGCGGGTATCACGATCCTGAACGAGATCGGACTCGATCCCGGTATCGACCACATGTCGGCCATGAAGATCATCCACAAGATCCAGAACGGCGGCGGCAAGGTGGTGAAGTTCTTCTCCTACTGCGGCGGATTGCCCGCTCCCGAGGCGGACACCAATCCCTGGGGATACAAATTCTCCTGGAGTCCGCGCGGCGTGGTGCTCGCCGGCCGGAACTCCGCCCGCTATCTCAAGGACGGGGAGATCGTCGATATTCCCGGCCCCGACCTTTTCGGCCATCACTGGTACATCAACGCGCAAGGGTACGGCGAACTCGAGGCGTACCTCAATCGCGATTCGATACCCTATATCGATATCTACGGACTCGAGGGCGTTCGCAACATGCTTCGCGGTACGCTGCGCAACACGGGCTGGTGCTACACCATGAAAAAGCTCGCCGACCTCGACTATTTCAATCTCGACGAGCGCGATCTCCCGGGCAAGACGGTGGCCGGCCTGACGCGCGAGTTGGCCGGCGGCGCCGACGGCGAGGCCAAGGACGTCCTGGCGTCGGCCATCGACGTGAACGTCTACACCAACGCGATCCACCGGATGGAGTGGCTCGGCCTCCTCGACGAGACTCCCGTGCCCGCCGACGCCAAGAGCCCTCTCGATGTGCTGGCATCCCTCATGAACGACAAGCTCGTCTACGAGCCGGCGGAGCGCGACCTTTGCGTGATGCAGCACGAGTTCGAGGCCGAGTATCCCGACGGCCGGAAGGAAGAGACGATCTCGACTCTCGTCGACTTCGGGGTTCCGAACGGCGATTCGTCGATGGCGCGCACCGTGAGCCTTCCGGCCGCGATCGGCGCCAGGATGATTCTCGAGGAGAAGATCACCGACAGGGGCGTCTTGATTCCCGTGGCGCCCACTATCTACGAGCCCGTTCTCACCGAGCTGGAAGAGAGCGTGAATGTCCGCTTCCGCGAGACCACGCGCTCGATCTGAACCGGCCTGCGGTATCGATTCCACCCGGGCAGGCCGCTGCGGCCTGTCCGGGTTTTTTCATGTGAGCGGCACCGGCGGATCGGATCGGCCGGCGCCAAACCACGGAGGTAGGGATGGAGAGGTTTCAGGTCTTCATCGGCCGCATCCTGGACAGGTCGCGGCTGGACAACCGGGAGGCGCTCGAACGGGCCGGTCTCGAACCGCGCTATCTTCCCGAGAGCTTCGACGAGTTCGACGAGGTCGATTTCGTCGCGCCCCTCGACGGCCCGAATCGGATGGTCCTGTCCGTGGCGCTCGAGCAGGGCCGGATCGGGCGCATCATACTCGGCTGGGTCGCGCCCGACGATCCCGACGACGCCATGAGGAGTTTCGATGACGAGGGGCTCCAGCGCGCCCTCGGCGCGAACGGAGACCGCGTGGTCGCCTTCCTGGACGAAGTGCTGGGCTGAGACCTCACCGCCTACTTCTTCTCGTCCTTCTTCTCGTCGGCCCATCGCGCCTGCACGGTGATGATCTCGTTCCCCCGCAGGATGGTGATCGGGATTCCGGTTTCGGAGGGGGCCGAACGGATCGCCCGCCTCAGGGAGTCGAGCGGCTCCTTCCGGCGGATCAGGATCTTTCCCACCGACAGGATCAGATCGTTCGACTCGAGGCCCGCCTTGTCGGCCACCGATCCGGCGTAGACTCCCGACACGCGCACCGCGCCCTGGTCGTTGGCGAGACCGAATCCCTCGGCGCCGCGGAATGTAAAAGACTTGTCCACGTCGATTCCCAGCCGGCGGCGGGACGAGCCTGCCTGCATCCGGTCGCCGAAGTCGCCGTCGAAGGCGAGCATCTCGTCGCGGTCGGCCAGTTCGACGGCGAGCAGGAAGGCCGCCCTGGCGATGTCGCGCACGCGGTCGCAAGAGATCTTGTCCACCTCGTCGCCGATGTGGTGGTAGTCCCTGTGAAAGCCGGTGAAGAAGAAGACGCTCGGAATGCTCTTCTTCATGAATGGCCAGTGGTCGCTTCCGCCGAAAGCGCCCCGGCTCTGACGGAAGGTCGGCGATCCGAGGCGGCATCCGATCCCTTCCAGCGATTTCTGGAAAACGCGATCCTCGTCCGACTCGAGGCCGAAGACCATGACGGGCCTCTTGGGATTGCGGCCCACCATGTCGAGGTTGATCATGGCCGACGTCCGGTCGAGGGGGATGACGGGATTTTCGACATAGTGCTGCGAGCCGTAGAGCCCATGCTCTTCGGCGCTGAAGCAGACGAAGATGATCGTTCTTTTCACGGCGACCCTGGCGAGAGCGAAAGCCTGTGCGATTTCCATCACCGCCGACGTGCCCGAAGCGTTGTCGTCGGCACCGTTCCAGATGCCGTCGTTCCTGACCGCCCGGCCGAGGCGGGCAGGATTCGTTTTCTGGCCGTAGGCGCCCACGTGGTCGAAATGGGCGCCGATCACGATCGCCTCGTTCTTGAGGACCGGATCGCTTCCCATGAACAGGGCGATCACGTTCCGCGTGGAGTTCTTCCTGCTGCCGTACGCCTTGAAACGGAACCGCTGGTAAAAGGAACCCTCATCTCCTCCTCCGACGAGCCCCATCTCGCCGAAAAAGCTCGCGATCCACTCGGCGGCCATGTCATTGCCCTCCATGCCCGCGTTTCGACCCTTGAGAGCATTGGAGGCGAGATAGGCGATGTAGGAGTAGACATCGTCGGCGTCGATCGTTTCCAGCGCGGCCTCGATACGCGGCCCGAGCGGGGGAGGTTCGACATCCTCCACTGGAAGGAACAGGAGCGCATTCATCGCGAGAAGGAGAGCGAAGTGCATGGAATCCTCCGGTGAATGGATGGGAAGGTGCCCCGGACAATGCTATCAGACGGCCGCACCGGAAGCCACAGGGAAGATACTTATGGCGCCGAAAGGGGACGGCAAAAGGAGAACGCGGAACCGGGATGCCGTTGCCAGATGTCCGTCTTTTTGGTATGATTTTCTCCACTGCCACGAAGTATGGATTTTCTTTCCTTTGATCAGGAGTAGCGGAATGGGACCGACGATTATCCGGATTTGCGTGTTTGCGATTCTTTCGATTTCGTTTGTTCACGCCGCGATCGCTGACGATTACGCCGGCGCGGAGAGCTTCGCCTTCTCGGACCTGAGCTTCTCGAAAGTCGCCGGGTTCGACGCGATAGAACTGAAAGACGGCGGTTCGCTAGCCGTCGCCGGAAGCCCGGCCCTCCCCTACAGACAGGTCAACGTGGCCCTGCCCCACGATGCGGTCGTCACCGCGGTCACCGTTCTTCACGCGGCCTGCGACGAGGTGGGCGGGATTTTCGACGTGGTCCCCTGTTCGCGGCCGCGACAGGTCCGCAATCCGGTCCAGGGCGAACCCTTCGTGAGGGACCGGTCGGTCTATGATAAGGACGCCTTCTTTCCCGCGAAGTGGTGCGAGCGGGGCGCCGCGTGGAGTCTCGCCGGGCAGCGCTTCGTTTCTTTCAAGCTCTTTCCCGTCCGATACAATCCGGTCACGGGCCGATTGATCGCCGCGTCGTCGATCTCGTACAGGGTCGACTACACGGTCGGCAACGCGCTCGAAAGGCAGACCTTCAATTTCAGTCCCCGAAGCCGGGACCATTACTTGAACAGGCTGAAACAGATGGCTGCCAATCCCGAAGACGTGGCGGTGCCGGCATGGACCGGTTCGGGCAGCCGCGCCCTTCCGCCGGACGAGATCGATCATGTGGTCATCACCACAACCGCCTTCGAGAATGAATTCGACGATCTGGTCAGCTTGCATACCAAGACCGGTCTGCGTTCGACGGTGGTGACCGTCGACTGGATCTACGCCAATTATTCGGGGGGGGACAGCCAGGAACAGATCCGCAACTTCGTGGCTGACGCCCACGCCACGTGGGGGACCATCTACTTTCTCATCGGCGGCGACACGGCGCAGGTGCCCTGCAGGATCACCCATATCTACGGCCAGGACGTGCCCAACGATACCTACTATGCCGACTACAACAACGACTGGGCGGTCGACGTCTACGTGGGCCGCGCCTCGGTCGAATCGACGCAGGCCATCGCAAACTTCGTGAACAAGACCGTCGGCTACATGGTCGATCCGCCCGCCAATTTCGGGGACACGGTCCTGCTCCTCGGCTTCGACCTCGACAGCTCCACGCCGGGCGAGGACATGATGAACGTGATCGAAAACAACTGGGTTCCGTCCTGGGCCTGGGTCTCTTACGAATACGACAGCGAACCGGGCACTCACGTGAACGACAGCAGAGCCTACATCAACAACGGTAAAAACGTGATCGCCCATTGCGATCACTGCGGCTCGGATGTCATCGGTATCGGCAACTACAATCATGGCGGCGTGTTCACCCTGTTCGATGCCCGCCATTTCATGAACGGATCGAGAGTCGGGCTCTTCTACACGCTCGGCTGCTGGCCGGGCGCTTACGATTACGATGATTGCTGGGGCGAGGCGTTCGTTCAGAACACGGGGGGCGGCGGAATCGCTTTCGTGGGCAACTCGCGTTACGGCTATTATTGCGTGGGCTCCCACAACTACTACTCGAGCAAGTACGAAAAGCGTTTCTTCAAATGTTTCTGGTCCCAGGGCGCCACGCGCGCGGGCGAAGCCCTCGGTGCGTCGAAGAACGACTTCTATCCGGGCGACGACCTCTACAGGTACTGCTTCACCGAGCTCAATCTTTTCGGCGATCCCGCCCTGAGTCTCTGGACCGCGTCTCCAGTCGATCTCTCCTGCGCTCACACGCTCGCCATCGAGCCCGGCCCGCAGGACTACGTGGTCAACGTGAAGTGGGGCGGCAACAATTGCTGGGGTGCAACCGTGTGCGTCTGGAAAGGCGACCAGGTCTACGAGGTCGGGGAGACCAACTTCGCCGGCAACGTGACCTTCGCCATCGATCCGCTCGATGCGGGCACGATGTTCGTGACCGCCTCCGTGTTGAATGGCAAGACCTATCTCGGGGAGTGCCTGGTCCAGACGGGCGTTTCGCCCGTGCCCGACGTCAAGATCGACGGACAGGACACCCACCTTTCGGTCCCGAGCACGCAGGCCGTGAGCGTGACGCTTTCTCTCGATCCCGGTAGCCAGGGCACGAAAGATTTCGACTGGTGGGTTCTTGCCGAGATGAACTCGACATACACCTTCTGGTGGGAATATCCCGACACGTGGACCTATTCCACGTCCGCGATCCGCGCCTGGGCGGGACCCCTTTTCCCGGTGACCGACTACGATCTGGCCAACAGAACCCTTCCGGTGGGGGACTACACCTTCACCTTCGCCGTCGATATCCGAAACGGCATGCTCGAGGGAACGTACAGCGACTCGATCACGCTGAACGTCTACTAGCAGAAAGGTCCGCCGGGAGGCCGGAAGCGGGTCAAAAACCGTACCCGAGCTTTTCGAGGGCGCGTTTCTCCTCTTCGCTCCGGGGCTCGATCGTGCCGGCCTCGCGGGAGCCCTGCATCAACTGCTCGAGCTCGTGCATGAACTCGTCGGCCAGTCCGGGCCGTTCGGCGGAGAGGTCGTGCGTTTCGCCCGGATCGTTCACGAGATCGTAGAGTTCCCTTTCCCCGGTGAGACGGTTGAACAGAAACTTGAAACGCTGGTTGCGCACCATCCGCTTGATGTCCGGCTTCTCGTTGTTGTGATCTGCCGAGGCCGGCACGAATCGTTCCCACTTCGCCTCGTAATCGGGTTCTCCGTCCGCAAAAAGATCGATTCCGTCGAACGGTCCATCGTGAGCGATGCCGAGGCGGCCGAGCACGGTGGGGACGATGTCGGCCAGCGCGGCGATCCCCGTGACGCGGCGGCCGGCGGGCACGCCCGGGCCGGCCATGAGAAGGGGCACGTTGATCACCTCGTTGTAGAATGTCATGCCGTGGAGCAGACCGCCGTGTTCGAGAAACTCCTCGCCATGGTCTGCCGAGAGGACGACGAGAGTGCGACCGTCGAGACCGAGGCTCGCAAGGTGTTCGAGGAGCCGGCCGATCTGGGCGTCGAGCTGCCTGATCTCGGCATCGTAGAGATCGGAGACGTGGGCGATGTCTTTCTCGGAGAGCTCGACTTTGCCGGTGCGCGCACCGAGTAGCTGAAAAGTGTTGCCGTCAGCCGGGCCGTCGTATTCTTTCGTGAAGAGGCGGGCGTATTCCTCGGACGGCGTGAAAGAGCTATGCACGTCGTAGTAGTGGACAAAGAGGAAAAACTTCTTCTTGCCGTACCTGTCGAGCCACTCCGTCGCCTTGCGCGTTATCTCCCGTCCCCTGTTAATTTCCACGTCTCCCACGAATTCGAAGGTGAGGAAGCCGCGGTCGAAACCGTGCTTGTCCTGGAGATAGTAGGAATTCACGAACGCTCCCGTGAGGTACCTGTTCTCGTCGAGGATCGATGCGAGCGTGGCCACGTCGTGAGGAAGCTTACTCGTGCCGCTGACCATGCCGATTCTGTGCGGGAAACGCCCCGTGAGCATTGCGGCGTGGGAGGGGAGCGTCCACGGGGAATGGGCGATGCTGTTCTCGAAGAGCAGCCCCCTCGCGGCCAGCCCGTCGATGGAGGGCGATGTGGGGCGCTCATAACCGTAGCACGAGAGCCGGTCGGCGCGGAGCGTGTCGATCGAGATGAGAAGCACGTTTAGCGGGCGGTCTTCCCCCTTCGAGCAGGCGGTGAGCAGGTTGCCGGCGACGAGCAGGACGCAAACGGACATGATCAGCAACGCTGGCCGTCCGCCGGGGAATTGCGAATAGGGCATCGTCATCATCGCGTGTAGTAATCGATCGATCTCTCGACCGCCTCCAGGCAGACAGGGCAGAAATCAGAGGTCCTCAAGGAGAACATGACGCAATCGAGGCAGGGGCGGTAGAGGCCCTTGGCCTTGTAGCCGGCGCCCTCGAAACAGCCGACCACCCCCCTGAATTCGGGGCTCTTCGGGGTGGGAATCGGCGTCCCCTTCTTGATCAGGTGTTTCCACTTGATGTCGCGCGGATCGAGGAGAGCGGTGATGTTCGGTTCGGTTGGCTCCACGCCTTCGGGGTAATAGTCGATGTAGCTCACGCTCGACGAGTAGTACTCGTCGGCCAGACCGGTCAGCGCGTGGCCGAGCTCGTGGATCAGGACCTGGATGCTCACCGTGCTGTCGGCGGAGCAGACGGCGTAGAGGTTATGGATCCCTCCGCCGCCGGAACGGGGTTCGTTGAAGATGAGGACGATCACGTCGTGGGGCGTGTGGGCGGCGATGTCGTACATGGTGTGCACCCGCGTGGTGAGCGCGTAGCGGGGCAGATCGAAGGTGTTGAAACTGACGCCGAGAGCGGTCGATTTCCAGGCGACCTTGCTCGGTTTTCGCGGCTGGTCCACGCTCGAATCGTGCGACGGGGACTGGATCGACCAGACGTTGAACTCGCGGCGCCGCGTCTTGAATGGCTCCACGTCGAAGATCGCCCGGAAGGCCTTTTTCGCGTCCCTGTCGAACTTGGTCATCTCCTTGCGCGTGTAACCGTCGCCGAGGATGAGCAGGTCGACCTTGCCGTTCGGCTCGCCGTTGACCATGATCGGTTTGCTCTTGAGATCGGGGTAGGGATTGTCGCCGCTGATGAAGCGTTTCTCCATGGCGATATCCTGCTCGAGGATCTCGTCGAGGGTGCCGTCGTGGCCACGTCTCGAGATGGTGAGGACCACGGCCTTCCTGGGCCAGGGAACGATCAGCGTGTGCTCGACGGCGCGCCACACGCCCGCCCGCGCCTCGGGGATCGTGCGCCACTCGTTGAAGAGGCCCGAGTACCCGTTGCCGTAGATGAGCCGTCCCGAGGCCTTGTCGTGCAAGGTGTAGAGGTAGTGGCCGCCCATCTCGAGGCCGTCGGTCAGGTTCGACCGCGGACCGGCGTAGAACTCTTCTTCCTTCAGCTCGTCGATGCAGGCGTGTTCCACATCGTGGGTGCCCACATGATGGATGTCGATGCGGAGCGCCTTGTCGAGAAACCAGTCCTTGAAGCGGACCTTTTCGGCAGCCTCCGGGGCGGGATCGGCGGGCATCAGCGTTGCAAGAATTATCATCAGAAAGCGGAAGCAGGCCATTGCGGTAATCCTCGGATCAAAGAGAGAACCTTTTGGGATCGTCGTAAGCTGTTTTCACATGTTCCGAAAGGGGGCCGTTCAAACCGTCGATGATTTCACCGGAGCGGATATCGACGGCGCGCAGATTTTGCCCCATGGCGTTGTCGGCGCCCACGATCACGCTCACCCCCGACTCCCTGAGGCGGTTCTGGTTCGAGAGGGAGAAGAACTCCGCCGATCGGGAGGTCCGATCGGGCGCCTTCTCCCCTGTCAGGAGCGGAACGAGATCGCGCACCACGACCGAGTAGCGCCCTTCGCGTCCCTTCTGCAGGCCGGCGAGGAGCGCGCTCTTGACCTCGTCGTCGAGAGTGGGCTGCACCACGACGATATCGTTCCGTCTGATCCAGGGACAGATCCGTCTCGAAATGGACGACGCCATGCCGGGATAATGAGACCACGCCGCGATCAGTTCGCCCGATGGAATGTCGATCGCAACCATGTGAAGATAGGCCGTGTACCAGTGCTTTTCCTTGAGCGCACGCGTGCCCGTTTCCTCCTCCTCGTCGAAGATCAGCTCCTCGTTCTCGCCCGCCCAGCCGATCACCACGGTGTCGGCGCTCAAAAGTTCGCCGAGCCGCAAGCGGGTCTTCTCATCGGCGGCGGCGCCGGCCGCCGATCGGGGGTCGTCTCCTATCAGCCGGAGAATATCGCGCTCCACCAGTTTGACCCTCGATGGCGGTTTCTTTTTTCGCGCCTCGAGAAAGGCCTCCTTCATGGAGCACCGCGGATGGACCGCGCCTCGGATGTTCTCTTCGAGCGCAACGATCCTCTCCTCCCCGCGCGCCTCGAGCTGTTCGAGAATGGCCGCCGCGCCGCGGGGCGCCGCCTCTTTTATGGAAGGCGTCTGGCAGCCGGCCGCCAGGACGGCAAGAAGGAGCAGGAGGAGACCTGATGGAATCGACCAGATTTTCATGACAAAAACCTCCGGGGTGCGTCAGCCTCACAGTCAAGCAATTCGTCCGGGCTCTGTCAATCGCGGGGCCAGGCGCGCTTATTCTTTTGACGCGCTCTCGATGATTTGAGAAATTCCATTTCTGCGTAAAAGACAGAAGCCTTTGAGGAAAGTGGACCACCATGAAGCCGATCGTACATTCAGGATGGGGGCGAAAAGGGGTGTGTGCGTCGCTGCTCGCCGTTGCGGCCGTCGCATGCCTGGCCGGCGGATGCGGCAGCGAGGCCGAGCGCAAGGCGAGACCCGAGGCGAGCACCATGGTGCGGCTGAACGCGGGATCACCCAAGATCTTCCTCGATGCCTGGCCCCTCGACGGAATCCTGGTCGAGCCGAAGTCCCTCGTCGTCGGATCGGACCGTCTCCAGGATCCGGCCGCGTCGCCCGGCGGACCATTCGAGATCGAGTTCATGCCGATGGCCGAAGGGGAATTCGATGACGATGTGCGCCTCGACGTCTTTGCCGTCGCCGACGGGAAAGAAACCCTGCTGCGCCGGTGCACGCCCTTCTTTCGGAAATCGAACACGATCAGGGGATCGAAGGTTTTCGAGGCTTTTTCCGGGAAGGTTCGCATCGATCTGTCCGCCTACGAGGGAAAGACGATCGCGATCAAGTGGTTCCTGCACGACGACGGCGACCCCGTTCCGGGCGCGGTGGGGAACCTGCGGATCGGCCCGCGGCCGCAAGACGCACGGGAGCCGAACATCCTCTTCGTCTGTTCCGATACCCATCGCTACGACTACGCGTGCGGCGCCGCGGGGAAGCGCCTCATGCCCAACCTCCAGTCCTTCGCGGCGGAAGGCGTTGTCTATCACAGGGCATCGTCGAGTGCCACGTGGACCATGCCGTCGATCGCGTCGACGCTCACGGGGCTTCACCCGCGCTTTCATCGGACCGGCTTCCGGACCGGAACGATCGCGCGAGAGGAATTCGACGAGGATGCGCTCCCCCCGGACCAGTTCGCATTCAAGATGAGCGACACGGTCCGCCTCCTGTCCGTCTACCCGAGACAGCTCAAGACCGTGACCGAGTACCTCCAGCTGAGCGGCTATTTCACCACCATGATCGCCTCCAATCCGCTCTATATCCTCTCCGGCCTCAGCGCCGACGGCCAGGACATCGTGGTCAAGAGCGGGGTGGCGCCGGCCGAGGAGGTGACCGACATCGCCCTCGGCTTGATCGATAGCCGGCCCAAGGACCGTCCCTTCTTCCTGCTCGCCCATTACATGGACGCCCACCAGTGGAACCCCTGGTACTTCAAGAAGCGCAATCCCGATTCCAAGCCTGTCGAGAACCGCGACGAACTGATCGCCGCCTACTCCGCCGGTGTGCGCGACACCGACGCCGGGATAGGGCGGCTGCTGCGGGGATGGAAGGAGAGGCTCGGCTTCGCGAACAGCATCGTGGTCTTCTATTCCGATCACGGGGAGCACCTCCTCGATCCGGGCCGGACGATCACGGGCCACGGCAACAGCCAGGATGAGTCGCTGCTCCACGTTCCGCTGATCGTGCGCTATCCTGATGAGACCGGTATCGGGAGCGGCGAGGTCGGCCTTCCGGTTTCGCTTCTCGATCTGTCCGCCACCGTTCTCGACATCGTCGGAATCGAGCCGGACGGCGCGCTCTTTCATGGGCGCCCCCTGCCCCGTCCAGGGGAGGCGGCCGGAAGCGGCGATCGGCTTCTCTTTGCCGACAGCCAGCTCTACGGCGACGAGATGTCGAGCGTGCGCGCCGGTCAATACAAGCTGGTCCTCAATTTCGAGACGAAGTCGAAGGAGCTCTTCGACCTGCTGGCCGGGTCCGGGGACGAACCGGGGCGGGCGATCGTCGACAACGAACTGGCCAAGAAGCTTCACTCCGCCTACAACGACTACTGCCGCGAAGCCGAGGAGCAGACCGGTCATCTGAACGCCGAACGCAGCGTCGATCAAGCCGAGGCCGCACGCGGCATGGATGCCCTGGGGTACACGCGATAGGCGGGGCGGGGAGCGTCATTGCTCCACGGTCAATGTCACCCTTCCCGATACGGCACAGGGCACGAACCATGCGGTGGTGTAGGTGTAATAGGCCATGTGAAAGGTCTGGCCCACGAGCTCCGGGTCATCGGGTATGTGCAGGATGCCGCCGGCATGCCCCGATCGATCGAGCGTGCCCGTCCAGCCCGGGAAGAGGCTCGCGCCGAGCGTGATCCCCTGGCCGTTGCCGATCGGAAAGAAGAGCCCGTTGGGAAAGAGAAATCCCCGGTCGCTCGACGAGATCCCGTTGACGTAGTGCTGTCCGGCGCCGGCGGGATAGTCGAAGGAGATCGCCATCGTCTCTCCCGGCGAGACCTTTCCGCTCACGCTGAGTGCCGGACCCGCGCCGAGCTGGGTCTCGATAATCGTCGAATCCCCCTCCCCGACGGCGATCTCCACTGTGCGGGGAGCGTACCCGGGAGCGGAGAAGGTCACCGCGTGGACGCCGGGTGGCACGAAATAGTGGAAGCGCCCGGTGGCCCCGTTCGATCGGCGCCTGTCGCCTGCCGGATAGACGAATCCCGCCACCTCGATGTCGGCCTCGATCGGGTTGCCCGTGGCCGTCTCGGTCACGTGGCCCTTCAGCGGAATCGGACGCTCGAGGAACCATCGGACGCCGGGCCAGATCCGATCGGCCTCATCGAGCGCTTCGCCGTGGGTCGGGTGGAAGGAGCTCGCCGTCTCCGCCAGGAAGGAGTAGGCGCCGTGCTCGTTGAGCTGCCACTGATAGTGCTCGCCTTCGGCCGAGGGCTTGCGGATTCTGCCCCCGTAGCCCATCTGGAAAGAGAGTTGCGTCGCTTCCCACATGTACCATTTCTCGAGCGGGAGGGGCATGGAGAACGGATCGTGATAGGTGTAGAGCACCTCGCGCCCGTGAGAGTGGAAGTCGAGCACTTTCGCGAACGAACGGTCGGCCGCGAAGGCGAGCATGTTCTGCGTTTCGTTTTCCGAGGCGGCGAAGCGTCCCCGGTAGGTCTCGACGGTCGGATCGGTGCTTCCGCCGACGGGACCGTTCCACCCGAAGGGGTAGTTGCGGTTCAGGTCGACACCGTGAAACCCGAATCGGATGGGGCTGCGATTCCGGCGCCAGTAGCTGTCCGTCTCGAAAACATGGGCGTAGCCGTCCGGATTCCAGACGGGCGCGATCCAGATCTCGTTCCCATCCACGATCCGGGTGATGGCGTCGTCTCTGCCGTAGCCCTCGAGGAGCGTCTCGATGATCCGGAGGGCGAGCACGGGGGTCACGATCTCCCGCGCGTGGTGTCCGCTCACGATCAGAAGAGCGGGCTCGTCTTCGTCGGCGCTCACGTTGTCCGAGATCTTCAGGGCTCTCAGGGGCCGGCCTTCCCAGGTGGAGCCCACGCCGAATTCGGCGCCCACGTCCACGTTCCGGGCGATCGCCGGATAGCCGTCGGCGAAGGCTCGAAGAGCGGCCATGACCGCGTCGAAGTCCTTGTAGCCTGGCGGGATTTCCTGGCCGGGGCCGCTCACGATCCACGGTTCGAGGCCCATCGCTTTCAGCCGCCTCATTCCCGACACCGACACGCCGACGCAGACCGTTCCCTTTTCCCGGTTCTGGCCGACGACGTCGAAGTTCTCCCTTTCCAGGAGGCGCACCATTTCGGAGGTGTCGTCAGCGTGGATCTGCACCATGTGACGCACAGCGCTCCTGGCTGTCGCGGCGGACGCAATCAGCGCCATGCACATCAACAACAGAAAAGCCTGCACGACTTTGCGCTTCATTGTCTGACCTGGATACGGGTGAATAAAAAAATGAACGCCACCCCGGGAGGGGGTGTGCGCGATCAGATAATATGTAGTATATTATATATAAATATATATTAATTTCAAGTTGGTAGGCAGAAAGGGAGGGCGGAATCAGAATTCAAGGATGCCCCTGCGCTCTCAGAGTTCGTGGAGGCGGGGGAGCGCATTCTCGAGAATGGCGGCGAGCCTGCGCGATGCGCTCGCCGTCACGTCGAGCACCTCGGCGTGGGAGATGCCCTGCTGGCTCATCCCCGCGGCCGAGTTCGCGATGCAGGAGATTGCGCCGGCGCGTACGCCCATCTGAGTGGCGGCGATCACCTCCGGTACGGTCGACATGCCCACGGCCGACGCGCCGAGGGACTGGACCATTCTGATCTCGGCCGGAGTCTCGTAGGAGGGACCGGAGAAAGCGGCGTAGACACCCTGGTGCAGTGTGTGGCCCGTATCGGCCGCGGCCTGGTCGAGGATTGCGCCCACGTCGGGATCGTAAGCGCGCGACAGGTCCGGAAAACGCGGCCCGAACGCCTCGTGATGGGGGCCGGTCAGCGGATTGGCCCCCATGAGGTTGAGGTGGTCGGTGAGCCGCATCAGATCGCCCGCTTTCAGGTCGGGCGCAACGCCGCCGCAGGCATTGGTCACGACCAGTACCTTGACGCCCGAAAGGGCGAGCGCCCGCGTGAGCAGGACCACCTTGTCTATCGGATGGCCCTCGTAGAAATGCACGCGGCCCTGCTGGACGAGCAGGGGGGTCGAGGAGATCGTACCGCAAACGAGCTGCCCCGCGTGACCCGCCACGCGGGCGACAGGCAGGCCCTCGATCCGGTCGAACGACAGGGTGCGCGGCGCGTCGATCGACGCGGTCACCCCGCCGAGTCCGGAACCGAGAATCATGGCCACGCGCGGCACGGGGCTGAAACGATCCCTGATCAATTCCGCCGCCCTGGTGGCGACCTCTGCGACATTGTTGTGCGTCGAATCGTTTTTCATGGCCTACCTTTCAAATCAGAATCCCGGCCAGAGCGGCCGTTGTCATGGAAGCGAAGGCGCCGGCGAGCATCGCCTTGAGCCCCAGCTTGGCCAGGTCCCCGCGCCTCTCGGGCGCGATGCCGCCGATGCCGCCGATCACGATCGCGATCGAGCTGAGATTGGCGAATCCGCAGAGCGCATAAGTGCCGATGGTCGTGGTCTTCGCCGAAATCACCCCGGCATCGGTCGCTTCGGCGAGCTTGCCGAATGCGATCAGTTCGTTGAGGCTGAGCTTGGTGCCGATCAATTCTCCCATGAAAAGCGTATCGCCTCCGGAAACACCGAGGCACCAGGCGAGGGGCGCGAAGACCCAACCGAAGATCATGGCGAGGGACAGGGTCGTCTCACCGGTAAAAACATCTCCGGCAATCATCTCGATCCCTTGCCCCAGGTACCCGAGAAGCCAGTTGATCATGGCGAGGAGCGCCACGAAGGCGAGCAGCATGGCGGCCACGTTCAGCGCCAGCTTCAAACCGATCGCCGCGCCCGATGCGGCGGCATCGACCACGTTTTGCGATTCGCGCTCCATCTTGACCTTGATCTTCCCGAGGGTTTTGCTTTCCTCTCTCTCGGGGAACATGATCTTGGCGATCATCAATGCCGCCGGTGCGCTCATCACCGACGCGGTGAGGAGGTGGCCGGCGTCGATTCCAAAAGAGACGTAGAGCACGAACACCGAACCGGCGATCGTGGCGAATCCGCCGGTCATCACCGCGGCCAGCTCCGAATGGGTCAGGTTCTTGACGTAGGGCCGGATCAGGAGGGGGGATTCGGTCTGCCCGACGAAGATGTTGCCCGCGGCCGAAAGTGTTTCGGCCCCGCTCGTGCCCATGGTTTTCTGCATGATGAAAGCGAGGGCGCGCACGATGAGCTGCATCACGCCCAGATGGTAGAGCACGGCCATGAGCGACGAGAAGAAGATGATCGTCGAAAGGCACTGAAACGCGAGATTCGGGCCGATGATGGTCGTGCTCGCATCGACGCCCGGTTCGGGACAGAGTATGCCGAAAACGAAGTGGGCGCCCGCCCAGGTGAACTCAAGGCATTTGTCCGAGGCGGCGCGAGCCTTGTCGAAGATCGTTTGACCGATCGCCGTCTTGAGCATGAAGAGCCCGAAAAAAAGCTGGAGGCCGAGCCCCCAGAGGATGATCCTGATCCTGATCTTCGTCCTCTCGCTCGAGAGTCCGAAAGCGATCAGCAGGATGACCGCGATCCCGATGAGCCCGTGAAAACGATGCAATCCGGTCCCTCCTCTTCGCTCGCCAGGGGCGATGGTCGACATCATGGCTTGCTGCCTGAGACCGCCCGAATTGCGTCAAGTTAAAGGGCAGCGAAAAAAAAAGCAAATGGGAAAAGTGGGTGGAAATCGATGAGGTGAGCCGCGATAATCATCGCTTTTCCCATGATTCTGAAAATTGGCCGAGCGAGCTCGCGGCCCGGAGGAAATCAATGGAGCGCACCTTTATCATCGTCAAACCCGATGCCGTCACGCGGGGGCTGATCGGCAAGGTCATCGGCAGATTCGAAGACGAGGGCCTGAAGATACTCGGCATGCGGATGCTCCACATGACCAAGGCCGAGGCGGAAGGTTTCTATCACGTCCACAAGGAACGGCCCTTTTTCGACTCCCTCACCGACTTCATGTCGTCGGCGCCGATCGTTGTGGTCGCTCTCGAGGGACCGGACGCGATCAGCCGCGTGAGAGAGATCATGGGCGCCACCAATCCGAAAGAGGCGGCCAAGGGCACGATCCGGAAACTCTACGCCCTCGACGTGGAGAAGAACTCTTGCCACGGATCGGACTCGCCCGAATCGGTGCTGACAGAACTGCCCTATTTCTTCAGGGATCTCGATCTGTGCGACTACGGCCGGGTTGCGGCCGCCCAGGAGGACGAGAAGTTCGATCCCTTGCCTCCCCTGCAGTAATCGCGCGAAGATCCGTATTTCTACCGACAAAAACGGAGGGCCGTCGAGGCCCTCCGTCGCTTTTGGCGCGCCGGGCGCGGCCCCCTGATCGGTTTGCTGAATTTGCGCCTCCGGTCCCCGGGGAAAAAAAAGACGGCCACATTCCCTTATTACGGGATTTCACGATTGCCCAAATACACGGAAAGAAGTAAAAACCCGGTTTCGGCCCTGTTGTTGGTTTTTGATGGTCAACACTGAAAGGAATCCAAAGGTGGACAAGAATATCGAGCCGCTTCTCTCGCCACGTTCTATCGCTGTGGTCGGAGCTTCGACGCGTCCCGGAACAGTCGGCAATTCCCTCTTTCTCAACCTGCTGAACGGAGGCTTCCAGGGGGCGGTGTATCCTGTCAATCCGAAGGCCAAGTTCATCAACTGCGTGCGGACCTACCCGAGCCTGAGCGCGATCGACGACGAGGTCGACATGGCCGTGCTCGTGATTCCACCTCAGTTCATTCCGGACACGATCGTGGAAGCGGGCGAGAAGGGGATCAAGGCGCTCCTCGTGATTTCGGCCGGATTCAAGGAGGTCGGACCGGAGGGCGCGGCGCTCGAGGAGACGGTCAAGTCTCTCGTCGCGAAATACAAAATTCCGCTCGTGGGCCCGAACTGTCTCGGCATCATCAACACCGACACCGAGGTGTCGATGAACGCCAGCTTCGCTCTCAAGATTCCCAAGCGCGGAAACCTCGGTTTCATTTCCCAGTCGGGCGCGATCTGCACGGCGGTTCTCGATTACGCCGATGTGCACAATCTCGGCTTTTCCAAGTTCGTCAGCTTCGGCAACAAGGCGGACGTGAACGAGGTCGACCTGTTGCGCTACATGGGCGACGATCCGCAGACGAAGGTGATCTGCATGTATCTCGAGGATATCTCGGCCAGCCGTGAGTTCATCAACGTCTGCCGCGAGATCTTCTGGGAAAAGAAGAAACCGATGCTGGCCATCAAGGCGGGGCGCTCCGCCGAGGGCGCCCGGGCGGCGTCGTCCCACACCGGCTCCCTGGCCGGATCGGACGCGGTCTACGAGGCGCAGCTCCTTCAGAGCGGCGTGCAGCGGGTCAACACGATCGAAGAGCTCTTCGATCTCGCCGAGGCCTACTCGAACGTGCCCATGCCGCGCGGCCGGAACGTGGCGATCATCACCAACGCGGGCGGCCCCGGTATCCTCGCCACTGACGCGGCCGTCAAGGCGGGGCTCAAGCTCGCCGAGTTTCCCGAGAAGACCAAGACCGCCCTCCGCAAGCATCTTCCGCCCACGGCGGCCGTGGGTAATCCGGTCGACGTGATCGGAGACGCCACCAGCACCCGTTACGAGGCGGCGTGCAACATCGTGGTCAAGGCCGCCCATGTGGACGCCCTCGTGGTGATCCTCACCCCGCAGTCGATGACCGACATCGTGGGGTGCGCCCAGGCGATCCACCGCGTGATCGAGGAAACCGACAAGCCGGTGATCTGCTCCTTCATGGGCGGGAGCCACATCGCCGCCGGTGTGCGCTATCTCAAGGAAAACGGCGTTCCCAACTACATCTTTCCCGAGGAGGCGATGCACACGCTGGGCGAGATGTGCCGGTTCGCCGAGATCCTCGACGTTCCCGACAGGGTGTTTCGTGAATTCAGCGCCGACCGGGACGCGGCCGAGGCGTTCGTGATGGAAAAACTCGAGAATTCGGAGACCGCCTACCTGACCCAGGTCGAGGCGAGCAAGCTTCTCGGATTCTACGGATTCCCCCTTCTCGATAGCAGGCTCGCCACTGACGAGGCATCGCTCGCGTCGATCGCCGAGTCGCTCAAGCCGCCCTTTGCCATGAAGATCATGAGCGAGGACGTGATCCACAAGTGGGACGTGGGGGGGGTGCTGCTCAACGTGCCGGCCGAGGAAACGGCCGAGGCCTATGCCAAGATCATCGCCAACGTGAAGAGCCACGTGCCCGAGGCGAGGATCCAGGGGATTCTGGTGGAGGAGATGGCTCGCAAGGGAGTGGAGTGCATCCTGGGTGCGAACCGGGATCCCATGTTCGGGCCCTTGTGCATGTTCGGCCTCGGCGGCACCATGGTGGAGGTGATGAAAGACGTGACCTTCCGCCTGGCGCCGATGTGGAAGGCGAGCGCCGAGCGCATGATCCGCCAGATCAAGGGTTTCAAGATCCTCGAGGGAGTGCGCGGCAAACCGCCAGTCGATCTCAACGCGATCGAGGAGTGCCTGCTGCGCCTTTCGCAGCTCACCTCCGAGATCCGCGAGATCGTGGAGCTCGACATCAATCCGCTCATCGCCCACACGGAAGGGTGCGTCGTGGCCGACTCGCGTATTCTGCTGCGCCGGCGCAAGGACAAGGAGTATCCCGAGATCAAGAGCGCTCGGTGAGCGGCGCAACGCCCGAGACGCGCACCCGGTCGACCGCGACCGCGGAGAGGGAGGGATTCTTCATTCTCGGCCTGGCGGCTTTCTTTTTTTCCCTCTTCAGCCTGACGGGCAAGGCTGTCTCGGCCGAGATCTCCTCGTCCCAGATGATTCTCGTTCGATCGGTGTTCATGGTGCCCTTTCTGGCGGTCTGGGCGCGGCGGAAGGGCCATCGTCTCATCGGGGAACGGAAGTTTTTTCTCTTTCTGCGGGGTCTCCTGGGCACGGTGTCCCTCTTCGCCTTCTTCTATGCGCTCAAGAGGCTGCCCCTCGCCGACACGGTTTTGATCTTCCAGGTCCACCCCCTCATCGTGGCCGCGCTGGCGCCGGTCTTTCTCAGGGAGCGGAACCGGACCGTTGTCTGGCTTCTGCTCGGTCTGTCGATGGCCGGCGTGATCCTCGTGGTGGGGCCCACGGGCGAAGGGACCTGGGACGGCCGCCTCTCGGCGTTCGTCTGCTGCATCCTGGCGAGCTTCGTCTACATGCTCGTCAGCTACCTGCGGCGCACGGAGGCGACCCTGACCATCGCGCTCACCTTTCCGGCGGTGTCGCTCCTCTTTTTCGGGCCGGCCTTCGCTCTCGCCTTGCCGGGATTCGAGTGGGTGGCGCCCACCGCGGCGGACTGGTTCTACCTCATCGCCATGTCGATCGCCGCCGCTTTCGGACAGGTCCTGATGACGCTCGGCCTCGGCAAGGTGCCGGCCGCGCGCGGCACGGGCCTGTCGAACCTGCAGGTCGCCTTCGCCCTTGTCTACGGATTCCTCTTCTTCGGGGAAGTTCCCGGATGGGTGACACTATCCGGAGCGATCCTGATCGTATCGGCGCAGATCCTGCTCGCGCTGGTCCGTCCCGCCCATCTCGAGCGGCGCCAGGGATTGTGAGAAATCCGGCTTAAGGCTTCATTTTTCTTTCTTGCGCGTCGACAACCGCGAGGGCCGCCATCTTGACGATGTCGCTCGGGTCGTCGCGGCGCTGGAGCACGTGGGCCGGTTCGCGCGCACCGATCAGCATGGGGCCGATCACCTCGGCGCCGCCCAGCTCATCGAGCAGCTTGTAGGCGATGTTGCCCGCGTCGAGGTCGGGGAAGATGAGAATATTGGCCGCCTGCTGCAGCTTGGAGAAGGGATAGCGTTCCCTGAGCACCTCGCCGTCGAGCGCGGTCGAGACCTGCATCTCGCCGTCCACGATCAGGTCGGGGCGCTGCTCCTGGACGAGCTGCACGGCGCGGGCCATCTTGCGCGCGTCGGGGAAGCGGGACGACCCGAAGTTCGAGTGGGACAGCATGGCGATCCGCGGCTCGAGGCCGAACTCCTTCGCCTTCTCCGAGGCGAGGATCGCGATGTCGGCCAGGACCTCGGCGCTCGGTTCGATGTTCATGGTGGTGTCGGCGCAGAAGACGAGCCGGTTCTTCCAGATCAGGAGGTAGACGCCCGCGATGCGCTTGCCGGGGACTTTCGGACCGATCACGTCGAGAACGGGCTGTGCGGCATTGGCGTAGTAGGTGGTCACGCCGCCCACGAAGCAGTCGGCGTCCCTCTTGTGCACCATCATGGCCGCGTAGTAGAAGCGGTTCTTCATGAGCTCGCGCGCTTCCCTGTGCGTCACGCCTTTCCGCGTCCGCAGGGCGACCAGCTCATCCATGTACTCATCGAATTTGGGCAGGGCGCGCACGTCGTGGATCTCGAGCCCGTCCATGCCCGAAAGCCCCAGCTCCTTGATCCGCGCCTCGATCTTGTCCCTGATGCCGACGAGGATCGGCGTGCCGATCCCCTCCTCGATGATGGTGTGACAGGCGCGCAGCACCTTGCGGCTCTGCCCCTCGGGAAAGACGATCCTCTTCGGCGCACGGCGCGCCCGGTTGATGAAGGAGCGGATCACCTGGCGGGCGCGGCCGAGCCGGCTCTCCAGCTTCTCCTTGTACTCCTCGAGGTCGAACTCGATCCGCGCCACGCCCGTGTCCATGGCGGCCTTGGCCACGGCCGGCGCTTCCCAGAGCAGCACGCGCGGGTCGAAGGGCTTGGGAATGATGTACTCCCTGCCGAACTGGAGCGCGTCCACGCCGTACGCGTGGCAGACCTCGTCGGGAACATCCTCGCGCGCGAGGTCGGCGAGCGCCCTGACCGCGGCGATCTTCATGTCCTGGTTGATCGCCTTGGCCCGGCAGTCGAGCGCCCCGCGGAAGATGAAGGGGAACCCGAGCACGTTGTTCACCTGGTTGGGGTAGTCGGACCGGCCCGTGGCCATGATCACGTCGTCGCGCACGGCGAGGGCGTCCTCGGGGGTGATTTCCGGATCGGGATTGGCCATGGCGAAGATGATCGGATCGCGCGCCATCGACCGGACCATGTCCTGGGTGACGGCGCCCTTGACCGACACGCCCACGAACACGTCGGCGCCCTCCATGGCGTCGGCCAGGGTGCGCAGCTCCGTGTCGAGCGCGAAACGCTCCTTGTACTCGTTCATCCCCGCGGCGCGGCCCTTGTAGATCACGCCCTTGGAGTCGCACATGATCGTGTTCTCCCGCTTGACGCCCAGGTCGACGAAGAGCTCGGCGCACGCGATTCCGGCCGCGCCCGCGCCGTTGTACACGACTTTGAGCTCGTCGATCTTCTTGTCGACCAGGGTGAGCGCGTTGAGCAGCGCCGCGCCCGAGATGATCGCTGTCCCGTGCTGGTCGTCGTGGAACACGGGGATGTTCATCGTTTCCTTGAGCGTCTCCTCGATCTCGAAGCACTCGGGCGCCTTGATGTCCTCCAGGTTGATCCCGCCGAAGGTCGGCTCGAGCAGCTGGACCGTGCGGATGATCTCCTTCGGGTCCTTCGTGTCGAGCTCGATGTCGAAGACGTCCACGTCGGCGAACCGCTTGAACAGAACTCCCTTGCCCTCCATGACCGGCTTGGCGCCGAGCGGGCCGATGTCGCCCAGGCCGAGCACCGCGGTGCCGTTCGAGACCACGGCCACGAGGTTGCCCTTGGCCGTGTAGAGAAAAGCGTCTTCAGGATTGTTGTCGATCTCGCGGCACGGTTCCGCCACGCCGGGCGTGTAGGCCAGCGAAAGGTCGAGCTGGGTGGTGCACGGCTTGGTGGCGACCACCTCTATCTTTCCGTACCGGTCCCTCGAGTGATATTCGAGTGCTTCTCGTTTCTTGACCATTCTTCTCTTCCTTTACTCTAGCAAAAAAGAGAGGTTCGCAACATCCGCTCCCGCCGAGATCCGCTCCCCTTCGTGAAGTCCAAAAAGACCGGACTCTATCCCTTGACAATTGAACATCAAGTAAAAATCGGGATCGAGGAGAATTCTTTTTTTAAACGATCGGGCCCGATCGCGAGGCGCCCTCATCGGTTGCCGCAGTCGCGCGCGGGGGACATTTTGTCCTTGAAAAGTAGGGACCTCTTTTGTTCTCTCCAAAACTCTCTGAGTGTGCCATTCAGCCGGCGATCAGGACTTCCTTGACCCCTGAACCGGCTGTTCTCGTAAAGCAATTCTTCATCATGAAATCTGGAGTCGACGAATGAAGCAGCGCCAACTCAGGTTGATGCTCCCGGCCGCCCTCTGCCTCGCCCTCCTCTTTCCGGCTGCGGCCTGGGCTCAGACCGATCAGGAACTCAAGGCCCTCGTCAAGGCGGCCGGCGACGGGGCAGCCAATGGGAACGCCGAGCTCGTCAAGGTCTTCGACCGCACCGACATCGACGTGGAAGCATCGGGCCTGTCCCACATCAGGAACCACACGCTCACCAAGGTGCTCAGCGCCGCGGGGATCCGCTCCCTCGGCGCCTTGCGCTACGACTACGATCCTGCCACCAATTTCATAGAGATCCGGAAACTTCGCATCCTGCGCGCCGCGGGCGGGATCGAGGAGCTCGACGGGAACGATTTCGTCGACGCTGTTCAGCCCGCCCACGCCATCTACTGGGGAATGCGCATGAAGGTCTTCTCCCTCCCCCGGCTCGAGATCGGCGACGCCGTGGAGGTCGAGACCTACAAGAAGGGATTCCTCATCGCCTACCTCGGCGATGGGGGCGATGACGAACGGTACATTCCGCCGATGCGCACCCACTACTACGACATGATCCTCTTCGAGGAGGCGAATCCGATCAAGGAGAAGACCTACACGGTGCACACCGTGAAGTCCCGCCCCCTCAACTTCGAGGTCTACAACGGGGAGTGCTCCTGCCGGGTCGTCTTCGATGACGAGAAGAACCATTACACCTGGTCGAAGCGCGACCTCCCGGCGGTGCACGCCGAACCGCGCGCGCCCGACAACTGGGACTACGCGACCAAGGTGGTCATGGCCACCGTCTCCTCATGGGAGGAGAAGTCGCGCTGGTTCGACGGCGCCAACAAGGACCAGTTCGAGGCGAACGACGCGATCCGCGCCAAGGTGGCCGAGATCACCAGGGACTGCGCCGACGACGACGAGAAGTCGACCCTCCTCTTGCGCTGGGTGGCGGCCAACATCCGCTACTCGGGATTGAGTATGGGCGAGGGGGAGGGATACACCCTTCATCCGGGATGGATGATCTTCGAGGAACGCGCCGGCGTGTGCAAGGATATCGCCGGCATGCTGATCACCATGATGCGCGCCGCCGGGATCGAGGCGTACCCGGCCATGACCATGGCGGGCGCGCGCGTCGAGCGCATCGCGGCCGACCAGTTCAACCATTGCGTGGTGGCCCGCGCCATGCCCGACGGCTCCTTCAAGATGTACGATCCGACCTGGTGCCCGCTCACCATGGACGACTGGTCGCTGGCCGAGGCCGAGCAGCACTACGTGGTCGGAACGCCCGAGGGTGAAACCCTGTCGGCGATCGAGTACCATCCCCCGGAGGATTGCCTGATCCGCATCGACTCCACCGCAACGCTCAACGGGGACGGGGACCTGGAGGGCACGATGCGTTTCGAGGGACGGGGCTACAACGATACGTGGCTCCGGCGGCAGCTGGCGTCGTACAACAACCGGCGCGCCGTTCGGCCCGCTCTCGAATCGTGGCTCCTGGCGGTTTCGCCCCGCGCCGAGCTCGTCGACCTGGCGCAGGGCGACTACCGCGACCTGACGAAACCGGTCTTTTTCACGATCAAGTACCGGATTCCGGGGTACGGACTCGTGTACGACAACAAGATCGATATCCGGTCTCCTGCTGTCCAGATCCTGGTGAACAGGCTGGTCCGCGCCGAGAGCGCCACGCACAACGAGAAGCGCACGCAGCCCCTCTTTCTGTATCTGGCCGCGCGCCACGTCGTGGAGGAGACGATCTCCCTTCCGGCGGGATACAGCCTCGATCACGCTGCCGCGGCGCGCTCCGCGGACAACGAGGCCGCCGATCTGTCGACCGGCGTGAGCGTGAAGGACGGTGCGATGCACGTCGCCTGTTCCATGGCCGTGAAGAAGAGAAGCACGCCGCCCGAAGCCTATCACGGGCTGTTCGAAGTGATGAAAAAACTCAGAGCATTCCGGGACGAGACGATCACCGTGGCCCGCTGAACGATAAGGAGACTTTCCGATGAAGGAGCGTTCGATGAAAAGATTCGTGATGGTGGCAATGGCGCTGTTCGCATTCCAGGCGGCCGCGTCGTTCACCCTGTTTGCGGCAGGTGCGGCGCGGGCCGAGTCGGGCGAAGACGCAATCCTGGACCTGATCCGGAACGCCCCCGCGGCTGAAGAGGTTCCCCTCGAGGACTATGTCCTTCTCCTCGACGAGACGGTGATCAGCCTGCACGGCGACGGCCGCGTGGAACGCCGCCGTCATCAGCTCATCAAGGTGATGAACGAGTGGGCGCAGGACAATATTTGCGATCCGCGCATCGCATGGGACACGCGGAACCAGGAACTGGTCGTGCACCGACTCCGGACCTTCATGAACGACGGCACCGTGGTCGAACGGATCACGGGATTCGACGAGGACCACAACCTCTCCCAGGTCTCGCCCGATGCGCTCGGTCTCTGCGCCGACTACCTCCATCATCAGGAGACGGTGGCCACCTTTCTGGGCATCGAATTCGGCTGTGTGGTCGATTTCGATTACTCGATCATCGACCGGAAACCCCGCGGCCGTGGCCTTTCGGGAATAGAATTCCTGCAAGGCGAGGCGCTCGCACTCTCGCGGCGACTGGAGGTCCGGCTGCCCGCGGGCGCGGGCGCCGAGTGGGGGTCTTTCAATGGCGCCCCCGAGTGCGAGGAGACGAAGGGCGGCGATGGATCGAAGATTCTGCGCTGGACCCTGTCCAACACGCCCGGACACCGAATCAACACGGACTGTTCGTCGAGAGGGGATTTCGTGCCCTGCGCCGTGTTCAACGCCTGGCTCGACGAGGAAGCGGGGCCTCTCGGATGGTTCCGGGATTTTCACAAGGAGCTCGAGGACGCCGCTGATCAAGCGGGCGATCTCGCCCCGAAGACGGCCGAGATCATCGACGGCGCCGAGGGGAACGACCGCTTTTACAGGCTCCACGACTTCGCGCGCGAGGCGGTGCGCCCGATCCGCTACGAGTCGCTCCTCTTCGGCGAGCCGGCACGCCCCGCGGCGCGCGTTTACGAGACGGCTTATGCGAGCCAGAAGGACCATGTCGTCCTGCTCTGGGCTCTTTGCCGGGCCGCGGGGATCAAGTCGTGGCCCATGCTCCTGTCCGACTTCAACGTGAACGGCGGCAAGGGCACAGCGGGCGCCATGAAGGAGGTCCTTCTCATCGTGGTACTCGATGACGGAAGATATCTCGTCGATCCGGCCGCGCCGCTCTCATCCGATCGGGCGATGGACACGCAGTCCGATCACATCTTTACCCCTCCGAAAACGTCGAAAGCGTTCAACATCCTTCCCGCCCGCGTCACGGTGACCGGAAAGCTTTGCCTGGCCGACGATCTCTCCCTGAAAGGCGACATCAAGGTCCGCCAGTCGGGCCCGGGAAATCCCTTTCTGTCGCTCGCCGGTCCGGCAGGCGACCGGGACGCGTACTTCGCCGATCTGGCGGCCCGCGTCGCGCCGGGCGGCAAGGCGGCGGGCCACTGTATTCTCGACCTGGCGCGGCACCAGACGACCTATTCCCTCTCGGTGGCTGCCGGCCCGATCGAACCGGCTCCGAACGGGAACATCCTCTTGCCGGTGATCGACCCGACCGACCTTGTGCGGTCGATAATGCCCGCCATCGCCGATCGCCCGCCGTCGTGGCGCGCCTGCCCCGTGAACGTCGGCCATCCGATCAATGTTTACGCCAAGCTGACGATCGATCTGAGCAAGGGCTTCAGGGTGGCGTCGTTGCCCCGCACCCAGCAGCTGGTCAACAGCTTCGGCACATGCGTGTACACGTGGAAGATCGAGGAGAATTCGATCGAATGCGAGATCTCCGTCGATCTGGGAAAGGGTCTGGTCGAAGCGGCCGACTACCCGAAATTGAGAAGCCTCCTCATCCCCCCGGCGGACGGCGCATCCAACCTGATAGTCCTGCGCAAGAAAGACTGAACGCCATGGCAGATGAAGAGATCACCCGGATCGACGAGAAGGCCGAGCGCGTCCACCGCACCGCGCTCGCTCTCGATTCCCACGTGGATACGGCGATGCGCTGCCGCGAGGAGGATTTCGATTTCGTCGCGCCGAACCGATCGGGGCACATCGATCTACCCCGCCTGCGCGAGGGCGGGCTCGACGCCCTGGTCATGGCGGTCTACATGGGCCCACCGGCCGAGGGCGAGGAGGAGAAGCTCGTGGACGAGGCCCTCTTCCGCATCGACTGGATCCGCTCCCTGGCGACGGAGAACCCCGACACGCTCGCCCTCGCCCTCGGTGCCGACGACGTGAGGAACGCCTTCGACGAGCGGAGGGTGGCGCTCTTGATCGGCATCGAGGGGGGGCACATCATCAACGGGAGCCTCGAAACACTCCGCCGTTACCACGACCTCGGCGTGCGCGTCCTCACGTTGACGCATGTTTTTCATCACGACTGGGCCGATTCGGCCGGTTTCGGCGAGCCGCTCCCCGACCGCCATGGCGGGCTGTCGCCCTTCGGCCGGGAGGTGATCTCGGAACTGAATCGGCTCGGCATCGTGGTCGACCTCTCCCACTCATCGGACAAGACCTTTTTCGATGTCCTCGATATTTCACGCTCCCCCGCGGCCGCGACCCATTCGGGCTGCCGGGCGATCTGCGACCATCTTCGGAATCTGAGCGACGAGATGATAGAGGCTCTGGCCGAAAAGGACGGCGTGATCCAGATTCCGTTCTATCCAACGTTCATCGATCGGGACGCGCAGCGCAAGATGCGCGACGCCGAAGCGAAACGCGCCCCGCTGATCGAAGAGGCGCGGAGCAGGCTGGACGGGGGGAGCGACGCGCTCGCCCGGGAGATCGCTCGGATCAACGAACTCCATCGGCCGGAGGGCACCCCGCTCGA
Source organism: uncultured Phycisphaerales bacterium (assembly GCA_964620445.1). Lineage (GTDB taxonomy): Bacteria > Planctomycetota > B15-G4 > B15-G4 > CAYZWU01 > CAZUHB01. Next base: position 148,011 of record CAZUHB010000001.1, read on the forward strand.
GTCACTTCTCGATCATATCGATCATGCGATCGGACTCGTCGGGCCCGACCATGTCGGTCTCGGTTCGGATTGGGACGGCATTCCGTTCACCGTGGACGGTGTCGAGGACTGTTCCAGGCTTCCCAACGTGACGCGCGGAATGCTGGAGCGGGGACACGACGAGACCGTGGTGCGCAAGGTCCTGGGCGAGAATTTTCTTCGCGTGCTCGAAGCCGCGACCGAGCTGGCAGGGTAGCCCAGGCATCGATCCGTGAAGGTTCGAGGCCCGCGGAGTCTTATCTCTTCGGAACCTTTTTCCGCTGTGCGGCGCGGCGCGCCTTGGTTTTTTTGCCGGGTACGGCAGCCACCATGCCGCTCTTCAGGGCGAGTTTCTTCAGTTTCTCCGGTGTGGCTTTCGGACAGCGGAAGAGGTCGAGCTGGACCGATCCCTGCTCGGCCCACAGGTCGACTCCGGTGCCGATCTTCGAGTCGGACGCGGCGGCGCGCCGCACCAGGGTCGTGGTCCCGGGAGAGAGCACGCCGTCGATGACGATCTTTCCCTGCAGGTCGAGCGATTTGGGTACGAGAGTGCTGTTGCCCTTGGACGCCCCCATCGGTGTGGCGTTGAAGAGGATGTGAAACGGAATCTGGCTCACCTGTTTCATGGGAAGGCAGTCTTCCCAGGGACCGGGCTCCTCGATCAGGGTGCGTCCCAGCAGGATCACGTTGATCCCCAGGTCGGCAAGCGCCCACGCACCGGCCTTGGCAAAGCCGCCCGTGCCCAGGATCAGGGCCCGCTGTCCGGCGCGGCTGCCCAGGCGGTCGGCTACCGTGCCGATCGCGTTCAGGTCGGTGTTGGCCCCGCGCCATTTGCCCTCGTTCAGGTAGAGCGTGTTGACCGATTTCGCGTAATGGGCTTCCTCGTCGAGATCGTCGGCGAGGCCCGCGGCCGCCACCTTGTGGGGAATGGTGACGCTCGCGCCGGCGAGACCGATCCCCTTGAGCAGTTCGAAGGTCTCCCTCGGCCTCGCCGTGACGGCAGGCAGATAGCAGGCGTCGAACGAGTGTTCTCTGAAGAGGGTGTTGTAGACGAAGTACCCCGGTGACCCGAGGATCGACGGGCCGCCGAGAAGAACAAAGAAGGGCGCGCGATCGTCGAGCGGCAACCCGAGAAGACGGGCGGTCTCCAGATCGGGCATGCCGGGAAGGGGAGCGGTCGCCTTGTTCGCCGCGAAATAGGTCCAGGCGCTGTTGAGCCGGTTGTAGAGCGCTCTGCTGAGCAACCCGACCGCGCCGCCACCCACGAGAACGGCTGGACGATCTTTCGGCGCGTTGGCGAAAGCAGCGAGGTCGGCCGTATCATCGAGCGGTACGGCCAGCTTGATCCCGTCCCCCTGGGATCTGGTCAGGAGCGAGAAGGCGCCCTGAATCTCGTGAGTTCCCGCCTCCTCTCCGAGATGGAGAGATCTCAAGATCTTGGTTCGAGTGCCGCGCGCCGTGGACAGGATCTTCTGGTACGACGATTCGGGGAGATCGGCCTCGATATCGACCCAGCCGACCCCGTGGGCGCACGCGGCCTCGAGGCGTCGAAGCCTTTCCTCCTCGGAACCCCGGAAAAAGCCGTGGTCTTTCTTCCGCCTGCACGTGGCGATGATCTTTTTCGGATTGCCCGGGATGAAATCGAAACCGGACGGATTCCGTCCGAGGGCGTCGAGACGGATTTCCTGGAGCGGATAGATCTCGTTCTGCTTCAAACGGCGTTTGAGCGCTGCGAGGTTTTTTTCGATTCCCGTGATGCAAAGCATTGGCAATTCATCCTCGAGGCGATTCTGGTCCTGGTGTCCTCGCCATGGGGGTGAACAGAGTGCGTCTCGCCCGGGCAGTTCTGCGCCTCACGGAAAGGAGATCGTCATCCATTTTCTTTCGACTTTTTCCGGGTTTTTCTTGGCACCCGTTTCGGCCGCCGCCGGACCTACCTTATAAGTAAAATTGCTCTCGAATTGAAAACCCTTTCCGGCGATCAGAGCAGCCAGGCCAGAAATCCGATGATGATGAACTGGGCGTCGACGATCAATTCGAACCGGATCCCCCGCGAGAGCGATGCCTTCTTGAAGTGAAAAAAGGCGCACATCGCCGAGTAGGCCGCGGTCGCGCCCAGGGCGGCAAAATGGGGCGACTGCCTGCCCGACAGAGCGTACGCCGCGATCAGAAGGGTCAGCGCAGCGAAGCTGCCCACGAGCAGCCATCCCGTGGCGGTTTTTCCGAGGATGAGAGGCAGCGTCTCGTTGCCGACGAGCCGGTCCCCCTCGATGTCCTTGACGTCGAAGATCAGAAACCGGATGAAGACGATGATGAAGACGAAGAGGAACGCGCCCGCGACGGGCAGGGCGCTCACGCTCTCTTCGGTGAGACTGGGCAGAAGAACGGTGACCGTGGCCCAGGCCGCCGCGGAACCGAGGTCCTTCGAGCCGGGGATCTCGCGCACCTTCCTGAAGCGGAAGGCCTCGCCCAGCTTACCCGGCAAGAGGCGCACGTTGTAACCGATTCCGGCAACGAGCGATCCTCCCATGAGCAGGGCCGGAAGCAGGCCGAAAGTGCCGGCCAGGACGAGCGCCCCGAGAGCGGCCGCGACCGAAAAGGAGAGGAGTATCGGCGCGAGGCGCGTGAAATCCTTCATGCGGAGGGGATTGTTGATCTCGGCGGCGCGCCGGTCGGTGAATCGGTTGAGGATGTGCATCGACACGACGTAAAGGAAAGCGAGCAGGAGGTAGCTGGGACGGGGTTTTATCTGGAGAAAGCGCAGCGCCACGTAGGCCATGGCCGCGCCGCCCGCCCCGAGATAGAGATAGGTGTGGACGCCGATCCTGAAGGGAAAGTAGAGCAGCCGCCTCAGGGTCGAGCGCGTCTGGGAGATATCGTTGATCTTTTCCACAACGGCCTGGAACACCCACTGCGGGGTGGACGCGCCCGCCGTGACCCCGATCGATCTGAAATTGCGGATCGCCTCGGCGTGGAGTTCGCCATCGGTCTCGATGTGAAAGGTCGGAATCCCCGAATCCCGCGCGATCTCGGCGAGGCGGACCGTGTTGGCGCTGTGCTGGCCGCCGACCACGATCATGGCGTCGACCTCCTTCGACAGGGCGAGCACTTCGTTCTGGCGGTCCTCGGTGGCGCTGCAGATCGTATTGCGGATCACCGCGTCCGGATAGAGTTCCTTCACGGCTGCCTCGATCTGCTCGAAGCGCGCCGTGCTCTGAGTCGTCTGGGCCACGAGGCAGACCTTGCCGAGCGGGCGCAGGCTGCCGACCTCCCCCGGCTCGCTCACCACATGGCCGCGGCCTTCGGCATGGCCCAGGAGACCGATGACCTCGGCGTGGTTCCTGTCGCCGGCGATGATCGTATCGAATCCTTGCCGGCTGTACTTGGCCACGATCTTCTGGGCGCGCGCCACGTGGGGACAGGTCATGTCGCACACGGCGACCCCGTCGCGGTTGCACGAACGGCGGACGTCGGGTGTGATCCCGTGGGCGCGGATGAAGAGGCTGCCCGCCTCCACATCGGTGGGATCGGCCACGACGCGCACGTTGCGCGTATTGAGCATTTCGACCGCCTGGTCGTTGTGCACGAGCGGTCCCAGGGTGTAGATCCCGGCGGTGGTTCGGTTGGTGGCGTCGATCACCGCGTTCATGGCGCGGCGCACACCCATGCAAAACCCTGCTGTCTTGGCCAGAATTACTTTCATGATCTTCTATCTGTAAACGAAACCGGCGGCCGGATCGCGTCCAACAGGATCTCCTCCCGGCCGGGCAACAAGCTACAAATTCTCCATGAAGGCAACAAGTAACAATTTCCCCGAACAGGCCGGAAGTCGCAAATGCTCCAGCCATTCGAGACGCAACCGATTCTCCGCAAGGGAGGGGCGCTGCACGAAACCGCAACCCGTTTGCTTGTCAGATTCATAGCCCCATTTCGAGCATTGCCCAACGGGCTGAACGGTGAAGAGGACCGATTCGGCCGGCGCGGGCCAAAATAGAAAAATAATAGTCGCTCCCCGCTGCCCGAAATCGTAAATAATCTTTCGAGAACCAAGTGCCGTTTTTTGAACTGGACCTGCCATGACAAACAAGATTCTTCCGCTGAGCCTCGGCCTTGCGCTGCTGATCGTCGCCCTCCTGGGTCTCTACACCACGGCCTGTTCCGGATCGAAACCGGCCGAGGCCAATCTGCTTCTCGTGGTGGTCGACACGCTTCGGGCCGACCGCCTGGGATGCTACGGCAACTCGAGCGGAATGACTCCCTGCATGGACGCGCTCGCCGCGGAGGGGGTGCTATTCCGGAAGGCCTACGCCCATGCGCCCTGGACCCTCGCGTCCTTTGCGTCGCTGCTCACCTCGACCTACCCGGCCCAGCACAAGGCGGGCGGATGGGTCGGCGAATTTCTGAAGCTCAGGAGCGATGCGGTCACGGTGGGGGATTGCTTCCGGGCCGCGGGCAGCCGGACGGGATCGATCGTGAGCGTCGATTTTCTGACGGAGAACTTCGGCATGCACAAGGGATTCGACACGGTCGACCATGACGTGAGCCGGAACAATCATCTCACGCGCATCGCGACCCGCACGACGGACACCGCTCTGCGCTGGCTCAACAAGAATGGCGAAGAGCCCTTTTTTCTGATGGTCCACTATTTCGATCCGCACCTCGTTTACGATCCGCCCGCGGAATTTCGCGCCCAGTTCGCGCTCGAGGGGGACAAGAACACGAAGGACGTCATCTTCGGCGAGGTCCGCGATATCGTGGCTTTCCGCCAGGGGCGGCTCGAATTGAGCGGCAAGAAAATCGAACGTCTCGAAGGATTGCACAACGGGGAGGTCGCCTACACGGACCGGGAACTGGGACGTCTCCTCGACGGACTGGCCAAGCGAGGACTCGACAAGAACACGATCGTCGTGCTCACCTCCGACCACGGTGAGGAGTTTCACGATCACGGAGGATTCGAGCACGGCCACACTCTCTACGACGAGCTCCTCCACATCCCCCTCATCGTGCGCTGGCCGGAGCGCATTCCGGCCGGGGTCGAGGTGGACGCCACGGTACGCCATATCGACGTGGCACCGACGGTGTGCGGCCTCGCCGGAGTCGAGCCGGGAAATAAGTTCCAGGGTCTCGACCTCTCTCCCATGTGGCAGACGGGCGCAACGCCCGAGGACCTGCCCGTCTTTGCCGAGGGTTACTTCTGGTCGCCCGAGAAACGCTTCGCGCGGATCGCCGACGGAAAAAAGACGATCGCCTACACGGCCAGCAAGAGGGTGGAGATTTTCGACCTCGAGTCCGATCCGGCAGAGTCGGTCGACATCGCCGGGCGCGATCAGGCCCAGACCGAGCGTTTGAAAAAAGATCTGTTTCTGGCGCGCACCGGCATGGAAATCGAAGCCGGAGCGCCCGAACCGGCCCACATCACCGACGAGATGCGGGAGAGGATGAGAAAGCTCGGCTACACGAGCGGGAATTGAGGAAGACCGGCAACACCCGTTGACGGTCACCCATCCTTGAGCTTACCCATGCGGCTCACGCCCGCCGCGCCCACGAACCCTGCCAGAATAGCCGCTGCGCAACGCAAACAGAGCATTCCGTCGCCATCCTTGTCTCCGGGCAGCCTGTTGGGCGCCGTGGCAATGGCGATGTCTTCTTTGGCCTCGCCCGACGAGTCGAGCACCTGGGCGCCCATCTCGAAATCCTTGACCGGCCAGAGCACCCAGAAGGAACCGAGGATCAGACCGATCAGAAAGGCGAGCGTCTGCGACCGGCAGCGCTCGAGCATGAAAGCCATGAGTCTGGAGAAGACGACGAGGCCCAGAACGCAGCCGAGAGCGAGCGTGGAGATGAAGATGATGGCGTCGATGTTCGGATCGTGGGTGAGCTGCTTGATGTGCGACAGGGTGGGCTGATAGAGCCCGAGGATCAGGAGGCAGAAGGACCCCGATACACCGGGCAGAATCATGGCCGAGATGGCGAGCACGCCGCCGAGAAGAACGACCAGGAAGCCGGGTTCGCCCGTGGCTCCACCCACGTCGCAGAGAGAGATCCACACGGTGAGCGCGGCGCCGGGTATCACCCAGAAGAGCTGGGCGGCTCCCCGTTTTTCCATCATCTTGAAGGGTACGGCGATCGACGGGATGATGAGCCCCACGAAGAAGGCGAGCGTCTCGCTCGGATGGTTGGCGAGCAGGTAGCCCATGAGCCACGCGCAGGTCACGACCGAGAGCACCGCTCCCAGGCCGATGAGGATCAGGAAGGTCGCGTCGGTGCGCTTCCACTCATCGGAGAGCTTGCGCTTCGATTCCTCCGAGAAGGGGCTTTTCAACACGCCCAGGAAGGTCTTGGCCAGCGTGAGATCGATGGCCTTGATCGCCTTCACGAGACGGTCGAATATCCCGAGGATCAAAGCGAAGGTGCCGCCGCTCACACCCGGGATGATATTGGCAATGCCGATAAGAAATCCTTTGACGAGAGTGATGATGTATTTCAAAACGATCTCCATCCAACCGCATTCAGGGACACCGAGAAGAGTCTCATACCTCAAAGAAGATGTGGAAGTCCAGGTCGATTGATTTTTTAAGAAAAATCATCCGGCTGTAAAAGAACCGAAATCCTACAAAATCCGTGCTATAATCAGTATCGGCTTCCGCCAATAAGTCTATTCACCCAAAATTTACATGCCTCGTTGCGGTATGTATGTCAAATCAACCTGTTTCTTGCTGAATCCTGAGAGGGGGATCATATGAGGACGATCAAGTTTGCTTCCTTGACCTGTTTCTGTTTTGCGGCGCTTTTTGCTCTGGCAACGGAATTGCCGGCGCAAGATGCCCAGGCCAACTGGGCCGAGCGGTTCGAATCGAAGATGACGCCCGGGCTCGAGAAGGCTCTCGCATCCCTGCCCGATGGAGAGACGCTCGATGTGTACGCGGTGATGAAACAGAGAATGTCCCGCACGGATCTGGAAAAAATGACCGGCGCCGTTCCGGTCGGCGAACGCCACCGGATCGTGGCCGACGCGTTGCGCGGTTTTGCCGACCAGACGCAGACGGAGGTGCGCGCTCTGCTCGCGAAGCAGGGTCCCACGGCCTATCGTGTGTTGTGGCTCAGCAATGCCGTCCGGTTCACGGGAAATGCGGGGCTGGTCGCCGCGGTGCGCGATCTCGACTCGGTGGGATATGTGGGCGTCATCGAAAAGTACGCGGCAGAGACCTACCAGGACGCGGGATCGCCTGCTCCGGCCATTTACTATGACGGTTTCGAATCGGGTGGATTCGGCCCCGAGTGGGCCACGGCCACCACCGGCACGGGCAGGATCCAGGTGACCACCGCCAATGATCCGATCGGCGTCTACCATGTCACGATGGACTCCTCCACCAGCGGCACGGACAGCACCTGCTCCATGACGCTCACCATCGACCTCTCCTCTCAGACGAACTGCTATCTCGATTTCATGTTCAAGGCGTTCAGCGACGAGTCGAACACGGAAGACGCGATCTACATCAGCGAGGACGGCGTGGCGTTTTACAAGGTTCTCGGGCTGAGCGGCGGGAGCGTCTACGAGCAGAAGTTCGTCGACCTCGATGAGGCGGCGGCCGGCGCCGGGATCTCTTTCAACAGCTCCTTCAGGATCCGTTTCTCCTGGGCCGACAACTACCCGATTCCGACCGACGGGTTCGCCTTCGACGAGATCAACATTCTCGACGGCGATCCGCCGCCCACGCCGCCCACCTCGAACATCGTCAAGCTCCAGGCCCCGCTCTGCTGGGACATCGGCATCGACGGCGACGGTTCCCTCATCCTCAACATCGACTCGGGTGTGGATTACACCCACCCCGATCTGGTCAACCAGATCTGGTCCAACCCGAACGAGATCCCCGGCAACGGGATCGATGACGACAGTAACGGCTACGTCGACGACACCAACGGATGGGATTTCGAGTCCAACGACAACGATCCCTACCCGACGTCCTATCACGGAACAGCCACGGCCGGCATCGTGTGCGGCGACGGCACGAACGGAACCAAGACCGGCATGGCGCCCGACGCCACCATGGCGATCGCCAAGATCGGCGACGAGGGCGACTACTGGGAGGCGCAGCAGTATTCCGTGCTCATCGGCGCCAACGCGATCACATCGAGTTACTCCTACAAGTGGGGGATTCACGATCCCGACTACCACATGTTCCGCCAGAACTGCGTGAACGAACTGCTCGCCGGTGTGATCCACGCCAACTCGATCGGCAACCAGGGCAACGACACGAGCGGCTTCCCGATCCCCTTCAACATCTCCACACCGGGTAATTGCCCCGGACCGTGGATCCACCCCGATCAGGTCGTGGGCGGCACGTCCTCGGTGTTGGGCTGCGCGGGAGTCGAGCTCGATGAGTCCCTTTACACCTACTCCGGCCAGGGTCCGTCGGCGTGGGAAAACATGATCACTTATGATCCCGGTTACGGCCACACCCAGAACCCGCTCTTCTGGGACTATCCCTACGGCGGGTGGAGCGGCCCTTTGCCCGGGCTGCTCAAGCCTGATGTCTGCACGTACACGAACGTGGTCACCACCGATATCGGCGGCGGCTACAACTCGAGCTTCGGCGGCACGTCGGCAGCCACCCCGCATCTGGGCGGCGCCATGTGCCTTCTCATCTCGGCCAACGAGCACGCTTCGCCGCGCAAGCTCTCCCAGGCCCTCCAGGAGACGGCCGAGGACAAGGGTCCGGCCGGAAAGGACTCGCGCTACGGCGCCGGTAAGGTCCAGGTCTACGACGCCGCCATGCGCATCCTGGTGAACGTGGAGGCTGACAATCAAAAGCCGAGCATCGGAGATACGGTCGGTTTCGAGGTGAGCGGTATTCCGGGCGAGACCTTCGCCCTCGCCTGGTCTCTCAGCCGCGGCAGCCATACCATTCCGTGGCTCGGAACGCTCGAGATCGCCGCGCCGATCAACACGGTGCTCATCGACGTCATTCCGCCCTCGGGCGCGCGCATCATCAATATCACGGTGCCGAACAATTCCTACTGGGCGGGAAAAGATGTCTTCTTCCAGGCCGCGATGGACGACCGCACCGGTGCGACCGGCCAGTTCGTGCTGAGCCTGGTCGAGGATGTTGAGATTCAGCCCTAACGGTGATAGACTCTTGACATGGACTTCTCCCGCGCCAGTGACGTTTTCGATCTCTACATCGATTGGGAACGGCGGCTGGCGCGGGAGATTCCATTTCTGCAGAAGGTCTTTTCCGAGGCCGGCGTGCGTGAAGCGGCGGACGTGGCTTGCGGCGGCGGGCAGCACGCTGTCGCTCTCGGCCGTCTCGGGTTCCGGATGACCGGAATCGATCCCGACAGCCGCTTGCTCGACCGGGCACGGACCGCGGCCGAGGCGGAGGGCGTTGCGGTCGAGTGGATCGAGGCATCGTTTTCCGACGTGAACCGCGTCGCCGCCCGGGACGCACGGCGCTTCGACGGGATCGTGTGCCTCGGCAATTCACTGGCGCTCGTCGACGGGAACGAACTCCCCCGCGCACTGGAAAATCTATCGGCGATTCTGTCCCCCGGCGGCGTTCTCGTGATCCACACCATCAATTTTCCCATGCTGGCTGCCAGGGACGAGGAACCGTGGGGGCCGGTCCGCGGCCTGGCCGACGGATCGCTTCTCCTCAAGGGATTCGTCCCGCGGGGGGGGGATCCGTGGGACGTGCTCTTCGTCCACCTGGCGCGGGCTGAAGAAGAGGGGTGGACCCGCCGAACGCACCGTTTCCGGCTCTTTCCCCACACCAGGGATTCCGTCGCGTCTGGCGCGGCCCGAGCGGGTCTGGAATTGATCGAGCTTGCCGGCGGATTTTGCGGTGAGCGGCCCGACGACACCCGATCGGCAGACCTCGTCTACCTCTTCAAGAACCGATCGATGCCAGGGCGGCCTTGATCAGCGCCTCGAGATTTTCTTCCTCGGGATGGTCGGCCAGGGCCCGTGCCGCGGCGTCGCGCGCCTGGGGCTGGGAGAATCCGAGAGTCACCAGAGCGGCCAGCAGATCCTGACCGACCGAGACAGATTGCGTCCCGCCAACGGAGGTTTCCACTCCCGCGGCGATTCCCATCTCCTCGACCTTGCCCTTCAGTTCGAGCACGATCCTCTTGGCGGTCTTGGCTCCGACACCCTTCGCCTTCTGGAAGATGAGGTGTTTTTCCGCCACGACCGCCTCGATGACTTCCGCCGGCGTATTGTTCGAGAGGATGACGAGCGCGGTGGCGCCGCCCACGCCGGCCACGGAAGTGAGCTTCCAGAAGACCTCGCGTTCGAAGAGGGACTGAAAACCGTAGAGTCTCAAGGTGTCGTCGCGTACGGTGAGATGGGAATAGAGAGTGACCGCGCCGCTATCGGCAAGGGTATCGAGGGTGCGCGCCGGCACGTCGAGGCTGAATGCCACGCCCCCCGTGCGGAGAACAACGGAGGTGGCATCCTTCCTGACGACTTCGCCGGTGATCGAATCGAGCATCGCGTCCCGTTCCGGCCTATACCTTGAGCGACAGACCATAATCAGCGAGCTTCTTGCGAATCTCGTTGAGCGAGGTCTGGCCGAAGTTCTTCTGGCTCATGAGCGTCTGCTCGCTCGTGGCTGCCAGATGGCCCAGGGTTTGAATGTTGAGCGACGACAGGCAGCTTCGCGACCGGACCGACAGGTCGAGGTCGGCGATCGGCTTGCTCAGAATCAGGTCGTCGACGGCGCTCGTCTCCGCGGGATCGGGAAGTGCGGGGAGCTCCTCTCCCTCGGCCGTGATCATTCCGAGGCGCAGCCCCTTGGACGAGAGGATTTCCTTGATCTCCATGAGCGATGTCTCGCCGAAGTTCTTGAAGGCGAGGAGCTCGGCCTCCGTCCTCTTGATGAGATCGCCCAGGGTCTGGATGTTCATCTTGGCCAAGCAGTTCCGGCTCCTGACGGAGAGCTCGAAATCGGAGACGGGGATCTTGAGGATCTGGCTCTGCTTGTCCTCCTTGCGCTCCTTTTCCTCGTCATAGTACATCCTGAGGCTCGCCTTGGCGTCCTCCAGATATTTCTGTGCCCGGCTGTCGTTGGGGAAGTAGTTGACCACCGTCTCGAAGCACTGAACAGCCTCGTCATATTGCTCGCGGTCTTCGTGGAGCACGCCCAGATTCATCACGGCAGCCACGTTGGGAACTCCCGCCGTGATCGACCGGGTGTAGAGGTCGATCGCCTCGTCGTCATCGTTCTCCAGGTCCGACCGGAGGGCGAGACGGAAGAGAGCGGGACCGTGGCTGCCGGACTGCTCGAGCACCTCGTGATAAAGGCGCTTGGCAGCCTCGTATTCACCCTCCTGTTCGAGCGAACGGCCCTTGAGAAAGAGGGTGTCCGCACTCTGGGGGGAGTTCTGTTCGAGAATTTCCAGTTCGCGCAGGAATCCGTCCTTGTCCCCTTTTGCCTCGAGCGCCGCGCAGAGGAGGATATGGTATTCGGGCACCTCGGGAACGCGCTCGTGGATCTTCTTGAGCAGTTCCACCGCCTTGCCTTCCCGGTTGGTTTCCAGATAGATGCGCGCCGTGAGGCAACCCACGATCGGGGTCTGGTCGAGCTGTTCCAGTTCTTTCTCGGCCTGCTCGTAGTGACCGAGCAGCGCCATGCCCACAGCGTGTTTCTGGTCGTAGTCGCTGTCCGTTTCGGTCAGCTGTTCGCGGACGAACCTGTCGAATTTGTTCCACGATTCAGGATTCGCGTAGATCGCGTTCCTCAGCTCGTTGATGTCCTCGAGAGTGTTCGGCCCCCTGTTCAGGGCGTTGATCGCGGCTTGGCCGTAATCGACGTCGTCATTCCGGGGCTCTTCCGCAACCTCTTCGACCATGGCATCGTTTTTCATGGCAATGTCGCCGATATCAGGATTCAAAATGGTCTCCTTGTTCATTACAATACCGTCTTCGTGCTGCGCTTCGAGACGCGGTGTGGAACTTTAGCCGATTTCGTGCGCAGTGCAAAGCTCAAAGACTAACAAAAAACGGACAGAAATCAACCCCCCCTGACCTAGCGGATGCCGCGCCCCCTTTCGGGCGCCCCTGTGCGGAAGCGTAACAAGGCCCAGATTGGGAGACGATCATGGGAAATGACGAAAGCTGTCTCTTTTGCAAGATCGCGTCGGGAGAGATCCCGACGGCGAAACTCATTGACACTGAGAGGATTGTGTCGTTCAACGACATCAACCCGGTGGCGCCTTTTCACGCTCTTGTCATTCCGAGGCGCCATATTGCGACGATCAACGATCTTGGCGAGGCCGAAAGGGATCTCGTGGGAGAGATGATTCTCGCGGGCCGCCAGCTGGCGGCCGATGCCGATCTGGCGGCCTCCGGCTACCGGATGATCATGAATTGCAACAGCGATGGCGGCCAAGAGGTGTTTCACATCCATCTCCATGTCATCGGTGGCCGCCCGCTGGGGGGGCTCGTCGAGAAGAACACCTGAGAACGCGATTCCGAGAGATTCTGAGAGGAAATTCCAATGCCGATCTGCCCGCAATGCCGTGAAGAGTATGAAGCCGGAGTGACCCAGTGTTTCGACTGTGCCGTGTCACTCGTCGATTCCGCCGATGACCTGCCATCGAGCGGCGAAGGCCCGGGAAAAGTCTTGTTCACCGCTGGTACGGAAGAAGAACTGGAAAAGATGGAGGCCTGCCTCAAACAGTGGCAGATTCCCTACTCCCTTGCCAGCGACGAGCCGAATGTCGATATCGACGGCCACGGACTGCTGGTGCCGCCCGCCTTCGGTGACAAGGCTGCCCAGATGTTGCTTTCCATTGCGAAACCGGCGAAGACGGGAGGCAGCTGCTCATCGTCGGGCTGTGCGTCCCACGAAACAGTGACCGAGGAGTCGGCTCTTCTCAAGCACTCCCTCGGCGCGATCGCCCGGATGGGCGAATCGGTGATCGACGAGTTGATCGAGCTCATCGTCAACGGCAACCAGGCCACCCAGCGGCGCGCAGCGCTCGCTCTGAGCTACCTGGGCCCAAGGGGTATTCAGGCGATCGTCAAGCTGCTGAAGGTCGCTCTCGAAAAGGAGCGGATCGATACGGTCACCATTCTGCTCACGGTGTTGCGCCAGACCGATTGCGTTGTCGAAGAGTGGCGGGAATTCTTGCCGTATTTGCAGTATAACAAAGAGGTTAGAATGAAAGCACTCGAGGTGATCGGTCATCTGGGCGAGCTCGAAGCTTTCGACCGTGTCCTTCCCCTCCTGTCCGACCCGGAACCCGAGGTGCGCGATGAGGCGGACAACACGTTGTGTCTCCTCAGTGACGAGGACGTGGGATTCGAGAGCGATGCTTCCATGGAGGAGCAACTGCGCTGCGTTGAGCTGTGGAAAGAATGGTGGGCGCGCCGGTCCACGGATAGATCTCGAAATCGGCGGAACTATTAAGGAGCGGAATGGACAGATTCAACGTACATGGCGGGCGGGCTCTCGAGGGTTCGGTCCGCGTGAGTGGCGCCAAGAACGCCGTGCTTCCGATCATGGCGGCGGCCCTTCTCACCAACGAGGAGGTCGTGGTACGCAATGTGCCCGACCTGCGCGACGTGCGCACGATGGCGGCCGTTCTTCATGACCTGGGCGTCACCGTCGAATTCGATCGGAACGTGCTCCGCCTCCAGTCGAGCGACGAATCGTGCTGCACCGCTCCCTACGAACTGGTGAGCACCATGAGGGCTTCGATTTGCGTGCTCGGTCCTCTTCTGGCCAAGAGACAGAGGGCCAAGGTGTCGATGCCGGGCGGGTGTGTGCTCGGCGTGAGGCCGATCGATCTTCACATCAAGGGGCTGGCCAGTCTCGGCGCGGACCTCGAGGTCCGCCGGGGATACGTCGAGGCGAAGCAGGTGCGTCTCAAGGGTGCCGAGGTCTTTCTCGGTTCGACCTTCGGCAGCACCGTGCTCGGGACGGCGAACGTGATGATGGCCGCCGTACTGGCCGAAGGGCGAACGGTCATCGAGAATGCGGCGATGGAACCGGAACTGGACGATCTCGCCCGCTTCCTGATTGCCATGGGCGCCCGGATCAAAGGGACCGGCACGCACCGCCTCGTGATCGAGGGCGTGAAGGAACTTCATGGCTGCGACTACACGGTGATTTCCGACCGGATCGAGGCCGGAACCTTCCTGATCGCCGGCGCCCTGGTCGGTCGCCGCGTCGACGTGGAAGGCGCTGATCCCGGTCACCTCATGGCGTTTCTGCACCTCATGAACGCCGCGGGCGCTCCCGTGGAAAGGATAGGCTCGACGCTGCGCGTCCAGGGACGGGAGAAGTTTCTTCCCACAGATATCACAACCCACTCCTTTCCTGGGTTTCCGACTGATCTGCAAGCCCAGATGATGGTGCTCATGACCTTGGCGGACGGTATATCCATCGTCACGGAAAGGATTTATCCGGACCGCTTTATTCATGTGGCCGAGCTGAACCGGCTCGGTGCCGAGATCCGGAAGGAAGGAAACCAGGCGATCATCCACGGGGTCAAGGCCTTGTCCGGCGCCCAGGTCATGGCTTCCGATCTCCGGGCAAGCGCGGCCCTGGTTCTGGCAGGACTGGTGGCTGATGGCGAGACCGAGATTCATCGCGTCTACCATATCGACAGGGGCTACGAGGGGATCGACCGGAAGCTGAACGATCTCGGCGCTCGTATCGAACGGGTTTGACCCGGGATCGGGCCCAAAAAAAGCATGCTCCCAGGGTACCAAATCGAGAGGTCCTTTCTTGTCAACGGCTGAAGGGTATGGTATAAGACCCGGTTCAATGATTCCGGCAGGGACCGATGAGCGGGTCTTGCAACGGGACTGTTGACTGCTATAAAATAGAGACTTATGAACTGCCGCACCCGGCGCAGAGCTCGAAACCGGATTGCGCCGTGGCTCAACGGACCCTTTTGCACGGATGGCGCCTCCGGAAGGCGCGATTTTTTCCGGTCCGAGGACCGACAAGACGGAAACTTCCATGTTCGAGTCGATATCAGGATCCCTGCAGAAAGTCTTCGAAAAGTTCAGCGGCCGCAAACGGCTGACCGCGGACAACATCAAGGAAGGCCTTCGGGAAATTCGCACCGCCCTGCTCGAGGCGGACGTCAACTTCAAGGTCGCCAAGGACCTCATCAAAAAGGTCTCGGCCAAGGCCGAGGGCGAAGAAGTCATCCAGTCGGTGACCCCGGGCCAGATGATCGTGAAGATCTTCCAGGACGAGCTCACCGAGCTGATGGGGCCGGAAGGCGTGGGGATCGGCTTCGCGCCGTCACCACCCACGATCATCGCCCTTGCGGGGCTCCAGGGCTCCGGTAAAACCACGACCTGCGCCAAGCTCGCCCACCTGATGAAGAAGAAGGGGCGCAACCCGCTTCTCGTGGCTGCCGACATCCAGCGGCCCGCGGCCGTGGAACAGCTCAAGGTCCTGGGGCAGCAGCTCGACGTGCCCGTCTATCACGAGGACGGCCTGCCGCCACCGCTCATCTGCGCCAACGCGGTCTCCTTTGCGCGTGCCAAGGGGCGCGACATCGTGATCCTCGACACGGCCGGCCGCCTCCATATCGACGAGCCCCTCATGCAGGAGCTCGCCGAGATCACCCGCATCACCAGCCCGCACGAGATCATCCTCGTCTGCGACGCCATGACCGGTCAGGACGCGGTGAACTCGGCCAAGGAGTTCAACGACCGCCTCGAGCTGACCGGTCTGATCCTGACCAAGCTCGACGGCGATTCGCGCGGGGGCGCCGCGATCTCGATCAAGTCGGTGACGGGCAAGCCGATCAAGTTCGTGGGCATGGGCGAGAAGGTCGATCAGTTCGAGGAATTCCATCCCGACCGGATGGCGTCGCGCGTTCTCGGTATGGGCGATGTGGTCAGCCTCGTGGAGCAAGCGCGCGAGGTGATCGACGAGGAGACAGCCGAGGAGCAGGCCAAGAAGCTCTTTCGGGCTGAATTCACCTTCGAGGACTTTCTCTTCCAGCTCCAGGGGATCCGCAAGATGGGGCCGCTCAAGGGGCTTCTCGAAAAGTTGCCGGGCGGAATGGGAGGGCAGTTCGCCGATGCCGGTGTCGACGAGTCGGGGCTCGGCAAGGTGGAGGCGATCATCCACTCGATGACGCTCGAGGAACGCCTCCGGCCCGACATCTTCAACATGAGCCGCAAGCGGCGCATCGCGCGCGGGGCGGGTGTTACCGTGCCCGACGTGAACGACCTGATCAAGCAGTTCGGCCAGATGCAGCAGATGATGAAGAAGATGGGCTCAGGCATGATGGGCAAGATGGCGCAGGCCGTCATGCCCGGCATGAAGGGGATGTCCCGCCACAAGGAAGAAACTCTCGGCATGCTGAGCGCCAGCGGCAAGCTGAAAAAATATTCGAAGGATGCGAAGAAGCGCAAGGACAAGAGAAAGAAAGAACGCAAACGCAGAAAACAATCGCGTTCGCGCAAGTAGATCATTGATTTTGAAAGGAGTTTATCTTGGCAGTCAAAATTCGGTGCAAGAGGATGGGCCGACGGAACAGGCCTTTTTACAGGATTTCGGTCATGGACGTGCGCACGCGGCGTGACGGCCGTTCGATCGAGGACATCGGCACCTACAACGTCATGGAAAAGGTTGACGAGAAGAAATACGACCTCAACGTGGATCGCCTGAAATACTGGCTCAGCGTGGGCGCCAAGCCGAGCGAAACCGTGGCGTCGATCATCAAGAAGCTGGGAATCAAGTAAGCCATGGCAGCCAGCACGGCCACGAACAAGTCTCGTATGAAAGCCTGCCTCGCCAAGATCGAAAAGAAATACGGCGTGACCAAGGTGATCGGCGGGGGGGCATCGCTCGAGCAGTGCCTCTTTCTGATCGTCCGGGCGGGGGGGGATTTCAAGAAAGCGTCCAAGACGGTGCGCACACTCGAAGCGGATTTCATCGACTGGAATGAGGTCCGCGTGTCCACGGTGGGGGAGCTCGTCGAGAAACTGGCCTCTCTCAAATGCGCCGACATGAGGGACCGCATGGTGCGCATGAAAGAGTTTCTCGACGCTGTGATGAACGAGTACTGCGCGCTCGACAACGACATGTTCAGACCGATGGAGTTCGAACCTCTCCGCCGCTTCCTGATGGGCTTGACCACTCTCGGAAAGGCCAATGCCTGCATCATGCTCCAGTGCTTCATGAACGAGCAAGACAAGAAGGGGCTCTCCGAGAAGGAAAAGGAGAAGTTCTTCGTCGTCGCGCCGGAGAGCATGCGTGTCGGTATCAGACTGGGCCTCATCAAGAAAACGCAGTCGATCAATGCGGCTCGGTCCGAGTTTTTGAAGATGGTGCAACCAGCGGAAAATCTCCGTTTTCAGAATTTGATGGTCCGTCACGGCGAAAGGTTCTGTTTTTCGAAGAATCCGAATTGCGCCAAATGTTTTCTGAGCGAGACCTGCGAATTTTTCAAGAGTCGCTAGATCGTCCTCTTCGACCGCCCCTCCATCACCGAGCTCTCAGGGTCATCGGGCTCGGGGGAGGAGCCCCCCCTCTGTCACCAGGCAGGTCGACCTGCTGGAAAGGAATCGGAGTTGCAGATCGACGCATCACTCGTGCCGCTCGTCCTGGCGTCAGCATCGCCGAGACGCCGCGACATTCTCGAAAGGCTCGGCCTGACCTTTCGCGTCCGTCCCGCCTCGAACGACGAGCCGGAAGCGGCCGCGCTGGGCGAACCGTGCGCCGCTGCCAGAGAGCTGGCGTGCTGGAAAGCGCGCAACGTGGCAGAGTCGATCGACGCGGGGACGATCATCGGATCGGACACCATCGTGGCAGTGGGGAAGACGATCCTCGGAAAGCCCGCATCGGCGGATGATGCGCGCCAGATCCTCGCCTTCCTGAGCGGCAAGGTTCAGGACGTGATCTCCGGGCTCTGCCTGGTTCACAAGCCAACCGGAATCGAGTTGTCCGGTTTCGACAGGACCAGGATTTACACGAAACCGATGACAGGAGGCGAGATCGATGCCTACGTGGCCACCGGCGAGTGTTTCGGGAAAGCGGGCGCTTACGCGATACAGGAAACAGGGGACCGATTCGTGGAACAGATCGAGGGTTCTTTTGACAACGTGGTCGGATTTCCGACCGAGCTTTTCGTCAGCACTGTCGAAGAGCTGGCCCGCAAGGTCAATGGCACTGAAGGATTGTAGAAATTCGGAGCACGCCATGATTCGCAAAAGAGACAGAAAGTGGTTCCAATGTCCCGGCGCCGTGGCGGGGGGAGTGGTTTTGGCAGTGGTTGTCCTTGTCGTGGCGGGCTGCAACGGAAACGGACGCCCCGTTGAAAAAAACGATCCTTCTCACGCCGATACGATCACTTTCGAGATGGGGGGGCGTGCGGTGACTCTCGAGCTGGCGCTCACTCCTTATGACCGCGCCCGGGGATTGATGTATCGTGAAGAACTCGACGAGGACGGCGGCATGCTGTTCGTCTATCCCGACACCAGGCCCCTCTCTTTCTGGATGAAGAACTCGTGGATACCGCTGTCGATCGCCTTTGTGCGCGACGACGGCACGATCATCAATATTCACGAGATGCGCCCCATGCTCGAGAGCGTGAACTACAAGTCGGACAAACCCTGCCGCTACGCCATCGAGATGAACAAGGGATGGTTCGAAAAACATGGCCTGGGCGCGGGTGACCAAATAACATTACCTCCTGAGGTCTATGAGCTTAAGGTTCAATGAGCCCGATCTCGTTCCCAGGGACGTGACCTGTTGATTTTTGATTCGATGGTGATAGAATAACCTGTTTATGGACAGCGCGAAAAATTGACTGATACCTTGACGGCCGCCCGACACCAGGCCCGGGACAGTCGGCAAAAAAGAACGGCCAAGAAGAACGGCCGGCCTGGAGGACAGCGAAAATGAAAAAGAAGATTCATCCCAAGTATGTTGATTGCGTCGTCACTTGCGGTTGCGGGAACAGCTTCGAGACCCGTTCCACGCGCGAGAAGATCAACGTGGAGATCTGCTCCGACTGCCACCCGTTTTACACGGGCAAGCAGAAGTTCGTCGACACGGCCGGCCGCGTCGAGAAATTCCTCAAAAAGTACAAGCTTCAGAACGACAAGGCATAATTTTCACGAAGTCGGGCAGCGCAAGCCCGGGATGGACCGGCGCTCCGGCGTACGGCCTGCATGGCCGTAAGATGCGCGGCCCGAACGGCGCACCGGCGCGCAGCCGGATCGGCGCTACGGTACGCATCGCGCAACAGGAGTTTTCACCCCCAAATGCTCGAGAAACTCAAAGAACTGTGCAATCGCTATGAGGTCCTGGAGGAGAAGATCCAGGATCCGGCTTTCATTGCCAGCAAGGTCGAGTATGCCCAGGCGCTCAAGGAGATGGGCTCCCTCTCGCGCAAGGTGGAAAAGTACAGGGAATACGAGCACGTACTTGAGCGGATCGCCGAGGCCAAGGAGATCATCGCCGAGGAGACCGATCGCGATATGATCGATCTCGCGACGGAGGAGATGAACGAGTACGCCGAGAAGGAGACGGCCCTCTTCGAGGAGCTCAAAGGCATGATGCTCGCTGATGACACGCACGCGGGCAAGGACCTGATCGTCGAGATCCGCGCCGGTACCGGCGGCGACGAGGCGAGCCTCTTCTCGGGAGACCTCTTCAAGATTTATCAGAAATACGCGGAGTCGAACAAGCTGAAGATCGAGATCCTTTCCAGTTCCGGGAGCGAAGTGGGGGGATTCAAGGAATTGATCTTTTCCGTGTCCGGCGCCGATGCCTGGGATCTCCTGCGCTTCGAAAGCGGCGGGCACCGCGTCCAGCGTGTGCCGGTTACCGAGTCGCAGGGACGGATTCACACCTCCGCGGCGACTGTGGCGGTTCTGCCCGAGGCCGAGGAGGTCGAGATCGATCTCAAGGATGCAGACCTCAAGGTCGACACATTCTGCGCCAGCGGGCCGGGCGGCCAGAACGTGAACAAGGTGGCCACGGCGATCCGGATCACCCATCTGCCCACCGGGCTGGTGGTCCAGTGCCAGGACGAATCGTCGCAACACAAGAACCGCGCCAAGGCGCTCCGGATCTTGAAAGCCCGTCTCTTCGACATCGAGGAATCGAAGCGGAACGCCGAGCGTTCCGAGGAGAGGCGCAGCCAGATCGGGACAGGCGACCGCAACATGCGGATCAGGACGTACAACTTTCCACAGAACAGAGTCACCGATCACCGGATCAAGTCGAGCTATTCGCTCGAGGTGGTTCTCGCGGGCAACCTCGATGCTCTCGTCGCCGATCTCAAGCGCTGGGAGATCGAGGAGAAGATCAAAAACCTCTGATAAAAGGCTTTTGGCTTGCCTCGATCTTTACAACTCTTACAATTTTGCTTCAACCGATGTGGCCTCACGCCCGTTTAACGGCAGATTGTCCCACGACTCATTTGGAGGATGATCCTCGATGGTTTCAGACCCTGACAAGAATGTGAACAATGACGAGATGGAGAGTGGTTTCGGCAAGGACGGAACCTACCAGGAAGAGCTCACGGACCTCTCGGACGACGTTGCAGAAGAAGTCGCAGGAGAGGCCGGGCGCGATGCCGAGGAACTGGAGGCGATCGAGGCGGCCAACGAGGATGTGCCCGCCGAGGTGAAGATGTCCAACGAGGACAAGATGGGCGTGACCGAAGGCGTCATGGTCAAGTACTGCATCTTCTGCAAGGAGACGATCCTCGCCGACGCGTCGGTCTGCAAGTACTGCGGTCACACGGTCCACGTCTTCGAGGGGGGCGTGTTCAAGCAGCTCTGGTGGTTCTTCTGGGCGGGCGTCATCGCCTTTCTCGGGAGCCTCCTTCCCTTCTCGCCCGGTGAAGGCCAATCTCTTGTTCCGGCTTACCATACCTTTGCGGGAGCCTTCTACCTGCTCTTCTCCGTCCTCATGATCTTCGCCATGACCTTCAGCATCTATGCGAAGCGGCTGAAGATGGGGCCCGTTTTTCTCATGTTCATCCCCGCGGTCCATTGCTGGTTCATAGCGGTCTCCGCCGTGGGCAACGTGATCAGTAACAAGTGCTGGGCCGTGGTGGCTGATTCGGGCAGGATCATCGTCGACAGGGCGTTGCTCTCGGAGGAAGCGCTGGCCACTGCGCTTGCCAACGACGGCGCGGTGACGTGGTACGAATTCTTTCTGAAGTACAAGGCTCTCAACGCCCTCACCGCCGATATCGGTTCGGGCACGATCTTGCTGCTCGTCGGATCGACGATCGTGACCCTGACCTTTATCCTTTCCCTTTTCTCGGCGATCTCGGGCGGCGGCAAATCGAAGGGCGCCTCCAAGCAGAAGAGGGGACGTGGGAGAGGACGTTAGGAGGCCGTTGAATAAGTCATTCGGACCGAAAGGCCCTCTTTTCACCCGACTCCGCGTTTCCGAATCCTCAACGAATCTACCGATTCGCCTCCGGTTCGGCGCCTTGATTCGGCTGAAAATGGACCCTTTCGGTTTCGAAGCACTGTTCCAACGGTCTCTCGAGCCGAGCGCAGGTCGGATCGCGTCCACCTACCGAGGGATCGCCCGATCGCTCCCTTCGCTCGAAATCGTGAATCGATAAACACAGGGTCCGGCCTCGCGAGGCGGGCCCTGTTTCATTGGGCTCTGAAGGAAACCTCTCATGTGGACAGTCGACCGGCTCCTGCGCGAAGCAGGTCCGTACCTGAAGCGCAAGGGCGTTCCATCGGCGCGACTCGAAGCCGAACTCCTTCTCGCCTGCGCATTGTCGACCGAAAGGGTCGATCTCTTCCTGCGATTCGATCAGCCTTTGCGCGACGAGGAGGTCGATGCTTTCCGCGCGCTCGTCATGAGGCGGATCGACGGAGAACCGACCGCATACATCAGGGGAAAGCGGGAGTTTTTCTCTCTCGAATTCGAGGTATCGCCGGCTGTTCTGATCCCGCGGCCCGAAACGGAGGAGCTGGTGCAAGTCGCGCTCGACCGCATTCCGGCCGGCGGGGGCGCGGACGACGGGACCACGGCGGACAGCGCCTTCTGGTGCGCCGATATCGGAACCGGTTCGGGATGCGTGGCCGTGACTCTCGCCGTGCTGAGGGATCGGCTCAGACTGGCGGCGACCGATATTTCAACCGAAGCTCTCGCCGTGGCGGCGCGCAATGCCGAACGCCACGGTGTTGGCGACAGGATCGCGTTCCTCGCCGGCGATATGGCGGAGCCCCTGCCCGCATATCTGGCCGACAGTGCCGCGGGGGACAGGAGATTCGATCTCATCACATGCAATCCGCCCTACGTCGATCCCGAGGGGACCATACCGGTCGACGAAAACGTGAGACGCCATGAACCCCATCGCGCCCTGTTCACCCCGGCAGGCGATCCGCTCTACTACTACAGGGTGATCCTCGAACAGGCGGATCGGATCTTGCAGCCTCGGGGCGAAATCCTGTTCGAGGTATCGATGGGAATGGCCGGAGAGGTCGCCGATCTCGGCCGATCCTTCGGTTTCGATCTTTCATGCCAGAGGAAGGATCTGGCCGGAAACTGGCGCGTTGTGGGATTCGTTAGAAAATCGGGGAATCAGGCCGGAATGTAACCCCTTGGCGCGGGTCGCGTCAAAACTGATCGTCCGGCTGCTGACGGCGGCTGATGTACCTGTCGAGAAGAAGGGAGGATGCGTCGTCCATCTCCGTGAAGAAGATGCCAAGTTCCCATTTGAGCCGGGAATTGTTCCTCACGACCGGATCGCAACGAACCACGGCTCCATGGCTTTTGAAAAAGTAATATTCCGCGTCTTCCTGGGGAAGGGCCGGCAGCCTGATCGAGAGGGCAACCTGGGTCATCTCGGGGATGAAGGTGTGGGTGGTGCAGCAGAGGCCGTTTTTGCTGATATTTTTGAGTACAGCCGATTCGCAGTCATTGATCAATACTGCGGAGAGCGGACTCTCGGTTTGGACACGTTCTGCTTGACGGCGTTGCTTCGTACCGGTTTGAATGGTCATGCTCGTTTCCAGTTGCAATTTGTATCGTCAGTGTCCAAGCCCCTGGGGCCACGGCGTTTTCTGCAAATGCTGGGTATTTAACTCATCGGCAATCTGGAACCCGGCAGTTAATGCCTTTTTTCCGCACCGGCGAAAAAGTCACCAACGGCCGGATTCGACATCGCTGATGGGCCAATGAATCGACGGCGAAGATCGGGTGCGCCCGGGCCGTGCCTTTTCTTCTCCCTGGAAGCATGCTATAAAGGTCCTTTCAATCGTTTAACATCCCAGATCGCGCGAGGAGGAGGATATGGCAAACCTGAACAAGGTCATGTTGATCGGCCGGTTGACCCGTGATCCAGAACTGAAGTACATTCCGTCGGGCGCCGCGGTGGCCGAGTTTGGCTTCGCTGTCAACCGGTACTACAATACACCGAACGGTGAGAGGAAAGAGGATACCTGTTTTCTCGAGATCAGCGCCTGGGGCAAGCTTGGCGAGACAGTGAACAGCTATCTGAGAAAAGGACGCCAGGTCTACGTCGAGGGGCACCTCACCTACAGCGAATGGCAGACACAGGAAGGCCAGAAGCGCTCTCGAATCAGGGTCGTGGCAGAAACAGTGCAGTTTCTCGACAGTACTCGATCCGAAACTCGATCCGAAGGCCAGGCAAACGGTCGGCCGGGAGGCGCCCAGGATTACGGGGGCGGTTCCGGTCAGGCGGGCGAAGGGCAGGGCTACTCTCCCGGCCCCGATGCCGGCACCGGTCCTGCGCAGGGAGGGAATCTGGACGAGGAGTGCCCTTTCTGAGTGCGCCTTTTCCAAGAGTGGCTTTCTCCGGGGAAACTGCAGCCATGACGATCGAAGCGTCGAAACGTGTCCAGAACCTGGGCGCCTACGCCTTTGCCGAACTTGATGAGATCGTTGCGCGACTGAGGGCATCGGGGGTCGACCCGATCGATTTCGGTGTTGGCGATCCCACCGTTCCCACACCGGCCATCGTGCGCCGCGCCTGTGCGCGCGCCGTTGAAGAACATCGCGCATCAGGGTACCCCTCCTATACGGGAAGCAGGTCTTTTCGCACCGCGGCCGCACGGTGGATGGAACGCCGCTTCGATTTGACCATCGATCCCGAAAGGGAGATCACCGCCACGATCGGTTCGAAGGAGGCGGTTTTCAACGTGCACGAGGGTTTCGTCGATCCGGACGATGTGGTGATCAGCCCCACACCGGGATATCCGCCCTATGCGCGGGGAGCGCTCTTTGCCGAGGGCCGGAATTATTTTTATCCGCTCCGCGAAAGAAACGACTTTCTGCCCGATCTGGACGCGATCCCCACCGACATTGCGCGGCGTGCAAAGATCTTCTGGATCTGCCAGCCCACGGTGCCCACGGGCAAGGTGATCCCGGGCCGCGGGCTCGATGCGATCGCGGCTTTCTGTCGTGAATTCGATATTCTGCTCTGCTCGGACGAGGCATACAGCGAGATCTGGTTCGATCAACGGCCGGAATCGATCCTCCAGCACGCGCGCGAAGGTGTGCTCGCGTTTTTTTCCCTGTCCAAGCGGTCGGCCATGACCGGGTACCGTTGCGGCTGGGTTGCGGGGGACCGGGATGCGATCGACGTGTTCAGAAAAGTGAAGACCAATATCGATTCGGGCACACCCGCCTTCATCCAGGACGCTGCAGCCGTGGCGCTCGGCGACGAGTCTCATGTGGACGCACTGAGGGCGGAGTACTGCCGGAAGCGGGACATTCTCGTGGGCGCGTTCAGGCGCGCGGGATTTCCGGAGTGCCCTCCCGAGGCCGGGCTTTTCATCTGGCAAAAAACACCGGATGGGCTATCAGATCTGGAGGTCGCCCACCGGCTCCTCGAACCGGATATGGCGTTGATCGTATCTCCGGGATCTTGGCTGGCCGAACCAGCGGATCCCGGCTCGAGCCTTCATGGCGATGCGTATGCCAGCCGGTTCATCCGCCTGGCGCTCGTTCCCCCCATGGATCGGATCGTGGAAGCTGCGGATCGGTTGAGCAGGCTGAGCTTGAGTGTCTCGAAAGACTGAGCTCGATCTTTTACCGCAACGGTGATATTCAAGGGATTGCCGCGCGCCTCCCGGATCGATCCCCCCCCAGCTGGAGAGGTTCGAATCATGTCCAGTTCATTGATCCTTCTTGTTTTCCTCTTCCTCCCCATCCCGACCGGGGCGGAGCCTGCTATCCAAGACGAGGAACGGAGTCGGGCTCCGACCGAGGAGGATCTGGAGTTCTTGAGTGCGTCGATCCGCGAAGCCTACCGCGGCTCCTATCGCGACGGGCGGCGCGATCTGGTCGACTACCTGGCCGACTTTGCCGATTCTGCCGAGGCCCTGTGCGCCCTGGGCAAGCTGGAGCTCATTTGCGGATCTCTTGACGATGCCCTCGAATGGGCCGGGCGCTGGGCGGAACTCGAACCGGACAATCCGCACGCCGCCCTTCTCGTGGCGCAGGTGCTCGAGAGAAAAGGGCGCTACGCCGATGCGGAGGAACGGCTCCGGACCTGTCTGTCTCTCGACGGCGATTTCATCGAGGGGCGGGCCGCCCTGGCGCGCCTGCTCTTCGAGCGGGGCAAGAGGACCGAGGCGCGCGATCTGGCCCGCAACACGATCGACGAGAAGCGCTACGCCTACGACAACGGCGACGACATGCTCGCCCTGGGGCGCCTCTACGGTGTTCTGGGAGATCTGGAGAATGCCGCCCGCTGCGCTGTCTATGCCGACAGGGCGTACAACGGCAAGGTGGGCCCGAACTACAAGCAGGAGAGGTACGAGGCCCTCCTCTTTCTCGGCCGGCTCTACCGCCTCACGAGGCTCGATTCGGGCAACCGGGCGCTCAAGGCGCTCGGCGACGCGCTCGAGATCAACCCGAACCACCCAGACATCCTCGTGGAACGGGCCGAGGTGCGCCTCTACGGTCAGAAATATTCCCTCGCCTGGGAAGACTGCGAGCGGGCCCTTCTGCTGAACAGCCGCCACCCCGCCGCACTCGGATTCAAGACGCGCCTTCTGATCCGCAACGGCGCCTACGATGAAGCCCTCGACCTGATCGAGAAGGGGCTCGAGCGGAATCGGCACGACAAACTTCTCCTCAGCCGTAAAGCGGCCTGCCTGTACCTGCAAGAGGACGTGGCCGGGTGCGAGGCGGTGATCCGTTCGATCTGCGAGACCGACGCCCATCACGGAGCAGCATTCTGCGCCGTTGGAGAAGCCCTTCTCTACCATCACCGGCTCAACGAGGCCCGCGACTGGATCGAGAAGTGCATTGCGATCGATCCCGACTATTGCGACGCCTACATACTCATGGGCCGCATCCTGGCCAACCTCGGCCTGGAACCCGAAGCCGAGGAATACCTGCGCGAATCAGAGGAGCGCGATCCCTACGAGTATCCCTGGCGGTACAACATGCTCAAGGTCCTTGGCGAGCTCAAGGCGTCGAAGAGGGTCGAAGTGGACAACGGCGTCTACACGCTCGACATCGACGAATGGAAGGTGATGGAGCACTACCTGCCCGCTTCGTTCGAGAAGAGCTGGAAGGCTCTGGCAGAGAGGTACGGCTTTGCGCCGAAGAGACCGGTCCTTCTCGAGATGTTCTCCTACCATCGGGACTTTGCCGTGCGCAGCGTTGGATTCACCGGACTGGGCGCCCTGGGTGTCTGTTTCGGAGACGTGGTCACGATCCTGTCCCCTCGGTGCAAGCGCACGCGCCGCGCATTCGTGTGGGCGCGCACCCTGCATCACGAGCTGGCCCACGTCTTCACGCTGAAGCTGTCCCATTTCCGCGTCCCGCGGTGGCTGACGGAAGGATTCTCGGTTTTCGAGGAGTTGAACGCCCACGCGCGTTGGGACAGGGATATGGACCACGAGCTCTTTCATGCCTGGCACAACGAGAACCTCATACCGATCCATGACTTCAACAGGCAGATCACCTCCGGGCCGCGCATCCTCTTCGCATACTATCAGGCGGGCTGCTTCGTGAGGTTCATGAACGAAACCCATGGCTGGGACGCACTCGTGAAGATTCTGAAATCCTTTGCGCGTGGCTCGAACACGGAGGAAGCCTTTTCCGAGGTCCTGGGAGAGGACCGCGTCGGCCCGAAGGCGGAGAGCCTCGACAGGGCGTTCCGCGAATGGGTAGGGATCAACATGGTGGCCCCCGTTGCCATGAGACCGGTCTGGGGCGACAAGAAACGGCGTGATTTCGTCTCGGCCCTGCGCAGGTCTCCCCGCGACGAGGAGCTTCTTGCCAAGGCTGCCTGGGCGAGCTACCAGGGCGGCAAGCTCGTCGACGCGCGCTACTATCTCGATCGCCTCTTCAAGATCGATCCGGACAATATGGACGGTATCGAGCTCGCCGCCGACATCGCCTATTCGCGGGGCAACACGGAGAGGGCCCAGAAACTCTACAAGCAACGCCTCGACGGAGGCGGCAAGATCCTTTTCAAAACCTATCGCAACCTCGGAGTCCTCTTGAATGACAAGGGCCTCAAAGACGAGGCTGCCGAACTCTTCGAGCAAGCGATCACCGCGTTCCCCGGCTTTGTCGGTGATGGAAACGCCTACGAGCTCCTCGCGACCCTCTACACGGAGGAGGGGAAGAGGGATGAGGCGAGGGAACTCCTTTCCGAACTCAGCGCGCGCCTCGAAACCGATATCGAGGGCCGCATGCAACTCGCCGGGTATTTTCAGGAGCACGACGATTTCGAGAAGGCCTCTTCCCTTCTGAAGGAAGCGATCGAGGTCGATCCGTTCATACGATCCTTGCACGTGGAGCTGGGGCGATCTCTCCACGCGCTCGGCCGGTTGTCGGAGGCGCTCACCGAGTACGATGTGGCGTTGCTGATCGATCCCGCGCTCGAGGGCGATCCGGGGGAGAGCGCCGACGCGGGGCCGGAGGACTTCGAGGCACTTGCCGCTCTTCACGCCGCCCGGGGTGCTCTCCTCATCGACATGGGCCGCCCGGACGACGCCCGGCAGGATCTCGAAAAAGCCCTCGGTTACGACCCGAATCAAGAGCAGGCGAAAAAACTCACGGAGAAGCTCGGATCGGGTTGAACCTTTCGCGGCCGACACCCGGCACAACCAGGCCGGCACATCGAGCGGCCCGGCAGAAAGAAAGAGTTCATTGACGCGGGGTGTGAAGGTCATTAGTATCGACTCTTCTGGTTGGTCGCGAGTCGAGGGTTGTTTTGAATCTTCTCACACAGCACATCTGGAATCAGGTCCGGGACGGTTTTGCCGAACGTCATGGCAATGGTCTGCGCGATCTCTGGTTCAAGCATACCCGTCCCCTGAGTTTTTCCAGGGGGTTGTTCGTGCTCGGTGTGCCCAATCTTTTCGTGCGCGAGTGGCTCGAGAAAAAATATGTGAAGGATGTGGAAGAGCTCTTCCACGAGATCACCGGCAGCCCGGTCAAGGTGATCATCAAGATCGACGGGTATCTCTATCGCCTCATGACCGAGGTGGAAAACGAGACGCGGCAGAACCGGGCGCAGCGTGAGGCTCAGAGAGCCGCCGTCGGCACGGACAGGCCAGGAGCGTTCGTCGTCCGCCCGGAGAACAAGATCGCCCACTCGGCTTTCGAGAAGGTCCTTCGCGACGCTCCGGCCAGCACCTTCAATCCGCTCTTCGTCTACGGACCGGCGAGCGTCGGTAAAACCCTTCTCGTCGATCGGTTTCTCGACAAGGCAAAGCGGACGTCCTTCTTTTCCGAGATCAAGGATATCGACGCGCTCCGCTTCGCGAGCGAGTTCAACGCGGCAGCCCGCGTGGGCAACAGGATCCGCTTCCGTGGAAACGTGCTCCGTTCCGATCTGATGGTCTTCGAGGAGGTCCATCGCCTCAAGGGCAAAATCAAGACCCAGCTCGAGCTGCTGGCCACGCTCAAGTATCTCGTCGATCGGCAACGACAGGTGGTGATCACCTCGCGCCATCATCCGCGCGACATCGATCTGTTCGAAGATTCTCTCGCGTCTTTTCTCCTGTCGGGAATGGTGATCTCCATCCTCGGATACAGCGTGGATTCGATCGTCGAGATCCACTCGGACAAGCTCAAGCTGAAAAAACGCAAAGTTCCGCCCACGCTTGTCGAGGCGGTGGCCAGAATCTCGTCCCTCAACATCGGCGAGCAGCAGGAACTGATCGACAAGGTCCTGGCGCTCGCGGCACGCAAGAACGAGACGCCCACGGCGAGCTTTTTCAAGGAGCATTTCGCCGAATACGACACCGGTGTTGCGGGCGAGGACCGAATCGATCAGATCATCGATCTCGTGGCGCGGGTCAAGGGTGTGGAACGGTCTTTGATCATGTCCAATTCCAAGGTGAGGAAGGTCGTCGAGGCCCGCTATCTGGTAATCTACCTCGCCACCACCCTGCTCAAGACCTCATCGCGCAGGATCAGCCGCTGGCTGGGCAATATTTCACCATCGGTCGTGCCCTACGCCAAGAGACGCGTTGATGAGCGCCGGCACGCCGAACCAGAGTTCACGGAACTCGTTCTCGAACTCCAGTCCGAGATCGAAGGCGGACAGCGTTATCTTTTCTGATCGCACCCCACTCCCAAGCAGCGACGATCCTGTTCATCCACCGGTTTTCCACATTTTCTAAGTCCTTATTTTTAGTTGACGTTATGTCGGGTAATTCTTTTTATGGTTGTAAGGTGTTCTTCTTCAAGGTGTTAAAAGTGTAGTACCGAAGGTGTTCCGAGGAGGCTCCTCAGAGTTATTCACAACTTCCAAACACTTGCGATCGCCGTACCGAAAAGGGATCGATTTCAACGAATCGCCTGGCTGGGGGTGGTTCCAGCGGATTGGCTTTTATAGAATGGAAAACCTATGAAAAGTCAGTTGATTATTCTTGAAGGTGGTGACGGCACAGGTAAATCCACTCAAGCCGAGAAGTTATGTTCCGCCCTCAGGGCCCGGAAACACAAGGTGCTCTACCTGAGGGAGCCGGGCTCCACGGCGATAAGCGAGAAGATCC
Organism: uncultured Phycisphaerales bacterium; assembly: GCA_964620445.1. Taxonomy (GTDB): domain Bacteria; phylum Planctomycetota; class B15-G4; order B15-G4; family CAYZWU01; genus CAZUHB01. The sequence goes on from CAZUHB010000001.1 coordinate 177,988, forward strand.
GTGAAATCCTTCTCCAGGTTCCCGAGAAAGGCTGCGCCGACATCTCGCCCGAGGCGGAAGTTTTCCTCTACATGGCTGCGCGCGCCCAGCTCTTTGGCGAGGTGATCGCGCCCGCTCTCGATCGCGGCGAGACGGTGATTCTCGACCGGTCTTATTTTTCGACCTACGCCTACCAGGGAGCTGGGCTCGGACTGGACCGCGACCTGATTCTGCGCATCGGCGAGTGGGCGGTGGGGGGGATTCGACCGGCGCGCGTCGTGGTCTTCGACATGGACCCGGCCGAGAGTCTCGAACGGCTCGAAGGGGAACGGGATCGCGTGGAGAGCAGGAATCTCGCCTACCATCGCCGGGTTCGCGAGGGATTCCGCGAACTGGCCGAACGGTTCAGCGACCTCTTTGTCGTCGTCGATGGATCGGCGCCCCCTTCAGAGGTGCACGAGAAAGTCATGGAGGCTCTCGACGATGCGCTGTGACGGATTGATCGGACATGGCGCGCAGATCGACAGGATCTCCAGCCTCATCGAAACCCGCAAGCTGCCCCATGCGATCCTGCTCTCCGGGCCGCCCGGTGTGGGAAAATCTCTCGCGGCCCGCTTCGTGGCAGCCGCCCACCTCTGTGCCGATCACGGGTGCGCCGCGTGCGCCGACTGCAAGAGGGTTCAATCGGGCTCCCATCCCGATTTCCATCTCCTCGAACCGGAGACGGGCCACCGGGATATCCGGATCGATCCGACGCGGGATCTGATGGCCGCGCTCTCTGTTCAGTCCTACGAGGGCCGCGGCAAGGTTGCCGTCATCGACCCCGCCGACCGGATGAACGAGGAGTCTCAGAACGCCTTTCTCAAAACACTCGAAGAGCCGCCGGACGGAACACTTCTGATTCTGGTCTCGTCCCGGCCTGCCGGACTGCTGATCACGGTCCTTTCCCGCTGCCAGCAGTTCAGATTCGGGAGGCTGACGGACGCCGAGATGGAGGAGTACGATTCTGCGCGCGAGGCGGGAGAGAACCGACTACCCCTCGATCTTGCCGGAGGGTGCCCGGGCCGTCTCGAAACGATGGCGGCTGTTGACGGTGCGGTCGTGCGCGGTCTGATCGTTGACTATGTGACCAGCCGATCGCGGCCGTCGTCTGTGGGCTTCAGCATGGCGGTCATGTCCTGGGCGGGTGAGGCGCCGAATTCCCACGAACTCCGTAAGAGGATCAGGACCATGCTTGACATGGCCCTGTCACTTATGAGAGACCTTGTGGTACTCGGTCTCGGTGCAGAAGAAGAGTCTGTCCTGAACAGCGATCTCGTCGATCGCCTCGGAGCTGCCGCGCAGCTGTACGATCCGGCACTGGTCATTCATACCCTCGGCCAGATGTCGGAAGCTTTTGCCGACATCGAGGGATACCTGGACCCAGGACTCATCGTGGAGAACACGGCGATCCTGATCAGAGATACAAGGAAGAGATCGTGAAATGTTTTACACCGTGATCCGATACAGCGAGATGAACTATCGGGGATACTTTCAGGTCACCGAAGAGGAAAGTCCCCGCGCCGGTCAACACTGTCTCATCAGGTCTCCACGGGGGATCGAACTGGGCAAGGTCCTCTGCGATCCGGTCGAACACCACGGCGAGGTCCAGTGGGTCAAGAACTCGCGCAGCCAGGGCGGCCGGAATCACCGAAACCGCAAACAGGGTCCCCAGAAGGGGAGCGGGGACAGGGGCGACAAGAGCCGGTCGACTGACCCTACCAAGGCAGACCGTCGCGATGCTGATCAGCAGAATGCCGACAGGGGCGATCCGGCCAATCAGAAAGATTCGCCGAATCAGAAAGATTCGCCGAATCAGAAAGATTCGCCGAATCAGAAAGATTCGCCGAATCGATCAGACTCGCCGGATCGGACCGGTTCGAACGGTAAGAATATCATTCACCTGTCCGGCGAGATCTTGCGCATCGCGACGACCGAGGATATCGAAAAAGTCTCGCGGCAGCGCGCTCGGGGTACGTCCGAGGAGGAGGAGTACTGCATCCGCCGCATCGCCGCTCACAAGCTCAAAATGAAACTGGCCGGCGTGGAGTATCTCTTCGAGGGCGAAAAGATCATCTTCTACTTCCTCGCCGAGGGACGGGTCGATTTCCGTGCACTCGTCAGGGATCTGGCCAAGATGTACCGGACGCGGATCGAAATGAAGCAGATCGGAGTCCGCGACGAGGCGAGGCTGCTCGCCGAGTACGAGCACTGCGGCAGGCGCCTCTGCTGCAAGAACTTCCTCAACCACCTCGAACCGGTCACCATGCGCATGGCCAAGAGCCAGAAGACCACTCTCGATCCATCGAAGATCTCGGGCCGCTGCGGCCGTCTCATGTGTTGCCTCCGCTACGAGGACAATGTCTACCAGGACCTGAAAAAGAAACTTCCCAAGAAGGGCCTCATCGTCACCCTGAACGAGGGAAAAGCCAAGGTCCTCTCCCAGGACATCCTTCTACAGAAGCTCCTGGTGGAGACGCAGTCGGGGGAGAGACAGATCATTCACGCTTCAGAGATCTTGGAGGTCGCACCCCCCCAGAGGAGCCAGCCTCCTCCTCGAAAAGGCAAGAGACCGAGCAGGCGAAATCGACGTTCCCGGTAAAGATCCCCTTTTCTGCAGCCGATAATTACTGTGGACCCTATCCAGGCTCCGGACAGGTCCGGTGCGATCTTGGCCGACAGACCGTGGACCGTGGAACGGAAGGACTTCTGAAGATGATGAACGCTCAGCTCGATGACGTGATCAAACAGCTCTCGTACAGGGATGTACGATACAGTCCCCAGGCCTACTATTTCCTCCTCGAGACTCTCGATTTCATCGGCGAACACCTCGAAAGTGAAGGATATGGCGGACTGGACAGGCACGTGAGCGTGGGAGAGCTGCTGAGCGGTGTGAGGCATTACGCGCTCGATAAATTCGGCCCTCTATCGCGGATCGTTCTGGAAGATTTCGGCTTGTATTCGACCGAGGATATTGGAGAGGTCGTTTTCAACATGGTCGACGCCGACCTGTTGAACAAGCAGGCCGACGACGACCGTCAGGATTTCGCGAGAGGCTTCGATTTCAAGGAAGTCTTCGAGGAGCTCTACTCACCGGCACTGCCCTGGTGACGAAATCTCGGCTTTGACGCGGCCCGGAGATTCGGGGCTCGCGGGAATGATAAGAGGTTGGAAGAAAAAGAACCCGGCGACGCAAGTCGCCGGGTTCTTTTTTGGCTGTCGCGAAGGTCGAAGAGGCGCTGCGCTGCGTCTAGTTGCCTTCCGCGTCCTTGGCAGCCGCCTTGCGGCGGTATTTTTCGCATTTTGCAAAGAATGATCTCTGAGCGTCCACGTCGCCGATCTTCTTCTTCCAGATGTTGTAGATGGCATAGACGTTTTTGACATTCAGGTCGAGGTTGGCTTCCATCTCCTCCTGCGTGGTGTCGCCCTTGATCGGTACGTCGACAAATCCCAGCCCGGTCAGCTTGTTCCACATCTCGGCAACGCGGAAAGCCACGACCACATCGTCCGACTTGAGGAGGTCGAGCCCATTGAAAGCGTTGAGCAGAATGGGGACTTTTTCGAAATCGGCCGCCTCGAAATCCTTCATGAGCGTCTTCCGTTTCCAGGGGGGCAGGTCCTGCTTGACGAAACCGTCAGTGAAGCACTGGGTCAGGTGGTCGAATGTCTCCTGATCGCAGCCCACGATGGGCGGCAGGATGTCGAGCTTGATGACCGGGTCGATCTCTTCGGGCTCGGGAGGCGGGGCCGTTTCTTCCGGCGTCTCGTCAGCCGGCTCGGGATCGGTTGCCTCGTCAGCCTCCCCGGTCGTGTCTTCGGCCGGTTCAGTTCCGGTCTCTTCCGTGGCGGCCGGTGTATCCTCCACGGTTTCGGGGGTCTCGTCGATGCCGGCCAGATCGTCGGTGACGGCATCGTCTTTGCCTCCCGAAAAGAGGAGCACGAGAATGACGATGATCGCCACGGCCGAAACACCTGCGATCACCCAGATCCATTTTTGGCTCCCGCCGCCTTCCTCCTCGTCGGCCCCGCGACGGCGCGAAGGCTTGCGCCGCGAAGGGGCAGCGCCCTTCCGGCCACGGGCCGCCGTCTTTCTGACGCCTCTCTTCGATGGCGCGGCTTTCTTGCGAGGCCCAGCGGCCGTCTTTTGCGCGGGTGCGGCGGCTTCGGCCTCGACGGCGGGGGCCGGTTCAGGAACGGCCGCCTCCTCGAGGGGAGGGATCTCCACGACTCCGCCGCATTTCTTGCACTTTGCTTTTGTCCCCTTGAAAGTCTCGGGAATTTTATACTTGGCGTCACACCCCGAACATGTACCGGTCCTGGCGGTCATTATTGTCTCCTGTCTTTTCAAAGCACCCGGTATGAAAGGAAACTCTATCCTACTCTCATTTTATGATTGTCATACAGCTTGGCAAACAAAAAAGGAATGGTGCCGTCGGCGCCGCTCGATCGGGAGCGGTCTACCAGTCCTTCATCTCCTCCTCGATGTCGCGCCCCTGCCAGACGTCCTTGTAGCGCGTCCACCACCCGAACCAGAGGCGGACCGCGTGTTTCAGATCAGCCTCCATCGAGCCGCGGATCACGGTGTTCTGGAATCCGGGCGAAAACCCGAAAGACTTGCCCGTGATCGGCCGGAGGACATGGATGATCCTGTTGGCCTTGGCAATGTCGTCCCGGTCGGAGTAGTCGAGAGGCACGAGACCGTTGAGGAGCGCAGGGATGGCCGGTTTGGCTTCGGCGGTCAGCTTTTCGCGGGCCGCGATCGACCGCTCCCTGTCGTCGCCGATCAGGTCGCGGACGAGGCGTTCCAGCGCCTTGCGTTTCGTGGCCGACGTCTCCTCGAGGAAATCCACGGCTTCCAGGTCCCCTTCAGGATTGAGGCGTTTGTTGTATTTCTCGTCGAGTGTCTTCGGTTTTTCGTCCGCAACATGGTCGAGGTCGCCGCCGTACTCTTCGCCCACGGTCTGATCGATCATCGCCCACGCGCCGCCGATCCTGTGCAGGCTCACGGTGCGGTTCTGACGCCTGTCGTTGAGCAGGTTGTGGAGCACGAGTTCCACGACGGCCTTCTTGCCGTCGTTCGAGACCTCCTTGGCTTTTTCAACGGCAGCTTCCCGGGCGAACCCCGCACCCTGGGGCGAGTCATCGGTCAGGGCGCCGATGTATTCCTGCATCTTGAGAATCCTGTCGAGCTCCTCGAGATCGGACCAGAGCGCACCCCCGGAGCGGGCCTTGTGGAAGAGTGGGAAGTTGACCATATCCTGGAGCCGGTCGGTTTCATTGTCGCTCACGGCAGCGATGAACTGCACGCAGAATGTTTCCGCCTCGGTCCGGACCACCCGGTCCGGATCCTCGGCTTGAGGGGGTGTTTCGTCAGGCTCGGTGCGTTCGACGCGGGAGACCTTGTCGTTGTTTTCGGCCGGAGCGGGTCCATCCCTGTCGATATTCGATTCCACGATGACGATGAGCACCACGAAGAGAGCCGCGCCGACTCCCACCACCGGCCAGAGCCAGGGTTTCTTTTTTTCCGGTTTCTTGCCCGCTTTCCGGGCCTGGGCCGGGAAGGACTGGCCGCAAGAGCGGCACTTGACCTTCTTACCCAGCGTCTTGAGCGGAACATCATACTCGGCGCGGCACTTGGGGCAGATGATGAGGGGCATAATCGAAGTATCCTATCGATGAGGAACGCTCTAGTTCTCCGCCAGGCACGGAAAAGTCTATCTAAATTGAACGGACGACCACTGTCAAGGACTGTCAAGGGGCGCGCTCCGCAATGGGGCACCCCGATCGATCGCGGCGCCCCGCACCCACAAGCCGCTGTTGTCTTCTTTTCCCCGAGGGCTATAATCCGTTGACGAAAGCGGAGGCTCCATGTCCCAGAACCCTTTCCGGCTCAGAAGCGATTTCGAGCCAGCGGGAGACCAGCCAGGCGCCATCGACGCCCTCACGGCCGGTCTGCGCCGCGGCGAAAAGGAACAGACCCTTCTGGGGGTCACCGGCTCGGGAAAAACATTCACCATGGCCCAAGTGATCCACGGCGTGGGCCGTCCGGCGCTGATCATCGCCCACAACAAAACGCTGGCCGCCCAGCTCTACGGCGAATTCCGCGAGCTCTTTCCCGAGAACGCCGTGGAGTATTTCGTGTCCTACTACGACTACTACCAGCCCGAGGCCTACATCCCGCGCACCGACGTCTACATCGAAAAGGATGCGTCCGTGAACGAGCGGATCGACAAGATGCGAAACTCGGCCACCCGTTCACTGCTGACCCGCAACGACGTGATCATCGTCGCTTCCGTGTCGTGCATCTACGGCCTCGGCTCGCCCGATGCCTACGATGAAATGTCCGTCACCATCGACCGGGGGCAGAGGATCGACCGGGACGAGATGCTCCGCTCCCTCACCACGATCCAGTACCAGCGGAACAACTACGACCTGAAACGGGGCGTCTTCCGCGTCCGCGGCGACGTGGTCGAAATCTTTCCCGCCTACGAGGAGGAACGCGTCTTGCGCGTCGAGTTCTTCGACGACGAGGTGGAGACGATCGTCGAGATCGATCCCCTCCGCGGGGAGATCCTCGCCGAACCGGGCTCGGTCACCGTCTTTCCGGCCTCGCACTACATCACACCCGAGGACCGCATGCAGCGCGCGCTCGGTTCGATCCGCGAGGAGCTGGGCGAGAGGCTCGACGCGCTGCGTGCCAAGGCCAAGCTGCTCGAGGCCCAGCGTCTGGAGCAGCGCACCCGCTACGACCTGGAGGTGCTCGAGGAGAACGGTTTCTGCTCGGGGATCGAGAACTACTCGCGCCATCTCGACGGCCGCGCCGAGGGCGAACCCCCGGCCACGCTGCTCAATTATTTCCCCAGCGACTTTCTCCTCTTCATCGATGAGAGTCACCAGACCGTGCCGCAGGTGCGCGCCATGTACCGCGGCGATCGGTCGCGCAAGCGGTCGCTCGTGGAGCACGGTTTCCGGCTCCCCTCCGCGCTCGACAACCGGCCGCTGCAATTCGGGGAGTTCGAGAAGCTCATCAACCAGGTGATCTACGTGTCCGCCACGCCCGGTCCATACGAGCTCGGGCGGACCGGCGGCCAGGTGGTGGAGCAGATCATCCGTCCCACCGGCCTGATCGAACCGGAGGTCGAGCTCAGGCCCGCCGAGGGGCAGGTGGACGACCTCATGTCCGAGATCACCGCGCGCGCCGCGCGGGACGAGCGCACCCTGGTCACGACGCTCACGAAACGCATGGCCGAAGAGCTCACCGACTACTACGCGTCGATGGGGTTGAAGGTGAAGTACCTCCACTCGGACATCGCAACGATCGAGCGGACCGAGATCATCAGGGAGCTCCGTTCCGGAACGTACGACACCTTGATCGGCATCAACCTGCTGCGCGAAGGGCTCGACATACCCGAGGTCTCCCTCGTGGCCATCCTCGACGCGGACAGGGAGGGTTTCCTGCGTTCCACAACGTCGCTCGTGCAGACCTGCGGCCGTGCGGCGCGCAACGTGAACGGCAAGGTCATCCTTTACGCCGCCGGCGCGACGCGGTCGATCGATGAAGCGATCGCCGAGACGGGCCGCCGCAGGAGCATCCAGGAGGATTACAACACGCGCATGGGGATCACCCCGGAGAGCGTGAAAAAGGGAATCAACGTGATCCTCGATTCGGTTTACGAGGCGGACTACGTGACCGTGTCGGCAGCGAAGGACGCCGTGGCCGAGGGCGCCGACATGGCCCACATCCGGAAGGCGATCGAAAAAGTCCGCGACGAGATGCTCGCCGCCGCCCGCGAGCTCGAGTTCGAAAAAGCCGCCGAACTGCGCGACCGCATGCTCGAACTGCAGGAGTTGGAGCTGAGATACCGGTGAAAGCGATGGGAGAGGTGAAAAGGAAGATCGCCCGGATCCCCGACGCTCCCGGCGTCTATCTGATGAAGGACGCGTGGGAGACGGTTATCTACGTGGGCAAGGCGGTTTCGCTCAAGAATCGGGTGCGGTCCTATTTCTCGAAATCGACGACCGACACCCGTCCGGCGGCGCTGCACCTCTCGTCGAAGACGAGGGACGTGGAATTCATCGTCACCCGGAACGAGAACGAGGCCTTCATCCTCGAAAACAACCTGATCAAGAAGCTCAAACCGCGGTACAACATCCGTCTGCGCGACGACAAGAACTTCCTCAGCCTCAAGGTCGATTTCTCCCACGACTTTCCCGCTGTCGTGCCGGTGCGCCGCATGCGCAAGGACGGCGCGGTCTATTTCGGACCGTACACGTCATCGGTGGCGATCCGGTCGACCTTGCGTTTTCTGCGGACCGTGGTGCCTTTCCGCGTCTGCTCCGACAGGGAGTTCGGAAACCGCGTGCGGCCCTGCATCCAGTTTCAGATCAAGCGATGCTCGGGCCCTTGTTGCGGCCTGATCGACAAGAAGGATTACCGCGCCGACCTGGAGATTGCGCTCCGCGTTCTGCGCGGCGAGGTGGCGCCGCTTCAGGACGAACTGAGCCGAAAGATGCAAAAGGCGTCGGGCCGTATGGAGTACGAGTCGGCCACGCGCTACCGGGACCAGATCAAGAACCTCGAGCGCTTCACCGCCACACAGAAGGTGGAGATCGTCCGATTCGACGACGCCGACGTGCTCGGCATTTGCACGGAGGCGGGCGTGAGCGAGGTGGCGGTCCTCTTCTTCCGCGAGGGCAAGCTGCTCTCTTCCAGCCCTTTCGCGTTCGAGCACGAGCTCGATCCGGAGGAACTCCTGTCCCAGTTCGTTCTGCGCTATTACGGCGAGAGGCGCCACGTGCCGCGGGAGATCTTTCTCCCCTTCGCGATCCCCGACATGAAAGAGGTCGAACGTTTTCTGAAGGATCGCCGGAAGGGGGCCGTGTCGCTCAAGGTTCCGAAACGGGGCGACGCCGTGCGCCTGCTCGACATGGCTCAGGAGAACGCGCGTCTCACCCTGCGCGCCTCGCGCGGCGTGAAGCAGATCGCGGCCGGGATCGCCGAGACACTGCGCCAAACCCTCGGCCTGAAGCGTGCTCCGTTGCGGATCGAGGGGATCGATATTTCGAACACGCGCGGCAACGAGGCGGTCGGTTCGATCGTCCATTTCAAGGAGGGCGAGCCGCTCAAGAGCCGCTACCGCCGCTTCCGCGTCAAAACCGTGACCGGATCGGACGACTACGCCATGATGCACGAGGTCTTGACACGCCGCTTCAGGCGGGGACGGGCCGAGGAAAAGCTGCCCGACCTGCTCCTCGTGGACGGCGGCCGCGGACAGGTGTCGGTCGCCATGCGCGCCGCGGCCGAGGTGGGGGTGGAGAGCGTGGAGATCGCGGGCATGGCAAAGGGCGATTCGCGCGCCCGCGCCGTGGCAGGAGGCGATCGACGGAGCGACATGATCTACCTGCCCGGCCGGACCGATCCGATCGAACTGCCCGTGGGATCGGGCGAGTTGCACCTCTTGCAGCGGGTGCGCGACGAGGCCCATCGGTTCGCCGTGGCCTATCACAGAAAACTGCGCGGGAAGGCCTCTCTCGCCTCGCCGCTCGACGGGGTGACCGGACTGGGCGCGGGCCGCCGCCGCCGGCTGCTGGCCCACTTCGGCGGAATGCGCGGTCTCAAGGCGGTCTCCATCGAGGAGATCGCCAAGGTGCCCGGCATCGGCCCGGTGCTGGCGAACCGCATTTACAGGGCCTTCCACGATCGCACCGCCTTTGGAAACCGCAATGAGTGACGGGATGAACAGGGGGCCGGCCGGGGAAGGGAGGATCTTTACGATAGGCCACTCGGCTCGTCCTCTCGAGGAATTCATGGGACTCCTCGTCGATTTTCGCGTGGAGACCGCCGTCGACGTGCGCTCCTTCCCCTCGTCGCGCCGCCACCCCTGGTTCAACCGGAAGGAGATCGAGCGGTCCCTGCTCGGGGCGGGTATCGGCTACGTGTGGCTCAAGGAACTGGGCGGGTTCCGCAAGCCGCGGCCGGGACCGTCACCTCACACCGCCCTCGGCGCGGGCGGATTCAAGAACTACGCCGACGCCATGGACAGTGCCTCCTTCGCACGCGGGGCGGAGCGCCTCGTCGCACTCGGTCTCGCGGGACGAACGGTCTGCTTCTGCGCCGAGAAGGATCCTTCGAACTGCCACCGCCGCTTCCTGTCCGATCTGCTCCGCCTGCGCGGATTCGACGTGATTCACATCATCGATGCGGGCAGTGCGGTGCACCATACCCTGCACCCCGATCTGGTCGTCCGCGACGGCAAGCCGGTCTATTCGGGCGCGCAGGGGCGATTTCGTTTCTGAATCTAATCCCTAAAAAGTCTCGCCCTCGGCGATCGGTGCTTGATAGACTTCCTTTCGGAACGTGGACCGCCCCGAGATCACCTGGACCCGGAAAGGACAAGTTTCGCCATGATCCGCAACGTCTTGTGCCTCGCTCTTCTCGTTCTGATCGTCGCCCCCCCCGCGGTGGCCGAGGAATTCGCGCTCAGCCCGACCAAGATCAAGGTGAACGAAAAAAATGCGCGCAGCTTTCCGTGGATAGAGATGAAGCCGCGGACCCTGTCCGACCTGAAGCGTGAACCGAAATACCGTTCCCGGAATCCCAAGAAATTCGTGCGTCGATTCGGCGGCGGCAGTGGAATCAACGTCTCTTTCGCCGTCGACGAGAAGGGGGGCGATCGAGAGGGATACAATTACCTCTACGCCGATCTCGCCGGCACGGGCGATATGGTCAAGTGCAAGAAGCTGAACGGCAAGAACGTGCTCGTTGGCCGGGATCACTGCAGCGCCCTCTTTCCCACCTGCGAGGTGCAGATCCCGTCATCCGGAGGGATCACGGCCTTTCCGATGCAGGCCCGGTTCATCTGGCGTGTGCGAAATATCGAGGACGCTGTCTTGCGCGTCACGGCGTGCTGCGCCCTGAAGGGGAAGGTGAAGTTCGGCAGCAAGGAGCAGACCATGCTCGTCTTCGACGCCGACTGCAACGGTGTCTTCGGCGATCCGGGCTGCCCTTTCAACACGCCCCTTCGCGGCGACAAGGTCTGGGTCGGCAAGAAACCTCCCAAGATGGAAAAAGCCTATGCCGAGGCGATTCCGCTGGGCCGGTACTTTCGTTTCGAAGGGGACTGTTTCGAGTTTTCCTTCAGCGGCAGCCTGGCCGCCCCGAAGGTCGACGTGACGCCCGTTGCCGGCGCCCAGGGGCTGATCGAACTGGGCACACCGGGCTTCGTGCTCGAACTGATGCAGGGGAACAGGGTCTTCCACATCGATTGTGGCGAGGCGACCACGATCCGGATTCCGGCCGGGACCTGGGCCGTGCACACGGCCTGGCTCCAGGGAGAGAAAAAGGGCAAACCCTACGTGCTCGAGGGCAGGCCGGGGACGTTCAACGCGCCGATCAAGGTGGAGCCCGAAAATACGACCCGCGTCGAACTCGGCCCGCCCCTGAAGATCAAGATCACCACATCCCAGCGGATCGTGGGAACGGGGACGCAGATCGACATGGTGTCGGTCATCGAGGGGAGCGGCGGCGAGATCTACCACCGGCTCTACAAGTACGGCCGGAGATTCGACCATCCCCTGGTGGTTGTCCGCAATCCGCAGGACAAACCGGTGCACAAGGGCATGTTCCACTACGATGACAAGGGTAACTGTGTCTACGCGTGGCGCCTGCAGAGCACGATTCACGACGGAGTCTTCACCCTCGAGCCAACGCTCGATACGGGACCCTTTGCCCAGGACGAGGAGTACGTCAACACCTTCGAGATCCGGCGCTGAAGATCGAAACAGACCGGTCCCACTCCTAAAGCCCAGATCGATTCCTGCCGATAGATCAAGAAGCCTGGTGGTCGATCCCCCAGACCTTCTCACCCGACCGGTCGACTGATCTTCGAAAGGTGTGTTCACAATGGGCAGGGCGTTCACAGGAAGCAAAACGTGCTTGGGAAGCAAAACGTGCATAAAAACACGGGCCGAAGCGCTCGAAGAACTCCGGAAACAGGAAAACGCATCGTACGACGGGAACGAGAGGAAGAGGTTTCTTCTCCTTCGGAGAGATTCAAAAACGGAGGATCACTCGAAAGTCGAGATCCGTGCAATGATGGAGTTTCTCGACATTTCGGCGGCAGCCCTCCCGGAGTGGGGAGAGGGCTGGTCGGTGAGCGTCGAGCAGCCCGTGGATGAGTGCATCCTCACGTATTGACCGGTCGGTGTCCCCCGGAACTGCCGGCGTCCGGTATCACGCCCGCGGGTGGAAATTCCTGTGAACCTTTTTCAAGCGCGTCTGGTCGAGATGTGTGTAGATCTCGGTGGTGGTCACATTGCTGTGGCCGAGGAGTTCCTGGACGACGCGCAGTCCGGCGCCCCGCTCGAGCATGTGGGTCGCGAAGGAGTGGCGCAGGACGTGGGGTGACACCGATCCCCGGATTCCGGCCTTGCGCGCGTAGTGTCGGACGAGCCTGAAGATCCTGTCCCGCGTCAGCCTTCGTCCCCGCCTGGAGAGGAACACGAGCCCGGGCGCCGCACCGGGGCCGGTCTTTTCGAGGCGCGGCCTTTCCTCGGAGAGGTAACTGTTCAACGCGTCTCGCGCCCGATCGCCGAAGGGTACGATCCTCTCCTTGGTTCCCTTTCCCATGATGCGCGCGTAGTTGAGCGAAAGGTTGAGACCCTCGAGAGCGAGGGTGATCAGTTCGGAGACGCGCGCGCCCGTGGCGTAGTACATTTCCAGAAGCGCCCTGTCGCGAAGACCGAGAGGTCTGGTCCTGTCGGGCGCCTCGATGAGAGCGTTGATCTGTTCGGTACTGAGGAATTCCGGAAGGCGCTTCCATATCTGTGGGTAGACGATCGTGGACGCGTAGTCGCCGCGGATGAGATTCTCGGAGGCGAGAAAACGAATGAACATCCGGATCGACGACAACCGGCGCGATCGTGTGTGCACGGAGAGTCCCTTTTTTCTCTCGTCATCGAGGAAGTCGAGGATCAGCCGGCCGTCGTCCAGGTCGAAAGTGGAGATATTTCTCGATCCGAGCCAGGCCGAGAATTTTCGAAGATCGAGGCCATAGGCGCTCAGCGTGTTCGGCGAAACACCGGCTTCCACATCGAGAAAATCGAGGAAAGCCATGATGAGTCGCGCATTGGGATCATTCGTGCTCGCCATGGCTATTCATACCGCTAATAGGGTAATTATTTTTACTTGAATTTGCTTGACTGAATGCCGCGACCATATATTATCAAAACCGCTTTTTCAAGAACGGGTGGTTTTTACTTGTTGAAAAAGCAATGGTTACGAAAAAGAAGAAAAAAAACAAAATGAGCCCTGCCAAGAAGAAAACCGCTGCCAAAAAGAAAAAGACCGCTCAAAAGGCGTCTTCGAAAAAGCCTTTGAAGAAAAAGGCCAAAAAGGCAGGATCGAAAAAGGCAAAACGCAAAAAGATCCCTGTCTCAAAAAAGGCGACAACTGCAAAGAGATCAAAGACTTCTGTAAAAAAGAAATCTCCCGCCAGGAAGAAAACCGCAAAGAAACCCGCGGTCAAAGCAAAAAAGAAAGTCGCCAAGAAGCCGACCGCCAAGAAGACAGCCAAGAAGCCAGCCAAGAAGACGGCCAAGAAAACAGCCAAGAAGACCGCCAAGAAGACGGCCAAGAAAACCGCCAAGAAGGCAGCCAAAAAAACGAACACGAAGTCCGCTGTCAAGAAGACCTTACAGAACCAGCGCGTCGCCGAGGCCCCGCCGGCGGTGAAGAGGAGAAAGTCACGGATCTCGCCGGCGATCCTGAGCACTCTGCGCGACATGCTGATTCAGAAGCGAGCCGTGCTCGAGGGTGACGTTTCGTCGCTCAAGGAGGGAGCGTTCAGGCCGAGTTCGCTCCGCGTATCCGTCGATCACATGGCTGATCTGGGCACGGACAGTTACGACCAGAATTTCAACCTCGGTCTCGTCGAACTGAGCGGTTTGACGCTGGCCGAAATCAACGAGGCGATCAATCGGATCGACGAGGGCTCCTTCGGAATCTGCGAGGAGTGCGGCTGTGTCATTCCCAAGGCACGGCTAGAGGTGATTCCCTACACCAGATTCTGCATTTCGTGTCAGACGCAAAGGGAGCATCTCTGATGGCGGATCGGTCGCCGGCATCAGAAGTTCCCGACGGGACGTCCAAAGAGAACACACCTTTTCTTACCAGGCTCATTGCCGGTATTTTCGGGGACAAGATCCTCTTCTGGATTCTCATTGTTCTGTTCGTACCCGCCGATCTCTGGACAAAGGAGGTCGTCATTTCCCACGTGGAACAGAACGCGGTCCACGGAACTCTCGAGAGAATCCCCGTTGTGTGGGTCTGCGAGGACTGGTTCGGTCTGGTGAACGTTCACAACCGGGGCGGGCCCTGGGGGCTGGGATCGGACTTTTCCGAAATCCTCCGGATCGTGCGTATCGCGGCGCTCGGTGTGATCCTCTTTCTACTCTACAATACGCCGAAAAAAGCCTGGTTTCAAATCACGGCGCTCGCCATGATCATGGGCGGTGCCCTGGGCAACATCTGGGACACGATCACGATCGGATCGGTCCGGGATTTTCTCTACTTCGATTTTGATGTGTTCCCCGCCGATCCCTGGCCGGCGTTCAACCTGGCTGATTCGCTGATCTGCGTGGGCGTGATCCTTTTGGCCACCGTGCTCTGTGTCGATCTGGCCAACGCCCGGAAGGGGACTGAAAAAAAGTGATACCGCGAATTCGACAATTCCGATCGCCCTGCAGAGGCGATCTTGGCGTGTCGAACCGGCAGTCTGTGAGTAAGACGATGGGGGAACTGTCTTGCTGTCCGTGACCCTGGGACCCTTGAAACTCCGAAACCCTGTGATGACCGCGTCAGGGTGCTGCGGTTCCGGTCCCGAGATGGAAGACTTTTTCGATCTCTCCATTCCGGGAGCGCTCGTTCTGAAAACAGTGACCCTCAATCCGAGGATCGGCAATCCCGCGCCGCGCCTCGCCGAGACGCCGTCGGGCCTGCTCAATTCGATCGGTTTGCCGAATCCGGGTGTGCGCGCCTTTTTGAAAGACGTGCTGCCCCTCGTGCGGCAGAAGCCGACCTGTCTCGTGGTGAACTTTGCCGGCGAGCGGGAGAAGGAGTTCGCCGAGGCCGCGGCGCTGCTCGATGGAGCCGACGGTATCGACGCCCTGGAAATGAACCTTTCCTGCCCCAACGTGGAGGGCGGACGCCTGCCCTTCGGTACCGATCCGGCAACGGTGAAGAGGATCGTCGCCTCCGTGCGCGCCGTCACCGGGCTGCCCCTTCTGGTTAAGCTTTCTCCCAACGTGACCGATATCGTACCGATCGCGGAGGCCGCGCTCGACGGGGGCGGCGATGTGCTCACTATTGCCAACACCCTCCTCGGGATGTCGGTCGACTGGAGGGAGAGGAAGCCGAGGCTCGGCACCGGATTCGGCGGGCTGTCAGGACCGGCGGTGATGCCGGTCGCGCTCCGTCTGGTCCACCAGGTCTGGACCGCGTTGCGCTGCCCGATCATCGGCGTGGGCGGCGTGACCACCGCCGACGACGTGATGGCTTTTCTCGTTACGGGCGCAGCGGCCGTTCAATCGGGCACGGCCTGCTTCATGGACCCCTTGGCGATCCCGAACATGATCGAAGGAGTGAAACGGAGAGTCGAGGAGGAGAACGTCGCGTCGCTCGACGAGTGCGTGGGTTCCCTCCGATTCTGAGGACCGGGCTCCGGTGGAGACCGTACCTCAAAGGACAGAGTATTGAAGATCGGTGAAATAAACGTGGGGATGGTGACGCGGGCGCTCGACTTCTATCATCGCTTCGCCTACGCCGGACTCTCCGTTTACAAGGCTCCCGATCTGGGCGACGATCCCGGTTATCCGATCACCATGTTTCTCGACCGGTTCGAGGACGAAACCTACACCGACGCATCGCGCGTGGTCCACAGGTACATACTCCGCCTCGGAAACAGCATGTACAAGTTCATGAAATTCGTGCTCCACGAGCATCTCGTGCAGGACGAGTATTTCTTTACCGTGGACACGCACGACGACATGTTCAAGGGCGCTGCTTCCGAGAGCGAGGAGATCGCGAGGATCCGCCAGTTCAACAGCTGGGTGAAGGAAATGATCGAGGAGCTCTGGGCGAGGGAGGAACTCCCTACCACGGCGTCGCTCAAGGTGCTCATCGAGGAGCAGCACCTCATGCGCCGCGGAAAGCCGAAAAACAAGACGATCCTCGTTGTGGACGACGATCGGAGTATCGGCGACGCGATCCAGCTCGTGCTCGAGGCCAAGGGATTCGCCGTGGAACGCCTCTACGACGGCGCCGACGCGGTGGAGGAAGCCGACGCCGGCCGGCACGACATGATCATCATGGACAACCAGATGGGTGAGATGGACGGCCTCGAAGCCCTCGAGATTCTCAAGAATGATTCCCAGTTGCGTGTGATCCCCGTAATTCTGGCCACGACCCAGAACCTGCCAATTTCGAGCCTTCACCACGCCGATGCCTTCCTGCACAAGCCCTTTCACGCAGACGCTCTCATGTATTTCGTGAATCACCTTCTCGGACTCCAGCAGACCGACCCCTCGAAACCCGGCTCCGCGGATCCCGGCGGATCCGACTCTTCGGATCCCGGGGGATCCGACGGGGGGCCGACCAAGGCTTGAAGCGGCCGGCCAGACCGGAAAGGGATTGACAAAAACCGAAAGCCCGGTTTGACTCCTTTAATTCGACGAACTCGTACTTTACAGACGATCAAGCGAGGCAGTGGGACATGTTCGACAAACTCTCTTCCGGGATGGGCAAGCTGATCCAGAAGGTCTTCGGATCGCACAACGAGAGGGTTCTCGAATCTCTCGCTCCGATCGTGCAGGCGGTGAATGCCAAGGAAGACGAGTACACCCGCCTGTCCGACGCCGATTTTCCCCAGATAACCGACTCCTTCAGGAAGCGCTTCGCAGACGGCGAGAGCCTCGACGATCTCCTCCCCGACGCCTTTGCCATGACGCGCGAGGCGGCGCGCCGGGCCCTCGGAATGCGCCATTTCGATGTGCAGATCCTGGGTGGCGCGGTTCTGCACCAGGGCAAGATCGCCGAGATGGCGACGGGCGAGGGCAAGACGCTCATGGCCACGGCGCCCGTCTTTCTCAACGCCCTGGCCGGCAAGGGCGTCTACCTGGTCACCGTCAACGATTATCTCGCCAAGCGCGATTGCGACTGGATGCGCCCCGTTTACGAATTCATGGGGATGACCGTCGGCGCGATACAGTCGGGGATGAACTCGATCGAGCGGCAAGCCGAGTACGCCTGCGACATCACCTACGGCACGAACAACGAGTTCGGCTTCGACTACCTGCGCGACAACATGAAGGCGAGCCACGAAGAGCAGGTTCAGAAGCACCTGCATTACGCCATCATCGACGAGGTCGACTCGATCCTGATCGACGAGGCGCGCACGCCGCTCATCATCTCCGGTATGCCCGAGGCGTCGACGGCCAAGTACTTCAAGGCGAACCAGGTCGCCAAGCGCCTCAAGGAAGGCCGCGATTTCGAGAAGAAGGAGAAGGAGAACGCCTGCCCGCTCACCGAGGACGGAATCGAACGCGCCCAGGAACTGGCCGGCGTCGACTCTTTCTACTCGGGCGCCAACATGGACTGGCCCCACCACATCGAGCAGGCGCTGCGCGCCAATTTCCTTTTCAAGAAGGACAAGGACTACGTGGTCATGAAAGGCGACGGCGGTCCCGAGGTGGTGATCGTGGACGAGTTCACGGGCCGTCTCATGCCCGGCCGCCGATGGTCGGACGGGCTCCACCAGGCGGTGGAGGCGAAGGAGGGGATCGGCATCCGGGAGGAGAGCCAGACACTGGCCACGATCACCTTCCAGAATTATTTCCGTCTCTACGAAAAGATCGCCGGCATGACCGGTACGGCCATGACCGAGGCGGGCGAGTTCCTCAAGATCTATAGTCTCGAGGTGGTGGCCATACCCACGAACCTGCCGATGGTCCGCGAAGACTGCAACGATGTGATCTATCGCACCCTTTCGGAGAAGAAGAACGCCATCATCGAGGAGATCTGCCGGCTCAATTCGTTCAGTCGGCCCGTGCTCGTGGGCACCACGTCGATCGAGAGCTCGGAAACGCTCTCCGAGATGCTCGGCCGTCGCGGCGTGGACCACGAGGTGCTCAACGCCAAGCACCACGAACGGGAGGCAACGATCGTGGCCGAGTCGGGCCAGGCCGCGCACGTGACGATCGCCACCAACATGGCCGGCCGCGGAACGGATATCAAGCTCGGCGAGGATGTGATCAACAAGAACTGCATCCATCCCGAGACCGGCGCCACATGGTGCTGTGTGGACTGCGTTCGGCCCGAGAAGAGCGGCACCTGCGAGGCGTGCTTCAAGGGTTCGAAAAGGGACGACTTCGTCGAGGGGCGCTCGGGGATGCCGCCCTGCGCCGACGATGTGCGCTGCGGTCTGCACATCATAGGCACCGAGCGCCACGAGGCGCGCCGCATCGACAACCAGCTCAGGGGCCGGTCGGGCCGCCAGGGCGATCCGGGATCGTCGCGGTTCTTCCTGTCCCTCGACGATGACCTGATGCGCATCTTCGCCAAGGACTGGGTCAAGGCGGTGCTCGGCAAGCTCGGAATGACCGAGGGGCAGGAGATCGAGAGTCGCATGGTGACCCGCGGCATCGAGAACGCCCAGAAGAAGGTCGAGGGCCGCAACTTCGAGATCCGAAAGAGCCTCCTCGAGTACGACGAGGTGATGGACCAGCAGCGCCGCACGATCTACGAGACGCGGCAGGCGATCCTTCTCGGCGAGGACTTGAAGGACAAGGTCCTCGCCATGGTCAACGACACCGTCCTCGAGCTCATGAACACCTACATGGGCGAGGCAAAGAAGGACTGGGAGCTCGACGAACTCGCGCAGCGCCTCAACCAGCATTTCGGTTCTGAATTCGACGGCAAGCAGTTCGAGGACAAAGAACGGGAGGCTGTCGAGAAGTCGGTCATGGACGGCGTGCTCGAGCTCTACGACGCCAAGGAGCAGATGATAGGCGCGGAAGAGATGCGGCGCGTGGAGCGCTTTCTGCTGCTCAACATTCTCGACGCCAAGTGGAAGGACCACCTATACGCCATGGATGCCCTCAAGGCGGGCATCTCGCTCCGCTCCTACGCCCAGGTCGATCCGAAGACGGAGTACAAGAAGGAGGGCTTCGACAAGTTCCAGATGCTCCTCCAGTCTATCTCGGAGGGTGTGACCTCGTTCATCTTCAAGCTGAAGGTGGAGCGCGAGGACGAGGAGAAACTGAGCGGCCGCTGGAGCTCCGGCGAAACCGTGCGCGAGGAGATGCCGGGATTCGGCTCACAGAGACAGGGCATGGACCAGGCGATCCAGGCATCGGGCAAGGGGGGCGCGGTCCAGCCGATCCGCCGGAAGACTCCCAAGGTGGGGCGGAACGATCCCTGCCCCTGCGGCAGCGGCAAGAAGTTCAAGAAGTGTTGCGGTCAAATGTAGCACCATCACGAAAGGAACTCGGTGACGACTTCGAATTCTCATTCGACGGCTTCCGATTCGGTCAGCGCTGACAACAAATCCTCCCTGATCCACCTGGTTTACGATCTGACCGCCCTGCTTCTCATCATCATCGCCTTTCCCTACCTGCTGGTCCGTCTCGCAGCCAGCCCACGATTCAGGGCCGGTCTGTTCCAGAGGCTCGGTTTCGTGCCCGATCCGCCCGGCCAGGGGCGGATGCTCTGGATCCATGGCGTGTCGGTGGGGGAAGTCAAAACGATCCAGCCCCTGCTGATCAAGCTCGAGAAGGAGTTCGGCCCCCTCCGGTGCGCCATCTCCACGACGACGCAGGCCGGATTTCAGATCGCCCGCAAGCTCTTTCCCGACAAGTTCACCTTCTATTTTCCGCTCGACATGAGCTTTATCGTGCGGCGCGTGATCCGCAGGGTGCGCCCCGGGCTGATCATTCTCATGGAACTCGAGATCTGGCCGAACCTCCTCTACGAGGCGAACAAGGCGGGCGCCCAGGTCGCGATCGTCAACGGCCGGATCTCGGAAAAATCCTTCCGCGGGTATCAGCGCATCAAGAAGCTGCTGCCCGAACTGAACAGGATCGCCATCTTCAGCGTGCAGAACGAGGAATACCAGAAGAGGCTCCTGGCCCTCGATGTTCCGCCGGAACGGCTCTTCATCACGGGCAACATCAAGTACGACGGGATCGACACCTCCGAACCGGCCGACATGGCCCGCGTGCGCGAGGAACTTCATCTCGAGCCTTCGGCCCGCGTTCTGGTGGCCGGCTCGACCCATCATGGGGAGGACGAGATCCTTCTCGACATATTTGCGGCGCTCGTGGCCGATCATTCCGACCTGCGACTCGTTCTTGCGCCGCGCCACCTGGAACGGGTGTCCGAGATCGAGAGATCGTGCCAGCGCTTCGGACTCGCCGCGCGGAGGCGCACGCGCCTGAATCCGGGCAACGGCCCGATCGGACGGGGCGAAGTGTTGCTCCTCGATACGATCGGGGAGCTGGAGCGGATCTATGCGGCCGCCGACATGGTCTTCGTGGGAGGGAGTCTCGTCGACGTGGGGGGACACAACATGCTCGAGCCGGCCGGCAAGCGCAAGGCCGTGATCTATGGCCCGGAGGTGTACAATTTCACCGATGAAGCAGCTCTACTCGAGAGCCGCGGCGCAGCTCTGAAAGTCAAGGACGGGGGGGAACTCAAAACAGTGGTCGATCGCCTCTACAGGGATCCCGAGGAGGCGATCGAACTCGGAAACCGCGCGCTCGAGGCGGTCTCGGCCGCAAAGGGAGCCGCCCGGACCAACGTCGATCTGATCGCCGAACATTTCGCCCCGAATGCACCCGATCTCTTTCCATCGCGCGCCGAAGGCTGACAGGGGAGTCGATCGCGCCAGCCGATACCCACGCGCCGCGGAGCCCTCGATTCATCCCGCCACGTTGGCCAGAGATCCGCCTCGTGGGATCCTGTCGATCCCGGCGAGAGCCGCGCTCGCGGCAGGAACCGCTATTCGGCGCACCCGCGCCGGGATCGTCGATCGAGCTGATCGGTTCAGGCGGACAGATGAGTGATATTTTCGTGCCATTTCTGATTTGTATTGAAGCCGGGAGATTATAAGATTAGATCCTTTCAAATTTTGAATTCCTGGCGCGGTTACAATCCAATTTTCTATAGAATTCTCATAGGAAAGGTCCAACCCGAATTCGAGTCTGCACAGGGCAATCACGGGAGGGGCAAGCAGAAAGGAGCGTGCATAGATGGTGATGAAAGCTTTTCTCACATCGGAATCGGTTTCGATGGGGCACCCGGATAAGCTGGCCGACCAGATATCGGACGCTGTTCTCGACGAGTGCCTGAAAGGCGATCCCAAATCGCGCGTGGCGTGCGAAACCCTCGTGACCACGGGCCTCTGCATCATGGCGGGCGAGATCAGCACCGAGGCGTGGGTCGACTTCAACGCGGTGGCTCGCCAGGTGATGCTCGACGTGGGTTATGACGACAGCGATTACGGCATCAACGGGAATACCTGCGCCGTCCTCGCCTCGGTCGACGCCCAGTCTCCCGACATCTCGCGCGGTGTCGACGGGGTGGCCAAGAAGAAGGGGCAGTCGGTCGGAGCCGGCGACCAGGGAATGATGTTCGGCCATGCCATCAAGGAAACTTCTGAGCTGATGCCCATGCCGATCATGCTCGCCCACAAGCTGATGGAGAAGCTGACCGCGCTCAGAAAACGCAAGAAGATCTCCTGGCTCCGCCCCGACAGCAAATGCCAGGTGACGATCGAATACCTGAACGGCAAACCGCATCGCGTGAACGCCGTCGTTCTTTCCACGCAGCATGCGCCCGACGTCAAGCACAGGGAAATCAGGAAGACGATGATCGACGAGGTGATCCTGAAGGTCATCCCCGCGCGCCTCATCGACACACGCACCAAGTACCACATCAATCCCACGGGACGTTTCGTGATCGGCGGACCTCAGGGCGACTGCGGGCTCACGGGACGCAAGATCATCGTCGATACCTACGGCGGCCTGGGACGCCATGGCGGGGGAGCCTTCTCCGGTAAGGACCCCTCCAAGGTCGACCGGTCCGGAGCGTACGCCGCACGGCATGTGGCCAAGAACCTCGTCGCCGCCGGATTTGCCGACAAGGTGGAGGTTCAGATCGCCTATGCCATCGGTATCGCCCAGCCCGTGGCCGTGTTCGTCGAAACCTTCGGGACGGGACGGTACGACTCGAACGGGATCGAGAAACTGATTCTCGACAATTTCGACCTCACACCGACGGGAATCATCGAGAGGCTGAAACTGAACCGCCCGATCTATCGCCAGACATCGTACCACGGCCACTTCGGCCGCAAGGGGGACGACTTCACCTGGGAGAAGACCGACATGGTCGATCGGCTCAGGAAAGCGGCAAAACTCTAGCGCCCCTCGAATCGCCGGAGACCGCGGAGAAACAGGCATGGACTCTCACATCAAGGATCTGAATCTGGCTTCCGAGGGGATCAGGAGGATCGAGTGGGCCGAGAGCGACATGCCTGTTCTCAAGCTGATCAAGCGGCGGTTCGCGAGGGAAAAGCCCCTGGAGGGGAAGCGCATCGCCGCCTGCCTTCACATCACGACGGAGACGGCCGGTATGGCGCGCGTTCTGCGGGCGGGCGGCGCGGAGATCGCGCTCTGTGCGTCGAGCCCCCTCTCGACGCAGGACGATGTGGCCGCGGCGCTGGTGTCGAAGGACAAGATCGCCTGCTACGCCATCAAGGGTGCCGACAAGAAAACACACGCGGCGCACATCGAAGAGGTTCTCCGGTTCAAGCCTGCCGTCGTGCTCGATGACGGTGCTGTCCTGACGTCGGCGATACACGAGAGCCAAGAGCGGCTCGCGGGCAAGATCGCGGCGTCGGTGGAAAAAAACTTCACCGGTGCGAACAGACTGACGCTGATGGAAAAAGAGGGAGCCCTGCGCGTTCCGGTTTTCGCGGTGAGCGCCGCGGACACGGCGCGCCTCTTCGACGATTGCCACGGCACGGGGCAGTCGGCCGTGGACGGGATCATTCGGGCGACCGATTTCCTCTTTGCCGGAAAGGTGGTTGTCGTGGCCGGCTACGGCTCGTGCGGCCGTGGTTTCGCCAGCCGCGCGCGAGGCCTGGGCGCGGGTGTGATCGTGACCGAGATCGATCCGCTCCGGGCGCTCGAGGCGAGCATGGACGGTTTCAGGGTCATGACCATGGCGGAAGCAGCCCCCCTGGGCGACCTTTTCTGCACGCTCACCCGCAATCGGGACGTGATCACCTGGAAGATTCTGGAGAAGATGAAGAACGGCGCCATCGTCTGCAACGCGGGCCACGGCGACGTGGAGATCGATGTGAGGACCCTCAAACGCAGGGCCAGGAAGATCGATCTCGACGTGCGAAAGCATGTGGAGGGGTACCACCTGCCCAACGGCCGCAGGATCCTTCTTCTCGCCGATGGCCATCTCATCAACCTGGCTGCTGTCCAGGGGCATCCCGCATCGGTCATGGACATGACCTTCGCTGTCCAGGCGCTGGCTACCGAATACGCGGTCCAGAACAAACGAAAACTGGAGCGGAAGGTCTACGAGGTTCCCGGGGAGATCGACAGGAGGGTCGCACGGCTCAAACTTCAATCGATGGGCCTCTCCGTGGACAACTTGACAAAGCGTCAAAAACGCTACCGATCGACGTGAAGCCGAGGAGACGGTCGCCTTTGAAAAAACGGAAAACGTTGAATCGCAGGCGGTTGAAAAGCACATCCTAGGGGGTTACAATCTCTGAGCTTCCGGCTACTTGAGTCTATGGACAGGGGCTGTGCAGCATCTCACCCGGTGCCAAAAACCGGTCCAGACGCTGATCGCCCAGAACCGCCTGTTTTCGTTGCAGGCTGTTTCTTTCCTGTTTCTATCGGAAGATAATATGCAATGTCAGACAGGTAAAGATGTTAAAGAGACCGCGGTCCGTCGGACCGATGCGGGCCGTTCCGGTTTCTCCCTTGTCGAAATTCTCGTGGTCATCACGATCATGGCCCTGCTCGTCGGCCTCGTGAGCAACGCGGCCATCAACTTTCTCGACAGGGGCGAGGTCACGACGTGCATGGCGAACCTGAAGCAGATCGCCCAGGATCTCGAACTCTACAAGCAAAGGCGTGGAAAGTGGCCCCAGGAAAAGGGCGTCCAGTTTCTGCTCGTGTTGACCAAGGGCGGCAAGCACGCCATGGTCTCCGGACGGGATTCGAAGATGTTTCTCTGCCCTGGAACGGACGATGACAACAGGGCTGCCGGGGGCGACTGGGGGAGCGCCTACGACGATTTCGACAACATCGACAGCACGACGATCAGTTATGCGGGCCGCAACGCGATCGATTACAGGGTCAAGTACGACACGGACATTCTTGCTGCCGATGACAACGAAGACCGCAAGAACCATCGCTATGCGACCAATTACGTGACCAAGAACTATGCAGTGGAGAGCCTGGACATTCTCGATTTCGTGGAGGATGATCCCGATCTGGAATGGCTTCCCGTGGGACCCGATTCGCCGTACGAACCATTCCACTGCCTCCTGCTGGATTGATTCGAGCCTATTGACGCCTTCGAGAGAGGAGAGACGATGAGACGAGGATTTTTGCTCTGCGGCCTTTTGGTTGTCTGTCTTTTGGCGATTTCGCCATTTGCGATTGCCGAGGAACGGTGGCATCTCGATTTCAAGCAGGTCAAGATGGGGCGTGTGCTGGTCAAGATTGGAGAGACCAATACGCCCTACTGGTATCTGATCTACAAGGTGACCAATCCGACCGACGAGTCGATCTCCCTCAACCTCCAGATCAAGGCGTACTCGGACGTGGGCAAGAAAGCCTATATCGAGTGGTACAGCCCGCTGGCAGTGAAAACGATCGTTGCCAAGGAACAGCGGCCGTTGAAGAATATTCAGGAGATGCGCAACGAGATCGGCCCGGGAGAGACCCTCGAGGCTGTCGCTCTTTTCAAGAGCGTCCACGAAGGAACGGACAACCTGAGGATCGAGGTGTTCGGGCTCTGGGATCGCGTGACCTACAACACGGGGCAGATCGTTGTCGAGGACAGGATCCTCAACATCTACTTCTTCAGGCCCGGCGACGAGTACTTTCCCCAGTTCGACCGGTTCTTTTTTAAAAAACAGGAATGGGTCGTGCTCTGAGCCGCTGACTTCTTGCGTTCTCGTGCTTTCCCATTGCGTCAATCAACAGCACTCTGAAAAGGGTATCGGCCTGCGGCAGAGTCGAGCCGTACGGGACGATACCCTTTTGCCGTTGCGCCCTTCGGGCACAACGGTAGCATGAGGCCCGAAGGGCCTTTCGCAGCACCGATTCAGAAGATCGATACATGTCGTCCGCAATGGAGACGGCAATAAAATACAGTTCACCATTTTGATATCTCTGGTCTTTTTTCAGGCAGGGAGGATCGATGAAGATTCACGAATTTCAAGCCAAGGAGATCTTTTCACGATACGGCATACCCGTGCCCCAGGGCAAAGAGGTCAACACGCCCGATGCGGCTGCAGAGGCCTTCAAGCAGCTCGGCACCGACGTGTGCGTGGTCAAGGCGCAGATTCACGCCGGCGGCCGCGGCAAGGGGGGCGGCGTCAAGCTGGTCAAGTCCGCCGACGAGGCACGTGAGGCGGCCGAGACGATCATGTCGAAACCGCTCGTCACCCATCAGACCGGACCCGAGGGACAGCCGGTCAAGAAGTTGCTCGTCGAAGCGGGCGCGTCGATCGCGAAGGAGTTTTACGTGGGGCTAGCCCTCGACCGGAAGATCAGCAAGCCGGTCCTCATGGTCTCGACCGAGGGGGGCGTGGAGATCGAGGTGGTCGCCGCCAAGACGCCGGAGAAGATCCTCAAGGAGCCTGTCGATCCCAACATGGGCCTCCAGGCGTACCAGGCCCGGCGCCTCGCTTTCGGCCTCGGCCTGACCGACAAGGCCGTGTCCCAGGCGTGCAAGATCATGATCGGCCTCTCCAAGGCTTTCATGGAAAAGGACTGCTCCCTGGCCGAGATCAATCCGCTCATCCTCACCACGGACGGCAACGTGATGGCTCTCGACGCGAAGATGAACTTCGATTCCAACTCCCTCTTCCGCCAGGGCAACGTGGTCGAGTACCGCGACCTCGACGAGGAGGATGCGCGCGAGAAAGAGGCCTCCGATTTCGGTCTATCCTACATCTCGCTCGACGGCAACATCGGCTGCCTCGTGAACGGCGCCGGACTGGCCATGTCCACGATGGACATCATCAAGCTCCACGGCGGCGAGCCGGCCAACTTTCTCGACGTGGGCGGCGGCGCCACGGCGGAGCAGGTGACCAAGGCGTTCGGGCTGATTCTGACCGACGAGAAGGTGAAAGGCATCCTGGTCAACATCTTCGGCGGCATCATGCGCTGCGATGTGATCGGCGAGGGGATCGTGGCCGCGGCCAAGGAGATCGGCATCTCCGTTCCTCTCGTGGTGCGCCTCGAAGGCACCAAGGTGGAAGAAGGCAAGAAGATCCTGGCGGAGAGCGGGCTCAACATCATCTCCGCCACGTCCATGTCGGACGCGGCCGCCAAGGTCGTTGCCGCGGTTCAGGGATGAGAGGCGCACAAGAGAGAGAAAGGTTGAAGCCATGAGCATATATGTCGACAAGAACACGAAAGTCATCGTCCAGGGCATGACGGGCAAGGCGGGCTGGTTCCACACGAGCACCTGCATCGAGTACGGGACCCAGGTCGTGGGGGGGATCTCCCCCGGCAAGGGCGGCACCGACAAGGAAGGGATTCCGATTTTCAACACGGTGAGCGAGGCCAAGGAAGCCACTGGTGCGAACGCCACCATGATCTTCGTGCCGCCTCCCTTCGCGGCGGACGCGGTCCTCGAGGCGGTCGACGCGGAGCTCGGCATCGTGGTCTGCATCACCGAGGGGATCCCGATCACCGACATGATGAAGGTCAAGGGCGCGCTCCAGGGGAGCAAGACCCGCCTGATCGGCCCCAACTGCCCCGGCGTCATCACCCCGGGCGAGATCAAGATGGGCATCATGCCCGGTTACATCCACAAGCCGGGCCGGATCGGCGTGATCTCGCGCAGCGGCACCCTGACCTACGAGGCGGTGTGGCAGCTCACCGAGCTCGGTTACGGCCAGAGCACCTGCATCGGCCTCGGCGGCGACCCGGTCAACGGGACCAACTTCATCGACACCCTGAGCGCGTTCCAGGCCGACCCCGACACGGACGCCATGATCATGATCGGCGAGATCGGCGGCACGGCTGAGGAGGAAGCGGCCGACTACATCAAGGAGAAGGTGGACAAGCCGGTGGTGGCCTTCATCGCCGGAATGACGGCCCCTCCCGGCAAGCGCATGGGGCATGCCGGCGCGATCATTTCCGGCGGCAAGGGTACGGCACCGGAGAAGGTGAAAGCCTTGCGCGACGCCGGCGTGACAGTGTCCGACAGTCCTGCAGACATGGGCAAACTGATGAAGGAACTCCTCGGCTGAGGATAATTTAATTTACAGCGGAGCGGGATTTCTGTTTTCATAAGCGGTTTGTGTGTATATTGAATTCTTCGAGGTCTTCGGCGGGCCGGTCTTATTTGACGGGATCGGCACGGTCGGGAGATACGAACGAAGGAGAAACAGAAAGAGACGTCCATGGTGCCTGACAGCGCGGTCAAAATCCTTTTCGGGATGCCCGGTGGCTCCGAATGGATCATCATTCTAATCCTTGTCGTTATTCTCTTTGGAGCCCGGAAGATACCCGACCTGGCCCGTGGCCTTGGAAAGGGTATCACCGAGTTCAAGCGGGGCCTCAAGGAGCCGCCCGAGACAGAAAACGACACCAAACAGCTGGAAGACGAAGAGGGACCCAAGAAAGAATAGGCGATCCCCGATCCCGCCCCCAGCCCGTCCCTGGTCCGCCCGACGGTGCCTCTTCTACTCGAAGAGGATTATGGAGTGACTCGAG
Source organism: uncultured Phycisphaerales bacterium (assembly GCA_964620445.1). Classification (GTDB taxonomy): domain Bacteria; phylum Planctomycetota; class B15-G4; order B15-G4; family CAYZWU01; genus CAZUHB01. The sequence goes on from CAZUHB010000001.1 coordinate 206,044, forward strand.
TTGGATCTTGAGCAGTTGAACGAACTGGTTGCGCCTGAATCGGGCGATGTGGAACGGACGATCAGCGCGGCCCTCGCCAGTGAATCCGTCCCTGTTCGGGAGCTCTTTGCCCACGTGTCTCAGTTCGCGGGCAAGCGGCTCCGGCCTTCGCTCATCATATTGATCGCGAAAGCCCTGGGCTCGGTCAACGACGACCACATCAAACTGGGCGCCGTGATCGAGCTCATCCACACGGCCACCCTGGTTCACGACGACATTCTCGACGGAGCATCGATACGGCGGCGCGTGTCGAGCGTCAATTCGCTTCACGGAAACCACGTGTCCGTGCTCCTCGGAGACATGATCTACGCGCGGGCGTTCAACCTTTCCCTCAGCCTCTCGACAACGGCCGCCGCGAAATCGCTCGCCCTGATCACGCAGACAATCTGCCAGGGAGAGATCGAGCAGATCTTCCAGCGGAATAACTTTCAGCTGAGCGAGGAGGAGTATTTCGCGATCATCGGGGCGAAGACGGCGTCGCTATACAAGGCCTCGTGCGAGCTGTCGGCCCTCTATGCCGGGGTCCCCGAGGAAATCGCCATGTCCCTGGGCTGTTTCGGCGACGGTCTCGGCATCGCGTTTCAGATCGTGGACGACTGCCTCGACATCGTGGGCGAGGAAACCGTTGTGGGCAAGTCGCTCGGCACCGACACTCAGCGGGGCAAGATGACCCTTCCCTTCATTCACATGGCGGCCACACTCTCCGGGAGCGATCGCAAGAAGCTCGAGGAGATTTTTCTTTCCGACACGATCGAGGACAAGAACCGGGTGATCGGCGAAACCTTCGATCTCGGGCGATCCGTTGATTTCGCCTTTGATGTGGCTGCGCGCTATACCCGGTCGGCGCTCGACGAACTCGACTGCCTGGCCGACTCGGACTACAAGAAAGCTCTCGCCGGCGCGGCCGAATTCGTTCTGGTGCGCAAAGTCTAGCCGGTGATCCGCCCCCTTGCTTCCACCGTGTTCTTCATGAGCATCACCGTGGTCACCGGACCGACACCGCCCGGTACGGGAGTGATCCAGCCGGCCACATCCAGCGCGGAGGCGAAATCCACGTCACCCACGACCCTGCTTTTTTTCACGCCCTCCTCCTCGACGCTGATCTGATTGATCCCGATGTCGATCACGATCGCGCCGGGCTTGATCATTCCGCCGTCGATCAGACCGGGCACCCCGGCGGCGGTGAAAAGGATATCGGCGCGGCGCGTATGTGAGGCGAGGTCCGTGGTGGCGATATGGCATGTCGTGACCGTGGCCAGATCGTTCACCATGAGGAGCGCGATCGGCTTGCCCACGATCTCGCTGTGGCCGACCACGACCGTCTCGAGCCCCCTCACATCGACACCGGTCGAGCGCAGGAGCGACACGGCCGCGTTGGCGGTGCACGGGATGAGACTCGGGGAACCGGCAACGAGAGCGCCCAGGTTCGCGGGGTGCTGGCCCTCGACATCCTTTTCGGGCCGGATGGCGAGGGACGCGCACGTTCCGTCGATCCCCGCGGGCAGGGGACGGAGCAGGAGGATGCCGTGAATGCCGGGGTGGCGGTTGAGGCCGTCGATCGTCTCGATGAGGGCCTTCTGCGTCGTTTCAGCCGGGAGTCGGACGTGATGGAACGCGATGCCCACGCTTTCGGCGCACCGTTTCTGGCTCGCCGCGTACACGTCGACGCCGCCGGGAGCTCCATCGATCTGGACAGCGGCGAGAGTGATCGGTCCGGCGCGATCGGTTCCCCGCTGTTCGATCGATGCAATCTGGCGTCTCACCTTTTCCTTGAGGTCCTGGGCGAATGCCTTTCCGTCGATCAGGCGTGCGGCCATTTTCGGGAGCTTCTCCTGTATGAGTCCTGGATTTCTGATCCGATTCTGTATAATGTCGCTTCGGTATAGAACCGGTAAAGAAATGGTTCAAGTAAAATTCGCGGCCCCGCCGCGTTTGATGGAGTGGAGAAGTCCGTGCGATCCACCTGGTTTGAAGACGGACCGGAGCCCGGGCGCCCGGCGTTCAAACTTCGCATGCCCCAGAGCGTGGTGGGTGTGCTCATCCTGGTCAACGTTGTCGCCTTCCTGTTGCAGACGATCCTCTCCTCCACGTCGACGGGCGATTTTCTTTCGCAATACCTGGCGCTCGACTGCTCCAGGCTCCTGAGCGCTACCTTTTTTTTCCATCTCTACCAGTTCATCACCTACCAGTTTCTTCACGGCGATCTCTTTCACATACTGATCAACATGATCGTCCTCTGGTTCTTCGGCCGCGAGTTGGAACCGCGGCTGGGCAGCGGCCGTTTCCTTTTCGTCTACCTGGCCGGCGGAGTGGTGGGGGGGCTCGTTTTTCTGATCTGGAGCGCATTCGAGGGGACGCGAAATCCGGTCGTGGGCGCATCCGGGGCGATCTACGGCATCGTGGTCTTCTATGCCATGCTGTGGCCCCATCGCCGGATCAGTGTTTTTCTTTTCCCCTTCATGGTGCCCATGAAGGTGATGCACATGGCCATGATCTTCGTGGGGATCTCGCTCTTTTACGGGCTTTTCTCCCAGGGATCGGGCGTGGCCCATTTTTGCCATCTCGGAGGCGCGCTTTTCGGATTCCTCTATTACCGGTATGAACGGCGCCTGCGAGGGATGATCGACCAGGCAAGGGAGTGGAAGAAGAAACGCGATCTCGAATCCGAGATCGACAGGCAGGAGGAGGTCGATCGCCTTCTGGCAAAGATTCACGACGAGGGAATCAGCTCGCTCACACCCAAGGAGCGGGCGTTCCTGAACGAGACGAGCCGTAAATTACGGGACCGGAAATGAGAAGAGCCCGTCCCGGGAGTGTCACGATTAGGAATACCTGACTATAATAGAACAGCTCTGAAGAGAGAGACCCATACTGCGTCAATTCCATTCGAAGAGGAGAGTTGGACAATGACTTGTTCGCGGTTCATCACGATTTTGATCACCATCATCTTTGTCCTCGGAATCGTTCCCTGGGCGGGGCGTGCCGTGGAGATCTATCCAGAGGACAAGGCTTTCTGGGACGCCTTCAAGAAGTTGCGCGAAGTGGACGACCTGAACGAGATCAAGAAACTCGTCAAGCGGTCGAAGAAGAACGCCGTCGGCGTGATCGAGAGCCTGACTACCGCCATCTGCCAGGGCGGGACCCAGGAAGACTGGGAAGATTTCAAGGTCCTTTCCGAGACCCTGGAGATCACCGCCAACGAGCAGCGGTACAAGGTCCGTTTCGAGTTGCTCAAGAGGCTGACTCCCGAACAGCGCAACGAACGGGTCATCGCCAACAACAACTACTACTTCGGCAACCTGAAATTTCAGGAGGGCAAGACCCAGGACAATGTCTACACTCTCGCCGAGGCGAGGGATTTCTACCAGAAAGCGATCGACGCCCTCGAGAAGATCGGCGATTACGAGCTGATGTTCGAGATCTGCAGCGCCAAGATGACCCCGTGCCTCCAGGCCATGGGCGAACACTACGGGGCCTGCGTGGTTCTCAAGAGGGCTATCGATGCGATGGGAAAGCTCCCCTTCACGCTTCCCGACCTGAAATGGTGCCAGCACGAGTACGACAAGTACATCAAGAAGGGCTATGATCCCACCAAGCCGAAAAACGAGGGAGGCGAGCCGGCCGGCGGCATGGGGGCGTCGGGAGGAGAGTCCGGCGGCGATGTGGGAGGAGAAGCGGGCAAGACACCCACCGATCCGGCAGCGAAAGGCGACGGGGTCGAGTTTTCGTTCAAGACCGTCGGCGAAAAGGAGACCTGGCCTCTCAAGTACATCGCCATGAAGAAACCGGACGATTTCGTTACACCGTCGTACTACGCGAACGACAATCCCTTCCTCTGGGATCAGATGCACATTCAGGGGCCCGACAAGATTCAGTTCAAGCCGGTTCTGGGCGGGAAGTTCGACGTTTACGGCAAGCAGCTCAATTGCCAGCGCGACAAGTTCAAGATCACCTTCGATATCGACGGCGAAAAGTCGACGATCAAAACCCTGACCATGAAGGAGAAACCGCAGCCTCTGGCGCTCAACACGGTGGAAGTCGATGCGAACGGCAAGCCGCTCAAGTACCAGATCTTCGTCTGCCATCCCGGCTCGCAGGAGAACATGTTCTCCCTCAATACGAACATGGCTCCGAGCGAAGGCTGGATGGTGATCCGCTCCAGGATCGGGTGCAGCATGAAGGGCAAGGTGCTGGGAGGCAACTTCGTGCTCATCGATGACAACACGTCGGGCGTCTACGGCGACGCGTTGCCCTACCGTGCCGACGGCATCACCAATGGCGAGTGGCCCTACTGGACGACCGACGCCGTGATGGCGGGCAAGTCGAAGAAAGCCGTGCCCCTGTCGCGCATCATGCCGATCGGGGAGAAATTCTACCTCGTCGAGCCGGACCGTTTCGGCCGGAACGTGGCCACCACCGAGGTCGAAACGCCGACCGGCCTGGTGCGCGTCAACTGGAAGGGCGGCTCCAAGCCGACCTACCTCATCATCCGCGGACTCGATCGGGATGGCGCGCACAATTTCTTCGACGTTGCGGGCGCTCTCAAGAAGCCCGTGTCCATTCCGGTCGGAAAGTACGAGTTCAGCTACGGCAAGATCGTCTCGGGCAAGAAGAACAAGCTTCAGCAGATCCGCATCTACCGCGGCAACTACAAGCCCTTTTTCGTGAGGGAAGGCGAAGAGACGGTCATCGAGCTCGGCGCTCCCTTCAAGTTCAAATTCTCGGCCGGACCCTTCGGTGGAAAGTACAAGATAACGGGCAAGTCGATCAATATTTTCGGGCGGTCGGGCGAGATCTACGGCGTGTTCTTCGACGACGTGCCCGCGCCGGCAGTGAGCATCAGGCCAAAGGGATCCAAGAGGATGCTCGTCAAGGGCGAGGAGATGAAGAAGCCGACCGTCGATGACTGGTACAACGACCAGTATTGCGTCTGGCATCCGCTCGATTTCGAATACGAGTACAAGAAGAAAGTCGATCTCGAGGTGCGCCTTGTTTTGAAGAAGCACAAGACTCTCGGCGGTCCGATCGAGAGCGACTGGGAGTGACATGCTCGATATCAAATTCATCAGACAGAATCCCGATCTGGTCCGCCAGGGAGCGGTCAAGAAGCACATCGACGCGGACGTCGATCGGATCCTCGAGCTCGACGAGCAGAGGCGCACGCTCATCTTCAAGGGCGACGAGCTCAAGGCGACGATGAACCGCAAGTCGAAGGAGATCGGATCGGCGCCGCCCGAGCAGCGCGCCGAGCTGGGCGCACTGCTCAAGAGTCTGAAGAAGGAAATCCGCGAGAATGACGCCGCTCTCGACGAGCGGTCGAGCGAATTCAACCGGCTCATGCTCCACGTGCCCAATGTGCCCCACGGCGATGTCCCGGAAGGCAAGGATGACGCGGACAGCGTGGAGATCAAGCGCTGGGGCGAGCCTCGTGCTTTCGATTTCGAGCCGCTCGACCATGTGGAACTCGGCAAGAGGTTGAAGATCCTCGACATCGAACGGGCGGGCAGGATGTCGGGAACACGAAACTACATCCTGCGCGGCGCGGGCGAGCAGCTCAACCGGGCCGTGCTCTCCTTTGCCATGGACCGGATAACGGCCAAGGGATTCGAGTCCTTTTGCGTCCCCGTTCTCGTGAGGGACGCGGCCATGGAAGGCACGGGGTTTTTTCCCAACGGCGAGGACCAGGTCTACCGCATGGAGAAGGATCCCCTCAATCTGGTGGGAACGGCCGAGGTCCCGCTCACGTCGTTTTTCGCCGGCGAAATCCTCGACGGGAAAGAGCTGCCGCTCCGCATGGCGGCGATGTCGAGCTGCTTCCGCCGCGAGGCGGGCGCCGCGGGCCGCGACACCAGGGGGCTCTACAGGGTGCATCAGTTCCGCAAGGTGGAACAGGTCGTGATCTGCCGGAACGACGAGGCCACGTCGCTCGCCGAGCACGCCATCATTCTCGATAACTCGGAGGAGATCCTGCGGGAGCTCGAGCTGCCCTACCGCGTGGTCAACGTCTGCGGCGGCGATCTCGGAATGCCCCAGGTGCAGAAGTTCGATATCGAGGCGTGGATGCCGAGCCGCGAGTCGTTCGGCGAAACCCACTCGGCATCGCGGTGCCACGATTTCCAGGCGCGAAGGCTCGGCCTGCGCTACCGCGACGAGGACGGCAAGGTCCACTATGCCCACACCCTGAACAACACGGTGATCGCCTCGCCCAGAATCCTCATTCCCATCATGGAACAGTATCAGACCGCTGACGGCGGAATCGAGATCCCCGCCGCACTGCAACCCTACATGAACGGTCTGACCAAGATCATGCCCCTCTGATCCAGGGACGCGCGAAGTGTCGCCGTGTGAAGTGCCTTTTCGCCAAGGCGCCGCGAGCGCCATGACGGGAAGAAATTCTCATCCCCGCCCGCCGAGCAGCTTGAGTAGTTCGTCCAGATCCATGTCGTCGGGGGGTTCCTGGTCCGGGGGAAAGTCGGGAAGATCGGGCGGGGGGGGGGGGGGCGGCCTTCCCGATCCATCGCCGAGTCCGCCGGTGTCGTCGCCTCCGTCTTCCATGCCGGAGGCAGGTCCGCCTCCGCCGCCTCCGAATTCGTTCTTTTCATCCCCGTCCCCGCTGCCGGCGCCGGCTTCTTCACCGGAATTTTCGTCGAAGGAGGGGATCACGGGCCGGACCGCCATGGTCAGCTCCGAGCCGCTGGGCATGAAAATCACCCGCTGGTAGGTCAGGCGATCGCGTTTCATCTCGTCGAGCGCGTACCCGGAGAGAGTGGGATCGATTTCCATGACGAGCAGGATCTCGATGGCGGCGGGGAAACGGCCCCTCTTGGCCGCATTCCATTCCTCGAGCCGTTCGGCGTCCTCGTGGAGGTCGGCGAAATAGGTGATACGAAAGGAAATGATCCGTTCGTAGATCAGCTCGTACAGACCACCCTCGGCGATCTTGTCGTCCACGTGGAAATCCTGGCGCCGCCAGAGTTGGAGCTTTTCCGGGTTGATCGGATTCTGCCGGAGAAGATAGGAGACCTCGGTGAGGTCGGACCTGACCGGCCGTCCGTCCTGTTCGATCGTGTGCGACGAGTTCTGGGTGCTGATGAAATGAAAGTAGTCTCCCCGCTCGCCGCTGATGATCCGCGACTCGCCGAAGAAGACGTCGTTCTGGTGTATGTTCCAGCACCAGGCGCTGCTCAGGTCGCTCTCGATCCGGTCGAGAATCGCGGGGCCGATCTTTTTCTCGAGATTTTCCTTCTCGATCGTGTCTCGCGCGTTGAGGGTCGTGAAAAGAACACCGTAGGTGGCGGTCATCACGAGGCTGACGATCAGGATCGAGACGAGCACCTCGAGCAATGTAAATCCGGAGGTTGGTCTGATGCGGTTCTTCACGTCAAAACTCCTCGTCCTGGTTCTCTTCCTGGAGGCGTTCGAATTGGTCCTCCGTCATGAGAAGGGGGATGTAAGTGTCGATCGTGTATTCGATCCCCTTGGCATCATCCTCATCGGGCGCGAAGACCTTGATCACCACGTGGCGCGCCATGAGCGGCCCCACGTCCTCCACATCCTCATCAGCGAACACCGCATCACCGGGTGCGTTCGATGTATCGAGGCGGCTCTCGTTGTTGTCGTCCTCGTTCTCGTCGTCCTCGAGCCCGGAACGGAAATCGTAGATCGTGACGGTGTACTCGTAGTAGAAGCCGGGCGCGCCCTCGAGCTCGCCCGCTCCCTCGCCGCGGATGATGTTGATCGAGATGTGAGCGAGCTGCTGCTGGGCCATGTCCTGCAGGGTGCGCATGACCTTGGTGTCGTAGGCCATGTTGTAGCACCGTTCGCGTGTGAGCAGCATGGGCACGACGGCCACGGCCAGAATGGCGACGGAGACCATGACCTCGAGGAGGGTGAAGCCCCTTCTGCCCGGCGGGACGTGCCTGGCCGGCGGGACGTGCCTAGAACGACTCATCGCTCACCTCCTGATAGCCCACGGAGCCCTCCAGTATTTCCGCGAAACCGGTGAGGCTCGCGATCCGTATCGACATCCGGTCTCCCGAATTCGGATCTAAAAGGTGAACGATGTGGCCCGTGAGCGATCCGTCCGGTCTGATGTTGATCGTGAGCGCCGTTGAATCGCCTTCCGCGTCGTCGGTGAATCCCACGGCCACGTCCTCGATCTCGATCTTGGCCCCTGCGCGGGAAGATTCGAGGATCACCGTTTCTCCGGCGCCGTTCACGTTTCCGTCGTCGTCGAAGAGCACGGGAAAATAGGCTCGGTAACTGTTGAATCCCGGACTATATTCGAGGTGGATCGTCAATCCGCTGAAGATCGACTGGCTGCGCATGAGTTCGAGGTCGGTGACGACCTTCTTGGCCGCGGCCTGCAAACGGCTGCCCGGCAGGAGTGTGTCCACCTTTAGAAAGACGATGGTCATGGACAGGCCGAGGACAGCCACGGCGACCATCAATTCGATCAAGGTGAAAGCTGCCTTACGCGCGTTCACGCGATTCCCCCAGTGCTTGTGCGGACACAAAAAACGCTTGTGCGGACACAAAAAACGCTTGTGCGGACAGGGAAAGACCTGTCAATATCCAGCATCCTTTTCATGCCGCGTATCCTTCGAGGAGATGTCTCGGGCATCCCCTTCGCCGCCCTCCACGTTGTCCGATCCGAGCGACTTGATCTCGAAACTCTTCGACGATTCGACGATGTAGAGATACTCGTTTCCCCAGGGATCGTAGAGGATGTCGGAATTTTCCAGGTACGCCTCGTCGGCATTGTGCTCGTTCGGATCGAGGAGGACCTGCAGACTGTCGGGTAGCCTGAAATTGTCGAGCCTGTACTTTTGCACGGTGGCTTTCAGGGTATCGATATTTGTTTTGGCCACGGTCTGCTGCGACCGTGCGAAATAGGGAAAGACATTGGTTGCCACCACCAGACCGAGCACGCCGAGAATGGCGACGACCACCATCAGCTCGATCAGGGTGAAACCCCTTTCTGGTCCGGATTTACGATTCTTGAACATTTCAGTCTCCTTGGGATGGCCAGGAATGCTCGCGCCTTGGTCGCTCGACATGACCCGGTCTTTTTGAATTCGTAATTTTGGACAGTTTTAATAATAACATATTCCCGGAGATATTTTGGGAATAGGTGCTCGAAATATCTTAATCAGTTCATGATTTTGGCATACTCCTCATCCACCAGGGGGGCGATCCGGCTGTCGAGCCAGATTGGATCGATCGCGGCATCGACCTCGAGCCCCTCGATGTGGAACCACCGGGGTCCGTGGACCCAGACGAAGACCTGGCCGCGGCGCGTACCGCCGGCGCCTCCCTTGATGTCCGGAGTCGTGATGCGGGCGCCGCCGAAGACGTGCGCCACCCCTGTGTCCGAACAGGAGAGGGCCGCCGAATAGGTCTTGTCAACGGCAAGATCGGCCGCGCAGGCGACAGGATCGCCGGCGCCGGCTTTAGATCCGGTCAGACGGCCGTTGATATCGATTGCGGCCAGGCAGGCGGAGGCGATATATTCCTTCCCCTCCTCGTCGGTGCAACCGAAATAGAAGTAGAAAGGTTCTTGCAGTTTCTTTTCCCTCTTCGGCGCGAAACTGAAACTCACCTTGATTTCGATCGCTCCCGCGAATACCGGCCGGAGCCGGACGAAATCGGAACCGTATGCCGAGAGGCGTTCCTTTTTCAACTGGAACGATCGCGGCGCGTACACGGTATCGGCGCGGAGTTTTTCCGTCAAGGTGTCGGCCAGGGGGGAGGGACGGAAATCGAAATCATCTTTCTGCTCCCTGGCGGCCAGATCATAGACGAAGCGCGCGCGGCCTTCGTCCATCCCTTCGAAACCGTTGAACCTGGTTCGCAGGTAGCTGTTCTCATCGACAAAGGTCCTGTACAGAAGGCTTTTGACGACCGCCTCGATCCGATCCCGGTCGAGAGACCGGAGCACGCCCGTTCCCTTCGCCTTGCGCACCTGGCGTTTGAAGAAGTCGATCACGTCTGTCGCGGTGCCCGATCTCTCGCCGGCGAGTACGGAGACCAGACCAGCCCCGGCCTGGGCATCCGTGTAGAGGGGAAGTCGTTGCCTCAAGCTCTCAACCTCGCCCGCGCCCTCGAGGCTGTTGAGTTCCATGAGAAACCGCGTGCCATCCACGGTGAAGACGAAGAGCCGGCAGTATGCAACCCGGTCCTGTAATGAGTCGGCGGCGAGAACCTTCTTGAAACGGCTCACGGCAAACTCGAGCGGTAGGGCCGTGTGGGGGGAGACGATGGTGATCTCCCCTGCGTCAGCGGTCTTGGCGACGCGGCACCGGTCGGGAAGGGTGGAGAGATCCTGTCCCTCCTCGAGAGGTTTCCAGATCAGGTTGTCAGCGTTCGCGTCGATCAGGCGCGCCTCGACTTCGCCGAGGCGGTACGCGAACTCGGCATCGGCCAGGGCGCCGAGTTTTTCCCGAAAGAAACGAGCGCATTTTTGCAGGTCGCGCCATTCGCTCTCGAAGCCGCTCTTGGAGAGGCTCGGCGCATCCGGCCGGTGGAGCCCGCCGCGCAGGAGCTTTTCGGTCCGGCAGACACCATGCTTTCTTGCCAGGTGGATGACGAGTGTTCTGTACAGTTCGGCCGTCATGCCGGGACCGATCAGAGCGAGGAGTTCCTTCTCTTCAAAGAAGGGGATCTCGGCGTCCGTCGAAGATTGCCGCGCCTCTTTCTCGGTCGGCTTTCTTCTCGACGAGCCGTGCAACTCGCGCAGCGCGGCGGTCAGGTCGCCGCGCGCCCGCTCGCTGATATAGCGTTCGACCATCGCCTGCTCGATCGACTGAAGGGTGTTTCCCGCCAGCAGGGTGTCGATGTAATCCGCGGGCGGTTGCGCCGCGAGGCAGGGCGTGGCGTAACGGCTCGTGAAATCAGCATCCTTCTTGCGGGCGAGGTAGTGACAGAAGAGGGCGTAGATCTCGAGGGAGTTCGCGAAGGCCCCGTCGTTTGCACATTTTGCGCGCAGAATTTCGGCCGAGTCGCAGGCGAGCAGGCTCTCGAGCCCCAGCGGCCATGGGATCCGGTCCTCGGCGGACGGGCCGGAGCGGTCCCGCGCCCGGTTCCGCTTCTCGTCCAGAATCCCCTCGGCCAGCCAGTCGGTAAACACGCTGCTGTTGACGATTCCGGCGCCGTTCAGCCGCAGCGCGCCCTTCGAGTCGATACCGCGTCCCATCGGCAGGAGGAGGGAGATCCCCTCGGCGAGCCAGAACGGCGCCGGGCGCTTGCAGAGGTGTTTCAGGATCGCGCGGCCGAACGGCTGAACCATCGCCCGGCGGCTGGAGCCCGATCCCGAGTAGAGGATCCTGTCCGCCGGCAGGCTGGTGACCAGCAGACCGGTGGCCTCGTCGAGAAAGGAGACCGCGCCGCTCCGCGCGCGTCCCCCCGAGAGCCGGGGCGCGTGTCGCGCCGTAACGCGCGGGTCCTTGAGCACGAAAACGTGGTACCTTCCGAAGTCGTCCTCGTCGCCGGCCTCTGCCGGAGCCGGAAGCCAGTGGGAACGGAAGGATGCGAGCATATGGGTCAAGTCGCTCGCCAGGGTGTCGAGGAAAGCGGTTGCCGGTTCTTGTCCCGGTTCCTGTTCGCCCTCGATGATAAAGACGAAGTGCGGGTGCGTTCCGTCGATCCTGTAATCCCAGGATGCGATGATTTTCTTGAAGAGGTCGTGTTCGCCCAGTCCGGTCCAAGTTTTCGTGCCGAGACTCTCCTCGAGCGCCCGGCCCCGGGCCCGGCGGCCGGCGAGCAGCTGGCTCTCGATGTTCCACCGCTTCACGAGAGCCTTTTTCTCCGAGGGGGTGAGCCACTGGGCATGCAGGTTGATGTAGCTCTTGGCCTCGTCCCCGAGAAAGTAGGGGAGAAGCTCGTTGAAATCGACGAGGTGCTTTTCGGGCACGAAGCGGGTGTATCCCAGTTCGATGCGGGCTGTCTCGTTCTCCGGATCGAGACCGAGGGCGCTCTTGTAGTAATCCTCGGACAGCCGTCCCCTTCCGGCTTTCCACGCTTTCTGGGCCAGGTTGTTGAAGTCCTCGGCGGTGGCGCAGAGCGCGGCCTCCCGGTCCCAGTCGGCGCCCGTGTCCACTTCGAGCTCGACCTCCTTCTCGGTTTTTTTCTCCGATTGTGGCAGCCGGAGGAACTCGAGGAACTCGGGCCGGAGATGGAGCACCAGAAAGAGTGTGAGCGGCGCGATCACGATGGCGAGGATCAGGGGAAGTTTCTTGAGGAGGGTGTAGAAGAATCGCTTCAACGTAGAGCGGCCTTTATATCTCGATCAGCAACGCGCGCGTAACTACCCCACCTGGCTGAGCTGCAGCATCGGCAGGATGATGGAGAGGACGATGAACGCCACGACCGTCGCCATCAGCAGGATCAGGACAGGCTCGATGAGCGCCGTCATTTTCTGCGTGGCGATCTCGATCTCCTCGTCGTAAGCGCCGGCGATCGTCTCGAGGATGTCCTCCAGTTCGCCTGACTGTTCTCCCACGGCAATCATATATCCCACTGCGGGGGGAAAGACACCACTTTTCTTGAGCGGCGAGGAGATATCCGTTCCCTCCATGATGCGCGTGTGCACCGTGTCGAGGACCTTGGCCACCACGGCGTTGCCCACGATGTTCTTCACGATGAGCAAACCTTCGAGAACGGGCACACCGCTCTTGAGGAGCGTGGAAAAAGTGACGGCGAAGCGGCTGATCGCCTGCTTGTTGAAGAGGTCGCCGAAGATCGGCATCCTGAGTATCATCTTGTCGGTGGAAAAACGACCCTGCTCGGTCCGCCTGATCGCGGCCCAGATCAGATAGACGGCCAGGCAACCGAGGGCCAGGATATACCAGAAGTCGACGAGAAAGTTGCTCGAAGCGATGAGGACCTTCGTGGGCGTGGGCAGGACCGAGTCCTTCTGCTTGATCAGGGTCACCAGCTTGGGAACGACCACGGTCATGAGCACGGAGATGACGATGACGCCCACGGCGACCATCACCATGGGGTACATGAGCGCGGCCTGGATCTTGTTGCGCACCCTGTTCTGCTTGAGCATGTACTGGGCGAGGCGCATGAGGGTGGTTTCCAGGTTGCCGGCCGCCTCGCCCGCCTTGATCATGTTCACGTAGAGATCGCTGAAGTAGGCGGGGTGGTGGGCGAGCGCCTCGGCGAAGCTGAGGCCCTGTGTGACCTTCTCGCGCACGTCGCGGAAAACGGTCTCCAGCTTCTTGTTCTCGATCTGCTCGATCAGAGCACGCATCGCCTCCGCCATCGGGATGCCGGCCTGGAGCAGGGTTGCCAGCTGGCGCGTCACCATCGCGAGTTCGCCGATCTGGCGTTTTCTGACGAAGAGCTTGTGGAAGAATCCTTTCGACGAGCCCTTGGCGACCTCTTTGAGTTCCTTGAGGCCGACCACGTGGAGGCTTTCGCGTTTGAGTTTGTTGCGCGCCTCGCGCGGGGTGTCGGCGTCGATGACGCCTGTGCGCGTCTCGCCCTTCTCGCTGAACGCCTTGTATTCGTAAACCGGCATGCGTTTGTTTCCTCAGCTGGTCAACGCCGACCTGAACCTTAAACCACGTCCAACTGGGTGACTCTCAGGATTTCGTCGATCGTCGTCGATCCCTTTAGCACCTTGTTGATGCCGTCCATGCGGAGCGTGTTCAGCGCGCCGCGATCGATGGCGCTCTTCTTGATGATGCTCGCCCCGGCCCTGTCCATGACCTGGTCCTTGACCGCATCGTCAACAGGCAGCATTTCGTAGATGGCGGTCCGGTCGACATAACCCGAATCGAAGCAGTAGTCGCAGCCCTCGCCGATCCATACCTTGCCGTCGGCGAAGGCGTCGGGAGCGATTCCGGCCTCCTTGAGCTTCTTGACCGTCGACTTGTCGGGCGCGATCTGGGTCTTGCACTTGGGGCAAATGAGGCGCACCAGGCGCTGGGCGATCACGAGCACGACCGACGACGAAACCAGGTAAGGCTCCACACCGATGTCGAGCATACGGGTCACGGCGCTGGCCGCGTCGTTCGTATGGAGCGTGGAGAGCACCATGTGGCCGGTGAGCGCCGCTCGGATGGCGATCTCTGCGGTCTCGTTGTCGCGCACCTCGCCGACCATCATGATGTCGGGATCCTGGCGCAGGAAGGAGCGGAGCCCGGCGGCGAAGGTGAGGCCCTTCTTGTTGTTCACCTGCACCTGGCTGACCCCGTCGAGGTTGTACTCGATCGGGTCCTCGATGGTGAGGATGTTTTTCTCCGAGGCGTTCAGCTCGGTGAGACCCGCGTAGAGGGTGGTCGTCTTGCCCGATCCGGTCGGCCCGGTGACGAAGATGATCCCGTGGGTGTAGGCGATATACTTGCGGAGTACGGCCAGGTTATCCGGATCGAGACCGATCTCCCCGAGCCGGTAGACGCGCGCCGTCTTGTCGAGGAGCCTCATCACGATCCGTTCGCCGTTGGACGAGGGGACCGATGAGATACGCACGTCCACGTCGCCCTGGCCGATCCTCAGGGTGGCACGTCCATCCTGGGGCAGCCGGCGCTCGGCGATGTCCATCTTGCTCATGACCTTGATACGCGAGATGATTGCGTCCTGGATCTTCTTGGGAGCCGACTCCATGTCGTAGAGGATACCGTCCACGCGGTAGCGTACCTGGACGCGGTCGGTGTAGGGCTGGATGTGAACGTCGGACGCCCTCATCTTGAGCGCCTGGAAGAGGATCATGTTGACGAGCTTGATGATCGGCGCCTTGTTGGCCACATCGAGCAGGTCCTCGCCCTCCTCGAGCGCCTCGGCGGTGAGGTTGACGATCCCCTCTTCCTCGTCGAGGTCGTCGAGCGCCTCGTCGACGGCGTCCATGCGGTTCTTGTACGCGCGGTTGATGAGCGATGTAATCTCGGCGCGGGGCGAGAAGACGGGCTCCACCGTGACGCGCAGCATGGCCGAGAGCTCATCCATCGGATGGATTTCGAAGGGATCGCACGTGGCGACCTGCATCGAGCCATTGACCGAGCCGAGGCCGATGAGATTGTAGTTCCGGGCGAAATGGACAGGCACCCTGTCAAGAAACTCCTTTGGAACGGTGACCTCGCGCAGATCGCCGCGGTACTCGAGAGCGAGGAAAAGGCTGAAGATCTTGAGCACCTCCGGCTCGGACAGATACCCCTTTGCGAGAAGGATCTTGTCGAGAGTACTCCCCGACTTTTCCCGCATTTTGAGGCAGTCCTGGATCTTCTCGTCGGAGAGCTTGCCCTCATCCCTGAGGAGCCTGATGATGTCGTCGAACATTCCCGTCGACGTCTGATCGGATACCTGAATCGCGTCCATTACTGTTCGCCCATTCCGTCGTCTTCGGATTTCATCGGCTCGAGGTACTCGGCGTCGACCTCGCCCGATGCGGGTTCGGCCAGCGAGGGGATCTCGAAGACATACTTCATCCCCGCGTCGACCACGGCCTTGTCAGCGTCTGTGTATTCGAAATCGGGATCGAAGATCCTCACCTTGCCGGTGAGTTTCTCGACCTCCTGTTTCTTCTTCTTGGAGATCTCGTCGAGGTTGGCGAAGTCGTCGCCGATGATGTGGGGCGTGATGAACACGTAAAGGTTCACCTTCCGCTGCGTCTCGCTCGTGCTCCGGAAGAGCCACCCGATCAAGGGAAGGTCGCCGAGGAAGGGTACCTTGGACGACGCCTCGGTCACGTTGTCTGTCAGAACACCGCCGACGATCATCGTGTGCCCGTCGGGGATGGTCACGTGGGTCTCGATGGTACGCGTCGATTTCGGCGGCGGGCTCAAGGTCGATGCCTCGTCGAAGCTGGAGACCTCGATGTTGACATAGAGCTTGAGATAATTGCCTGCCGAGATCGAGGGCGAGATCTGCAGCGTGATACCCGCTTCCTCGAATTCGTCGAACGAGGTCTGGTCCGAATTGGTGCCCTGCGACGTGGTGAACGTGGGCTGTTCGTCGAGATTCGTGATGAGCGCTTCCTCGTTGTCGTTGGTGAGCACCGACGGCATGGAGAGGATATTGGAATTCTGGGTCTGGTCCAGCATGTAGAGCAGGAAGGGGATGGCGAAGTCCTGGCCGTTGAAGATACCGCCGGTGAAACCTGTCCCGATCGACGGAACCCTCTGGTTGGGAAAGCCGGTGTCCGGATCAGTGGTGAACTCGGAGAGTCCGAAGCTCGAGAAGCCCCACGGCCTGGTGTAGTCATCGGTAATCAGATTGCCGTCGGCGTCGACCTTGAGGTCGAGTCCGGCGAGCTCCACGCCGAGCGCCTCGTCGATCCGGTCGGTGAGCTCCACGGCAGCGCACTCGATCAGCACCTGGCGGCGCCGCACATCGATCTTCTTGATCACCTCGAGGAGCTGGGCGTACTTGGTCTTGGAGGCGGTGATGATGAGCGAGTTGGACGGCTCGTCGGCCACCACGTGGGCGGGCGCCTCGAGGCTGCCCGGCTGGACAGTGCCGCCCGCGCCCGGGGGGCGCGCCGTGCCCTGCTGATTCTGCCCCTCGATCAACTCCTTCAGCACCTCCTCCATGTCGGCCGCCAGAGTGTTCTTGAGGCGGTAGACGTGGATGTCTCCCCTCGGATCGACTTCGATGTCGAGGATGTCGATCCAGTTGGCGATGCGGGCCACGTCGGATTCCGACCCGGTGAAGAGGAGAGAGTTGGTGCGCGGTTCGGCGATGATCTTCGGTTCCGGTTCGCGCAGGATTCCGCCGCCGCGCGCCTGGGGCTGCTGGCCGGGGCGGAGGTTCTGGGCCGCCTGCATCAGGTTGGTGAGGACCGGCTCGAGCTCGTCCGCCACGGCGTAGAGGAGCTCGCGCTTTTCCATCTTCACATCGGGCTCGAAGGGGGGAACGTCCATGAGCGTGATCAGCTTGGAAATACCCCACACCTTTGTTGCAAAGCTGGTGATGACCAGGGAGTTCGCGTTTTCCACGGGCCGGATCGACTCGAGGCTCATGGCGCCCTGGCCCACGAGGGACGAGAGGGAGGAGATCATGTCGCGCGCAGCGATGTACTTGAGCGGGATCGTCGTGGTGATCAGCATCCCGGGGTTGTCTTTGTACTTGTCGAGCATCTCGCGCGCGATCACCGGGGCCTGGGACTGGATCATGCCGCTGCGCGGGCCGGTGCCGAGTTTCTGGACAGTGATGAAGTAGGGAGCTTCCTCGGGACCGTAAGAGGAGCAGATGAACTCGTAGCTCACCATGACCGATTGAAAATATTCGAAGAAACTCTTCTTGTCCCGTTTGACACGCTGCACGCCGAGGATGACGATCATCTGCCCCTCGACTTCCTGCTTGTTGTATTTGATCGGAAAGCCGGTGATCTCTTTGCAGAGATCGATCAGTTCCTCGATCGGCGCGCCATTGGTTTCGTCGAACTGAAGATAATAATAATCTTCGTCCAGAGTTATGTCGTAATGTTCTTGGGCGGCGAGATCCGAAACGAGAAAACCCACCAAGAGCAGCGGAAGGAGCGTGAAAGGGATCGGTTTCATCCCGGAACATCCTCCAGTAGAGTGTTTCAATTTTTGCCCCAACGTCTTTAATTGGCAGAACATACAGGCGCTGCGTCGAGATGTCAACCTCCACGGATATTTTGCATTTCAGAAGACCGCGCCCAATGAATTCGAATCTTGGACCGGGCCGGGGGGAGAGATATTCCTCGAATCGAGGAAAAGTGGGCGTGTTATCAAGACTTGATTCGCTGAACAGGGAATCATGGAGAAAGGTATTGCCTCTTGGGGCCTTCCACGAACAGACTCGCTCTTGAAATTTGATACAGGTCGCTGTTTGATAACGCTCCCTTGGACCGAGCCTCGACAGTGTTGGTCCCGGTCAAGGATCTTTGGTCGCGAAACTCATTTGAAATGAAACTGGCGAGTGTGGGACGTCGGCGGAGTGCATCTGTTGATATCAAAACTTTTTTTGAAAACGGAGTGCCTTTGTTTCTCAGATATCAACTTTGTTTTATTCAAAAAGGTCATCGACACGTCGAAGGGAATGGCCACCAGATCAGAGTGTGCTGAATTGAATTTTCGTTAAGGGCATGGTCCAAGCCTTCCATTCCGGCCCTTGGAAATTAACCCGGAAGGCCCACCAGTTTTTAGGAGAGATTCACATGAAAAAGAAGAAACGAAGACGGCTGAGGGATAGGTCAGCGAGTGGGGATGGGGGAGACGTGGAACGACGGGATCGACGCTTCAAAATGTTTATCATCGACTTTGAAGGCCATTCTGAAAAACCCCTCGAGGGGGGGAGTGCTGTCCCCCCCCTGAGGGTGGCCTCGAAGCTGTTTGGTAAGCTCTTCAGGCCATTCTTCCGTAAACCGCGATAGTCTATTAAGGCCTGCCACATTTGGACAATGAAAAAATGTGGCAGGCCTTTTTCGTTGAGTTAATTGATGTATAACTTGTTGTGATTTAACGTACTATGATGTCTCTGAAGGGGTCCTGTTATGAAGATTTTTGTGAATCGAATCCCCTTGATCGCCCCTGAGTATTAATATCGAATCCTGTGATTGTCAAACGGTCATCTCTTACTGTCCAGATTTGTCGATTCGTTTCGTTACCAAATATCCTGCTCCTGTTTCTGAATAGAATCTCCATTCGCCATTTGGGTCTTGGGGCTTGAAATCGGTACGATTGAGCTGTTTTATGGGGCCTTCCCGGACAGGAGTCTCGAAAATTCTCCTTCATAATGTGGAGCGAGGAGATGAGCTTTATTTATACATTTCTGTTGATGGCAGGATTCTGGCTCCTTCTCTCGGGCAAGGTCGACGCCTTCCACCTGTCCCTCGGATTTGTCTGCTGTCTCGTGGTCAGTCTCGTTTCCAAGGACCTGCTCTTCGAGGACAAAAAAGAAAAGGACCGGATCGGCATCGCGTGGCGTTTCACCTGGTATCTGCCCTGGCTCTTCTGGCAGATTCTGCTGGCCAATTTCCATGTGGCCTACCTGACCCTCCACCCGCGCATGAAGGAGAAGATCGATCCGCGCATCGTCCGTTTCAAGACGCGCTTGAAGAATGACCTGGCCAAGGTGACCTTCGCCAACTCGATCACGCTCACTCCCGGGACGATCACGGTACGGATCGTGGACGACGAGTTCGTGGTGCACGCCATCAGCAAGACGGCGGCCGGTGATCTCCCCGGAGACGACATTCCCGCCAAGATGGAAGATCATGTCCGCCGCGTTTTCCTGAAAACGCGCAGGGGGAATTGAGCCATGGAATCCTTCCTGATCGCTGTCGGTGTGGGGCTCCTGGGCATTATGTTCCTGCCCCTCTACAGGGTGGTGGCCGGGCCCACGGCGATCGACCGGATCATGGGCGTCAACGTGATCGGCACCAAGACCACCGTGCTGCTCGTGATCATCGGCGTGATCTACGCGCGTGTCGAGATGTTCGTCGACATCGCGCTCGCCTACGCCCTGCTCAATTTCATCGCCGCCCTGGCGGCGTCCCGTTTTTTTCAGCACCGCCGCCGTCTGGCGCCGAGGGCTTTCGGCCGCGACGATCACGGCGAAGGAGGTGCCCCATGATCGAGGTGATCTCCATCGTGCTCATCAGCGCGGGATTCCTTTTCTTTTTCGCCACCTCGGTGGGGGTGGTCAGGCTGCCCGATTTCTACTGCCGGATGCACGCCGCGGGCAAAGGCGACACGCTCTCCACGGTTTTGATCCTCACCGGCCTCGCTCTCTACAACGTCAATCACTTTTCGGGCGACACCCTGCTCGTGAGTGTCAAGATCATGTTCATTGCGGTCTTCATCTTTCTGGCGAGCCCCACCGCGAGTCACGCCATCCTCGACGCGGGATTCGAGTCGGGCGCCGAACCATGGACGAGGGACCCATCCGGCCGGAAGGCGGAAGGCGACGGGGAAGGAGACGGCTCATGATCTGGCAATTCGATCTCGTCATCCTCCTTCTCGTGGTGATCTGCGCCGTTGCGGCCATTCACGTGAAGGACCTGCTGAGCGCGGCCATCATCCTCGGCGCCTACAGCTTTCTCATGTGCCTCCTCTGGACCGAGATGGCTGCCGTGGACGTGGCCTTCACCGAGGCGGCCGTGGGCGCGGGCGTGAGCACCGTGTTTTTTGTCGCCGCCGTCTTTCGAACCACGAGGAGGACCAAAGATTGAAGATCATCTGCTTCATCGCAGTCGTGATCACCGGGATCCTGCTCATCATCGCCGCCGATGATTTCCCCGACTGGGGCGATCCCCAATCCCCGGCGAGCACCCACCTGTCGCCCCATTTCATCACCGAGGCCGTCAACGAGACGCAGGTGCCCAACATCGTGACCGCCGTACTCGCCGACTACAGGGGCTTCGACACGATGTTCGAGACCGCGGTGATCTTCGCGGCCGGCATCGCGGTGATCTTCGTGCTCCGCACCTACGACCGCAAGCGGCAGACTGTTCCGGAGGAGAGGTCGTCCGAACTGGTTCGCCAGGACATCATCGTGCAGAACGTGGCGCGCATCGTGTTCCCCTTCATCCAGCTTTTCGCGCTCTACGTGGTCATGCACGGACACCACAGCCCGGGCGGCGGGTTTCAGGGGGGAGTCATGCTCGGCGCGAGTTTCATCCTCCTCGCCATCAGCTACAACCTGGGCAAGATCTTCTCGCGCATGAAAGAGAGGACGAGCATCATCCAGGGCAACGCCGGGGTGCTCGTTTACGCGGGGATCGGCGCCTTCTGCCTCTGCGTGGGTGCGAATTTTCTCGACTACGACGGGCTGGCGGCCGTGCTGCCCGCCTCCGAGAAGGATATGGCCCGTTCCCACGGGATGCTGGGGATCGAGATCGGCGTTGCGCTCGCCGTGATGGCCATCATGGTGGCGATCTACGCCAATCTCTCTTCTCGCGGAAAATATGACAAGGGGCTCTAGGCGATGGATCTGATCGTCGCAAAGTACAACTACTGGATCTACATCCTGCTGATGATGATCGGCCTCTACGCCATGATCTCCAAGCGGAACCTGGTGAAGAAGATCATCGGCATGAACATCTTCCAGACGGCGATCATCCTCTTCTACGTGTCGATCGGCGCCAAGCGGGGCGGGATGATTCCGATCGTCGAGCACGGCCACGATCACGGACACGCGGCAGCCGGCGATGCCGGCGCGGCCTCCGAAGGCGCGCATACCGCCGAGAGTGCGGCGCACGCCGCGCTGAGCGCGATCGATCCCGCACATTACGTCAATCCCTTGCCCCACGTGCTCATGCTGACGGCGATCGTCGTGTCGGTGGCCACGCTCGGCGTGGCGCTCGCGCTCGCCCTGCGACTGTACAGACGCTACGGCACTCTCGAGGAGGACGAGATCCTGGAGCAGATCCGATGAGCGCGGCGACACAATATCCCATCCTGCTCGTGGTCGTGCCCCTCCTGTCGGCGTTCTGCGTCAGCATCGTTGGTCTCTACCGGAAAGCTGTCTGTTTCTACATCACCCTCGGCGCGATGGCCGCGGCGCTCTGGGCTTCGGTCGCCACACTGCTCGAGGTGGTCGAGAATGGAACGATCCACTACCGACTCGGCGGGTGGCCGCCTCCCATGGGGATCGAGTACGTGATCGACCACCTGAACGGCATGGTGCTCGTCGTGGTCGCCTTCGTGGGATTCGTGACCGCTCTCTACTCGAAGAGATCGGTCGAGCAGGAGATCCCCGACAAGATCTCGCAGTTCTACACGCTCTACATCCTGCTCGTCACCGGCCTGCTCGGCATCACCGCGACGGGCGACGCCTTCAACCTCTACGTGCTCCTCGAGATCGCGGCGCTCACGAGCTACGCCCTGATCGCCAACGGCGAGGACCGCGCGCCCCTGGCGAGCTTCAACTACCTGATCCTCGGCACGATCGGCGCCTGCTTCTACCTCCTCGGCGTGGGCCACCTCTACATCATGACCGGGTCGCTCAACATGCCCGACCTGCAGCGGATCGTGGCCGGGCTCTACGAAACCAACGCGATCCAGATCGCCTTCATTCTGATCCTCGTGGGCGTGTGGGTCAAGATGGCCTTCTTTCCGGTGCACGGCTGGCTGCCCAATGCCTACACCTTCGCGCCGTCGGCCACGAGCTGCCTCATGGCGCCGCTCATGACCAAGGTGTCGGTCTACGTCATGATCCGCATCATGTTCTCCGTCTTTTCGCCGGACTTCACCTTCGAAGCCTTCGTGCTCCACAGGGTGATCGTCTGGCTCGCGGTGATCGCGATCGTGGCCGGGTCCCTGCGCGCCCTGGCGGAGAAGGATTTCAAGAAGATGCTCACCTACCTCATCGTGGCCGAGGTGGGCTACATGGTGGGGGGCGTGTGGCTCGCCAACAGGATGGGCATCACCGGCGCGGTCCTGCATATTCTCAACGACGCCGTGATGACGCTCTGCCTCTTCATGGTGGCCGGCATCATCATGTACAAGAAAAAGTCCCACGCCATCGACGACATGAAGGGGCTCTTCCGCAAGATGCCCTTCACGATGGCGGCTTTCGTGGTCGGCGCCCTCGCCATGATCGGCGTGCCGCCCACGTGCGGTTTCTTCAGCAAGTGGTACCTGATCCTGGGCGCTGTCGATGCCGGGGAGTGGGGCTACCTCTGCGCGCTGCTCTTCTCGAGCCT
The DNA here is from genome assembly GCA_964620445.1 of uncultured Phycisphaerales bacterium. Classification (GTDB taxonomy): domain Bacteria; phylum Planctomycetota; class B15-G4; order B15-G4; family CAYZWU01; genus CAZUHB01. The sequence continues at coordinate 228,701 of CAZUHB010000001.1, forward strand.
GGTGAACGCCGTGCTTTTCTTCCGGATCATCGAGAAGGCCTATTTCGAAAACGGGGCTCACGGGGAGGATCACCGATCGGCCGGGGAGGGCCGGCTCGACGAGGCGCCGCTCAGCATGCTCGTGCCGCTTCTCGTCGTGGCGGCGGCCCTGGTCGTGATCGGCCTCTTTACCGGCGTTATCGTGGACAGGGTGATTCAGTTCACCGTGCCCTTGTTATGATCCTGACCGCGCCGGTGCCGCCGGCGTGATCGAATCCGATACCGGGGACGGTTTCGGATGGCAGACGAATCGATTCGAGTCTTTCGAGTATGGATACGATAATCTCGATAAAGCCTCTGCTCGCCGTTCTGGCTTCGGCCCTGGCAGTGATTCCGATCATCTGCTTCCGCCGGATTCCGGATGTTCGGGAGGGGGCGACATTTCTGGCCGGCGGCCTGAAACTCCTTCTCGTGGCGTCGATGGTGCCCCTCGTTCTCGACGGCACGTCGATCGAGTTCGTGCTCGTGCCTCTCACGGCCGGCCTCGATATCAGCTTCCGCGTCGACGCGCTCGGCATGCTCTTCGCCCTGGTGGCGTCGTCGCTCTGGATCGCCACCTCTGCCTACTCGATCGGCTACATGCGGGGGCTCAACGAGCATAGCCAGACGCGCTACTACTGTTTCTTCGCCCTCGCTCTCTCGTCGACGATCGGCGTCGCTTTCGCCGCCAACCTGCTCACCCTCTACATCTTTTACGAGATCCTCTCCCTTTCGACCTACCCGCTCGTGACCCATCATCAGGATGGCGAGGCGCGTCTCTCGGGGCGCAAGTACCTCACATTCATCCTGGGAACGTCGATCGGATTCGTGCTTCCCGCCATGCTGATCTGCTACAGCCAGGCGGGCACGCTCGATTTCGCGTCGGGCGGTTTTCTGATGGGGACGGGATTCTCGAAGACGGCGCTCACGGCGCTCCTTCTCCTCTTTGTTTTCGGTTTTGCCAAGGCGGGCGTCATGCCTTTTCACGCGTGGCTGCCGGCAGCGATGGTCGCTCCCACGCCGGTGAGCGCACTCCTCCATGCAGTGGCCGTGGTCAAGGTGGGGGTCTTCTCGATCCTGCGCGTTGTGACGGGCGTATTCGGCGTCGATTTTCTCGATTCTCTCGACCTGGGCACGGTGCTCTGCTGGATCGCGGCCTTCACGGTGATCGTGTCGTCGCTCATCGCTCTCAGTCAGGACGGGCTCAAGCGGCGGCTCGCGTTCTCCACGATCGGCCAGCTCTCGTACATCGTGCTCGGCGCGGCGCTCCTCTCTCCCAAGGGGCTCACGGGCGGGATGATGCATGTGGCGATGCACGCCTTCGGCAAGATCACACTCTTCTTCTGCGCCGGCGCCATCTTCGTGGCCACCGGCAAGAAGTACATCAGCGAGATGGCCGGCATCGGGCGCCGGATGCCTTTCACGATGATCGCTTTTTTCATCGGCGCGCTGAGCGTGATCGGGCTTCCTCCCTGCGGGGGATTCATCAGCAAGTGGTACCTCGTGCTCGGAACGCTCGAGGCCGATCGGATCCCGATGCTGATCGTTCTGCTCGGCAGTTCGCTGCTCAACGCGGCCTATTTTCTGCCCATCGTTTACAAGGCTTTTTTCTGCACCGACGAAGAAGCGCGGTTCGAGCGCAAGGTGGACGAGGCGCCGCTCTTTGCAATCGTTCCCCCTCTGATCACTGCCGCGGTGTCGATCGCGCTCTTCTTCTACCCCGAGCCCTTTTTCGAACTCGCCTCGCTGGCGGCTCGAGGCTTCTGACACGGAGTCGATGATGGAACAAGAAAAGATGGAACTCTCCCATGATCCGATTCCGGGCTACAAGCCGGTCTTCTTCGCCGTGTGTGTCGTCGCCGTCGTTTATCTGGTCCTGACTTTCCTGTTGAGCTCCCATTGATGGCCGGAGCGTGGAACCGTTCGGAATGAAGCGAGAACTCAAAATCTTCGACAACCCGGCGAACGTGAAGCGCCTGCTCTACGTCTTCTACGGGATCCTGGTCCTGCTCATCGTGCTCGACCTGCTTCTTTGCGGGCACGCCGAGGGGGAGGAGCACGGTTTTCCCTGGGAGAACATGCCGGCCTTCTTCGCGGTTTACGGCTTCGTCTCCTATGTGACCCTCATCTTCGTGGCCAAGGGGCTCCGACTGCTCATCAAGAGAGACGAGGATTACTATGAGTAGCGCCATCCCTCCGGCACTGATCCTCGTGGCGGGCGCCTGCCTCGTTCCCCTGTTCAGAGGGAAACTCAAGCAGGCCTTCATGCTCCTCGTTCCGGTGGCGGCCTACTATTGTCTGCGCCAGCTTCCCGAGGGAGCGAGCTGGATCGTTCCCTTTCTGGATTACAATCTCGTTCTGGCGCGGGTCGACAAGCTGAGCGTCATCTTCTCCACGATCTTCCTGCTCATCACCTTCATCGGCACGCTCTACGCGCTCAAGGTCGAGGACGACCTGCAGCACGTGGCTGCCCTCTTCTACGCGGCCGGCGCGCTCGGCGTGACCCTGGCGGGCGACTTCTTTTCGCTCTACGTCTTCTGGGAGGTGATGGCCATCAGCTCCACCTTCCTGATCCTGGCGCGCCGCACCAGGAAATCGCAGCGGGCGGCCTTCCGCTACGTGCTGGTCCACATCGTGGGGGGGCTCGTGCTGCTGGCCGGAATCGTGATCGCCATTCACGAAACGGGCACGATCGAGTTCGCCTACATCGGCCTCGAGGGCGTCTCGTCGTGGCTCATCTTCATCGGTATCGCGGTGAACGCCGCCATCCCGCCCCTTCACCCCTGGCTCAAGGACGCCTACCCGGAGGCGACGGTGACCGGCGCGGTCTTCATGAGCGCGCTCACCACGAAGAGCGCCGTCTACGTCATGGCGCGCACCTTTCCGGGAACGGAGCTCCTCATCTGGCTCGGGGCGCTCATGACCGCCTTCCCCATTTTTTACGCCATCCTGGAGAACGACATCCGCCGCGTGCTCGGCTACAGCCTCATCAACCAGGTGGGATACATGATGTGCGGCATCGGAATCGGCACCCAGCTCGCCATCAACGGGACCGTGTCGCACGCCTTTTGCCACATCCTCTACAAGGCGCTGCTCTTCATGTCGGTGGGGGCGGTCCTCTACAGGACGGGCAAGATCAAGTGCACCGAACTGGGAGGGCTCTACAAGACGATGCCGCTCACCTGCCTCTTCTGTCTCGTGGGCGCGGCGTCGATCTCGGCCTTTCCGCTCTTCTCCGGTTTCGTGAGCAAATCGATGATCATCAGCGCCTCGGCCCACGAGAAGCTGATCGCCATCTGGCTGATCCTCCAGTTCGCATCTGCCGGGGTGCTCGACCACGCGGGCATCAAGGTGCCCTTCTTTACCTTTTTCGGCCATGATTCGGGGATCAGGACGAAGGAACCGCCGCTCAATATGCTTCTCGCCATGGGAATCGCGGCCTTCTTCTGCGTCTTTCTCGCGGTCTGCCCCGGCTTCCTCTATCAGATGCTGCCCTATCCCGTGGACTATGTGCCCTATACGGCGAGCCACGTGATCGGATCGCTGCAGCTTCTCCTGTTCGGGGCGCTCGCTTTCGTGCTGCTCCTCTTCTCGGGCTTCTACCCCTCCGAAGTCCGGGCGATCAATCTCGATTTCGACATCATCTACCGCAAGGGGGCGCGCCTCTTCTACTGGGCGACCGATCTGGTCCTCAACGGGCTCAACGCTCTTTGCAGCCTCTTCTTCTTCCAGGGGTTGCCCGGTGTTCTGGGACGGTTCGCGCGCAAAGCCCCGACCCGTCTGGCACTCCTCGTCATGATCCCCTGCTGGACCGCGGCCGGTCTCGGTCCGGCCGAACGGATCGCGCGCGAGGAGCAGCTCAAGAGGGATATGGAGGAGGGAGCGCTTCCCATCGGGCTGATCGCCTTTTCGGTGATCATTTGCCTCTCGACCCTCGCCTTTTTCACCGAATTGCTCTGATCTTGGCCGCCCCCCGTGTCTCTTGGCCGCTCGCTCACGAGGCGCGGTTCTTGGTGGGCTCAACGCATTATAAAAACAAAAGTTACGCTAACGTGGCAGGTTCGCGCCGAATCGCGTCGGTCAGGGGCTCATAAAGGGAACCCCCTTTCTTTGGAAAGTTTACAGAAATCTCCCAATACCCTTGCAATGAGGCGCCTGTGAAACTATATTTTTTCCTTTTAACCTTTGAGCGAGAAAACAAACGCTGTAGTACGGCTGAGAGGACAGGTCAAGCATGAAACTCTCAGAGATTCTCCTCGAGAAGGCCATCATCCTTGATGTCAAGGATATCGATAAATGGGATCTGATCGAGAACCTGACGGGACTTCTGGAAGATAGTGGTCAGATCGCGGCTGAGATCAAGGAGCCGGTCCTCCAGGGATTGCTCGACCGGGAACGGTCGATGTCGACCGGTATGGAGAACGGCATCGCCATTCCCCACTGCTGCGTGGGCTTGATCAACGAGACGGTGGTCAGTCTCGGCATTTCGAGGGAGGGTGTCGACTTCGACTCGATCGACGCGACCCCGTCGCATCTGATCATTCTTCTGGTGACGCCGAAGAACAAGACCAAGATGCACATCAAGACGTTGGCCGAGATCGCCAAACTCTTGAACGATGCCGAGTCGAGACAGAGAATACTTGCGGCAGAGACCCCCTCGGGCGTTCTCGATATCATCCGTGAGGAGGAGCGCAAGTAGCAGCCTTTGCGAGGGCTGGCCGCGACCTTTTATGGAAGCGGATCGTCGAGGAATTTGATATTATCGATCGTTTCTTTTCAAACGATCGGATCACGAAAGGAGTTTGATCTGCATGATTCGGATTATGCTCAGGGACAATGAGCCTCTCGAGAAGACATTGAGACGTCTTCGGAAGCTGTGCAACAACGAGGGAATCACCAAGGGAATCAAGCGCTCCGCCTTTTACGAGAAACCATCGGAAAGACGCCGCCGCAAGGAGCGTGAGCGGCAGAAAGCGATCCGGATGGCCAACAGTCCGGCGCGCAGGCTCAAGGCACGGAAACGCAGGAGTCGCAGATAGAGGCCGCAAGAGGCTTCTCGAAGAGCCTCCTCAAAAAGGATCGTCACTCGTGAAAGGGTGAGGATTCAGCCGAAATGAACTCTCCTGGAGGAGTCATTCCTCCAGGTTTTCTATTTGTGCCAGGTTTTCTATTTTTGACAGCCGTCGCGAGTGGCGGCCCCCTTCGAATCCGGTCTCGAGGAATTCCCGGGTAATCTCCTTCATCAACTCATCACCCAGCATGCGGGCTCCCAGGCAGAGAACGTTGGCGTCGTTGTGGGCGCGCGCCATGCGTGCGTCCAGAATCGTCCGGCAGAGAGCGGCGCGGATGCCGCGTTGCTTGTTGGCCGCGATCGACATCCCGATCCCGGTGCCGCAGAGCAGCACTCCCTGATCGTGGGAGCCGTCATTGATGCCGGCGCACAGGGCCGCGGCGAAGTCGGGATAATCGCAGGACGCCTTGGAATCAGGGCCTGCGTCGGTGACGTCGTGACCGAGTTCGCGCACGAATGCAAGGAGCATACCTTTGGCATCGAAGGCGGCATGGTCCGATCCGATGATGATTTTCATATCGTCTCGAGTATTTCCAGGAGATTGGAGTAGATGCGCGACGCGCACCGGGTGTAGCAGGCCTCGTTCGATCCGAAGGGATCGGCCACGTCTTCCGAGTCCCTGTCGAGCAGTTCGATTTTCTCGTCGTCGCCTCCGAGCATCTCGGAGAGGACGGCCTTGAGGGACGAGGTCATCACGTAGATGTGATCGCTGTTCTCGAGAAGCGAACGGTTTACCACCTTGGCGCGGTACGCGTCGATGTAGATGTCCCACTTGGTGAGCGCCTTGGAGGCGTTCATGGTGGGCGGTTCGCCTTCGACCGCGGCGACCCCGGCCGATTTCACCAGGTAACCGTGGCTGGGCAGGCGGTCGGTCGACGTTTTCAGCCGTTCCGCCAGAAGGTGCTTCATGAACGCTTCGGCCATGGGGCTGCGGCAGGTGTTGCCCGTGCACACGAAGAGGATTTTCTTGCACGCCGTGTTGATGATGTCCTCGTCCGTGATGATTCCCGTGCGCAAGATCTGGAAGGTATCCGACCTGAGCATGACGACCGTGGACGGATCGCCGATCGTGGACTTGCCGTTGTCGACCACGAGATCGATCCGGTCGTCGTAGTAGTTGAGCACTTCTTTTGCCGTGGTCGCCGGCGGAAGGCTTGCCGGATTGGCGCTCGGCAATGCCACGGTGACGCCCGACTCGCGGATGATGTCGCGCGACAGCTTGAGCCCGGGCAGCCGGATCCCGGTCATGGCCGTGTCGCTCTCGAGCGACTTGACGATCATGGTGAGGGGGCCTGGCCAGTATCGGTCCATGAGCCGCCGTGCGAAAATGTTGGCCCCGGGCGTGTACTTGTGGAAGTCGTCCTTGTCCGCGATGTGAATGGTAAAAGGCTTTTCCTTGGGTCGATTCTTGAGGCGCACGAGTTGTGCGAGCGTTTCGGCGTTGTTCAGGTCCGCGCCGATGCCGTAGACCGTCTCCGTCGGAAAGCCCACGATACGGCCTTCCTTCAGAGCCTGGCTCGCTCTGGCAACAACTTCGGAATAATTGCTGTCGTCAATTTTGAGTACTGTCGTTTTCATGCCCTTGAGTGGCGCCGCCATGTGTTTGTGCCGCCATGTGTGTCTCAGTATTTTGTTGTAGGGTATACAATTATCTCAATAGGGAGATAAGATTCCAACCATTTTTTGTCTTTAATAGCTTCTAGTCGGACTTTATAAATGGATACCATGAGTGAAAGAAAGAAAAAAGTGGATCGGCTCGCCTTTATCGGGACTCTGGCCGGCGGTCTCGCACACGAGATCAAGAATCCCCTGAGCACGATCAGCATCAATCTCCAGCTCATGCGCGAGGACTGGCACGATGCGCAAAATCCTCGCGAGAAGAGGACGTTGAAGCGGATTTCGACACTGTCGAAGGAGATCGAGCGGCTCGAGGGGATCGTCAACGATTTCCTCACCTACGCCCGGGGATTCTCTCTCGACAAGAAACCGGAAAACATCAACAGCATCCTTGTCGACCTGACCACCTTTCTCGATCCCGAAGCGCAGCGCCGGTCGATCGAGGTACGCACTTATCTCGATCCGAAAAGTCCGCTCGTCGAGGTCGATGTCAAGTATATACGGCTCGCTCTGATGAACATCATCCAGAATGCCTTTCAGGCGATCGAGGAGGACGAGGGCACGCGCCAGGTTCTGGTCGGCACGAGAGGTTTCAAGGAAAGCGTGGAGATCACCGTGACCGACACCGGTTCGGGTATTCCGGCCGAGTACGGGGACAAGATCTTTCAGGTCTACTTTTCCACCAAGCGGAGCGGCACCGGCCTCGGCCTGGCCACGGTCAAGCGGATCATCGAGGAGCACGACGGCACGATCTCTTTCCGGAGCGAGGAAGGAAAAGGCACATCGTTTACGATTCATCTCCCCACGAGCAGGGGGAAGACCGATCGGGGCAAGAGAGAAACGGAATGACATCATCAAAACCGAGGATCCTGATCGTTGACGACGATCCGAATCATGCCGAGGTAATCGCCGAGGGGATCGAGCGTTCCGGTTACGATCCCGTGGTCGCCACCGCCGGAAAGAAGGGCAGGGAACTGCTCGAGCGGGAGGAGTTCGACATCGTGATCACCGATCTGGTGATGCACGACGTGGACGGTATGGAGATTCTCGAAGAGGCGCGGAAGCGGTCCGAATTCACCGAGGTGATCATCGTCACCGGATACGGTTCCGTGGAAACCGCGGTCCGGGCGATGCAGCAAGGCGCGGCAAACTACATCACCAAGCCGGTGAACCTGGCCGAACTCAGGGCGATCCTGAGCTCGATCACCGAGAAGCAGGTGCTCAAGGTCCACAACCTGGAGCTCCGCAAGCAGCTCGACGAGAAGTTCGGTTTCGAGAACATCGTGGGCAACTCGAAGGGGATGAAGGATATTTTCCAGCTCCTCACACAGGTCGCGCCCACGAACGCCACCGTCCTCATCCAGGGAGAGAGCGGAACGGGCAAGGAGCTGATCGCCCGCGCGATCCACAACAACAGCCCGCGCAAGGCCTTTCCCTTCGTGGCTCTCAACTGCGCCGCCCTCTCCGAGGGGATCATCGAATCGGAACTCTTCGGCCACGAGAAGGGCTCCTTCACCGGTGCGGTGGCGCGCATGAAGGGAAAGTTCGAGTATGCCCACCAGGGCACGCTCTTTCTCGACGAGATCGGCGACATGCCCCTCACGACGCAGATCAAGCTGCTCCGCGTGCTCGAGGAGCGGGAGATCGTGCGCGTCGGTTCCAACGAGCCGATTCCGGTCGATGTGCGCCTCCTGTCCGCCACCAACCGGAACCTCGTGGAGGAGGTGGGCGAGGGGCGTTTTCGTGAGGACCTCTACTTCAGGCTGAAAGTCATCTCGATCCAACTTCCGCCGCTGCGGGAGCGTCCGGGCGACATCCCCCTCCTGGTCGATGCCTTCATCAGCGATTTGAACAGGATTCACAACCGGAAGATCAGGGGGATCTCTCCCGAGGCTCTTGCCGTCCTTTCGAACCAGACCTGGCAGGGGAACGTGCGCGAGCTGCGCAACGTGATCGAGAACATGGTCGTGATCTGCCAGGGCGAAACGCTCCAGGTCGCCGACATTCCGGCCGCCTATCTCGAGGGCGCCGGCACCGTGAAGACCGGATTCAGGCAGCTCGCGGGAATTCCTCTCGACGAGGTGGAGAAGGAGTGCATCCGCCAGACCCTCGCCCTGGCCAACGGAAACCGGGAGAAATCGGCCAAGATGCTCGGCATCGGAGAGCGCACCCTCTACCGGAAGATCAACGAATACGGTTTGCGCGAATAGGCGAAGTCACATCAGGATCGGGAGATTGCCGGCGAGAGACGCTCCCGAACCGGCCCCGCGCGGTCATCAACGGGATGAGCCAACGGCGCCCTATTTCCGCAACGCTTTCAAACGCTGCGCGGCCCGCGCCGCAATCGGACCCTGATCGGGTTCGAAGTGGAGCACCCACTCGTACTGCTCGATCGCCGATTCGCGGCGGCCGGCTTTTTCCAGGAAAAATGCCGCTGTCAGGTGGTAATTGGCGAGATCGGACTGTATGCCGAGCCGCCGTGCTGAACGTCCCAGGTCAGCCGCATCGGGAGCCGGCTCCCCGTCGACGCTGTCCGGAATGCCGAATCCGGTCAGATACTCGTCCTCCTCGAAATTGAGGATCCCCACCTTCCACCTGACCGCCACCTCGCTCCCCAGACCGAGCGCGATCGATTGGTCGAACTGCGGGTGATATTCGAGGAGCTGCCGGAGCAGGTCGAGCAGGCAGTCGTACGAACCGGCCACGAGGTAGGCTGACGCGAGGCTGAGGAGGTACCGCGGACCTTCGAGTTCGCCGCAATGCCTGGCATTCCGCTGCAGGTGCCTGTCGAGATCGTGGAGGATCGCGTTTCGTTGATCGGGCGGAACGGTCCACTCCCAGGGACGCCAGGCGCAGATCCGGCCGAGCGGTTCGGCCGGAGGTGTCGCCTTCTGGTCCTCGGTGAAGGCATCGGCCGGGATGTCGTACTCGTACCAGCAGTGAGCGATCCGGTTGATCGGCTCGAATCGTTTGAGCCACGCGTAGGCTTCCTTGCCGCCGCTTCCGTAAGCCCCGTGCAGGGCGGTCGAATTGACCAGAATGCGGCCCGTGCGCGGGTAACCCGGATCGGGATTGATCGCATAGGCGACGTTCCGGCGGTTCACGTAGTCGCGCAGGAAATGATCGCTCTGCCCCCAGTCGTAGTTGGAGCCGATCAGGAACTCGTCTCCCTTCCGGGGGCCCCCCGCGGGGGCGTTGAAAAAGGCGAGATGGTGGGGGGCGATCGTCACCGTTTGCCAGACGAAGAAGAGGCCGAGTACCCCGGCAAGGAGACGGCCCCATCCCTTTTGCCATAGAACGACCGCGCCCGCGCCGGCGAGCACGAAGAGGAAGGGATAGATGATGAGCACGTGCCTGAGGCCGATGTTGAGGCTCGCCGTCATGGCCGCGCCGAGAAAAAGCACGATCGGTACGAGCACGAAGACGAGACCTCTCCGGCACGCCGCGCGGCAGAGACCGACGGGCAGGAGCAGGAGCAGGGGCGATGGCGTCTTGACGAGGATGGCGAAGGGGAACCAGTACCACCATCCGCCGGCCGAGTACTCTCCCATGAGATAGGCGATCTGGTCCCGGCCCGTGGTGCTCTCCCCTGCCGCGTGGAAGAGCTTGGCTTCGAGCGCGCCGACGTAGAGCTCCGGGAGCAAGGCGCCATCGGCGAAGGGATTGTGGAGATAGACCGCGTGAATCATGGTCCAGGGGATCACGATCAGAAGCCCTGCCGCCCACCAGGGGGCGGGCCTCCCGTATTCGGCGTCCGGCGCGGAACGGGCATGCGCCATCAGCCACGAACGGGGAAGCGAGAGAACAAGCAGGCAGAAGGGGATCAGCAGCACGCCTTGAACCTTGGTGGTGAGCGCGCAGCCGAGAAGGATCGAGAGGAGCGCCATACGCCACCACGTGGGCCGTTTCTTGAAATACCAGGCCGCGGCGATCGTGAAAAAACCGAACGCCGCGATCGGCACATCGAGCGTGGCGAGAGAAGAGTGGGCGATCATGTTGGGCGAAAGGCAGTAGGCGCCGAGAGCAACGAGCGCCGCGCCGCGGCCGAACATGCTGTCGGTGAATCGGAAGAGGCAGAAGCCCAGAATGGTGCCCATGAGCAGGATCGGCAACCTGAAGAGCAGGAGGTAATCCTCGGTGAAGAGCCTGTGATGGCAACCGAGAATCTTCACGGGAAGAGCCATGATCAGGTGGCCGAGGGGGAAATTCATGACTCCGCCGCTGTAGGAGCCTGTTTTCCAGTAGAGGTAACCTGACGCCATGTGGCCGCCGATCTCGTCGGCCACGGCCGAGTTCCGGATCGTGTCGTTCAGACCGAAGAGGAAGAAAATGATGCACAGTACGGGGACAATGAGAATGGACTTGGCGAAAGGGGAGGAAACCTTCATTCGACAAAGGACTCCATCGGGTCGATCGTACCGATCGCTGCCGCGGACGTACAGGTTTGCGGGGGATTCTACCATACCCAGATCAGCAAGGGAGCGAATTGTGCCGAAACCGAGCTTTCGGTCAGGTATTGATCCGAATCGGCCGATATATTGCCCAGAGAAACGGGAACATCGAATAGGGGACGTATCGATAGGGAGAAACCGATGATTCTACCTCCTTCGAAAAGCACACTTCTTGCCGCCGTGGCGCTCGCGGGCCTTGTGTTGGTCATCCTTTCTTTTTCAGCCTGTTCGTCGAACGAACCGGTCGAACGGAGAGAGGTCTACGTGGACGGCTCGCAGTGGCGCGGGACCGATCAGCAGGAGCCCGACAGGGTCGAGTCCGTGCGCGATCAGAAGGCCAAGAGCAGCGTCTACTTCGATCAGGCGATGCAGAGCATGGCGTCTCAGATCGCGGACAGCATGAGCGCCGAGGGCAAGACAAAGGTGGCCATCCTCGATTACGTTTCGATCAGCAACAAAACCCCGGGATTCGTGGGGCCATTCATCTCGGAGCAGCTTATTTCGCTCCTTTTTCTGACCGGCCGGTTCGAGGTGATCGAGAGGCGGTTTCTCGACACCGTGCTGGCTGAGCAGGATCTGTCGGTGTCCGATCTCTTCGATGATGCCTCGATCAAGAAGTTGGGCTGCCTGTTGGGTGTCGATGCCATACTGGTAGGCACCTATACAGATATGGGTGTCGAACTCTGTGTGAATGGCCGCCTGATCTCGGTGGAGAGCGGGCAGGTTTTTGCCGTGGCCATGGAGCAGATCAAGAAGGACGAGCGGATCGCGGCCCTCATGGATGCAGGCACAGAGGATTCCGGGAAGGATCGGGCAGAACGGGAAAAGATCGCGGTTGAGGAGGACACCAGCCCGAATGACGCCGACCGGGACCGTCCCGATCCAATGGAAAAATACAATCGCGTCGACCGGTCCGAACAATTTGCCGGTGAATCGTCGCCGCCTTTCAAGGGTCGGGATCAGTTCCGCGGACGGAAAGGGACAGGCAACAGGCCGCCCCTGGGACAGAAGACGACTTCCGGCGCGCGGCCCGGCGATCCGCCCTTCCGGCCGGGGATCCTCACCGTGCGCGCCCTCTGCTTCCAGAACAAGATCGGCGAAGCGGGAGATCTGGCCAGAGATCTTCTCGAACATCCCAAGTTCGATAAGGAAGCTCAATCTCTCGACTGGGGGTGGATCTCGTACACGCTCACCGAGGAGGCCTTCATCGAGGGGAAAAATAATCTGCCCATCGAAAAGGAGGCTTACGAACGTCCTCTCCAGTTCGCGAAGCGAGCGCTCCGCTGCGATCCCAACGATCCGGTGGCGCTCAGCGCGATGGGCCAGGTTCTCTTTCGTCTGGGACGGCAGCGGGAAGCGATGCACCACTTCGATCTGGTCCTCCAGCAGAATCCGAAAAACGAGGATCTTCCGCCCCAGGTCAAGAGGATCCTGCCCAAGGTGGCACGCAACCGCCCCTCGAAAAAGACGAAACTCCGTCCAAGTGATTGACCGATCTCGAATTTACCATTCTTCCAAGGGGCGGCGATCATCGCATGGAGAACTGCCCATCTGGCAGATGTCATCTGATCTACTCTCGAGATGTGTCATTATGGCAGTGTGATGGTGTCGGCTTGACGCGGCCAGGCTCCGGAAAGGGGTACGTGTTATGTAACCCTTTCAGGCAGTGTGTGTTAGATTGAGCCTCGCTGGGCGCGTTCTTTCCCGATTGGCATAATATTTGTTCAAAAGGTGCCACATTTCATGAAGCGAAAATCACAAAGACTTTTGTGGACCTTTTTCCAATTGGGAGTAGACGCAGATGGGTTCCAAGATCATCGGAATAGACCTGGGCACGACCAACTCGTGCGTGGCGGTCATGGAGGGCACGCAGCCCAAGGTCATCGAGAACAGCGAGGGATCGAGGCTCACACCTTCGGTCGTGGCCTTCACCGATAGCGGTGAGAGACTGATCGGATTTCCTGCCAAGCGGCAAGCGGTCACCAATCCGATGAACACGGTCTTCTCGATCAAACGTTTCATGGGCCGCCGCCACGCGGAGGTCTCGGCCGAAGAGAAGATCGTCCCCTACAAGGTCGTCGGCGGCCCGGATGAGCTCGTCCGCGTGGAAGCCCAGGGCAAGGAATACACGCCGCCCGAGGTTTCCGCCATGATCTTGCAGAACCTGAAGGACACGGCGGAATCCTACCTCGGCGAAAAGGTCGACCGCGCCGTGATCACCGTGCCCGCCTACTTCAACGATTCCCAGCGCCAGGCGACCAAGGACGCCGGCGAAATCGCGGGCCTCAAGGTGGAGCGGATCGTGAACGAGCCGACCGCGGCCGCGCTCGCCTACGGCCTCGACAAGAAGAAGACCGGCAAGATCGGCGTCTTCGATCTCGGCGGCGGCACCTTCGATATCTCGGTGCTCGAGGTGGGCGACGGCGTCTTCGAGGTCCTGTCCACGAACGGCGACACCCACCTGGGCGGCGATGACTTCGACGAGGTCCTGGTCGAGTACGTGGCCGGCGAATTCAAGAAGGAAAACTCGATCGACCTCCGCAACGACGTCATGGCCTTGCAGCGCCTTTACGAGGCGTGCGAGAAAGCCAAGTGCGAGCTGTCCACAGCCATGCAAACGCAGATCAATCTTCCCTTCGTGACAGCCGACCAGTCCGGTCCGAAGCACCTGCTCATCAGCATCACGCGCGCCAAGTTCGAACAGCTCACCGAGCACCTCGTGGCCAAGACGCGCCGCCCCTGCGAGCAGGCCCTGTCCGACGCGGGACTCAAGGCGGCCGAGCTGGACGAGGTGATCCTCGTCGGCGGTTCGACGCGTATTCCGGCTGTCCAGTCCTCGGTGAAGGAGATCTTCGGCGCCGAGCCTTCCAAGGGCGTCAATCCGGACGAGGTCGTGGCCTGCGGCGCTGCTGTTCAGGGCGCCGTGCTGGCCGGCGACATCGACGACGTGGTCCTTCTCGACGTGACTCCCCTGTCGCTCGGCATCGAGACCCTGGGCGGCGTCATGACGCGGCTCATCGAGCGCAACACCACGATTCCCACCTCCAAGAAGGAGGTCTTTTCCACGGCAGCCGACAATCAGCCCGCCGTGGACATCCACGTGCTCCAGGGCGAGCGCGAAATGTCGAACGACAACCGCACCCTGGGTCGGTTCAAGCTCGACGGGATCCCGCCCGCGCCGCGCGGCATCCCGCAGGTCGAGGTCAACTTCGACATCGACGCCAACGGGATCATGAACGTGTCGGCCAAGGATCTCGGCACGGGCAAGGCCCAGTCGATCAAGATCGAATCCTCGTCTGGCCTCTCCAAGGACGAGATCGACAAGATGAAGCGCGACGCCGAGAAGCACGCCGAGGAGGACAAGTCGAAGCGCGAGCTCGTCGATCTCAAGAACCAGGCCGACCAGCTCGTCTACGTGACCGAGAAAACCCTGAAGGAGCATGGCGAGAAGATTCCCCAGGAGGACCGCGATCAGATCGAGCGCGCCCGCCAGGAACTCGCCACCCTCGCCGAGGGTAATGATGCCGAGGCGATCAAGAAGGGCATGGAAGACCTTTCACAGAAGGCGCAGAAGCTTTCCGAGATCATTTACAAGGAAGTCGCCGAGGCCCAGGCCAAGGCCCAGGGCGCCGCGGACGGAGCGCCCGGTCCGGGCCCCGCGCCCGGTGCGCAAGAAGCGAATTCCGGATCTGGAAAGGAAGGCGAAGAGGATATCATCGACGCCGACTTCGAGGTGAAGGAAGAAAGCTGATCTCGAGGGGTGTGACAGCGGTCTCTCCGGCCCATCCGGCGAGTTGGGCCCTGGAAACGGCGGTCACACCCCTTTTCGATCGAGACTAAATGCCTTTCTAGTGTTTCCTGCGCCGATTCTTTTGTGTATATAGACCAGATGATCACGATCACGGAACTCACCAAGCGGTTTTATGACGTCGTGGCCCTGGACAGGATCTCGTTCGAGGTGGGGCGCGACGAGGTCGTCGGATTTCTGGGACCGAACGGCGCGGGAAAATCGACAACACTCAAGATTCTCACCAGTTTCATTCCAGCGACGTCCGGATCGGCTCGCGTGGCCGGCCTCGATGTCTTTACCCATTCGCTCGCGGTGCGGCGGTCTGTCGGTTACTTGCCGGAACACGTGGCGCTCTACAACGACATGCGCGTGTCCGAATACCTCAATTACCGCGGGCGGCTGAAAGGTCTCGGGGGCAAGAAGCTCAAGCACCGGATCGCGACGGTGCTCGATCTGTGCGCCCTGGCCGATATGACGGGCCGCATTGTGGGGCAGCTCTCCAAGGGCTATCGCCAGAGAGTGGGGCTCGCGGACGCGCTGATCAACAACCCGCCGATCCTTCTTCTCGACGAACCGACGGGCGGCCTCGATCCGAACCAGCGCCGCGAAGTGCGCGAACTGGTCGCCCGACTCGGCGAGGAACACACCGTTCTCCTCTCGTCGCACGTGCTTGCCGAGGTGGAGAGCATGTGTTCGAGAGTGATCATCATTCAGAAAGGCCGGATCGTGGCCGACGGCCGGCTCGACGAACTGGTGGCACACCTCAAGGGAGGCCGCCGGATTTTCATCGAGGCGGGTTGCGCGCTCGACGTGCTGAAGGCTGCGTGCGAGTCCTTCGAGCCCAAGCCCGGTATCGTCGATTCCGGCGCGGACGAGAAAGGCTCCTTTCTGGCGGTACCGCCCCTCGATGACGCGATGCGCACGAAGCTCCTGCGCCATCTCGTGGACAAGAAGGTGCCCGTGCGCGAGTTCCGCGTCGATTCGTACACCCTCGAGGAAATCTACATGGAGATCACCCTGGCTCAGGAGGGCTCACTGGAACGGGAGACGATCGGCCCAGGAGAGCCGTCCTCCGCGAGCGAAGGGGAGCAGGATTGATGGTCGGATACCTGAAAACATCGCTCACCCTGATCTGGCGCGAGATCGAATCGAATTTCTACTCGCCCCTCTCCTACATCGTGCTCACCATGTTCCTTCTGCTCAACGGCTACTCCTTCTCTATCAGCCTGCCCGAATCGAACTGGGTCGTGTCCGACGCGATCCGCTATTTCCTCGGCCTCTCGTGGATGTGCTGGCTCGGAACGATCTTCATCCCGCCGCTGCTCACGATGCGCCTCATCTCGGAGGAGAAGAAGTCGGGCACGATCGAGATGCTCATGACCGCGCCGGTCACCGAGACGCAGGTGATCTTCGCCAAGTACGCGGGCGCGCTCTTCTTCTACGTCTTTCTCTGGTCGCCGTCGCTGATCTACATCATCATCATCAAGCGGTACGGCGCCGTACCCGACAACGGCGTCATCCTCTCGGCGTACTGCGGCGTGTTTCTCCTCGGATCGTGCCTGATCGCTCTCGGCGTGTTCACCTCGAGCCTGTCGTCCAACCAGATCGTGGGCGCGATCACGGCCCTCGTTCTCAACCTGCTCATCTTCTTCATCCCCCTTCTGTCGCAGGTGATCCCCTGGGAGGGGGTGCGGCGCGTGCTCCAGCAGCTCTGGGTGTTCCGCCACTTCCAGGATTCCTTTTCCAAGGGGGTGATCGATA
This sequence comes from uncultured Phycisphaerales bacterium, assembly GCA_964620445.1. GTDB lineage: Bacteria > Planctomycetota > B15-G4 > B15-G4 > CAYZWU01 > CAZUHB01. The sequence goes on from CAZUHB010000001.1 coordinate 245,409, forward strand.
CCTTTCATCTCCTATTCTACCTCGGATTGACGGTCTTCTTTCTCTTTCTGGCGGTCAGGACACTGGAGGCGCGCAAGTGGCGATAGGCTTTTTCGGCAAAGAGCGTGACTTCGAGGCGCGGAGCTTCAGCCGGGGCCGGAAGATCCTCATCTCTCTCAATGTGGGCGTCATGGTTGTCGTGGCCGCGGCCATTCTGGGCGGTGTGTGGTACCTGGCGGCGTTGCCCCAGTTCCGCGCCCGATGGGATCTGACCAAGGAGCAGACCTTCACCCTCTCACCGCGGACCGAGAACAACCTGTCGGTTCTCGAAAAGGATGTGGAGGTGATCGTCTTCTTCGTGCCGCCCAGCCAGTGGGACCTCACGGGCGAGTCATTCGCCTATGCCCAGGTGGGCGCCTACACGGTCGATCTGCTCCGCGAGTACGAGATCGCCTCGAGCGGCCGCGTGAAGATCGAGAATCTCGACCGCGTCCGCGACTCGGTGCGGCTGCAGGAGATCTTTCAGAGTCTCGGAATGGCGCAGGAGAACATCGTTGTCGTCCAGTGCGGGCCGAGCCGCAAGGTGCTCATCCCCCCGGACCTCGCCCTGCTCGACCGCGGTCGGGCCGACCCGAACACGGGGGTGCGCGAGATGGCCAAGGTCGTCTCCTACAAGGCCGAGGCCGCGCTCACCCAGGCGATCATCGAGGTGACGGAGGATCGCAAACCGGTGGCGTGCGTCCTCGCCGGCCGGGGTGAGTCGCAGATCAACAGCGCCAAGCTCGACGACATCTCGCTCGCCGCCGCCGGGCTGAGGAACACCAACTTCGACGTGCGCGAGATCAAACTCGCCGCGGGCGGACAGATCCCCGAGGACTGCGATGTGCTCGTCATCGCCGGACCGCGCGACGGGTACGGCGAGGGGGAGATGGCGGCGATCAAGAAGTACCTCCAGGCCGGCGGGAGCATCTTCCTCGGCCTCGATCCCTTCGCCTGCGGCAGCTTCGACAAGGAGATCCTTCCCGCCTACGGCGTGGCGCTCGACCGCACCTTGACCTGTCTCGAAACGACCGACAAGAAGCCGGAGAACATACTGTCCATCCCGGCCAAGACCTTCTCGCGCGAGTCGCGGATCACCAGTCCCCTGTCCGACAACTCGCTCGGTGTGCTTTTCTTCAGGACCGGTTCCGTTCTGAAGGGAGCGCAGAACTATTCGATCGAGGGGCTCGCCTGGACACCGCTCGACGTGTGGGGCGACAGGCACGAGCCGATGGCGGTCGGAGATTTCGAATACGATTCGCAGACCGAGAAGCGCGAGCAGCGCACCCTGGGGATCTCGTGCCAGGGGCAGGAGGAGTATGCCCAGAGCCGCATGGTGTTCTTTGCGGACGCGTCCTTCTACACGAACTGGGGGATTCAGAAGGGTCGGGGCAACCTGCTCCTCTTCACCAACTCGATCAACTGGCTCGCCGCGCGCGAGAAACAGCTCGACATCGGCCCGAAGGTCCCCTTCGAGTCGCGCGTCGAGCTCTTCCAGGACGAGTACCGGCAGATCAGCTTCTACGTGATCCTGTACATCCCGATCGCGGCCGCGCTGCTCGGCATCGTGGTCTGGTGGTTCAGGAGACGATGAGGCGCGAACGGGCCAGAGTTTTTTTGCAACGTTGGGATTGACGATGCGTTTCAAGACCACCCTTATCCTGATCGTGCTGCTCGCGGTCGTTGTTTATCTCGTTTACAGGTTCGGCGACGACACCACACCCGCGCCGCAAGCTCCCGAGCGTCTCTTTCCGGGAGTGACTTTCAGTTCGGTCGATCGGATCGAGCTCGCCATGTACGTCGGCCAGAAGGCGGTACTCGAGCGCAAATCGGGCCGCTGGAAGATGGTGGAGCCATACCAGGACGAAGCCCAGTTCGAGATGATCCAGCAGTTGCTATTCGCTCTCGAGGAGAACGTGAAGGTCGAGCTCCCCATGCAGGGCGCTGATGTCGATCTCGTGGCCAAGAAGCTGAATCCGCCCACGAGGTGGATCGAGTTCCGTCACGCGGGCGGCACGAACCGACTCAACGTCGGCGCTCTCGATCCTCTCGGGTCGGAGGTCTTCGTGACGATCGACGAGGGGCGGACGCTCTATCGCACCGGCCGGAATCTGCACAATTTCCTGGAGAAGAATCCCTTCGACCTTCGGGACGAGCGTCTTTTCCGGACCGATCCCCTTCTGGTCGACCAGATCATCATCGAGCGGGCCGGCACCGTTGTCATGCGCGCCGAGGAGAACCGCGGGCAGTGGAAGATTCTCGAGCCGATCAAGGACGACGCGGACAGCGGCAAGGTCCACAACCTGGTCAACAATCTCACGCGCCTCGACGTGGGCCGGATCGTTTCCCAGTCGGCCACGGACGAGGAGATCGCCGAGTGCGGCTTGACTCGAGACACGCTGCGCGTCGTTCTCAAGTCGGATGTGCTCGAATGGGCGGTGATCATGGCGCCCCGTTCGATCGGGCCGTCGGCGGCGCTCTTCTGCATGCGCGAGGGAGGAGACCAGATCCTCACGCTGAAGCGGTCCGATTTCAACAGGCTCAAATTCGACCTCGAGCATTACCGCTCGACCACCATTCTGCCGCCGGTACGCGAGAACGTGACCTCCATCGCCGTACAGCGCGGTGAGGAACAGTGGCTGCTCCTCAAGAAGGCGGACAAGTATTTTCAGATCGACGTGCCCTTCAAGGCGCCCGCCGACCACATCGTGGATGGCGACGTGACTCCCGTATCGCTCTACCTGTCGCGGCTCTTTTCCATGCAGTCGAAAGCCTTCGTGGCCGACGATGCCGCGGACCTCGCACCCTTCGGCCTCGACGAACCGGAATGGCTCCTCTATATCCGGTGGAAACGGGGGGTGACGCACAAGAAGATCGAGTTGCGCATCAGCGCCGAGCGGGAGGGATTCCGGAACGTCGTGGTCAAGGACAAGCCGCGGTTCATTTACTCGATCAAGGCGGACGACATCGACTTCATTGCCGAGGACCCGATTTTCCTGCGCGACAAGCGGATCTTCAACCAGGACATCAACAAGGTCATGAAAGCGGTCTTTTGCCTGGGCGAAAAGTCGATCACCATCGAGCGGCCCAGGCCGGGCAAGTATTTCGAGGGGGACAGGGACAACAAGTTTCAGGAGCTGATGCACGAGCTGAAGCGCGAGACCGTCGTCTCCTTCGAGGCCGATCGCTCCGCGGAGGACGATCCCCGTTTCCAGGCGGTCTGGGGATCGGTGACCTATTTCGTCAACGAGGTCGGCACGGGACTGAGGGAGATCAAGGTCGACTTCGGCCAGAAAACTTCCGACGGTTATTACGGCCGCAGCAGCGACATGACGCGCGGCATCTTTCTCCTGAAGAAGGATTTCTTCGGCCGCTTTACCAGGGAATTCGAGGGGCTCTAGACAGGCCCCGATAGGCGACTCCAGACTACCGGTGCTCGGCAATGAAACGCCGGATCGCCTCGGGATAGGCCTTGCACTCCTCGGCAAAAACCCGTTTGGCAAGAGTGTCGGGCGTGTCGTCCTCGAGGACGGGCACCTTGCGCTGCAAAATGATGGGGCCGTGGTCGTACTCGTTGTCGCAGTAGTGGACCGTGCAGCCCGATGACCTTTCGCCCGCGGCGAGGACCGCCTCGTGGACATGGTGGCCGTAAAATCCCTTGCCGCAGAACTTCGGGATCAGCGCCGGGTGAATGTTCATGACCCGCCCCGCGTACTCGTCGGGGATCTTGTAGAGCTTGAGGAAGCCCGCCAGGATCACCAGTTCCACCTCGCCGGCGCGTAGCTCGGCGGTGATGGCATCGGAGTAGGATTCGCTGTTCGCGAAATCGGCGAGGCGGAGCGTCCGCGCCGGGATGCCGTGGTTGGCCGCACGGACCAGGCCGTAAGCCTTGGGCGAGGAGGAGATCACGACCCTGATCTCGGCGTCGAGCGTTCCGCCTTCGATCTCGGCGACCAGGTTTTCGAGCGTTGTCCCTCCTCCCGAGAGAAGCACGCCCAGTTTCAGCGGCGCAGCCATGAGTCTCCTCCGTCTTGTCAGTCGCCTCGCTCCCCGGCAGCGAGCGCGTTCAGTCTCTCCTGCAATTCGTCCGGATCGATTCCGAGAACGAGCACTTCCTTGTCCCGCCCCCTGGCGCCCGCGGCGAGGGTGACCTGGCTCTTGCGCACCCCGAGAGCGCGCGCCACGATCTTGAGGATGTCGCTGTTGGCCTTTCCTTTTTCGGGCGGAACGGTCGTCTGCACCTTGAGAGCGCCCTGGTGCTCGCCGCCCGCGCAGCGCCGCGATCCGCCGGGACGCGCGCGGATCCTGAACACCGGTCCCTCCCTGGTGCGGCTGATCTCGATCAAAGCTCGAACTCCACCAGGTGGCCGCCCTCGCGAAGAGAACCGCCCACGAGCGCGCCCGTGTACCTGAAGAAGAAGGTATCCGTGTATTCCGTGGCGAAGAGCCGCAGCGTGTCGGCCGATTCCTGAAAGAGAAGTCCCGGATCGCGGGTGCGGAAGGGTACCAGAATCGACGCGAAGAGATCCATGGCGGCTTTCTCCCGCCCCGCTTCCTCGAGGAGCGTCTTCCCCGCCCCGGCCAGCGAGGGATCTTCCTTGACGGCTTTGTCCACGAGCCGCTTCAGCGGTTCGTGGAACGCGGCCTGCGGCAGGGGGATCGATTCGGCCTTCGCCCTGAGCGCGTCGGTCCATCCCTCTTTCGGATTGTACTCGGTGATCGCCGCGGCGATCGGTGCGAGGTCGGAAGCCGCCCGCGCCGCGGCCACGAGCATGGAGGCGCGCGCCAGGTCGAGACGGTCGGCGCCCTTCAAGGGGAACCGGTCCTCGATCAGATCGACGAACGCCGCCGCCCGGCTGAATTCGCCGAAGGGCACGTTTGTGATCGACGCCCCGCGAACGGAGAGGCGCAACCCGTCGCCCTTGTCGGTCAGGCCCAGAATCGTGCACCTGCTCCCCCGCTCCGGGTGCTTCACAGTGTCGTCGGCCAGCGTGCCCTCGCCGAGATTTTTCTTCAATTGCCCGACCAGGTTCCGGCCGGCGGAGAGAGCGGCGAAGAGCCTGCCCGCATAGCGCCCGTAGTCGTTCGTCTCGACCCCGGGAGGTTCGGCCGAATGGGCAAACTCGAGACCGAGCACGCTTTCCCGCTCCTCGCCCGGATCGCACCACCTGGACAGAGCGTCGAGGTCCGCGGCCAGAAGCGCGAGCTGTTCGGCGCGGTGCGCGGCGAAGATGTCGCTCTCGAGTTTTTCGAGGACGGCGATCTTTTCGTCGAGAAAGGCGAAGCTCTTCGGTGCGGCCACGTCGGCGGCCGGCCGGAGCGCGGCCAGCGCGTGACGCACCGTTTCTTTTGCCGCCTCGTACTCCTTGCTCTCGGACTGCTCGGCCGATTCCTGATCGATCCCCTCGAACCAGTCAGCCACCGATTTCTCGACGGCGGCGACCATCTCGGCGCGCAGTGCGGCGACCTCGGGTATGGAGGAGGAGATGGAACCCACCTCGTCCGCGGCGGCCATGGCGTCGTGGAAACGCCTCTCGCGAACGCTCGTGGCGATTCTCGTTTCGGCCGCGGTCCGGATCGATTCGAGACGGCGGGCGTGTTCTTCCGCCGCCGTCTGGTCCCGGGCGATCGCCTCGCGGATCGCGGCCGCTTCCTCCGCCGCGCGCGCCGCCGTGTCCGTGCCCCCGTAGCGGCTCACGATGCCATCGAGCCTCGTCAGCCTCATCTCGCGGTCGAGGTCGTCCGGAATGGAGAGATAGTCGTTCGACGCCTCGAGTTCGGCGAGCCGCTTCTGCTGCGTTTCCATTTCATGGCGGAGGGCGGGATCGGTTTCGGCAGGATCGGTTTCGACTACCGGCTCCACCGGCTCGGGCGAGATCTCGTCCTTTCCGCCGGTGAACATGAAGTAGGCTGCCGCGGCCAGGGCGACGACGATCACGGCCACCGTCACGAGCACACCCTTTCCCTTGGTGTGTCCCGCGATCGATTGAAGATCCTCGAGCAGCGCCTCGATCCCGGGGTAACGCTCTGCAGATTCTTTCCGCATCATCCTCTCCACGACGTTGCACACGCTTTCGGGAACGTCGGGCCGGATCTCGCGGATCGGAGTGGGCTCCTCCTTGAGCTGCTTGAGGAGGATCTCGCGCGTCGTCTCGCCGAGGAAGGGGGTCCGCCCCGTGAGGATCATGTAGAAGGTGCACCCGAGGGAGTAGATGTCGGAGCGGATGTCGAGATCCCTGCGCCTGATGCGCTCGGGCGAAATGAAGTGGGGCGTGCCCACGATTTCGCTCCCCTTCTCCGCGTCCTCGACCGATGTGGCCAGGCCCATGTCGGCGATCTTGGCCACGTTGAACTTGTCGATCATCAGGTTCTGGGGCTTGATGTCCTGGTGGACGATGCCGAGGCTCTCGGCATAGAGGAGTCCGCCGGCCGCGTCGCGGATGATCTCCACGGCGCGCGCCACGGGGATCGGTTCGCCCCTGTTGATCAGCTCTTCCACCGTTCCGCCCTGGGCGTACTCCATCGAGTAGTAATGGAAATTCCCATCCGATCCCACGTCGTAGACCTGGATCACGTTCGGGTGGGTGAGCGCGGCTGCGGCGCGCGCTTCCTCGCCGAACTTTTTCACGAACGCGGGGTCACGGGTGAGGCGTGTGGAGAGGAGCTTGAGCGCCACCTCCCGGTTGAGCGAAACCTGGATCGCCTTGAAAACGCGCCCCATTCCGCCGATTCCGACCTGGTCGACGATCTGGTAGCCGCCGATCTCCTTGCCGACGAACGCGTCGCCGCGCGCCGTATCGGTGAGAGACAGGACCGTTTTTCCGATCTGGATCTTGTCGCCCAGCTCGAGAGCGGACTGCGTTGTTTTCTCGTTGTTGACCAGGGTGCCGCTCTCGGTCTTCTCGTCCCTGATGTGAAAGGTGCCCTTGACTCCCTTGAGGCGGAAATGTATCGGCGCCGCATCCGGATCGCGCACCACGATCGAGCAGCGCATGTCGCTGCCCACGGTGTAGGTGATCTCTTCCTTGAGCTCGATCGTCTTGCCCTTGTCCGGGCCGTTTTCATAACGCAGAGTCGGCAAGCCAGCCCCCAATCGTGTCCATCAGAGCCCTTCGAACAGCGCGGTCCCCACACGGATGTGCGTTGCGCCTTCCTCGACAGCCACCTCGAAATCGCCCGACATGCCCATGGAGAGAAGGTCGAACGCATCGCCTGTTGCGCCCGATTCGCGGATGCTCGCCGCGAGCTGGGCGAGCCGGGCGAAATGGGGTCGGGCCGCTTCCGGGTCCGGATCCCATGGCGCCATGGTCATGAGACCGCGCACCGACAAGCCGGGCATCTCATTGGCGAGCGCCGCGATCGGGCCTGCCTCGTCCGGGCCGAGGCCGTACTTGGACTCCTCGCCCGAGACGTTCACCTCGAGAAGGATCTGGGGCGAGACACCGAGAGAGTCCGCGCGGCGCGCGATCTCGCGCAGGAGCCGTTCCGAATCGACGGAGTGGATCATGGGGCAGATCGGCAGCACGTTCTTGACCTTGTTCCGCTGCAGATGGCCGATCATGTGCCAGCATGCGCGGCTGCCGAGGGCCGCGTGCTTGCGTTCCGCCTCCTGAACACGGTTCTCGCCGAGGTCGACGATACCGGCATCGAGCAGGAGGGACGCCATCTCGACGCTGACGGTCTTGGTCACGGCCACGAGGGTGACCCCGCCCGGATCGCGCCCGGCGCGGTGTGCGGCCGCATCCACCCGGTCGCGCACGGCGGCGATGTTCGCCTCGAGCCTCTGCATGCGGGCATCGGTCATGGTCGATTCTCCGATTCAGCTGATCGTGCGCAGCTCCGAATTAGAAAAGACAAGAAATATCAAATAGATAGCTCGAAGTCAACGAAGGGAGGTTTCAGACGTCGCGCTTCTCCCCGGTCGGAGGCGGTGCGTCCCATTCTGCCTGGCGCGCCGCCACCGGCCCGAATCGGGCGAATCGGCCCGATTGCGCCACATTGCGCACGCAGGGAAGGGGAATTTCGCTTGACTTGGTTACATTCGCCCCTAACATTCAGTATCTTCTACAATTGAGTATTTTCGACCCCTGCGAGAGACGGTTTTTCTTCGCGGGGGTTTCATCATGCTACCGAATTTGTACGGACCGTACGATCATCAGGAGGATGCCAGCCATGAGGCTTCTTTGTCTTCTCACACTCGCCTGTCTCGTTTCCAGTTTGATTTTTCCTCTCGGTTTGAGAGCTGCCGAGAGCTCGGTTTTCGACCCGGCGGAGCTCAAGGTGGGACAGGTGAAATGGATCCTGCCTCTCAAGGAGCTCTCTCCCGGCGGCAAGACCGAGTGGGGAAAGATCGACGGCCAGGACCTTTTTGTCCTCGACACGAAAAACGTCCTCCACTGCATCGACCTGGACAAGGGAACGCACAAGTGGATCGTCATGCTCGATGGATCACCGTCTTACGCGCCGACCGTCTCGTCCGATGCGATCGGGGTGGTCATCAAGGATCGGGTCGTGATCGTTCGCCGTTCCAGTGGCTCGCGCGTCCTCGACAGGCAGATCGAGTTCACACCCTGCACCCCGCTCGTGGCGAATCGCGACGTGGGATACGCGGGCTGTCTTTACAAGGAGAAGCTCCACGCGATCGACACGGGTCGGGGACTGACCGGCTGGACGTTCCGCTTCGCGGACATCATGAGCACGGCGCCCGTGCTTGCCGGGTCCGGATCGGACCTCTTCCTCTATGCGACGACTCATGCGGGAACAGTGGCCTGCTTCGATCCGCAGCTCGCTTCCGAGCCGGGTCCCCGGAAGCCGGAGTGGAAGCACCAGACGGGCGGACGGATCACGGCTGATCCGTTTGTCGACGGCGACCTGCTTTTCGTTGCCGGCGAGGATCGATCGCTCTACGCCTTCGGCCGCCTGTCGGGCACGCTCAGATGGCGCTACATGGGGGACGTTGCCCTGAAGGACAGTCCTCTGGTGGCGGGGGGCAAGGTGTTTCTCACCGAGGGCAATGACACGGTCTGTCTCGACCGCGCCACGGGCAAGCAACTCTGGAGAGCCGAGAGTTACAACATCCCGGCCGGTATCGTGAAGAACATCGCCTATTTGATGTCGGACGAGGGGAAGCTCGCGATGATCAATGCCGAATCGGGCAAGGAGATCCGCATCGTGGAGCCGAACGGCGTTGTGGGCGTGATCGGCAATCCGAACGCCGGCATGCTGGTCTTCACCGACGGTGCCAAGATCCACGCATTCAAGTAAGCGACGATCATAAAAAACAAAAAAGCCGCATCGTGATGGTGCGGCTTTTTCAATTACCCGCCTTTCGCGCGCCGTTCCGGCAGGGTGCCCCACCGTTCCGGTGGAGTGCCGTGTAGGTGAGGCACAGAAATCGCCTGGTTTGCGCGGTGAGCCGGACGGGTTGGGCGATGCGCACACCGGCCACCCAGATGATCTCGTTGCCATGGCAGACGAGAGGGATCGAATCGCGCTTTTCGGCGGGGATCTTCGCGTCGATGAGGAAGGACTTGAGTTTTTTCCGGCCCGGTGCGCCGATCGGCGCGAAGGTATCGCCCGGCCGGCGCGTGCGGATCGAGAGACGTTCGCCGACCTGGTCGGCGTCGATGATTTCCCTTGTTCGTGAACGGCTCGTCCGCGGCTGCCGGGCGTTGGCGGGATCTTCGTGGACAGCGGCTCTGATCCGGCTGCCGTTTGGCAGCGTGCACTCGCCCGGCACCGTGAGGATCACCTGGTCGGGCAGTTCCAGCCGGTCCTGCTCCCCGTCGTGCTCGATCACGAGAGCATTCCCCGTGCGGCGCAGGATCAGGCCGCGGCCGAGTGCCCACTGCTTGCTTCCTGACCGGTCGCCGACCGACGCGTTGATGGTGCGAAAGGTGCGCTGCTTGATCGGGACCTGGCGCGGGGCGAGCCTGAGAGCCGCCCGTCGTAAAAAGGCGAAGCGCATCATGTCGGGCCACCGGACAAAACGGTCGAGGTCGCACGTGATTCGAGCGAGGGGCGCCTGGAGACCCGATTCATGTCCGATCAGGCTGTCGGCCGCGCGGTCGAGGCTGGTATGAATGGCGCGGCTCAGATCGGCGATGTCGCAGAGCGTCGCGGTGATGCCGCAAGATGTCGCGGTGATGCCGGCTTCTCCGCCCGGTTCAGCCTGCGTGAGACGGGGAAGGAGACGGAGACGGATCCGGTTCCGCCCGAAGAGGATCTCCTCGTTCGTGCGGTCCCGGCGGAACGGCTGGCCGCGATCGGCCAGGTAACGCTCGAGTTCGCCGCGCCCGAAGGCGAGCAGCGGCCGGGCCACGAGCACCGACGAATCCCACTGGAGATGCCGCCAGGGGCGGATCCCGGCGAGCCCCCAGTAGCCGGCGCGCCGCATGAAGCGGGCAAGAACCGTTTCCGCCTGGTCGTTCCTGTTGTGTGCCGTGAGGACGAGGGGCGCCTTCAGGCCGAGGGCGGCTTCATGAAGGACACGGTAACGCTCGGTGCGCGCCCAGGCTTCGGTCGCGCCCGCGGTCAGTCCTGCCGGCGGCGAGAGGCGTTCCGACCGGAATTCGAAGCCGAGGTCTGCCGCGAGAGCTCCGGCGGCGGCTTCGTCCCCGTCCGAGTCGGCGCCGCGGAGACCGTGGTTGACATGAAGGGCGATGATTGGCGCGCGCCGTTCGATTTCGCGGAGCAGGCAGCAGAGCGCCGTGGAGTCGCAGCCGGCCGAGAGCGCCGCGATCCATGGCCCGTTCTTCGCGCTTTCCGGCTCATTCACGCGGGACAGGAGCGAGTCGAGGCCCTGCTCGAATCGGACTCTCAGGGGGGGGCAAGATCCGGTGGCATCCAATCTCTTTTTTTTCATGGTCACCCCGCATCATACCTCGTTCCGATAGATATAGGCGGTTCATAATCGGGTGAGCGGCGCGGATTTTATGGCTCAAAAGAGGCCCAAAACCATCCGCACGCGGTGTTGACCCGGACCGCTCGAGGCACTTACAATGCCCACTGAGAGGTGTATCGGCCCGATCGTGCCTTTGGCGGGCCGGATATCCCGCAAGAGCGGTTTTCTCCTTTGCTGGAACAGATCACGTTCAGAAACGATTAACCGATAATTCCATTCAGTTCGGAGGAACGAAATCATGACAATTCGAATCGGCGTCAATGGCTTCGGCAGGATCGGCAGGATGGTGACCCGTATCATGGAAGGGGACAAGGATTTCGAGGTCGTGGCGGTCAATGACCTGTCCGACGTGAAGACCCTCGCCCACCTGCTCAAATACGACAGCGCACAGGGTACCTTCAATGGGACCGTGTCGGCTGACGACAAGGGGCTCGTGGTGAACGGCCGCGGCGTGCAGGTTTTGTCCGAACGCGATCCGGCCGCCCTGCCCTGGGGCAAGATGGAGGTCGATTTCGTGGTCGAGGCGACCGGCGTCTTTCGCACGCGCGAACTGATCGCCAAGCACCTCGACGCGGGCGCGCCCAAGGTGCTGCTCACCGTGCCGCCCAAGGACGCGATCGACAACCTCATCGTGCTCGGCGTCAACGACGACGAACTGCGCGGTTCGGACAAGATCATCTCCAACGCGTCATGCACGACCAACTGCCTCGCGCCGGTGGCCAAGGTGCTCAACGACACCTTCGGCATCGAGCACGGTCTCATGTGCACGATTCACGCGTACACCAATGACCAGCGCCTGGCCGACATGGTCCACAAGGACCTTCGCAGGGCGCGTTCTGCCGCGCAGAACATCATTCCCACAACGACCGGTGCGGCGCGCGCCGTGGGCAAGGTGATCCCCGATCTCAACGGCAAGCTCGACGGCTACGCCATGCGTGTTCCCGTGGTGGACGGCTCCGTGGTCGACCTGACGGTGACGCTCAAGAAGACCGCGACCATCGAGAGTGTGAACGGCGCCATGAAAACCGCGGCCGACGGCCCGATGAAGGGTATCCTCTCCTACGTGGAGGAGCCGATCGTGTCGAGCGACATCATCGGCAACAGCTACTCGTCGATCTTCGACTCGCTCTGCACCATGGCCATGGGCGACACCATGGTCAAGATCGTGTCCTGGTACGACAACGAGTGGGGTTACTCGTGCCGCGTGGCCGACCTGATCAAGAAGTCTCACGCTCTCGGGTAACCGGACCGCGGCAGCAGACGAATCAAGGAGTACGAAAGTGGCCAAGCTCAAAGTCACCGATCTCGACGTGAGCGGGAAGCGGGTGCTGATCCGCGCTGATTTCAATGTTCCCCTCGATGCGAATCTCGCGATCACCGACGACTTGCGGATCCGCGCCGCCCTGCCCACGATCGAGCATGTGCTCGCCCAGGGCGGCACGCCGGTCCTCATGTCGCACCTGGGGCGGCCCAAGGGCAAAGTGGTCGATACGATGCGGCTCGATCCGGTCGCCGCGCGGCTCGAGGAGCTACTGGGCGTGCCGGTGCTCAAGCTCGACGAGACCGTGGGTGAAGCGGTCGAGGCCGCCCTGCGCGCGGGCGGCCAGAAGAGGGTCGTCCTTCTCGAAAACCTGCGTTTCAACGAGGGGGAGACCAAGAATGAGGTTGCCTTCGCCGCGGGACTGGCGCGGCTGGGCGATCTTTTCGTGAACGACGCCTTCGGGACCGCCCACCGGGCGCACGCGTCGTGCGCGGCCGTGACCGAGCTCTTCCAGCCGGACCGGGCCGCGGCCGGTTTTCTTCTGATGAAGGAGATCGACGTGTTCGGCAAGATCCTGAGCGAGCCGGACAGGCCGATGGTGGCCGTGCTCGGCGGGGCGAAGGTGGCGGACAAGATCCCGGTGATCGAGAATCTCCTGAACGTGGTGGACAAGGTGATCATCGGGGGCGCAATGGCCTACACCTTTCTCGAGGTGATGGGCAGCGGCGTGGGTGCGTCGCGCGTGGAAGCGGAGAGCCGCGTCCTTGCCGGGGCCGCGCTCGACAAGGCGGCCGAGAAAGGGATCGAGATCCTGTTGCCCGTGGATCACGTCGCGGCGGACTCCTTCGACGAGGGGGCCGAGTGGCAGGTCGCCTCGGGTGCGATTCCCGAGGGGTGGATGGGGCTCGACATCGGGCCGGCCACGATCGACCTCTACCTCGGCGCGATCACCGAGGCCGGCACCGTGCTCTGGAACGGGCCGATGGGGGTCTTCGAGTGGGAGAGCTTCGCGGCCGGTACGCGCGCTCTGGCCGAGGCGTTGGCCGCCGGGTCGTGCACGTCGGTGGTGGGGGGCGGCGACTCGGCAGCGGCCGTGAAGCGGTTCGGATTGAGCGACCGGTTCACGCACGTGTCCACCGGTGGCGGCGCATCGCTCGAGATGATGGAAGGAAAGACCCTCCCGGGGATCGCCGCGCTCTCGGAAAAGTAGGCTGGAATCCGGAAAAGAGATCCGGTTCGAAAAGGAATGGTCTGATCATGGTCGTCATCTCGGCATCGCTGCTGTCGTGCAACTTCGCCCGTTTCGAGGAAGAGATCCGCGCCGTGGAAGAGGCGGGCACCGACTGGATCCATGTGGATGTGATGGACGGCCATTTCGTCCCGAACATCACGATCGGGCCTCCGATCGTCAAGGCGCTCAAGAAGGTGGCCACCAAGCCGCTCGACGTGCATGTCATGATCGAGGAGCCGCTCCGCTATGCTGACGATTTCATGGATGCCGGTGCGGATATCTACGTATTTCACGTGGAGGCCAGGGACGACCCGTGGAAGGTGATCGAGAAGGTTCGCGCGCGCGACAGCGTCAAGGTGGGGATCACTGTCTCGCCCGACACGCCGATCGACAGGATCGCGCCCTATCTTGGTGATGTGGATATGGTTCTGGTCATGTCGGTCTACCCCGGATTCGGGGGGCAGAAGTTCATCGAGGAGTCGCTCGACCGGGTGCGCTCGCTGCGCGTGGACTACGGTTTTAGCGGCTACATCGAGCTCGACGGCGGAATCAAGACGCACAATGCGGCGAAGGTGGCCGAGGCGGGCGTGAATGTTCTCGTTTCTGGCAGTGGAATCTTCAAAACCGATGATCTTCGTGGTACAATTTCCTGCTTGCGAGGTGAGGCTGACATTGCGTTTGAACGGGCTGGGTGGGCGACGAAGAGCTGACCCGCCGCGCCGCGGCCGACAGGTGAGGGTCGCGCGGTGTCCTGGAGGACGATAAATGGCCTGGATCCGCTCCAAGAAGAAGGACATTCCCGGGGGCTTGTGGCTCAAGTGCCCGGCTTGCGGCGAGATGATCTACAAGAAGGATCTCGACGCCAGGATGAAGGTCTGCCCCAAGTGCGATTACCATCACACCCTTACCGGGCTCGAGCGGGTCAAGTACACCCTCGACGAGGGCACGGCCGAGGAGATGGCGGCTGATCTGCAGGCCGTGGACCGTCTCGAGTTCGTGGACAAGACCCCTTACCCGGACAAGCTCAAGGCCACGATGAAGAAGACATCGCGCAACGAGGCGATGTGGATCGGCACGGGCCAGATTCTGGGGCGCGATGTGGCTTTCGGAACGCTCGATTTTTCCTTTCTCGGCGGGTCGATGGGGTGGGTGGTCGGCGAGAAGGTGGCGATCATCACCGAATTTGCGCGGAAGAACAACCTGCCGCTCATCCTCAGCTCGGCGTCGGGTGGCGCGCGCATGCACGAGGGCGCGATCTCGCTCATGCAGATGGCCAAGGATTGCGCTGCCCTGGCGCAGCTCGACAGTAACCGGGGGCTTTACATTTCGGTTCTGGCCAACCCGACCACTGGCGGGGTGACCGCGTCGTGGGCCACTCAGGCCGATGTCGTGCTCGCCGAGCCGGGCGCGCTGATCGGTTTTGCCGGGCCTCGGGTGATCAAGACCACGCTCATGCAGGACCTGCCCGAGGGATTTCAGCGGTCCGAGTTTCTGCTTCAGAAGGGGCAGATCGACGCGATCGTGCAGCGGGAGCGGATGCGTGAAACGCTTTTTGCGCTGATGGCCTATTGTCTGGACAGCAACGGGTACAAGAAGGACTAATGGAGCCGCCATTGGCCGGCTGGATCCTTCCCCACGCCCGTCCCTCGCTGGGAGGAGCCAAAATGCGCTCTCGAAATCAGAAAAGCTAAGATTAGGCCTTGAATCTTGCCGAAAAGGGCCTATGATGTGACGCTCTTAAAAAATTATCCCCGATAGCTCAATTGGTAGAGCATGCGGCTGTTAACCGCAGTGTTGTAGGTTCAAGTCCTACTCGGGGAGCCAAAGATA
>CAZUHB010000002.1:0-87405 GCA_964620445.1 uncultured Phycisphaerales bacterium
ACCACGCCTGGCCCGCCTTGAAAGGTGCGAAGAAAAAATGATTCTTCAGAGCTGCTTGTAATGTCCTCCATCTCCTTTCAAAACCTTCGTGATCTCCACCGGCTCGTGTCTGGCTCTCTGCAAAATCTCATGGGAGAGGAAGATCTGGTCGACGTCGATACGCTCATCGTCCGCGATCCCCACATCGCATGCGGAGTCGATCGCGTCTTCCATGGTTTTATGAATAGTCTGGCAGATGGTCGTGTAATCGGAATCGTTCGAGGTTGCGGCAACCAGCGCGTGGGATACCACGAAATTGACCGATTTTCGCACCTTTCCCGGACTCCTACCGTCGTTCTCGATCAATCCCAGGAGTATGATCGCTTTCTCGCGGAAAGGGATGGGAGCCGGTACGAGTACGGGCTTATCGTCTCGAGTCAGCCTGCTACCCCAAATGTGTAAACCAACATTTCTGACGGCGCCCGATCCCATGCTCTCGTCGTCATCGAAAACACGGGAGTTCGCAGCGAGCGCGTCCTTCGTCTCCACGATTTTCCCGCCGTCATAATTAAGCGAAACCGAAAAGGATACGAAGTACGGCTCGTCTTCTCCCAATCCACTGGTTACCTCGACACACTCCAGTTTGCGGACGATGACTTCCAACGCGGTCTGGGCGTCGCGTCGAATCCATCGCGAACCGCCGAATCCGCCTGTTTCGCTCTGCCTGTCCATGACCTGGTCCTGCGTCTCGTCCCAGACGGCCAATCGCAGAATTCCGTTGTTGGCGCTCCCGTAAACCGGCACGTCGCACCAATCTCCTTCGATAGCTTCAACTCGGCCAAAGCGATCATAATCGTACTTGCCCCGAAAGACGTGCGCCCATCCGGCTTTGGGATTTTCCGCATACCAAAGGATTTTCGTGGAACCATGGGGCGGGCGAGATTGCACCATGTAGTAACTGCCCCCGTCGTCGCACTGCCAACCTCCGGTTTGAGTCTCTTCGGCATAAAAAGGCTCGAAGTCAGTCGGGAGCGGGGGGATGGCCTTCCGATCAATCGGTTCCCACTTCGAACAGCCGAATTTATCATGTTTTGATGTTTTCAAGAGCACCTCTGTGTCGGGCGGCTCTCCAAAGGTTTGATAGAGTGGACCAATATTCAAAGTAAGCTCTCCCCCCTTGTGGGCCTTCTGGCCCTTGGGGACGTTGGCCCAGTTCCCCCTGATGACATTGTTCGCTCGCTCGCCGGAGAATACGTTGACCCATTTCAGTTCAGGGTGGATCCCAACCCACCAAATCTCCGACTGCGGTTTCCAAAAGATCCCTGAATCTGGTTTTGTTCCGACTTTTACGAGCTTGGGTGTGACTTCCCGGAGGAAATAGTAGGCGCCGTCATTTCCTTTCCATGTCCCTGTAACTTGCATGGGATGTCTCCTGTTTCGATCGATCCGGTTCTTCAATCGTGACTCATCGGTAATAGCGAAAAAGAGACCTCGGGAACGCAATGCAATCTGGAATCAATGGAGTAGGCGTGCGCACAGTGGAGGAAATAAGATGAATGGGCACCGTCCCGTTCGATCCGCCGGGTGAATCGCCCGCCCAGGCCGTCATTATCTCGAAGGCCTCATCGATCGCGAAGAATGCTGATGAGTTTGCCCCACGAGCTTTCGTGGGAGAGAGCAGCCTGCCGCGTTTGTCAGCGGCGACCGGCTGAGGCAGGTACGTGGGCAGATCTGAAGTCCCGTGCCGCAGGGGCAAGCTCATCAGTATTCTTCGCACGGAATGGGGCTGCCAAGCTCCTAACGCGGAATGCGGAGTTCGGTGCCGGGGACGAGTGTGTTCGGGTCGTCGAGCAGGTCGCGGTTCTCTTCGTAGAGCTTTTTCCAGTCGAGCTTGTTGCCGTAGAGCTTCTCGGAGATCTTGATCAGGGTGTCGTTCTTCTGAACGACGTAGATGTCCGGGTTCGTTCTGTTCTTGATCGTCAGCGATTCCGCGTCGCGCTTGACCGCCTTGCTCGCGTCGGTGATGTCGGGAACGTTGATCTCGTCACCCACCTTGAGGCTGAGGGGATCGCACTGGGGATTGGCGGCCACGAGAGCCTTGGTGAACTTCTCGTCGCCGAGGACCTTGCGCGCGATCTTGGCAAAGCTGTCGCCCTTCTGGATCGTGTACTTCATCGGCTGGGCCGGCTCGAGATCGTCGATCTCGTCCGCCACGGGGATCTCCTCCTCGGAATCTTCACCCAGTTCGGACCCGGACATTCCCACGTTCACGTTGTTGCGCAGCGGGGTGGAACCGAGATCGACGGCGGGATCATCCTCGGTCTCGGGAATCACCATCGCACCGTTGTTGTAGACATCGGCCACACCACCTGTCTCACCGGAATACAGGGAGCTGGTCTCCGGTTCGGCCTCGTTGTTCGCCTCGAATTCGCCCTCGATGTCGTTGGCGCTGAAAAAGGCGATCGCCAGAATGGTAATGATGATCAGCAGAATCCCGAACACCATGAGTCTTTCGATACCGCCCATGTTTCCCATTTGAGAACCTCCCGATTATCGTCCCCGGACCGTGTGCCAGCCCCGGGACCTACCAGATTCCGATCGAAGCCCGAAATTCGTCCGATTTTGCCGATCGGCCTGAATCGATCTGCAGCCTGTCTCTCGCTGCAGTATCAAATCAAATCGTTATATCTGCTCCAGGAACGTAACCGCCATTCTTGAAGACAAGTCTTGAACTCAAAAAGAGTTAAGAAATCGCTCTTTCAACGCATATTAATCCCATATATTGGGAACTGTCAAGATAGAAAGGGAAAAAAACACAAAATATTGGGATTCGTATTTGATTCGGGCCCGATCGGCCCTTCGCGTCAGTGCCAGCCAAAAAAGCGGCGAAAAATTCGCGCCATCCGCTTGAACGGCCAGAGCGCCCCGAGCCATGCCTCCTTGCGCGCCAACCGCTCCTCCCTCTCGTCGAGAAGGTGCGGCGCGTACTTCGCCTTGAACTTGACCACGCCGGCCAGGTCGCGCTTCGCCAGAAAACCGAAGGCGGCGCGGCCGAAGATCCCCCTGGAAAAGTGCATGGCCGACTCGAAGTCGATGATCGCCACGCTGCCGTCGGATCGCACGAGCACGTTGCGCTTCTGCTTCAAATCGAGGTGCACCACGCGGCGCGCGTGAAGGCCGTGGACCACGCCGCCGAGATCGTTCAGCGCCCTGTCGAGCAGGTTCGTCTCGAGATGCCGGGCCAGGGTCTGGCCCTCGACGTATTCGATCGCGAAGGAATCGGGATCGATCTGCCCGAGGAAGCGGGGCACGCCGGACGCGCCTTCGAGTCTGCGATAGATGGCGAGTTCCCGGTTCTTGACCCTGCGGCCGAAGATCGCTCTCACGATCGGATGCATCGGCGCGCAGTCCTTGACCACGAACTCCCCGTCGGGCCCGGTGTAGACGGCCACCTCCGCCTCGAAGGCCGATCCCGTGCGCAACACGCGCTTGTCCATTTTTGCGAGGCTCCGGCGGTCGACAGGGAGTGTCATCGTTCCATCACTGACCGAGGATCTTCCAGAGATCGTAGGTATCGGAGAAAGGGAAAAACTTGGTGAGGATCACGGCGCTGCCCGCAAGGGCGATGAACAGGATGCCCCACTCCGAGTTCTCCACGAGGAGGTGGGACTGCCACTTCTGGGTGGCGTTGCCGTAGCGGCTGAAGCGGGGGAAGAAATTGGGCACGTTCTTGTCGTACTCGTCGAATTTCTCACCGAACCGTCTTCTCAGCCGGTCACCCTCGACCTGCACCTTGTAGGGCATGTAGTAGAGAAAGAAGATGGCGAAAAAGAGCGGAAGCCCCACGTAGAGCAGATATCGGGAATGTGCGTTCGGATTCGAAGCCTGCAGGATGAATCCTGTCACGATGAGAAAGGTGCCCACGTAGAGCGGGTTCTTCACGTAGGCGAAGGGCCCGGACATGATCACGTCCTGATTCTTGACGAGGTGGCCGCACCCCCAGAGCCTCAGCGCTTCGCCGGCGAGGACGAAGAAGAAGCCGATGCCGAAGAGCACGGGGTGAGGTCTCGCAAGGGAGAGCAGAACCAGGGCGAGGAGATACACGATGAATCTCCGCGAGGTGATCTTTTTCGACGATCCCATAGACGACTCCGATCACGAATGAAAAACCGAAACGACCACGGCTTATTAAAAGGAAACAACCCATATTCGACAACGGTCGTTCTTTAATTCCTTGACATTTACCCCGTCCGATCTATTGTTAGACTCTTTTTGACAACAGCTGTTTTCCGGAGACTCAAACGATGGCTGCACGCCTTCCGGCCCTGTACGGCTTCCGCCGGAAAGCCCCGTCCGGCATCCGCTGGAGCACATTGCGAGGCTGTTTCCGGGGATCTCCGCCTCCTTTCGGAACTCGCTCGCACCTCGGCCTGGCCTGTGCTCTCACCCTGACGATCGCGGCACTTTTTTCCGGCTGTACGGCCACCCAGAATCCCCTCGAGAACGAAGAGAACGTCCTCGTACGTTACAGGGCGGTCCCCGACGAACCGGGGAGCCGTGCGGTGGAACTCCTCCTGATTCACGAGGATCACTCCGACTTCGACGCCCTTCTGGCGGCCAACAAGAACCGCGCCAGCGTGAAGCGGATTCCGCGCGACTATTTCAAGGCGCTCGTCGAGTGTCTTGCCGACGACGAGTTCTTCGAGATGGCCGGCGGCGACATGGTCGGCCAGGTGGAACACAATCGAACGATCAGCGTGGAGACACCGGTCACGAGGTGGTTCGTGCACAAGAATCCCTCCTTCACTCTCGAGGACTACGAGAGGTTCAACTCCATGTTCGCCGTGATTCGGGAGTGTCACGACGCGGTTCCCACCTTCCAGGTGATCGACAACCAGCAGGGCGGCGAATATTTTCTCGAAGAACTGAAAAGGCTTCGTCTCGAGAGGGAGCGCAGACAGCGAGAGATAAAAAAGGAGAACGAGAAGGAATGACATCACGCGTGGCTCTGATACCTGCCAGGTACGGATCCACCCGCCTTCCCGCCAAGGCACTCCTCAAGGATACAGGCAAGTACCTGATCCAGCACGTTTACGAACGGGTCACCGAAGCGCGCACCCTTGACGATGTCATCGTCTGCACCGACGACGAGCGGATCCTGAAGGCGGTCGATTCCTTTGGCGGCAAGGCGGTCATGACCTCGCCCGATCACCGGTCCGGCTCGGACCGGGTGGCCGAGGTCGCCGGCCGTCTCGACGCCGAGCTGATTCTCAACGTGCAGGGCGACGAACCCGATGTCGATCCGGCCCTTCTCGACCGCCTCGTGGACGCGCTCGCCGCGGACCGGGACACGCCGATCTACACGGCGGGCGTGCCGATCCTCGAAGCGGCTGTTTTCGATGATCCGAACGCCGTCAAGGTGGTGACCGACGGCTCCGGCGCGGACGGCGGAGGGAGGGCGCTCTACTTCTCCCGCTCCCCCGTACCCCACGGTGCGTTCGGCTCCGGCCGATCGCGGACCGGGACGGACGAAAGCGGCACGCCGCCGCTCAAACATGTGGGTGTCTACGCTTTCCGCCGCGAGGCGCTGCTCGCGTTCTCGGCCTTGCGTCCCGCGGCGCTCGAGAAAACGGAACGCCTCGAGCAGCTCAGGGCGCTCTGTCACGGCATGGCGATCGGCGTGATCATCGCCGACGAGGACACGATCGGTATCGACACGGCCGAGGACTATGCGGCCTTTGTGAAAAGCTACGCTCTCGCCCACGGGCAACCAGGAGACAGGCAATGACCAAGCATATATTCATCACCGGCGGAGTGGTTTCCTCGCTGGGCAAGGGACTCACCACGGCGTCGATCGGTCTTCTTCTCGAGAAAAAAGGCCTCAGGATCCGCATCCAGAAACTCGACCCGTACATCAATGTCGACCCGGGCACGATGAGCCCCTTCCAGCACGGCGAGGTCTACGTTCTCGATGACGGTTCGGAGACCGACCTCGACCTGGGCCACTACGAGCGTTTCACCAACGCGCCTCTCTCCAAGGACTGCAACTACACGACGGGCAAGATCTACAGCTCGGTGATCCGCAAGGAGCGGCAGGGAAAGTACCTCGGCAAGACGGTGCAGATGATTCCCCACATCACCAACGAGATCAAGGCGGCGGTCAACTCGCTCGCCTCCGACGACGTGGACGTTGTTCTCACCGAGCTCGGCGGCACGGTGGGCGACATCGAGGGCCTGCCCTTTCTGGAAGCCTTCCGCCAGTTCCGGCTCGACAAGGGACGGGAGAACGTGCTCTACATCCATCTCACGCTCCTCCCCCACCTCCGCGCATCGGGCGAGTTGAAGACGAAACCGACGCAGCAGTCGGTGGGCAAGCTGCGCGAGATCGGTATTCAGCCGGATATCCTGATCTGCAGATCGGAGCACTCCATGACCCAGGAGATGCGCGACAAGATCTCCCTCTTCTGCAACGTGGAGCCTGAAGCGGTCATCGAGGAGAAGGACGTGGACCACACGATCTACGAGGTCCCTATCGTCCTCAAGACCCAGGGGATCGACCGCCTCATCGAAACGAAACTCAACCTTCCGGCCGGCAAGAACGGCCTCGACGACTGGGCCGAGATCGTGGAGATCATCAAGCGGCCCAAAGACGAGGTGCACGTGGCTGTCGTGGGCAAGTACATCCAGCTCCACGATTCGTACAAGTCGATCTACGAGGCGCTCGCCCACGCGGGGATCGCCAACAGGGTGAACGTGGTGATCCACAAGTTCGACTCGGAGGAATTGCCGAGCGGGAACGTGGCCGAGCGGCTCCGGGGCATGCAGGCCCTTCTCATCCCGGGCGGGTTCGGCGAACGGGGGATCGAGGGGATGATCGACGCGGCCCGTTTCGCGCGTGAGCAGGGGGTGCCCTACCTCGGAATCTGCCTCGGCCTGCACGTGGCAACCATCGAATTCAGCCGCGCCGTGCTCGGGCTGGAAAAGGCCCATTCGACGGAGTTCGAAAAAGAGACGCCCGATCCGGTCATCTGCCTGCTCGAGGAGCAGAAAACGATCACCGACAAGGGCGGCACCATGCGGCTCGGCGCTTATCCCTGCCGCTTGAGCGCGGACGGCTTCGCGCGCGAGGCGTACGGGTGCGACGAGATCTCCGAGCGCCACCGCCACAGGTACGAGTACAACAACGACTATCGCGACCGCCTCGCCGGCGCGGGGCTGGTGCCCACCGGATTCAACGACGAGATCGGCGTGGTGGAGATCATCGAGATTCCGTCCCATCCCTGGTTCGTGGGCGTGCAGTTTCATCCCGAATTCAAATCGAAACCCACGGCCGTGCACCCTCTGTTCCGCGACTTCATCAAGGCGGCCAAGAAGTGCCGCGACACCAACTCGGTCACCGTCTGAGGCTATCGGGTCCCGGCGTCCGGTGTTTACTCCACCCAACTCCGAGTAGAAAGTACTACTGACCGACTGTGTTGGCGAGTCCGGGTCTCTACCCGACCGATCCGTATTCGGCCCCACGCCCCGGACCGCCCGAGCTCGCTAGCGAATCCGGATCTCCTGATAGGTACCGCCGGTGCACTCGGCCAGTTTCCGGAGGAAGTAGGTTTCGGTGCTCGGTCCTCCGAGATTGAAGGTGTGAATCTTGATTCCATGAATCCGGTTCCGCTCCTTGACGGTGCGGATGATCATGTCCACGTCGGTCACCGGCCCGGCCGTGGGATTCCCGTCGGAG
The DNA here is from genome assembly GCA_964620445.1 of uncultured Phycisphaerales bacterium. Classification (GTDB taxonomy): domain Bacteria; phylum Planctomycetota; class B15-G4; order B15-G4; family CAYZWU01; genus CAZUHB01. The sequence goes on from CAZUHB010000002.1 coordinate 7,715, forward strand.
AGGAAGAACATCGTGTCCACAACCGATTCGTATTTGCGCTTGGCGAATCCCTCGTCGACCATGTCGAAGGCCGCGATGAGCGAGTCGTAGATGTTGGTCGACGCCCTCTTGGGCGGATCGATGTCCCAGACGAATTTCTCGGCGTTCTTGCGCGTGTCTTTCTTGGCGGCGGCCACATTCTTGCGCCACAGGCCGATCTCCTCGCTGAAGGTGATGATGTTGAAAAAGATGTTCTTGTCGAACGTGCGCAGCAGCCGGACCAGTTCGGCCTGGGCCACGTAGATCTTCTTCTTGGTCAGGTCGCCCTTGCCGTAGGTCTTGTCCCCCACCTTTTCCACCTGGACGATCTCGTTCATGCTGCTCGACGTGTCGAGAAGGAAGATGAACTTCTTCGAGCAGGTGTCCACGTTGTGGTACTGGATCGCGTAGCGCATCTTGTGCTGCTGCGACTTCGACGGTCCTCCGCCGAATTGGAACTTGTCGCCGCCATAATTATTCCACCACCACTGCCACCGCTCCGCGTTGATATTGAAGTCCTGGCCCGTGACCTTGACGAGCAGGTCGCGGATATCCTCGCGCAGACGCCCCCCCTCGCGGTTGAGCTGATCGATGAGCGTGGGAATCATCCGCTTGTCGCGCACGTTGTGCATCGCTCTCACCGCGGCGAGGCGCACGGCCCAGACCTTGTCCCGAAGGAGCTTGAAGGTCTCGGTCAGAGCCTCGTCGCGGGTAAAATTCCAGAGCGCCAGGGCAAGCTCGACCCGCACCTCGGGATCCCGGTCATCGGCGAGCTCCGCCAGGTGGGAATAGGCCTCGTCCGGGTGCAATTCCCCCAGGGCGCGCACGGCACCGGCCCGCACCGGCGCTTTCAGATCGCCGAGTAGCTTGATCAGCAAGGGAGTGGTAATCTCGATGAGATCCGGGAACTGCCCCATTGCCACGGCGGTGTTCCGCCGCACCGAGGCCGACGAATGGCTCAATCCGGTCTCCACCACGTAATGCACCGCCCTCGCGTTGGTGAAGGTCTTGAGAGCCTCGAGCGCCGAGGCGCGCACCAGGAGCTCGCCTTCCTGGAAAGCCCTGATGATCCGCTCCGCCGCGGGCAGATCGTCGCAGAACCTGAGGAAGTAGGCGGCAGAGGCGCGCGTCTCCAGGTCGGGGTGGCTCAGGGACCGGTCGAACTCGGTCACGAACCGCTCGGAGCGCGTCATCCCCTCGTACTCGTCGGGCGCCAGGAGCAGCTTCTGGCGCCACCTGTTCTCGAGAGTGAGCTCGGACCAATCGAAGGCGTCGAGGAGCGCGTCGCGCGGCGCCATGCGCGAGCGCATGTTGTTGCAGTACTTGCGGAACCGGTTCGGGCCGTCGTCCGATTTCAGAATGAAATCGAGGTAGCTCCAGGAGAGGACGTGCTCCCTGTATCCGAGGTCGGCAAAGTCCCTCTTCGAGAGGAGCGGAAAGGAGATCACATTGCCCGCCGCGCGCCGCGCCAGGGACCGGGCCCGCTTTTCCCATCCCTCGCTGATCCACTCCTCGGCCAGACCCTTGACCTCGATGTTCACCAGGTAGTAGCTGCACTGCCCGAGGATGGACCACTCCATCCAGTGGGGAAAGCCGACTTTGAGCCAGCCGGGCGGCCCCTTGCCCCCCTTCCGTTGAAAGAACCGTTCCAGAAGGCAACGCGCCGAGAGGTGGATCACGCCGTCGTGAAAGTTCTTGTCGCCGCTCAGGTTGGCGCCCACGGCCTTCTTGTGGCGCCCGCCCTTGGCGCCCCCCTTGTTCGAGATGCAGAATTTCCCGCCCGAGCCCGAAATGAGAGCCGCGCCCCTGTGGCGCGCCTGCCACGCGGCCTGCTGCTTGTTCTTGCTCACGAGATAGACCACCACATGGTTGCTCGAGTAGGGCACGCCGCGGTCCTCATCGAGCGTCATGCCGAAGGCGGCCGCGTATTTCTCGTAGATGCTCTCGAGCCTGAGCGCGTACAGATGGACCATGGCGTGGGGTGACAGGGTCTGGCAGTTCCTGAAGAGCCAGGGAAAAGCCTTTTTGAGCGGATTGAACTCGTGCGAGCGGTCAGCCACCTCGCCCGGTGTGAGCCTGAGCTCGTCGAGGGTCGAAACGATCAAGAAATGCTCGGTCACCGCGATGATCGGTTCGATCCGCATGTAGTCCACGAGCGAGGCCTGTGCGTCGATCGAGCCCTGGAAGAGCTCGTACCCCGGCTCCTCGACCAGGTTTTCCCAGTCGTGGTCCACGCAACGGCAGGGAGTCTCTCCGCGGCCGCGGCAGCAGTCGAGCCGGTCCCTGCACTCGCTGCAGTAGAAGGAGTGGGACTTGCACCACGACTTGGCGGCCCCGTGATCCTCGCAGGGCACGAGGCCCGTGTCGCGGCAGGTGTAGCATTCGATCCCCGGGCCGCCGGTCGGATGGGCCGATGCGCTGCCGGCGAGGATGAGGCACAGAATCGCGAAGCCCAGGACCCGACGCGCGATTCGCCCGAAGCGGCTCTTTACTTTCGAATTCGGCATCTAATGAATCTCCATGGCAGGAACAGTCAGGCCTATCGATTTTATTCCCTTTGTGGCGGTTTGGCCAAATGAAACTGGCGATGGAAAATCGTGCGCTTCCCGCTCATCCCACGACGCGGTGCCCGGCGCGGTGCGGCCGCCTTCCGCGCGAGACCCATCTTCGGCCCGAAGAGCCAAAACAATTTGAACGAGATCTGTATATACTTGCTGGTGGGATTTCCCCCATTCCTGTAAAATCACGCCTTTTGAATCGAACACGATCGAGAGGAGGTCCCGCAGGTGACGGCCATGTCGCGCGTCCTGTTCATCTACCCCAACATCAACACCCAGGAGGGCTTCAATCATGGTGTGGCCGCCCTCTCTGGCGCGTTGCGTGCGGTCGGCGCGGACACGAAACTCCTTAACCTGAGCGACTCCCTCTACGATCTGCCGGACACCGAATCGATTCTCGATGTGGTACGCGATTACGATCCCGACCTGATCTGCTTCTCGGTAATGACGCAGCAGTACAAGTACGCCGTCGAGATCGCGCGGGCGATCAAGGAGCGCTTCGCCTTTCCCCTCGCCATCGGCGGTGTGCACTGCGCCATGGTGCCCGACGATGTGGCGCGCGAGAAAATCTTCGACTACATCGGGATCGGCGAGTGCGACGTCGCCCTGCCGCGCCTCCTCAAAGCGATCAAGGAAGAGGGGGACGTGACCGCCATCCCCAACATCTGGGCTTTGCGGGACGGCGACTACGTGCGCAACCCGGTCGGCCCATTCCCCGACCTCGACGAGCTGCCGCCCAAGGACTTCGAGATCTTCGATCTCGACCACATGCTTTCCAGGATGAACGGGTGGATGTCGCTTCTCTCGTCGCGCGGCTGCCCCTTCGCCTGTTCCTACTGTTTCAACCACAAGATCATGGAGCGTTACAGGAGCGAGGCCGGTGCCAAGGCATCGTCCTATCTGCGGCGCTACCCGCTCGAGCGGGTCCTCTCCGAGGCGCGCTCGCTCAAGGAGCGCCATCGGGGGATCGAGACGTTCATTTTCGACGATGACCTCTTCACGCTCGGCGAGAAGGAGGTCATCGATTTCTGCGAGGGCTATCAGGAGCTCGGGCTCGGCGTGCCCTTCGTGGTCAACGCCCACGTGCAGAGCTTCACGCGGCCCATGGCGGCCGCGCTCAAGGACGCCGGCTGCCTCATCGTCAAGTTTGGCCTCGAATCGGGCTCGGAGCGGATCAGACGCGACGTGCTCAACCGGCGCATGACAAACGACCAGATCGTGCGTGCCTTCAGCGCCGCCCACGAGGCCGGATTGCACACGTCGGCGTTCCTCATGCTCGGACTCCCCCTCGAGACGCGGGACGACATGGAAGCCACCATAGACCTGGTCGCACGGATCGAGCCGGGCCGGTTCCGCTGGTCGGTCTTCTACCCCTTTCCGGGCACGGCGATCCATGATCTCTGCGTGAAGCGGAAACTGATCGACCGGCGGAGGGTCGATGGGACCGAGACCTTTTACGAGGGTACGTGCCTGCGATTCGAGCCGGAGTCGGCTCTTCTCGTGGAGAAGCTCCAGCGCTGCTTCCACTGGTACGTGAACGCACGCACCGCCTTCGGCGCGCGTGAGGTCTACGCGGGTCTGGTCGACGAGATCGAGAACCTCTCGGCCGGCGAATGGGCCGCGCGGAGCGAGGGCTTTCTCGACGAGGACCGCGCTCTCTCGGCGCGGTTGAACGAGGCCGGATCGCTTCACTACTCGATCCGATACACACAGGTCATGGCGGTCCGCTCAGATTTCGAGGAGCAGAATCGAGGATTTACCAGTCCGGCAAAGGAATGGGGCCGGACCGTCAGAGAGAGAACACAATGAGGCTGACCCGATTTCTCAACGAAGATCTCATCGACCTCCATCTCGAAATCGAACGGGATGTCGAGCTGGAGGAGAACCACTCCGAGAAACGGGTGATCGGTTTTTACCGCGAGGAGGTCATCGGCCGGATCGCGGACCTTCTGGAGCGCTCCGGCAAGATCGGCAACCGCAACAAGCTCTACAACGACCTCCTCAACCGCGAGAAGAAAGCGGCCACCGCCATAGGAAGAAGCATCGCGATCCCCCATGTGCGCACATTGCAGGCGAAGAGCACTGTCCTGGGATTCCTGCGCACCGAGACGGGGCTCCCATTCGGCGCCCCTGACAACATGGACGTGCGGATCTTCATTCCCATCGTGGGCCCGCCCTATGATGACAAGAACTACCTCAAGATCTACCGCCAGCTCGGTGAGCTCCTCCTCGATTCGAGCGTCATCGACCAACTATTCGAGCTCGAGGAGCCGGGAGAGGTGATCAGGATCTTTGCGAGCGTGACCTGACAGCCGGTCGACGGCGATCTCGGTCGACGCGCGGTCGAAAAGACGCGGACGAAAGGCAGCCATGGGCTGCATCCAAGGAGTTTTCTGGAGATAACCGAAATGGTCGAACTTCTATCAGGCAACGAGGCCGTGGCCAGGGGGGCTTACGAGGCGGGGGTCGCTGTTGCGGCAGCCTACCCGGGCACCCCGAGCACGGAAATTCTGGAGAACGTCTCCAGGTACAAGGAGATCTACTCCGAGTGGTCGCCCAATGAAAAAGCCGCGCTCGAGGTCGCGATCGGCGCCTCCTTCACCGGGAAGCGCGCCATGGCGGCCATGAAGCACGTCGGTCTGAACGTGGCGGCCGATCCGCTGTTCAGCGCGGCTTACATCGGCGCGTCGGGCGGCCTGGTCATCGTGTCGGCCGACGATCCGGGCATGCATTCGTCGCAGAACGAGCAGGACAACCGGCATTACGGGAGGTTCGCCAAGATTCCCGTGATCGAACCGTCCGACTCACAGGAGTCGAAGGATTTCTTCGTGCGCGCCTTCGAGATCTCCGAAGAATTCGACACACCCGTTCTCTTCAGGATGAGCACCCGTGTCTGCCACGCGCTCACCCCTGTCGAGGAGAAGGAACGGACCGCGCCCGGCGATGCGACCTACGAGAAAGACTTCAGCAGGCGCGTGCTCGTGCCGGCCAATGCGCGGCCGAGGCACGTCATCGTGGAGGAACGCCTGATCAAGCTGAAGGAGTTTGCCGAGAGTTGCGATCTCAACACCGAGATCGACGGGGACAGAACGATCGGTGTGATCACCTCGGGCATCTCCTACCAGTACGCACGGGAGGCGTTCCCGGGAGCGAGCTTTCTCAAGCTCGGCATCTGCTTCCCGACGCCGGTCGAGAGGATCAAGGCCTTCGCGGCCAAGGTGGACACCGTCTACGTGATCGAGGAGGGCGAGCCCTTCATCGAGGAAGCCGCGCGCCTGGCCGGCGTGGAAGTGATCGGTAAGGAGAAGATCCCTCTCTGCGGCGAGCTGAATCAGAGGATCGTGCGCGAGAGCCTCACGAGCGAATCGATCGCGTTCAGCCCGGCCAAGGTTCCGGGCCGGCCGCCCGTGCTCTGCCCCGGCTGCCCTCACCGCGCCGCCTTCGCGTCGATCCGGAAGCTCCGGCTCCGTTCGATGGGCGACATCGGGTGCTACACGCTCGGCGCGCTCCCTCCGCTCAACGCCATGGACGCCTGCGTCTGCATGGGCGCGAGCATCACGACCGCCCACGGCATGGAGAAGGCCCTCGGTCCCGACGAGGCGAAGAAGATCGTGGCCGTGATCGGCGATTCCACTTTCGTGCATACCGGCCTCACCGGGCTGGTCAACATGGTCTACAACAAGGCGACCTTCACCGCCATCATCCTCGACAACTCGATCACCGCCATGACCGGCCACCAGGAACACCCGGGCTCGGGCAAGACGCTCGGCGGCCAGGAGACGTTCAAGATCGATTACGAGGCCCTGGCAAAGGCCGTGGGTATCAACAGCTTCGCGTGCATCGACGCCTACGACGTGAAGAAGGTCCATGAGACGATCAAGGCCGAGACCGCCAAGGAGGAGCCGTCGCTCATCGTGATCGAAGGGCTCTGCATCCTGCGCAATCCCGAGGCGGGCCGGGAGCCCCGGTTCGTGGACGAGGAGCTCTGCATCAACTGCGGCATGTGCCGCAAAACCGGATGCCCCGCCCTGTCCAAGAACGACGCCGGTGACAAGTCCCACTTGAGCGCGGCACTCTGCGCCGGGGAGGTGTGCAACGTGTGCGCACAGGTCTGTCCCAAGGACGCGATCAAACCACTGGAAAAATGACCCTTGAAGAGGTGAAAGCCATGTCTGACACAATCACGAATGTTTTTATCTGCGGTGTCGGCGGCCAGGGTATTCTGCTGTCGAGCAAGATCCTGTCGGCGCTCGCTCTCAACGAGGGGCTCGATGTGAAAAAGAGCGAGGTGCACGGGATGGCCCAGAGGGGCGGCTCCGTGGTGAGCCACGTGCGCTACGGACAGGAGGTCTTCTCACCCGTGATCGAGGAACAGAAGGCCGACTTCCTCCTCGCCTTCGAGAAGATGGAGGCTCTCCGCTGGCTCCACTATCTCAAGCCGGGTGGGACGGCGATCGTGAACACGCTCGAACTCCTCCCCTCCGGCCTCGACACCTATCCCGGCGGTCTCGAGAAGGAGATCGAGGAACGATGCGAGAGAGTCATCTTCGTCGAAGCGGAGAAGCTGGCGCGCGAAGCGGGCAGCCCGAGGGCGGTGAATGTCGTCCTGCTCGGTGTTCTGGCCGGACTGGTCGGCCGGCCGGCGGAGAAGTGGCAGGATACGATCCGCGCCTCGGTGAAACCGAAAACGATCGAGATCAACCTCAAGGCATTCGAACTCGGTCGGGCGCTGGCCTGATCGGCGGAAGGTTGGAAGATGGTGCAGGCGAAGACCAAAGCCGCGATCGCTCTGGTCGTGCTTCTGCTCCTGGTGGGCGCAACACTCGCCATCCTGCACGGTTCGCCGCCGCGGCTGAACGTGATCCTCATCTCGATCGACACGCTCCGGCCGGACAGGATGGGGGTTTACGGCCATCGCCCCATGGGATTGTCCACGACCCCCTTTCTCGACACCCTCGCCGCGCGGAGTACGGTGTTCACCAACGCCACGAGCACGTCGTCGTGGACCCTCCCCGCCCACTGGGCGCTCCTGACCGGAGTTCCCGACCAGGTGCACGGTGTGGTCAATGACCGGATCCCGCTTCCCGAGGGCCTTTTGACCCTCGCCGAGATTCTCGAGGGAGAGGGGTACATCACGGGAGGCTTTTTTTCCGGCCCCTATCTCGATCCTGCTTTCGGATTCGCCAGGGGCTTCGATGTCTATGAGTCGTGCATCGGCGCGGACGAGCGCCGGGGAACAGGTAGGCCACCGGGCGCGGAGGACGCCCGCCGGGGAGCACCGAGGACGCGCTTTCGAACGAACGAGGTGGTGACCAGCCGGCGTGTGTCGGACCGAGGTCTGGAGTTCATCCGAAAATCGCGGGGCGAACCGTTTTTCCTTTTCCTCCACTACTTCGATGTCCACAACGACTTTCTGCCCCCGCCGCCCTTCGATACCCGGTTCGGGCCGCCTTACGCGGGCTGGGTCAACGGCCGCGGCGTGACGAGCGATCCCCGTTACCGGGCCGACATGGCGTCGGAAGATCTGGATCGCCTGCTGGCTCTCTACGATGGCGAGATCGGATGGGTCGACCGGAATCTCGAACTCCTGTTCGACCAGATCGACCGAATCGATCGAGCCATTCTGGAAAACACGGTCGTCATCGTGACGTCCGACCATGGAGAGGAGTTCTTCGAAAAGGGAAGGGTGGGCCACAGGAAACACCTCTATCAGTGCGTGGTCCAGATTCCGCTCATCGTCTCCTGTCCCGGGCGGGTGGCCGCAGGGCGGACCGTGGAGGATCTGGTCAGAATATACGACATCGTGCCCACGATCGCCGATCTGGCCGGAATCCCGTGTCCAGGAGCGGTTCAGGGAGAATCACTCCTCGATCTCCTGAACCGGCCAGCCCCGGACAGCACGGATTCGGGCAGCGGCCGATCGGTTTTGCTCGACTTGACACAGATTCCCAAGGAAAATAAATTTACACGGCGGACCGCCTTCCGCCTTGGCCCCATGAAGCTCATTTCGGTTCAGGAGCGCGCCCTGACCGGCAAAGGGGATTTCCCTTCCGGAGGGTCCCTCGTCAGCGAAACCCACGAGCTCTATGACCTGGCCACCGATCCTGACGAGGATCGCGATCTGTCTGCCGAACAGACCGATCTATTGCGCAAGATGGCCGCCGCGTGCTCCCAAATGGTCGTCGAGATGGAAGATCAGGCCCGCACCGTTCGGAGCGGCCTCGAGAGCGGCAAAAAAAACATCATCTCCGAGCAGATGAAAAAAAGCCTGGACGAACTCGGCTACGGGGGCGGGCAGAGATAGGCTGGAGGGTAAAGCCGCACCGGATGGGGGAATTCTCCGGGTCAGGGCATCTCGATTTCAACGAAGCAATAAAACGTGACCGGTGGTGAGAGGCTCGAGATCTTGACACGCGGATAGCGGCCATAGTAGCTCGAAACGGCAGCATAATACTTGGTGCGCCCACTGATCAATGTATTCTGATACAGAGTGCTCAAAGGGATTTCGGTCTTGTTCCCGCAATCGAAGTCGAAATCTTCCGGATTCTCGTAGGGAAGAAGCTGATAGGGGTCGTTGTGAATCGCTTCGACCACGTAGAGATAGAAGCCCGTGAAGATCCCGCTCGCCGGAGGTTCCCAGACCACCCGGCCGAAATCGATGATCACGTCCCGCTGGTCTATGCGCTGGCCGTCCTTGTAAAGCGCCACCGTATACCGGAATAAGCCGAGTTGAGCTTCTTCGTAAACAAAGAACTCGACATTGCCTCCCATTGTGTTGGTCGCGCGTTTTCCGCGGAAGAAGATAATCGAGTCGCCCGGCTCGGAGAGCTTCCATCTGAAAGTGATCCTGTTTCGGACCTTTTCACAGTCGAGCCAGAGGATCGACGGGGTTGATGTATAGGCAAAGGCACCGGGGAGGGTGTCCGATCCGAATTTATTGATAACAGTAACGTCCACAATTCCTTCGGTATGGGGTGGTGTGACGCATGTGATCGTTTCCGAATCGATCACGTTGACGTCAGAGGCAAAGTCTCCGTCGAAAATCACCCGGGTGTACTCCTCGGGCACAAAATCGGTGCCCTTGACGATGATGTGTTCGCCGCCCGAGACTGGGCCGGTGTTCGGAGAGACGCTCAGGATGGCTGGTGGTGACGAGCCTGTTCCCGGGGAGTTGTTCCCCACACCTTGCCCGCCGCCGGAACCGCCGCCGCAAGATGCAAAGAGAAACGCAGTGGTGAGGATCGCCGCGTAAGTCTGCAGTATTCCCCACTTGTGGAGTGTAAGGGTACCTTGCATCAACGCTTTCGAATTAAAAGGTGATTGTCTTTTTAAGAGCCAACACGCCCGCCATGTATATGGACTGTTCCATGTAAGCAGCTCTCTCAGGCCGGACCGAGAGCCAACTTACTCATTTTTTTTGATTAGTCTGTTCGTCCTTACAGGCGATGTATGAATCGAAATTGAAATCGGTTCATGTCGTCATAGGTGTTTTTTCGACATTGTTATTTGTATATATCCATCCCCTTGGGGAAGGTAATAACAATCACAGAATTATTTCTACACTGGCGGCATTTGGCAAGCCATTATTCTTATCGTTGAACCAAACTGCTGCACAAGCCCAAAAATGCGGGCGTTAAGGGCTGCAAAAAAGCCGGCGTTTCGCGTTCGAAACAGACCCTGAAGAATCAATCGATCTTGAAACTCGCCCCGTTCGAAAATTATCCTCCTTCGCCTCAACGACTAAGGACGTTCACGAAGAGAGGGCGTTTCAGCTTGATCACGAATCGTCTCATCCCGTGTGAAATAAAAAAACCCTTCGCTGCAGCGAAGGGTTTGTCGACGGTGCGAGATGGTCGGGAGAAAAAGGAGCCCTGCAAAAAATCAGGACGGCAGCTGCTTCCTAAGGCATCCCGAGGACCACCTCATAGGAAAAGGTCAAAGGTATCGTGAGTTCGGACACGATGTACTCCGGATTCGCGATCCGATAGCTGGCAGCCGCGAGATAGTAACTCTTGCCATCTTCGATGAGCAGATCATCGTAGAGTGACTTGAGCGAGATGCATGCGGTGTAGCCGGCGTCATAACTGTAGTTCGAAGGATTCTCGTAAGGTAAGACCTCGTAGGGATCTCCCACGGCTTCCACGACATATACGTAGAATCCCGAGACCTGGCCTGTCGGATAGTCCCAGGCCACGCACCCCTGGTCGACGAGCACGTCGTCGCAGTCGACCCGGGTGCCGTCCACGAAAAGCCCCACGGAAAAACGGAAATACCCGAAACTATCCTCCTGGTAGACGTAGGACTCGGCATCGCCCGCAATGATATCGACCGCCTCCGAGCCTCTGTAGATGACAATCTCGTCGCCCGGGGCGGAGAGCTGCCATTCGAGCGTGATCTGGTTCGAGTTCCTCAGGTGGCTCAATCCCGTGATTTCCGGCTCCACGGTGTAGGTAAAACCGCCGGCCAGAGTGTCGGAGCCGTTGCTGTTGGTTACGGTCACATTCACACTGCCCGCCCCGTGGGCCGGGGTGGTGCATGTGATCGTGGAAGAGTCGACGACCGCCACGTTTGCGGCGTTCGTTCCGTCGAAGGTGACGGTCGTATCAGCGGTGGACGTGAAACCGCTTCCCGAAATAGTCACCGCCGTGCCGCCGTTGGTATAGCCTTCGGCAGGATCGACGGAACCGATTTCGGGAGCGGCGACATAGGTGTAGGCCGCTTCGAGCGTGTCCGATCCGAAGGGATTGGTCACGACGACATCGACCGTGCCAGGGCTGTGAGCGGGCGCCGTGCAGACGATGGTGCTCGACGACTCGACCGACACGTTCCCCGCCTCGACACCTCCGAATGTCACCGAGGTCATCCCCACCGTGCTGAATCCCGAACCGCTGAGCGTCACGGTTTCGCCCCCTTCCTCGAGACCGCTTTCAGGGGACAAGCTGCTCAAGAGAGGTGTGTCGTAGTAGACGAATCCACTGTTCTCGGTGTGTGAACCATTGCTGTTGGATACGACCACGTCGACGGCGCCGGCAGCGTGGACAGGGGTTTCACAAGTGATGGTCGAGGCATCCACCACGGCGACATTGACAGCCGAGCTGCCTCCGAAGGTCACCGTCGTGTCGGCAGTGTTCGTGAATCCGCTTCCCGAGATGGTCACTGCCGTACCGCCGTCGACACCGCCCAGGTCGGGAACGATCTGGGAGAATTCCGGCGCGCCGAGATAGGTGAAGCCGTCCGCGAGGGTGTCCGATCCGAAATCGTTGCTCACCGCCACGTCCACGGACCCGGCCGCGTGGACCGGCGTGGTGCAGGTGATCGTCGTCGAACCGACGACAACCACGTTGGTCGCCGCTGCGCCGCCGAAGGACACACTCGTCGTTCCGAGGTTGGAGAAACCGCTTCCCGTGATCGTCACGTCGGTGCCCCCCGCCTCCGGACCTTCATCGGGATAGACGGTGGCGATTTCGGGAGGAGCGTGATAGACGAACCCGCCGGGCAAAGTGTCCGACCCGAAGTCGTTGCTCACGGCCACGTCCACCGATCCGGCCGCATGGGCGGGCACGGTGCAGGTGATCGTCGATTCGTCGACCACCGCCACGTTGGACGCTGCCGCGCCGCCGAAGGTCACACTCGTCGTTCCCACGTCGGAGAAATCGCTTCCCCCTATCGTCACGTTCGTGCCGCCTGCCACCGGGCCGTCACCGGGAACGACGGATACGACGTCGGGAGGATCGTGATACACGAAACCACCGTCAAGGATTCCCGTACCATTGCGGTTGGCCACGATCACATCCGCGCTGCCCGCCACGCGGGCGGGAGTCTCGCAGGTGATGGTCGATTGATTCACGACGATCACATTTACCGCCTCGGCCCCTCCGAAGGTCACGGCCGTGTCAGCGGTGTCGGTGAAGCCGCTTCCCGTGATCGTCACACTCGTACCGCCCGCGGTTGCACCGTGACCGGGAGCGACGTCCGACACCTCGGGCGCGGCGTTGAACCGAAAGGCGCCGGGCAGCGTGTCGGAACCGAAATCGTTGGCCACCTCCACGTCCACCGTGCCGGCCTCATGTTCGGGGGTCGTGCAGGTGATCGACGTGGAAGAGACGACGGTAACGTTCGCGGCCGGCGCGCCGCCGAAAGTGACCGATGTCGATCCGATGCTGGAAAAATCCGTACCACTGATGGTCACCGATGTGCCACCGCCCTCGGGTCCGTCGCCGGGCAGGACCGAATGCACATCGGGCGGATTGTGGTAGGTGAATCCTCCCGGCAGCGTGCCGGAGCCGTTGCTGTTCGTCACGGCAACGTCCACGCTTCCAGCCGGATGAGCCGGAGTGGTGCAGGTGATCGTGGAACCGTCCACGACGACCACATTCAGGCCGGCGTATCCGTCGATCGTGACCGACGTGTCCTCGGTCGTGGTGAAATCGTTTCCGGTGATCGTGATCGCCGTCCCCCCGTCCACTCCGCCGTGGGCGGGAGAGACATTCGAGATCGACGGCGGCTCGGGCGCGGCAGTGTAGGTGAATCCGCCGGAGAGGGTGTCGGAACCGAAATCGTTGCTCACCACCACGTCGACCACGCCCGGACTGTGCGCGGGTGCGACGCACGAGATTTCTGCCGGCGACAGGACGGACACGTCGCTGGCCGGCTCGCCGCCGAAGGTGACCGTCGTGGTCCCGATCTCGCTGAAGTCGCTTCCCGAAAGCACCACGGTGACGCCGCCCGAAAAGAGGCAGTTGTCGGGCGAAGCGGAAACCACGTCGGGCGGACTCTGAAAGACGAACGCTTCCGGCAGGGTGCTTTCACCATTGCTGTTGCTCACCGTGACGTCCACGGTTCCGGCAGAGTGAGCGGGCGTTTCACAGGTGATCGTCGTGGAATCGACGACCACAACATCGCGAGCCCCGGTCCCCCCGAAGGTGACCGTCGTGTCCTCGGTATCGGTGAAACCGCTCCCCGTGATCGTGACCGCGGTTCCTCCCGTGATCGGACCGATCGCCGGGTCCAGTTCGTCGGCCACGGGCGGTTCATCGTAGGTAAAACCGTCTCCGAAAGTGTCGTATCCCACGGCGTTGGCCACGTAAACAGCCACGGCGCCGGATTCGTCGGCCGGGGGCGCTTCGCAGGTGATCGTCGTGGAATCGACGACCACGATGTTGAGCGCTTCCACTCCGTCGAAAGTGACGACCGTGTCCTCGGTGGACGTGAATTCGCTTCCAGTGATCGTCACCGGGGTGCCGCCCGCCATGGGGCCGTTAGTAGGCTCCACACCAACAATATTGTGATAGGTGAAAGCCGACGGCATCGTGAACTGGCCGTTGTCGCAATCGATGCTGATATTGACCACGCCCGCCGGGTGAGCCGGAATGTTGCAGGTGATCATTTCGGAATCGATCACACAAACATCGGTGGCGGGAACACTCCCGAAGAGAACACTCGTCGGCTTGACTTCTCCCCCGGTGGTGGGAAAGTTGAATCCATAGATGTTGCACTGCGTCCCGCCAGCCACGTTCGCCTCGTCTGGAGAGACCGATGTCATCTCGACGGGAACGAAATAGGTGTAACCGTCGGGAAGGGTGTGGGCGCCGAACTCGTTCGTCACCAGCACGTCCACCGTTCCGTCGGCGTTGGCCGGGACGACGCAGGTGAATGTGCTCTCGTCGACGACCTCCACGTCGGTTGCGTCCACGCCGCCGAACGACACGGAGAGGGTGCCCTCCGTGGAAAAGTCCGTTCCCTCGACCGTCACGGTCGTGCCGCCCTCGAGGGGCCCTCTGGGAGGATCGAGTTCCTGAGCCTGCGGGGGATTGTGATAGGTGAAAGCGTCCTGGAGAACCACGTAGTCGCCGTCACCGTTGAACACGGTCACGTCGACCGTACCGGCCGCGTGGGGCGGTACAACGCAGCTGAGCGTCACCGAATCGACGATATCGACATCGCTCGCCTCGGTGCCCCCGAATTTGACGACAATATTTCCGACCAGATCAAAAGACTCGACAGTGATCGTGCAATGGTCCCCGCCGCTGATCTTGCCGTACTGAGGACTCATTCCCGACATCTCGGCCGGAGACGAATCGAGATCGAGACCACCCCGGTTACAGGCGGTACCAACCAGAACCATCGAGAGGAATGCGACAGAAAAGAGTGCCCGCGTGAACACTCGAATTGTCGTAGAAGAGCCCTTCATCCATTTACAAGACTTCAAGCCTTGCTCCCCATATTCTCTAGGCGTGTTGCGCTTTCGAGTTCCCCAGGCCTTTCTTGTCAGACCTATCAATTTCCCTTCAATAAAATTCAGTCAATATGTATTCGGAGAAACAGTGCCTCAGTCTTTAAGCGAATCCTCAGGTTTTATGGGGGTTCCCGGGCGAACAGCCCTAATGAAAGGCGGGGTTGGGGGTTAGTGCGGAGTCTTGGAGTAACTTTTTTTTTACACCGATCGCTTTTCTTAATACCGTTATTTACAACAGGTTACAGCACCCAAAACACACCTGTTTTTGCAGGGGCACACTTGAAGAAAAAAAAAGGGCCGCTCCCGGAGCGGCCTTTTCTCAACTATCAAAACTTTTTTATTTCCATACAGTTAGGACGGCGGCGGGATCCTCATCCGACGTCCTGCGCGGGCGCTTTTTCTGATCGCCTCCTGCCAGCGCACGGTCTCGATCCCTTCAGCGAGATTACAGAGCGGAGATTCTCGATTCCGGGCCACGCAGTTCGCGAAATGGCGCAGCACATCGCGAAGCGGATTGTTGTCCTTGCCCACGTCGACCACTCTTTCTCCCTGGTCGGTGCTGGTGTAATCTCCGCCCGTCCAGTCGACCCTCTTCTTGTGCACGATCAACCTGCTGTCGTCGTGGAACTCGACGATCCCCCTCGTTCCTGCCGCGACCATCCTCCGGTCCTTGCTCGGCGAAAACCAGGAGACGAACGCATCTGCCGTCAATCCACCGGCGAAGCGGACCGAGAAGGATGCGGTCTCGGCAAAGGTTTTCCTGAATGCGCATGTCGCCGAGGCGGTCACGCTCACAGGCCGGTAGGCGTCGAAGAGGCGGCGGATCACATATATATCATGGTAGGCCAAATCGGAGATCGAATCGGAATCTTTCCGGAAGATGCCGAAATTGGCGCGATGGGACACGAAATGCAGGGGACTGCCGATCGCGCCACGTTTTATCAATTTCTCCATCCGAACGAAGTGTTTCGAAAAGAGATAGATATGATCGACGACCACGATCGAACCGCTCTTGGCTGCCGCGGCCGCAAGGGCCCGCGCATCCTTCGAACTGACGGCGGGAGGTTTTTCCAGAAAGACGTGCTTGCGCGCCTCGATCGCTCTCAGAGCCACGGCACGGTGGGTGTCGGTCGGGGTGGCCACGATCACGGCGTCGATATCGGGCCGGCTCACGATCCGATCGAGGTCGCGCGTGACCATCAGGTCCTTAGCGGGAACGAGCCGCCTGATCGTTTCCGGAGGAGACCTGTGCGCCAGGAGCGCGCGGATACGCACATTGCCGAGGGAGAGGAGATTGGACAGAATCTTGCTCCCCCAGTATCCGCCTGCGCCCGCAACGGCGACCGATACGATCCGCGCCATCCTCTATCTCCTCCTCGGTGCTCTCAGAGTTCCACCGGGTTGGCCCTGAGGTACTCGGTCGCCCTCTTTTTCTGAAGGATATCCTGCTGCACGTGCTCGACCTGCTCCTTCTGCATTCCCATGACCTCGCAGACCTGGTCCATGGGAACGTTCCGCTCCAGTGCGTGCCAGACCAAATCGAGAGTTTCGAAGTCGACACGGTAGTAGAACTCCTCCTGGGAGACCTCGGAAGAATAGGTGTCGGTGGTGGGCGTGCGCGTCAAGATCTCCTCGGGAACGCCGAGATGGGCGCCGAGCTGAAAAACCTGCGTCTTGAAGAGGTGGGCGATCGGCTTGATATCCGCCCCGCCATCGCCGTACTTGACGAAGAAACCCATGTCGTGCTCGTTCTTGTTCCCCGTACCCATCACGACATAGTTGTGCTTCTCGGCGATGTAATAGAGGGTCATCATCCTCGAACGCTGCTTGAAGTTGGACGCTGCAACGATCTGCAGGTAGTTCTTCAAGGGCAGTCTCTTCGAGATACTCTGCCCGTCCGGGCCGTCGACCACGACGGAAAAGACATTGAGACCGCCCTTCTTCACCAGGTCCTGGGGGAGCACGATCTTGCACGTCCAGCCGGGACCGTACTCGGGAATCAGGTCGCTGATCGCCTCGTCCCTCTTCGCGTATGTGCCCGCCCCCTCGAGCATGGCGGTGATGTCCTCGACAAGATAGGCCGTCCCGAACCTGGCAGCGAGATCCGCGGCCAGGGGGGACGAATCAGAGGACGATTCCTTTTCCGGCATCGACACACCGATCACCTTGTCCGGTCCGAACGCGCGCACCGCCAGCGCGAGCACGACGCTCGAATCGATACCGCCCGAGATCCCCACGACCGCGCCGCCGCGCCTGAAGGCGCGTACCTGCTGTCTCATGAAGTCTACAAGCCGTTCCGTTTCCTTCTCGCTATCGAGCTTGATTGCATCTCGTGTGAAAGCCATGGTCCTCGTCTCCTATTCCGTTTTGGCCAGCTCGTTTCTGAGCAGATTCTTCCTGACCTTTCCTGACGCGGTTTTCGGAAGCGCGTCGCGGAACTCGATCCTCTTGGGCAGCTTGTAGAGCGGCAAGTGCCTGCCGCAGAGCCGCATGAGGTCCTTCGAGGTCACGTTCTCGCCCGGCTTGGTTACGACGAGGGCAACGATGTTCTCGCCCATGAGCGCGTCTTCCTCGCCCACCACGGCGACCTCGTGTACGCCGTCGCTTTCCATGATGACCTCTTCGATTTCTTTCGGGCTGATCCTGTGCGCGCCCGACTTGATCATGTCCGATTGGCGCGAGACAATATAGATGAAGCCGTCCTCGTCGACAGTGGCCAGATCCCCGGTGTGGAGACCGTCCTCCTTGAGAACGGCTCGGGTCGCTTCCTCGTTTTTCCAGTAACCGAACATGATGTTGGCGCCGCGGGCCACGATTTCGCCCACATCTCCCGGTTTCACCGGCCGGCCGTCCTCGGTCCGTACGGTGAGGGTCACGCCGGGTATCGCCTTCCCGATCGATCCCAGCTTCTTGAAGAGCATTTTCGGCTCGAGCCAGGAGAGACGGGCCGACGCCTCTGTCTGCCCGTACATGATGAAGATCTCCACACCTGGAAGAGCCTCGGCAAGCTCCTTGGTGAGCGCCGGCGACATGGCGCCCCCCGCCTGGGTGACGTAGCGCAGCGCGGGCAGGCTCCGTCCGTTCAGTCCGGCCTTGTGAAGAAGGATCGCGAAGGAAGAGGGAACCCCGGAGAAGCCGGTGACCTCCTCCTCGGCCATCCGTTCGATGATCTTCTGGGGATAGGCGAAGCGGTTGTCGATCACCACGCTTCCGCCACAGGCGATGTGGGTGAGCATCAGGCTGTTTCCGTATGAATAGTAGAAGGGCATGACCACCATCACCCGGTCGCTCGGTGTCAAATCGAGATAGCCGATGATCGACTCGGTGTTTGCCGAAAGATTCCCGTGGGAAAGCGCCACCCCCTTGGGATTGCCTGTCGTGCCCGACGTGTAGATGATCTGCGCCAGATCTCCGGCCTTCGCCGTGAGCTCGGGAAGGCCGTCCCGTTCGGTGGTTTCGATCTCTGAGAATTCACGGGCCACGATTCGGGCCGGCGGATCGATCTTGTCGAACCGGCCGTCATGGAACAGGAACCGCAGCGACGGGCTATCGGGAATGACGCGGCTCACGGTCCGGAGGCTTCTCCCCGAAGTGACGATTCCGACCGCTTCCGAGTGCCGAACGATGTTGGCGAGGTGCCGCTCCTTGTTTGCCGTCGACTGTCCCACAACGACGCCGCCGGCGAGCAAGGTCCCGAAATAAGAGACCACGTACCCCACGGAGTTGTCGGTGAAGAGTACGACACGGTCTCCCTTCTTCAGACCGGCGGCGCGTGCGGCAGATGCAAAACGGGCAGCGCGGGAGAGAAGTGCTTTGTAGTCCACCTTCTCCGTTTCGGTGATCACCGCTGTTTTTGCCGGCGTGCTTCGAGCCGACGAAATGAGATAATTGTAGAGGACCATTCGCTCCCTTCCGATTGAACCAATTTATATATAGGGCAGATGTTTGATTGTCAACGGAACGCGCGTTTATTAGATTGTCAGAATCGGCAGGAAATCGTAGACCAAAACGAGGATATATAAAATGGATCGACAGTGATGGTTGAACTCTTCAATCCGCAAACACCGGTACGCTTCCCCTGGCTCACCAATAACTTCATCAGGGGGCTGATCAAACGGGCCATCTTCGTGGTCACGCGCCGATACAACCGGATGCGGCACATGACGTGCGGCAATTATGTCGACATCGGGCGCCACTTTCGTTTCTCGCGGCAACATCCCCACCGGGCCGAAGTCGGTTATGATGTCTTCATCGAAGAATTCAACGTATGGAACGCCAACAGCGGCGACATCATCGTGGGCAACGTCTGTCTCTTCGGCCTGCACAACGTCGTGATGGGTCCCCTCGAGATCGAGGGCAACTTCTCCTCCGGGCCGCGCGTGTCGATTCTCGGTCCCAGGCACGCCGTGATGGGTTACGAGAATGCCGAGAAGAAAAAGACCGTTTTCAAGAAGAACGTCTGGGTCAGCGCCGGCGCGATCATTTTCTCCGGAATCACCGTGGGTGAGAACGTGGTCATCGGCCCCGGCGCGGTGGTCACCAGGGATGTCCCCGACAACGCCTTCATGCTGGGCAATCCGGCGAGAGACGTCTCCAAGGCCTATCAGCTCCAGGCCAAGAAATCATGATCGATCCTCCCCGACCACCTTTTCGCGCCAGTAGCGCGCCAGATCCCTCGGCAGGACTTCCCAGTATCGGCCCGCGTAGCGTTCCTTGACGTACTCGAGGAATTCGACGTACAGATCGAGCGGATACTCGTCGATGGCCGGGGACGCGCCGTGCGGCGCCATGTAGTCGGGGTGGGTCAAGACGTGGGCCACACCCTTCTTTCCGGCGATCCAGTCGAGCTTCTTTTTCCAGATGGAGTTGTCCCTGTTCTTCATCACCACGAAGATGGTGAGGTCCTGGGGAAGGGTGTACGGGAGCTCGATATAATTGCGTTCCGCGCCGTTCACATTGTAGAGGAAAGGATAGATCGTTCCCGCACCCTCGGGATTCGGCTCGAAAGGATCGGTGTCAAAAGTGGACGAATCGTACTCGATCTCCAGGTCGCCGATCCAGTCGAGGTTTCTCTGCATCGACGGCGATCGAAATCCGGTGACCCCCCATTCCTTCAGGTAGTGGTTGATCTTCTTGGCGCGCTTCTGGAAGATCCCCCGTGAATTGTAGAGTTTACCGTCGTGATTCAATCCGTGCACGCCGACCTCGAATCCGCGCTCGACCATCTCGCGCCGCAGCGACGGCGACACCTCGTAGCGCTCGGGCACCAGATAGAAACAGGATCGAAAACCGAGGTCTTCCTCGATATCCATGAGTTGCCTGCACCGGTCGTGTCCTCTCTTGTCCTCCACATCGTGGGTCAAGGAAAGGGTAAAGTCCTTCCCGTCCGGCCAGCCGGGCCAGTTCTCGGGAACGGCGGCGGCCGCCGCGTCCACCGGCCAGCGATCGCCGCAACCGGGCAGAATGCGATTGACTCTGAGCCTTCTGAGAACGAGTTGAACCCGTCTCGGAAGAATCGGTTTTATTAGGTAGTAAGCCTTGTGCAAGGCTGGTTCGTCGACCATTCCTGATCCCGCCATGAATCCCACAAACGATCTATTCGATCGCTTCCCTGTCTAGCCCATGTGTTTGTACAAGATGGAGCCCAGCACCTTCAACACAGGCACCGGCATCTTGCCGAATAGTAAATGATGAATCTTCTTGACCGATGACGCTTCGGCAACGAAAGCGTCCGAAGCCAGATCGTACTTGTAGTAATTGACGATCCTCTCTTCCGTTCCCCAACCGCGCTTGAACTGCCGCAGGCCTTGGTTCTCCTCCTCGGTCCTGCCGAAACAAAGCTCCTTGCAGCCCTCGCTCGCGAGGCGCTGGATCGCGTGCCACATGACCAGATTGTTAGGTCTGATTCCCTGGCACGCCAGATCGGAGGCGCCGAACTTGTACAGACCCTTGTCGCCGAATCGAAAGAAAACGGCGCCGGCCACGTATCTCCCCTCGTGACGTGCGAGCACGACAAACCCCATCTTCTTGGAGATGACGTGGTCGTATATCTTCGTGAAAAAGGAGAGCGGCTGCGGCGGAAGGCCGTGCCTCTTTCTGGTCAGGCTGTGCAGGCCGTAGTAGGTCTTGACCGCGTCGAGGGTGCTCGCCGACTCGATCTCCACGTCGTGGCGCAACCCCTTCTTCACGTTCCTGCGCGTGTTGCTCTTGAAGCGCGCGAAAATCGCATCCTCGCCGCCGGTCAGATCGAGAGTGTGCCTGTAAAAAAAGGTCGACGGTTGGATATCGGGAAGGTCGCCGCACCTCAGCTCCACGTACTTCCAGCCCGATTGCCGGGCTTGTTCGACGATCAAAGGCATCGCCGCGCTTATGAGGCGTCCGTCACCGCTGAGGGATCCGCAGTAATCGGTAAAGGGCAAAGAGACGCCGCGACAGCCGGTGAGCAAGCTCTTCACTTCCATGAGAGGAAGAAGATCGACCTGTTCGCGCCCCTCGTGGAAAGCGAGATAGACAGGCTTGTAGCCGTAAGTCTCGGCAAGAACCTCGGCCCACTCGCGCGTGTGGAAGAACGTACCGCCGCCGCCGGAGAGGACGTCCTCGTTCCAATCGGCGCGGTCGAGGGGATTCACGATTGTGCACCGGAGGTTCATTCTCGACCCCATGTCGGAAAGGCGAATCTCGTCGGAAGGTCGACGTACCGGGGTTTGCTGCTCCCCACCTTCACGATCAGCCGTTTTCTCAGACATCAGATTGCTCATCAGAGTCGTTCCCTTCCAGGCTTTTTTTGCTAATGTGCTTGTTGCGTGCGCGCTTTTTTTGGTGTTATATTTCTCTCACTCGATCCATTGGCGGTTCTTGGTGACTATGAATGAATAGCAATCTCAAGGAAGCTGAACCCAAGAAATTCAGTGTTTGCGTTTATGGAGCTTCGCTGGACACGGGTAATCTCGGTGTCTCCGCTCTCGCCTCGTCGGTCTTCAATCTGATCCGGCGCACGGAACCTCGGTCGAAGGTCTCGCTCCTCATCGGCAACAGATCGTCCAAACCCCAGGAGTTTCTCTACAACGACGAGACCGTTTCGGTCGAGGTCGTCAACTACAGGCTCTCGCCCCGATCGAAGCTCCAAGAGCACCTCTTCTGGATCGCTTTCGTCGCTCTTCTTTACCGCTCACTGCCGATCCCGCCGCTGCGCCGCCTCATCCGCCGCAAGAACCGATGGGTGCGCACGGTGCTCGAGGCGGACTTCATCGGCGACATCAACGGCGGTGACAGCTTCAGCGATATCTACGGCAAATCGAAGCTGATGACCTACACCATGCCGGCGATCATCACCTTGATCTTGAAAAAAGACCTGGTCATGCTCCCCCAGACGTACGGTCCCTTCGACTCGCGCTTCGCCCGGTTCATCTCCCGGTTCATTCTCAAAAGGGTGAAAAAAATCGTGTCTCGCGACAAGGAGAGCATCGGGCTGATCGAAGAACTCCTCGGCAGATCGACGGACCGGGAAAAGATCGTTTATTGCCCCGACGTCGCCTTCACTCTCGAATCGATCGAGCCGGACCAGGCCGAGATCGCCCCCCCCTTGCCCTCGGGCCGGGAAGAACCGCTGGTCGGTATCAACGTGAACGGACTCATGTACAACGGCGGTTATTCGAGAGACAACATGTTCGGTCTCAAGATGGACTACCGCGAGTTCATCACACGTCTTCTCGAATCGCTGCTGAAAGAAACGTCGTGCAGGATCTTGCTCGTCCCCCACACTTTCGGAGATCCGGGAAACATCAACAGCGATCCCGATGCGTCATCGAAAGCGATGGACGGTCTTCCCGACGACCTCAAGAGCCGGGTGCACATGCTCACGAAAAAGGTCAATCAGAACCACATCAAGGGCATCATCGGCGGCTGCGACTTTTTCATCGGCTCCAGGATGCACTCGTGCATCGCGGCGCTCTCTCAAGGCATCCCCACGGTCGGCGTGGCCTACAGCAAGAAATTCATCGGCGTCTTCAATTCGATCGGCCTCGGCGAGATGGTCGTCGATGCCCGGGCGCTCGACACCGGCGAGGCGCTCGAATCGGTGCTTTCCCGTTTCGACTCCCGCGCCGAGGTCGCCGCGTGCATCGACGGACCGGTGAAGGAGGCCAGGAATCGGGTCTACAAGACCTTCGGAGACCTGCTCAACAAGAAGGACGCCACCATTGCCGATACGCGAGATTAAATCCATTCAGGACGTCGTCGACTGGGGGCTCTGCATCGGCTGCGGAGCCTGCGTCTGTTATTGCGACGAGGACGCGGTCACCCTGGAGAACATCGAGACCATCGGTCTCAGGCCCCGTTTCAAAAAGGGGGTTTGTTCCGAATGTTCCCGTTGCGCCGATTGCGTCGAGATATGTCCCGGTTACATCGTCCGCAACGAGACACCTCTTTCCCACGACGCGAATCATGGCTCGCTCATCGGCCCCAGTTACGAGATCTGGGAGGGCCACGCGACCGACAACCAGATCCGCCACAACGCATCGTCGGGAGGCGGCCTCACCGCCCTCGCACTCTACTGCATCGAAAAAGAAGGGATGGACGCGGTTCTGCACGTCGGATCCGATCCCGAGCGACCCTGGCTCAACACGACCGTGCTGAGCCGTACGAGAGAAGAAGTCATCTCGAGGGCGGGGTCCCGGTACGCGCCCGCCTCTCCCTGCGATAGTATCGACAAGATCGAGAAGAGCCGCAATCCGTGCGTCTTCATCGGAAAACCTTGCGATGTGGAGGCCGTCTCCCTTCTGCGCAAGAAACGTCCCGACCTCGATCGTAACCTCGGTCTCGTTCTGGCCTTCTTCTGCGCCGGAACGCCGAGTACCGAGGGAACCCTCGATCTGCTCAGCAGGTTCGACATAACGACCGATCGGATCGACTCCCTGCGGTACAGGGGCAACGGGTGGCCGGGCCGGTTCGACGTCGCCTACAACGACCGGAAAGATCGCCAGACCATGACGTACAAGGACTCGTGGCACCACCTGCAGAAGTTCCGGCCCTTCCGCTGCCACCTCTGCCCCGACAGCCTCGGTGAAACGAGCGACATCACCTGCGGCGATGCGTGGCACAGCTACACCGGCGAGAACGAGAACGACGGCCGTTCGCTCGTCCTGGCCCGCTCCGAACGGGGCCTTCAGATTCTTCACCGCGCCATCGATGCCGGGTATCTCGATTTACAGAGATCGGATTCGGCCACGGTGATCGCCGCCCAGGGGATCATCCAGAAGAGGCAAGAGCTGTTCGGCCGGCTCCTGGCCATGAAGATGCTGATGATTCCCACACCGCGGTATTCGGGATTTCGTCTCTTCGAAGTCTGGTCGAGAAACCCTCTCACCGTCAAGCTGAAGACAGTGCTCGGTACGCTGAAGAGACTGATCACGCGCGGCCTCTGGCACCGCCGGCCGATCTGATTCCCGGTCCCGCCTCACACGTACCATTCGGGTAACTGAACGCCTAGATATTCCTCGAGCTGCCTGTTCGGTTCGGCGAAGAGATCGAGCAGCTTCTTTCGCGTCTCGGCTGTCAGTGGCGGGACCTTGTACTCGGCCTCCAGCTTCCGCCCGAAGGGCGTTTTCTTCACGAGGTTGAACGCCCCGTGGCGCCACTTGGGCGGCAACGTATCGGCCAGCCAGCCGATCGGCTTGATCTTGCGCAGTTTTCCCGTTGTCTTGGACCTGACATAGTGGTCGGCGCCGCTCACGTTCCTGAGGATCGGTCCCTCGGCGAGCAGATCCTGTCTCTCGATACCCAGGTGGTCGACCACCCTGTCGAGGCATTCCTGGGGATCCTTCCTGAGATCGGTCTGGAACAGGAACAGAAATCTCTCCTTCGAAAAGAACCTGAGATACCTCTCGATCTGCTTCATGTACATGCTGCAATCGACGTAGATGTCATCCTGCTCGAGAGCTTCCTCGAAGGTGCGCGTCACCCCCCTTCGCGTGTGGTGCACGAAGTGAGAGTAGGTGCGCTCCACGGGGTGGCGCATGATGTAGATCAATTTTGCCTCGGGTGTGTCGTTGTGAATCCTTTCGGCCACGTCGGGCGTGTGGGGCCATCGCGTGTAGGTTGTCGACGCTTCGCCGCAAATCTGATCGTCGCCCACCCCGTCGAAGAGATCCAGATACCACTCCTTACCCTTGGAATAGAGCGAGTCCTTGCTGTAGAACTCGGTCTCCTTGATCTCGGGGATCCAGATCTCCCCGTGGCGCTCCAGGTATCTGAACAGCGCCGATGTCCCCGATTTGGCGGCCCCGAGAATGAAGAAGTCGGGAAGCCTCTGCGTGACTGTTTTGCTTTTAGCCATGTTTCAGTACCTCTTTTTAGCTTACCTTTCGATGCTGCAATACCAGCGGCCGGAACATAACGCGAACCGTCTGGCTTGTTTGAATTCGAACCGACCCGCCGACTCCGCCGCGTGTCGCGGATCGACACGGGCTTGCGGCGCAAGCCGATCCCGATCTCCCTCGTGTGAGTTTGCGAATCAAGTGCGGTTGCCGAGTACGATCATCCTGTAGTGGGATGTGGACATGGCCACGCCCCAGACCGCGAGGCAGACGAGACCGCCCAGTACCAGAACGACCAGATCGGGTCCCTCGACGAAATTGCGTATGATCGTCCCGGCGAGAAAAACCACCCCGCCGTAAACCGTTCCGCGCATCAGGCAGAGGCAGTACTCCGAAATCCTGAATCCGACCAGCCGGCAAGCGCAGATGATCTGCATGGCGAGGAGCGACAGCATCCCCACCACCACGGCCATCGCGGCGCCCGGCAGGTCGAAATACTTGACCGCCGGATAGAACACGGCAGCGGTGATCACGAGCCTGACCAGGGCGAACCATCTCTGGAGATCGGGCCGGGCGAGGACGAAGTAGAGCTGCATCAAGATCGGGCTGAGCAGCCTGATCAACACGTAGACCATCAAGATGGAGAACGGAACCGCCACGGCCCCGTACTTCTGGGGGTAGAGACAGGTCAGTAGATTCTCGGAAAAGACGATACAGAATGCCACGAACGGTATGCCAGCGACGGCGGTCAGATCGGACATTTTCAGGATCGCTTCCTTCAGCCGCTCCGTCGAGTCCTGCAGCTTGGAGAAAACGGGCAGGATCAGCGGCAGAATCGTCCTGTTGAATGCCAGCACCGGCATGAGGGCGAGCGTTCTGGCGACGGCGTACATGCCCGCTTCGTCCCAGGTGAAGAACTTGGGCACGAGCATGACATCGAACTGCAGATAGAGCGACGTGAGAAGCGGAAGACCGAACATCCTCCGCGCGAACTGAAAGATGTCGCCCAGGTACTCCCTGCCGATGTTGAACCGCGGTTTGATCGGAACGAGTATGAACGAAAGGATGCACGTCCCGGCATACTCCACGACAAAACCGATGACCAGGGGCCACACGTTCTTGAAAAAGATGCTCAACACGACCGCCGTCGCCACGTTGAGGATCGCCGCGCCCTGCTTCATGACGACGAATTTGAGGTAGTGCAGTTCCTTTTCGAGAACGTGCATCCTCGTGCTGACCAGGCCGTGAAGCAGAAGCGCGAGGAACGCCACGCGCATCGGGTCGAGCAGCGCCGGGCTCTCGTAGAACCGGCAGAAGAGAGGCGCCGCCAGGAATGCAGCCCCATAGAGAACGAGACCCCGGATCGCCGAGAACCACCAGGCCACGTTGAGAAAATCTCGCGCCCCGCCACTCTTGTTCTGGATGACGGCCTGTCTCACCCCGACCTCGGTGAAGGCCTCGGAGAGCTGCACCACGCCGGCGATCGTCATCATGAAGCCGAACGAATCGGGGAAGAGGAGCCTCGTGAGGATGACCTGCCGTACGAACCTCGCCCCGAATTCGAACAGGGAGGCTCCTGACAGAACAAGACCCCCGCGAGCGGCCTTGCCCCTCAGCTCATCCGATTTGAACAGACCCAGTATCCTGTTGAGCAACTCTGTTCCTTAACGTATGAATCGGATCGACCGATACCGGCTGCCCGTCCAAGCCTTCCCCGATCAGCCTCGGATTCGGATCCCTAGTCCCCTCCGGCAACAGCAGCGCTGGCGGTCTTGGTTTGAATGAACCGGGCGAGATTCACGATCGAATCGAGGTTTTCGGGAACCAGCTCGTCGTCTTCCACCTTGATGGTGTAGCTTTCCTCGAGAAACACGACGAGTTCCAGCACGCCGGTCGAGTCGATGACACCCGCCTGCAGGAGGGACGTGTCATTCGCCAGCTGGTCATCTTCCTGTCCGAAGAGAAAATTGTCGACTATGAATTCGCGTACTATCTTTTCAGTCTCTTCCATGATCGGACCACTTTCCAAAGTTCCTTAAAAACTGCTCCACAACAAGCTCGGTAGACAGAACGCTGACCAGAGCCATGTTGTCCTTGATTCCCACGGCCTGTCCCCTGCGGACCTTGTCGACCAACTTTTCGACAGCGGCTGCATTGAACAAGCCATCCTCCTTGATTCGGTCGGATGACAGCAGTTCTTGAACGTAATCGGTCCCGTCTCCGCCTGTTCTTTCGAAAAAGCTGACGGCCTCGGGGGCACGATATGGTTGTTTCGGGCGTTTATTGACCGATGCAGGCACGAGATCCTCCGACGCCTTCTTCAGAACGAATTTCTCGTTGAGCCCTTTCATTTTCATGAGGGGCGGCATGGCGGCGGCCAGCTCGACCACGCGGTGATCGAGAAAAGGAAACCGTCCCTCGATCGAATGGGCCATGGCGACCCGATCCCCCTGGGACGAGAGGATGTAGCCGGGTAAGAGGCATGTCGTCTCGAGGAACTGGGCCCTGCAGAACTCGTCCCACCGCTCGAAGTCCTCCGGGATGCGCCGCCGCACATCGTCGTAGACATCGTAACCGTCGAGCTCCGCTTTCACGTCCTGGCTGAAGAACATCTTCAGCTTCGACGTCATGTCCCAGCGCGGCAGGTGAGAAAAGAAAGGGCTGTCCAGATCTTCCTCTCTCACGTGAAAGAAGGCCTTGAGGTAGGCGATCGGCTGCGCCTGGATATTCTTCATGTAGGGGTAGAGCCGCTTCAGGAGGAGCGGTCTGATCCGCGAATCGGGAAAAGCTCCCCAGAAGCGCCTGATCTTTGCTTCCTTGTAGATGTCGTACCCGCCGAGGATCTCGTCGGAGCCCTCGCCGGTGAGCACCACCTTGTAGCCCGCCTCACGCACGAGACCCGAGAGAAGGAAAAGGGGCGCCGGCGCCGTTCTCACAATGGGTTTCTCCGCGTGCCAGACCACATCGGGAAAGACGGAGCCGATGTCCCGGCGCGAGCAGCGAACCTCCTGGTGGTCCGTATCGAGGTGACGGATCACGTCGTGCTGAAAAGAACTTTCGTCGAATTCCGAATCTTCGAAACAGACCGAAAAGGTTCTCAGCCTCGAGTCGGTGAATCCCTTGATGAGCGCCGTGGTCACCGACGAGTCGAGTCCCCCGCTCAGGTAAGCGCCCACCGGCACATCGGACCGGAGCCGGAGCCGCGTGGAATCGATCAGCAGGGAACGCAGTTCGTCGACCCAGTCCGAGCGATCCCTCTCTCGATAGGTGGCCGGAAAGTCGGGGGCCCAGTACTGCTTGACCGTGATATCCCCGTCCTTGACCGTCATCGAATGACCGGGAGGCAGCTCACTGATGCCCTCGAAGGCGGTCGTCGGCGGGAGCGTGACCCAGAGAGTGAAGATCTGATCGAGCGCCCGCCGATCGATCCGTCGCTCGATCGCCGGATCGGTGAAGATCGACTTGATCTCCGAGGCGAAGACGAAGGCGTTGTGAGCGAGCGTGTAGAAAAGCGGGCGAATTCCGAGCCGGTCCCTGGAAAGGAAGAGACGCCCCGACGTCGCGTCCCAGATCGCGAACGCCCACTGCCCGTTGAACTCCTTCACGCAGTCCTCGCCCTTCTCCTCGAAGAGGTGGAGGATCACCTCCGTATCGGAACGCGTATAGAAGCGGTGGCCCTTCTTGATCAGCTCCTCGCGCAGCTCGATATAGTTGTAGATCTCCCCGTTGAAGGTGATCCAGAGGGTCTTGTCCTCGTTGTGAATCGGCTGGCTGCCCCCCTCGAGGTCGATGATACTCAGCCGCGCATGGGCGAGACCGGCGTTCCGGTCGCACATGACGCCGCTTTCATCGGGCCCCCGGTATCCGATCGCCCCGATCATCCTCTCGAGAAGAGAGCGATCGACCCGTGAGTCGTCGAAATTCACGATTCCTGCGATTCCGCACATGGCGCAAGACTTTCCGATGAGAGAACAGTTGGGGAAACGGCCCATGGGCCGACTCGTGGCAGATCTCTACTGCGCTGTCAGCAGGGTTTTCTATTACCGGATGAATATCCGTCAGACGGCTCAGTAATCCATGTGAATGTTACCGGGGGGATCGATATCGCCCCCGTCGGAGTAGGCAAAACACCCGATATCCCACGTGGTGCGGGTGTTGCCGTCCTTGTCGGTCGTGAAATAGGCCGACAGGTCTTCGCCATTCCCTTTGCAGGCCGTGTCGTCGACATGCAACCTGAAATTTTGACCGTCTTCGTCCTCGTCGAGTTCGTCGTAGCTGATCAAAAGGGGTTCGCCCGTTTGGCCGTTCAGCTGGCCGTAGCCGTTGGCGACGAAATCGATGTAGTCGTAGTTCGTGCCGTTCCACTTCAACCGTGTGCCGCCCCTGGCACCGCCGTTGATGCAGTTGTAATCGAAATCGCCGACATTGTCATCGGTTCCCATGACGAATCCGTAGGTACCGCTCAGCCTGCAGCTGTAGACGAGGTTGTTCTTGACGATCACGTTCGACGTGATGTCTTCCTTGATCTCGATTCCCTGGTATCCCATGTCGACAACGGTGTTGTTCGCGATAAATATGTTGTGGATCGCCGTCGTGCCTGTTTCGCCCTGGACCTTGATGCCCTGCATGTGCATCGAGTCATCGGTCCTGTAGACGAGGTTGTTCCAGATCCGAACGTGTCCGCCCGAATTGCCGGTGTTGATGTAGTCGGCGTAGATCCCCTGGGTGTGGCAATTATAGACCTCGTTGTTCCAGATCCGCAGGTAGTTCCCCTGCGCCTGGATCCCGTCGGGATGCCCGCTCCCTCCGTCGGGATGGCGCCAGATGTCACCGATCACGTTGTCGTAGATATCGTGGCCGCCCCTGCACGCGACGCCGTCGTCCGAGTTGTGGACGATGATGTTGTGATGGATCTTGGTTATCCCGTAACCGCTGCTGGCGCTTCCGCTCGCGTTGTAGGCGTCCTGATAGTTGTGATGCAGAAAGCAGTAGGCCACCTCGCAGCCATTGTCGGCCCGGTTGAAATGGATCCCGTGGTTGTAACCACCGCTGGCCGATCCGTCGCCGCAATGGTAGACCTCGGTGTAGCGCACGACATTTCCGTCGGCATCGGTCGATTTGATCCCCGCCCACTTGGAGTGCTGGCACTTGAGGCGCCGTTCTCCGTTCACCTCGCCGTCGATGGTCACGTAGTCTTCGAGTTCGATGCAGTAGTTGCGAGAATCCTGGGCATCGATGATCACCGTTCCGTTGTGGTCCGTATCCTGCCCCGTGCGGATGACGATGTTGCTTCCGGGATTGCCCGCCTTGCCCACGGACAACGTCTCGTGATAGGTTTGAGAAGTCTCTCCGCCGGAAACGAAGATCGTGTCCCCCGCATCGATCGATCCCCAGTTGATATCTTGAAAGCTCTCCCATGCGTTCTGCCACGACGTGCCGTTGTTCGAACCGTTCGCCCGGTTGTCGACGTACCATGTCGCGGCCGCGGCGTTGAGAGCCGCAAAAAAGAGGGAGGAGCAGATCACGACTAGGCGGGTCACCTTTTTCATTATGTTTCCTTCCGATCGCTTATCAGGTCGTTTTCCGGAATCTCGCCAATCCTACCTAATATAGCTCTTGTTATCAAAGTGGTCAGACAGATAATATAATTTCGACCATACATATCGATCTCTTTAGATAATTAGGATCCGGTCGCTCTATCTTGCTTTATTTCAGAGAGATACATCTTTCGCCAGGATCAAGACCGAACCCCGCCGCCCCCTGGCGCCCCGGGAATCAGAGCTGCCCGAGGGATGCCGAACCGGCCCTCGTGAATCTTCCGAACAACCGTTTTCTGTAGGACTCCTTCACGACTTTCCTGAAGAATTCGATTTCCGGCCGGGACATGTGCCTCTCGTGGCGCTTGATCCATGACGAGAAGTATCCGCCGACCATGAGAATGGTTCTCAGCAAGTAAGGCGGGTCCTGGATCCGATAAACCGCTCTCACGAGAAAATAGAGCGGAGGATAGCCGATCTTGTATGCCGTCCGGCCCTGCTTGAGGATGCCCTTGGCGCTGACCCTCATCGACGTCGGCCTCAGGTGGATGACCTTCAGATCCTGAAAACACCTCGTCTTCCAACCCCTCATCTGGGCCTTGACGATATCGATCGTGTCCCAACCGTCGCATTTCTCGAGCCCAGTCTGTTCGAAACACTCGCGCCTGTACATCCTCGCGCCGCCCGCGGGGTGATAGTAGGCGTATTTCTCGGGTTTGAGGCTCTCCCCCTTGCTGATGTGGTTCATTCCACTGGCGATTCCGAGCCTCTCGTCGTCGTGGAACTTTTCGAGCATATCCTTGAAGTAGTCGGGGTAGACCACGATGTCGGCGTCCATCTTCACCAGGAAATCGAAGGGATGCTTCAGAGCCGCCTCGTACCCGAGCAAGACCGTCTCGGCGACTCCCCCGCCGACATAATCGCAGCCCCTGTCTGCTTTCTTTATCACCTCGATCAGCTCGTTGCCCGAAGACAGTTCTTCGGCCAGCTCGCACGAGCCGTCTGCCGATCCGTCGTCCACGATGATCCACTTGACGGGCAAAACGGTCTGCTTGCCGATCTCTTCGGCCACGGAACCGAGGTGTTCCCGCTCGTTTCTCATCGGAGTGACGATAATATAGTCGCGTTTCATCATTTCAATTCTGGTGCAGCCCGTCGACGAGATTCACGAGTCTCCGGCTCTCGTTGATCCAGCGGTGCTCTTCGAGATCATCTCTCGCGCTCTGGATCATTCGCGGCCGCTCCTCCGGTTGCCGGTGGAGGTGCACGATCTTCTCGACAAAATCATCCTTGTCTTCAGGTGCGTAAAAGACGATCGAATTCTCGCTGATGTAATCCTCGATCCCTCCGAACCGTGCGGCAACCACGGGAATCCCCATGATCACCGACTCGAAGAGGCGCGTGGGAAAGTTGATCTCGGTGAGAGGATTTCTCGGATTGGGTACGATGCACACGTCCGCGTCGGCGATGAAGTTCATCAGGTTCTGACCGACGAGATATCTCTTGTCCGCCAGGATGTTCGGTCCGACACCGAGACGGTCGATGAGAGCGTCGATTTTCTCCCAGTCCTCTCCCTCGCCCACGATTTTCAGCTGTATCCCGGGAATTCGCGCGGCCAGTTCGGGTAAGGCCTCGATGGCGAAACCGATGCCCGACCGTTCGGTGATCTGCCCGTAGAATGCGAGTACGAATCGTCCGTCACGATTCCCCGTGTAGTCGAGCGGCTTGAACACGCCTTCATCGGCCGAATTCATGACGATCTCGAACTTGTCCGTTTTTATCTTCCGTTCCCGATAAACGGTCAGGAAACCGATGTTCGGAATGAGAATGACGTCGGCCAGTTTGCAGGTGATCTTCTCGATGACCTCGATGAGCCAGAGGATCAGCCTGTGCGACACACCGAATTTGGCGATGAACACCTCGCGCGTCGGATCCTGGATATCCATGACGATCCTGGCACCGAAGAGTTTCGGAAAGAGCACCGAAAAGACCAGCATCTCGGGCATGCAAAAGACGTGCATGACCTTGTAACGGCGCCGGCAGAACAGAAAGGCGACCAAGATGGTTGCCAGGAAGCCGAACCCGAGATACTCGAAGATATACCTCTTGATCCCGCCCCGTTTCCGCTTGATCATCGTCCTGTGGACACGGATTCCTTCCTCCTCCTCGTACTCGTATCCCTCGGGCAGGGCGGGGCACACGATGTCCACGTCATAGCCTTCCTTGACGTAAACACGCAGCTCCCTCCGCATTCGGGGATTGATGGGATAGCTCCAGAAGCTAACGCAGCAGATCGTCTTCTTCATCTGTCTTTCGGTCGTCATGAACTAGGGGTCTTTAACTCAACCGCATTTTGACAAAACTCATCGAGGTCGAAAATGGAGTTTTTGCGGCTGAACGAGGAAGCATCCAGAAAACGCGGCAGCGGATCGGACGGCGCGGGGGCCGGGCTCGAGTGATTTTGCCGTGGGGTTCCGTCGCGTGGAGAGGGGGCGGCCCTTCGAAAACCCGCTTCATGAAAAGCCGGGTCTCCGAAGGACCGCCGATTCCAAAGGGCCGGAGCCCTTATTTCTCTTCTTTTTCCAGTTCGGTCATGATGTAGATGAGCTTTTCGGCCACATACCTCACCTCGGTCTCGGTGATCTCGGGATAGATCGGCAGGGAGAGGATCTCGCGCGACGCATCCGACGCCACGGGATAGTCTTCAGGCTTGTATCCGAGGTACTTGTAAGCGTCCAGCTCGTGCAGGGCGATCGGATAGTGAATCCCCGTCGAGATTCCCTGTTCCTTGAGATATTCCTGAATCTTGCTCCGCCACTCCTTCTTCACCCTGACCACATAGAGGTGGTAGACCGGTACGACGTCGTCGATCACCTGGGGAAGACCGAGTGCGGTGCCGTTCAGGTACTTGTTGTAGTAGTCCGCCGCCCTCCGCCGACTCTGATTCCACTGGGCGATATATTTCAGCTTCACCGACAGGACGCCGGCCTGGAACCCGTCCAGCCGGCTGTTCACACCTTCCATCTCGTGGTTGTATTTCTCGACCCGGCCATGATTGGCGATCATCCTCGCCTTCTTCGCCAGATGCTCGTCGTTCGTCACGATTCCGCCGGCGTCGCCGTAGGCGCCGAGATTCTTCCCGGGATAGAAGCTGAAGCAGCCGAAGTCACCGAAGGTCCCCACCGTCCGCCCCTTGTACTGCGCGCCGTGAGCCTGAGCGCAGTCCTCGACGATCTTCAGGTTGTATTCCTTCGCGATGGCCGTGATCTGATCCATATCGACGGGCTGGCCGTAGAGATGCACCGGAATGAGAGCGCGTGTCTTGTCGGTCAGCTTCGCCCGGACATCATCGGGATCGATGTTGTAAGTCTCGGGATTGACATCGGCGAAAACGACGCGTGCTCCCGTTGTGGAGACTGCTTCCGACGTGGCGATGAAGCTGTTCGCCGCGGTGATGACCTCGTCTCCCGGACCGATGTCGAGCGCCCGGAGGGCGACGTAGAGCGCATCCGTGCCGTTACCGACACCCACGCAGTACTTGGTGCCGCAGAACTCGGCAAATGACCTTTCGAACTCCTTGGCATAGGGTCCGCTGATGAACGCGGTCTTGGAGAGCACGTCGGCGATGACCGCATTTATCTCGGACGCGATCCCCTGGTACTGTTTCTTCAGGTCGACAAAGGGGATGGTCAACGTTTCTTCGATCGTGTTGTTCATCGCAATCTCCTCTAATAAGGAAGTTTTTCAGTTGTATTGACGATCCGTGCCGGATTCCCCACGACAACCGCGTTGTCCGGGACATCCTTGACAACAACCGAGCCGGCGCCGACGAGGGCGTCCCGGCCGATCGTCACACCGGGCAGGATCGTCGAGTTCGCGCCGATCTTCGCCCCCTTCTTGACCGTGGGACCGACGATGTTCTCCTTGACATCGATAGACAACGGATACCTGGCGTTGGTCATGACCACGTTCGGGCCGATCCAGACATCGTCTTCGAGCGTCGTGTACTCGGGGATGAAGGCCTGGCTGTGAATTCTCACGTTGTCGCCGATCTTCAGGTGGTGCTCGATCACGGTCAGCGTGCCGATGCTCACGTTATTGCCGATCTCGTTGCTCTCCCGAATGTTGACCTTGTTTCCCGTCTGAAAGTTTTCGCCGATCCTGTTGCCCGCGTAGATGGTCGTATGGGACCTGATCGTGGAGTTCTTCCCGATCGCGGTCTCGAGGTCGCCCTCGGAATGCCCTCGCGGCGGGACGCCCAGGATACAGTACTCCTCGACGGTCGTATCGCCGGTGAGTTGCACTCCCTGGTATATCCTGTTCAGGCTCATCACTTCGTTCATCACCTTTCTCCCAACTTGCACAGCTGCGGATTGAATCGCAAGGTTACGTCTTTACCTGTTTCTATTGATTCGTAAATCGCGCTGATAATCTCAAGCGATTTTCTTCCCTCGAGGCCATCAACAAGCCCCGATTTGTTGTCTCTGATCGATTTGATGACATCGAGAAGGTAGAGCGACAGGTTGTGGCCCCATTCCTTCGGATTGGTCCTGTATTTTTCGAAGACCTCGTCATCGGACTCCTTCTTCTCCTCGAACTGCCACGTTTCGAGTTCGTTCATGAAGAAACCGCCGATGACGACGCTTCCCTTTTCGCCCATGATGCTGATCGATCCCTCCAGATCCTTCGGCCTCGCGGCAGTGGTGGCCTCGATGATCCCGAGCGCACCGTTGGTGAACTTCAAAACGGCCACTCCCGTATCTTCGCACTCGATATCCACGAGCCGCGTCGTGGCCATCGCCCTCAGGCTCTCGATATCTCCCATGAACCACCTGAGCATGTCGATATGATGCGCGGCCTGGTTGGCGAACACGCCGCCGTCGTAGGCCCAGGTGCCCCTCCAATCCTCGGAATCGTAGTATTTCTGATCGCGCGTCCACCTCATCCGGATCGTACCCATGACGAGCTTGCCGAATCTGCCCTGGTCGATGGCTTTGCGCGCTTGTATGACCGGCGTGTTGAACCTGTTCTGATGGACGACGAACACTTTGACGCCGTTCCTGTCGCACTCGCTGATGATCTGGTCCGCTTCGTCCAGCCGGAGGGCGATCGGTTTCTCGATGACGAGCGGCTTCCCGTACCTGGCGAATTCGAGCACATTCGTCACGTGCGCTCCGCTCGGCGTCAAGATATTGATGATGTCGATGTCGTCGCCCACGGCGTTCATCATCGCGTCGATACTGGTGAAGCCGGGCGCACCGTACTCTTTCGAGTAGTTGTCGACCCGGTCCTTGCCGATATCGTAGAGAGCGATCACATTCGCCTCGTCAATCAGGTTCTGAATGACATGAATGTGTTTCTTCGCGATTTTGCCGCAGCCGACGATCGCAAAATTGGTAACCATCGTTCCCTCCCGTTTTTCTAACTCTGCCTGAGTGTTGTTTCTGAAAGACACCTTAGATCATCTCGTTAACTTTTCGTACATCTCGACCAAAACCTTCTGGTGATTTCCCCAGCCGTAGACTTTCATGAAATCGGCCGCCTTGGCCGTTATCTGCCGTCTCTTCTCCTTGTGATCATGGAGATCCTTCATGGCGCCCATCATGCTCTCCACGCTGTCCGGCTCGTAGAAGCAGGCCATCTCCTCCGTGAAATAGTGCTGGATCGCCTTCATGCGGGGCACGATGACGGGGATCTCCATCGCCACGTATTCCATCATCTTCACCGGAAGCATCAGGTCCGCCGCGATGCTTCTCCTGTTCGGAACGATTCCCACGTCCATCCCGGCGATGATCTCGGGTATCTGGTCCACGGGAAAGGCCTTCTTGCTGAAGTGCACCAGATCCTGGACGCCCAGCTTTTCGCAGACCTCGAGGCACCTGTCGAGATCGTCGCCCGTGCCGATCACGTTGAAGCTGATCCCGGGGATCTCCTTCCGCAGCCTCGAGACCGATTCGATGGCCAGATCGATTCCGAGCCGTTCGACCACCGATCCGTGATAGACGATGTCGAATCTCGGAACCTCGGCGTCCTCGCGCCGCCCCTTTCCGTTCGCGTTGAAGATCTTCTGGTCGGGAACGTTCATCACGACCTCGATCTTGTCCTCACCGATGCCGCGCCCCACGACGGCGTCTTTCTGGATCTGGTTGACACAGATCACCTTGTGGGCGAAAGCGCAGCAGATCCTCTCCTCCACGCACAGCAACCGATAGAACAATCCGGTCGTGCGGCCGAACTTTCCCTCGTAGGTTTCGGGAAGCGTGTCGTGGAGATCGAGGACCACCTTCTTTCCGAACAGTCTCGGAACGAACGCGGCAAAGAGAATGAAATTGGGCATGTTGTGCACATGAACAGCGTCGGTCTTCTTCCTGAAAAACAAGGCCGTGCACGCGATCATCGCCTGAAGCATGAACAGGCCGTACGAGGCAAAATAAAGAATCACGCTGCCGCCGCGGTATTTGCTGTGGCCCAGCTCGATCACGTTCACGCCGTCGATGGTGTATCTCTGCTTCTTGCTCCCTTCCTTCAACGACAGCACGGAAACGGAAAAACCGTGGGAAACAAGAGCCTCGGCCTCCCGCCTCACCCGGCTATCGTATCTGTAGTTCGTGTAGACGATCATGCATACGTTGCGAGGCATGATTTAGCTCCGGTGGTTTGACCTGATTCGATCCGGTTGTCGGTACATCGTAAGGTGAAAAATCAACTCCGGCATGTCGGCGGTCCGTTCCCGTCGTCTGGAAGTTTCATGAGCAACAGAACGCGCCGCCGTTGGAGAAAATCTCGAGTTCGACCGCTCCCTCATCGCGTAGCGGGAGATCCTCGTATCCGGCTTCGGTCCTCTTTCGTTCGACCTGCGAACCTCTTTCGACGCAGTTGTACATCCTCAACACATAGGCGGGTGTTGTTTCAGCATTCAGATTCTTGAACACGATCCGACGCCCCTTGGGCTGATCGCCGCTCTCGTCGATGACCAGGGATCTCCTGCCGGAGAACCACCTGGCCGCTTCCATCGCCGTGGCGAACCACGCCTTTCGTGTCCTCAGCTCCGCGACCAGGCGCGAATAGAAATCGGTCCACAGCCTCTCGGGCGCGACACTTCTCATGTGCCAGTTGACGGTGAGGGCGCCGCCGAATTCCCGGTTCGTTCCGAGCAGCCGCTCGACGAGCACCCAGGCCTCCTCCTCGGACAGGTTCATCCTTCCCGGAAAAAAGAGCGCCGTGTCCTGCAGGTGCATCGGGATTTCGAGAACGGCTTCCGGCCGGGGCGGACAGTAGGCCTGCGCCGTTCCCGACCGGTAGCCCACGGTTTCGTTGTATCCCACGGTGGAGTCGTAGACGAAACCGGCCCGCGAGAGGACCGCCGGCGTGGACTGGTCGAAACGAAGCCAGTGCATTCTGATCCCGAGTTCGTTCGTTCCCGCCACCGACGCGATGCGATCGCGCTCCCGACCGGCGGCGGTCTCGTCCCGCCATGCGTCGATCCCGTGGAGTCCGATCTCCTTCCCCCTCGAGATCAGGGACCGGAGGATATCGTCGATGTCGTCGATATCGTACTTCGGCCGGTATGTCTGAAGAATCGACCGGCAGTGCGCCTTGCGCGCCGAAAAGGGAATGATGAAGAAGGTGGACTTTATCTCCTCCTCCAGGTCCACGTAGTCGTCGAACTTCAGCCAGAAATCGCGGCACAGGCCGAGGTAGACGAAAGGCAACCGAGCCAGCGCGGCCAGGTTCTTCAACACGTTGCCAAGGGGCATCCTTCCCTTGGCAAACCTGATCAGGGAGCCGACCGAGGCCCGGTAAGCGAATCCCACGGAGCTCACGTCGAGAAAGTGGTCCCTGATCCTGACGAAATCGACATCGTGGGTGAGACAGGCGACGAAATCGAACCCTTCCGGCCGGGGGAGTACCTCGACGAAGGGGATCCCGTGGCCGGCCAGCCACTGACGCACGACCTGGATGTGCCTCTCCACGGCCGGGATCAGCGCGTTCTCCACCGGCTGCCCTCTGGTGAGAAGGAACTCGACCTCTTCGAAAAGATCGTAGCCCAGCCTGAGCACCCTCTTGCCATCGTCGATGGAGAGATCGACCGCTCCCTTGCGGCGGCTCGACTCCTCCAGGACCACTCCCGGCTCCTCCGTATCGAAGACGGCCAGTCCGCCGTAGATGGGGATCTCCGCGTCTTCGTGGAGGAGACGGGATCCGTCGGGACGGCGCTCCGCGGCGAGCCCGTGCCTTGTGTCGAACTCCTTCTCCTCCGAGCCGATGACGATGTAGAAGGGAGCATCGCATCCCGCCGGAATGTCGCCGGCGGTGGTCATGACGACATCGCAGCCGCCCGCTCCGTCGAGCCACTTCCAGGGGGTCTTGAAGAGCTGAAAGAACTCTTCCACAGACAGAGATGACGAGCCGTTCGTTTCGATCCCGATCATTGATCTCTCACCGACGAATTCCCACGCTCCGCACCGTCTTTGTTCCGGCGAAGTTTCAGCCACGTGGCGACGTTTTTTCGCTGCCGTTTCTTCAAGGCCCTTCGGAAATCGGCGGACTCCTTCTTTTCGCCTCGCAGCAGCGCTCCGAAATACCCCTTGAGCATGTAATAGCCCAGAATCGGCTTTCTATTGAAAATTATCAATTTCATCGTGTGCAGCACGAAGTGCCAGAAATACCCCCCCATGTAGTAGCTGATATCCCCGTACTTGAGGCCCGCTTTTTTTAATCCCTCTCCCTTTGCGGTTCCCGTCGCCTTGAGGTGCACGACCTTCAGGGTTTTCAACTGGCCCGTCTTCCACCCCTTCATGTTGGCCTTGATCGTGTCGACGCCGTCCCATCCCGCGCGGCAGATCAGGCCGCCGATCTCCTCGAAGCACTCCCGCCTGTAGAATTTATCGATGCCGCAGACGTAGTCGTCGGGCACGATCAGCTCCTTTAGAGGAGCGCTGGGGCTGATCCTTTCGAAGCGGCTTCCCCCGGTGATCCCCAGTTCCGGATTCTCCCGGAAAGCCCGGCAGATCTGCTCGATCGTGTCGGGCGGAAACTCGAGATCGCCGTCGAACTTGGACACAACGTCATAGTCGATCTTCTCGACTTCCTTCATCCCCTCGTAGAAGGACTCGATCACTCCCACGGCCGGTTTCCTGAACCCCCGGTCGGGAACGATCACGTGCTTGATGAAAGAATGGCCGGCGGCTCGCTCCTCGATGATTTCGGTTGTCCCGTCCGTGCTGCCGTCATCGACGATCACCCACAGGGCGGGAAGCAGGGTCTGATCCGCCATGCAGCGGATCGTGGTCCCGATATGCTCCTTCTCGTTTCTCACCGGTGTAATGATCGCAACCCGCATGACGCGACTGTTCCTCAGGTTTCTGTATGTTCAGGAAAATTCCGATCGAGCAGGGAAGACGATCAATGCTCGTTCAATACCGGTTCCCGCGCCGTGGAAGCCGCGGCCGGTTCCGCCTTGAAGCCCTCGAGCCATTTGCGTCTCTGCTGCCAGACCTTTTTCATCTCCGCCGCCTTTTGCTTCGCCTCGCCGCCCTTGACGAGGCCGACCAGGGTCCAGGAGATCCATCGCCGCAGGATCCACATCCTGAGAAGGACCAAGCCGACGCGGGATGAAAATTCCGGCCAGTGGCTCCGCAGCCGGGTCGTCTTGGCCGCGAGGAGCTTGGCCATCTTGTCGACGAAGATCTTCTCCGAGACGCCGCCGTAGTGGATGATCGTCGCGTCAGGCGTGAACATGCAGTGATAGCCCTCTTTCTGGGCCCGATAGCAGAAGTCGACCTCTTCACCGTACATGAAGTAGATCGGATCGAATCCGTTCAACCTGCGCCACAGCTCGCCGCCGATGAGAAAAAAGCAGCCGGGAATGATGTCGACTTCCCTGACGCGATCCTGCTTGAAGGAGCCGTAAGACTCGGGATTGAAAAAGGTGCTGTTCCTGAAAATCGAGGAGAGGCCGGTGGCGGTGCAGAACATGCTCCAGATCGATTCCTTGCACCGGCACGACAGGGGGTTGAGAGAGCCGTCCGCAAACACGGTTCTCCCGCCGAAGACTCCACCTCGGCCGTCGGCTTCCGCAAAGGCGTGGAGCTTCTGAATCGCGCCGTCGAGGATAAGGGTGTCCGGATTGAGCAGCAGCAGATAGCTCCCCGACGCCCTCTCCGCGGCCACGTTGTTGGCCCGGCCGAAACCGATGTTCTCGTCGAGCCGGATCAGGTCGATCTGCGGGAACTCGGACGCGATCGCCTCGGGGGAACCGTCGCTCGAAGCATTGTCCACGACGATGACCTCGAAGGCGATGCCCGCCGTCTGCTCGTACACGGAACGCAGGCAGTCGAGCGTCTCGCCAATGGTGTTGTAACTCACCACGATTATGGAAACATCGATGTCAGTCATCGCGATCAACCTTTTGCCAGCCCGCTGGTGGATGAGAATCCGCCTTGGGCCACCGCGGGAGCGGGTCTTCTGATGAACGGCGACAGGCTCGCCGTGATTGCCAGGGTCATGAAAAAGATCAACTCGTTCTGGTGCGAGTAGTTCAGGGCGATGAACGAAACGCAATGGGTGAAGAGCGAGACGCCCACGAGCCACGACAGGAACTGCCGTCTCCGATCGCGCGCCGTGAGCAGCATCAT
The DNA here is from genome assembly GCA_964620445.1 of uncultured Phycisphaerales bacterium. Lineage (GTDB taxonomy): Bacteria > Planctomycetota > B15-G4 > B15-G4 > CAYZWU01 > CAZUHB01. The sequence goes on from CAZUHB010000002.1 coordinate 49,013, forward strand.
GCGGCCGACACCCTGGAACGCCAAGCCGACGACGACCAGGAAGAGGATGAGCGTCAGGAGCCCGCCCCTCACTGCCTGGGACACGTACATGTTGGCCACGTCGAAGAGGAAATGTCCCCAGTCGGCGGTGGAGAGCGTACCGATTGCCCACCATTCGTCAAATCTGAGAATCGTCTGATTGATGAGCTGGAACCGGTGATAGCCGGTCGATCCTCCCACGAGGTCGGTTCTGCCGATGAGAGACCAGACGGGCGCCTCCATCGTGAAGTGAAGCCCGACGATCGCGATTGCCGCCCCCCATCTGATGAGACGCATGAAACGCCTGAATGGATAGAGGCAGATCGCGCAGAACGCGGCAGCCGTCGATGCCACCGGCGTCGACGACGCGCAGAAGACGACGATCATCAGTGAGGAGACGATTCCCAGAAAGGCGAGGAGCTTGTCCTTCCCCTCGTGGATCAAGTACGCCACGAAGAGGGGGAACATGGCCGCCCAGAACACACCGGCGGCGATCGGATGGGCGTAGGCGCCCTGGCAGCGGAGCCGATCGCCGCGGATCCTGGTAATCTCGGGCACCCCGCCCAGAACGGAAAAGAGATTGCGGCCCGTCTTGTACTCGATGAGGAAGAAAATGGCGACCGGAACGCTCAAGATCAGGAAATACTTGACGATCTTGAAGAGATCGTCCCAGCCGCGAATCAGGATCCGCAGGAGAAAATAGGCTCCCACCGCGTCGAACAGACCGCCCATCTTGTAGATCACGGCCGCAAAATCTCCGCGCAGCATGACATAAGTCACCGCCGAGCAGATCGACCAGCCGAGAAAAAACTTGTCGATCGGCTTCCACGAGAACTCCAACTCCTCGCGGCGGGCCAGAAGCCGGAGCCAGCCGAAGAGAACGAGGATCCTGAGCAGGGTGAAATCGAGGGTGAAGATCACGATCCTCTGGCCGGCCGGGATGAAGCATGCGAGCAGCACGAGGGGCAGCAAGGACTGCCGCCTCGGAAGGGACAGCATGCCGAGACCGAGCAGGAGGAGCACCACGAAACCGAGTCCGGTCAGGGAGGTCTGGTTGTACACCAGGCCGGAGCCTTCCCTGGCTTTCTCGAAAATCATGTTGATGCGATCTTGATCCATTGTTCTTCCGGCGCCGGATTCGGCCGACCCGCGATCGGGGTCAGAATTTCAAAGCGCGCCTCACGAAATCGGAGAGCGTGATGGCGTCGACATCGGACGAAATCGTCACGGCGCTTTTTGCCCTCCCCGGCCAGCGCCAGAGGCGCAGCAACGGTTCGGGAGATTGCTCGAGCTCTCGCAGCAGGGAAATCTTGTCCTTTTCGTCGAAGGTCCGACCGCCCCCGATGTAGTGGGAGTGTTCGGCACCGTTTTCGGTCTCCTCGACAAAAAATCCCTCGTTCGAAAGAAAATCGGTCAACGCCGGCGCACACGCGGCGGAGACTCCAACGGTGAAGCGTTTCGCCTCTCCCGCAAAAAAAAGATCGAGCCCGTCTTCTCTGGCAACAGGCTCGACAGGATCGTAACACCGGAAAAAGGGCTTGCTTTCCGGGGATCGGCCGCTGATCGGCCCGCAGAGAAGCGTCGAGCCGGCCGGAGCGTCGAGCCGCAGCAGCCATTTTCCGTCCACCTTCTTTTCGACCGACCACACCCTTTTCGATCGTTTCCGCCACCAGTCGGCGATCTCGTAGAGGGAGGCGATCCAGACCTGTGGAGCGGCCTCCCTTGCCAGTGCGGCGATCTCTTTCAGTCCGCTCTCGACATGCTCGAAACGCTCGGGATGATAGAGCAGGTGGAACAGCTCTCCCCTCTCGTGCACCTTGTGGAAAATCGACTTCCAGATTTCTCCGATCTCGCCCGGGTCGCCGATATTGTACCTTTCGACGAGCATCTCGTCGTCGGGAGCGATGATCGGTATCTCGACGATCCCCTTCGTCGATCTCGGCAGGGCAAGAGAACTGACCCCATCTGTCCACTTGTAAATATGGGACAGCTTCTTCAAGGCACCGCTGTCGTTGCCCCTCATTGGGATCTCATCGGCCCAGAAAACGAGGTCCTGGCTCGTCCACCAGTACCGGCTCGACCGCATGACGTCGATCGTATCCTCGTTGTAGCTCAGATAGGGGCACCGGAAACCGTCCACCTCGTAGCCGTGACTCTCGAACACGTTCCTGCTCTCCCGAAGGATCGACGCCTGTTCCTCCCGGGACTTCAGTTTCATGTTGGAGTGGTAAAGACCGTGGGCGGCGATGACGTGCCCCATCTCGTGCAGTCTTCTTATCGGTTTCCGGTTCCTTTGCAGAAGACTGGCCGTCACGAAAAAGGTGATTTTCGTTCCCCCGAGGCGGGAATCGCCGTCGAGCGCCTTCAGCATCCTGTCGAACCGCCGGGCGCCGAAGAGAAAACGGTGAAATATCTGGAAGGCTCTCCCCACGGCGTGGGTGAAACCTTTGGTCGCGATGATGTGGGACAAATATTTCATTATCACGCCATACAGAACAGAGGAAACCTCTGCAGGGGTATTTCCCTGGAGCCGGCAGATTCTCGTCGAGAAGATTTCAACCGGTATGGAGGAATACCCGTCCACCCCCGTATCGCCCGATCGCCTCCGAGCAGGGACTCAATTATAATGGCGTGATATCTGGCGTCAACCTGCCTGGCCGCCCACCTCGCTCAGGTTTCGCGTGTACTCGTTGATCGCGGCGCACACGTATTCGATCTGTTCGGATGTCAACTCCGCGAACATGGGAAGGGAAACGACCTCGCCGGCGCACTTCTCGGCCACGGGATAACTGCCCCTCTCCAGCCCCATCGACCGGTACGCATCCTGCAGATGCACCGGGACCGGGTAGTGGATCCCCGTGGCGATCCCCTTCTCGGCCATCGCGTTCATGAACTCCTCGCGCATCGACGTGCGGACGGCATAGACGTGATAGACGTGTTTGGCGTAATCGGCCTCCGGCGGAAGGCTGATGTCTTTGGTTCCGCCGATGAGTTCGCCGTACCGGGCGGCGACCCGGCGCCGGCCCTTCGTCCATTCATCGAGATAGCGGAGCTTGACGCTCAGGACCGCTCCCTGGAATCCGTCCATCCTGGAATTCCACCCGACAAGGTCGTGGTAGTACTTTTGAGACTGGCCGTGATCGCGAAGCATCCGCGCCTTCCGGTCGATCTCGGGATCATTGGTGATGATCCCGCCCGCCTCGCCGTAGGCGCCGAGGTTCTTGCCGGGGTAAAAGCTGAAGCACCCCGCATCGCCGATCGTGCCCGCATGGCGGCCCTTGTATTCGGCGCCGTGGGCCTGGGCCGAATCCTCGATCACCCGGAGTTGGTGAGCCCTGGCGATCTCCATGATCGGATCCATGTCGGCGATCTGCCCGTAGAGGTGGACCGGCATGATCGCTTTCGTCCGTGAAGTGATCGCCTCCTCGATCAGGGCGGGATTCATCGTGTATGTCTCCGGGCACACATCGACGAAGACCGGCGTGGCGCCGGAATAGGTGATGGCCTCGGCAGTGGCGATGAAGGTGTTGGGCACGGTGATCACCTCGTCCCCCTCGCCGATATCCAGGGCGAGCAGGGCCAGCCAGAGCGCGTCCGTCCCGCTTCCCACGCCGATGGCGTGGTCGCAGCCGCAATAGGTACCGAATGCCCTCTCGAACTCCTCCACGAACGGTCCGCCCGCGTAGGCTGTTCTGTCGAGAACCTGCTGCAGCCCCTTGGCGATCTCATCCCGAATCGCCTCGTACTGGCTTTTCAGATCAAGAAAGGGAACCTTCATTGCCTTTTTTCCTCATCGACTTTCCTGAGTATTCTGGCGGGATTGCCCGCCACGATGGTGTTTGGAGGAACATCCTTGGTGACCACGCTTCCGGCTCCGATCACGGCGTTCTGGCCCACTGTCACCCCGCACAGTATGGTTGTGCTCGAGCCGATCGACGCGCCGCGCTTGATCCACGTCCTGACGCAGTCCCAGTCGTCGTCGGTCTGCATGCTGCCGTTTTCGCAGGTGGCACGGGGGTAGAGATCATTGATGAAAGTGACGTTGTGGCCGACGAAAACATCGTCCTCGATCTCAACGCCCTCGCAGATGAAGGTGTGGCTCGAAATCTTGCAGTTCCGGCCGATCTTGGCTCCCTTCTGAACCTCGACAAAGGTGCCGATCTTGCTGCCGTCGCCGACCTCGCATCCGTAGAGATTGACGAAGTCGAAGATTTTCACCCCCTCGCCGATGCGGACGTCTGGAGCGATTTTGCGCATATCGCAAGCCGTTTCGTTCATTGGAGCCATTCCCTTCAATATTTTTATATTATACCTAATCGATGCTTACCATTGCACCTTCTTTTTTGAGCGAGTGCGATGACGCCTCGAGAATCTTGATGACGTTCAGTCCATCCCGGCCGTCCGATTCGGGTTTCTCGCCCGAATTGATGCAGTCGAGAAAGTGCTGGCACTCCACGCGAAGAGGTTCGGTCTGCTTGACGAAGGGCGCGAGAACGTCGCCATAGTGGTACGAGTACTGGAACTCGGCGAAGGTGTCGTAGTGGGGCGGGACTTCCACCCTCTTGTCGTAGATCTTGATCTTTTCCAGCGGTTCCATGTCGTCGTAGACGACCATCTGCTTGCTTCCCACGATCGTCATCTCGCGGATCTTGTTCGGATCGAGCCAGCTGCTCTGGATCATGGCGAAACCGCTTCTCTCGAAGTTCATCGACAGGTTCGTTATGTCCTCGATACCGGAGGTGACATGGGCCTTTCCCTGGCAGTTCACCGACACGGGAGGACGGTCCATGAGGTAGAGGACGATCGAAATGTCGTGGGGCGCCAGATCCCAGGCCACGTTGATGTCCTTCTGGAAGAGCCCCAGATTGAGACGCCTCGAGGAGATGTAGTAGAGCTCGCCGAAATCCTCGCTCTTCACGATCTCCTTGATCTTGCGGACGGCGGACGTGTAGATGAAGGTGTGCCCCACCATGAGGGTCAGCCCCTTCCGGTCGGCGATATCTATCAGCTCCTCGCTCTCGGCAACGGAGGCCGTCATCGGTTTTTCGATGAAGGTGTGCTTCCCGGCCTCGAGACTCTTCTTTGCCAGACCGTGATGGAGCGACACCGGCGTGGCCACCGCGATGGCGTCGAGGTCGTTGTCGCCCACGAGCAGGTCGTAGTCGGTGACGGGCTCGATGCTCCTGAAGAGCTCCTTCATGTGGCCAAGCCGTTTCGGGTCCTTGTCGCACACATATTTCACGTTGAATCCGGGGATGGCGCTGAAATTCCTGATCAAATTCGGGCCCCAGTAACCGGCTCCAACAACTCCGATGTTGATCACATCAGACATGATCTGGTCTCCTTGTGCCTTTTTCGTGGAGAATTCTTGTCAACTGCTTATTTATCGGCGGAAAGGACAAAAATAATTACCGGCGAATCTGGCCGATAATCGCGGGAACGGTCATGAGCAGGATCTTGACGTCGAGCCAGAAAGAACGCCGTCTCGAATAGTTGATATCGAGACGCATCATTTCCTTGAAGGTGGTCGTGTTCTTTCCGCTCACCTGCCAAAGTCCTGTCAGACCGGGAATGGCGTCGCATCGGCGAGCATGCCAGAGGCTGTACTCCTCGTACTCGTAAGGCAGACAGGGGCGCGGGCCCACAAGGCTCATATCCCCTTTGAGAACATTGAACAGCTGGGGCAGCTCATCAAATCCGGTTTTCCTGATGATCTTTCCGAAGGGGATGATCCTCGGATCGTGATCGTCGAGCTTGATCATCGGAGCGTCGGCATCGGCCTGTGACTCGGAGTTTCCTTTGATCAGGCTCTTGACGTATTCGTTGTGCGAGCTGGTCTCGGCGTTCTGCTTCATGGTGCGGAACTTCCAGCACGTGAATTTCCTGCCCGAAATACCTACCCTGTCCTGGGTGAAGAAGATCGGACCTGGAGAGACGATCTTGATCCACAGGGCCAGGAAAGCAAAGATGGGAGACCAGATAAGCATGAGGAACAGGGCGCCGGCGCAATCCATGGCTCTCTTCCACAGGGGCGGAGAGAAGCACGAGATCATGCTCACTTCCTCGATAGCGCCCGGCGTGGTCAGCTTGTCCTGGCCGGCGGCCGTATCCCACGACAGCTCTCTGCCGCCGCCGTTGCCGCTCGAACCGCCGCCGCTGTCCTTGGAGCCGCTGTCGCCTCCCCGTTTGTTCCCCTTGGAGTTTTTCTTGGCCGCAAGGGCGTCCGCGAAAGTGAGCTGCCTGTATTTGCCGCTCCCGGGCTCGCCGCCGTCGGGAAGATGGCCCGAGGGATAGGTGAACACCGAGTAGGTCATCGGATCGAGAGAGAGAGACTCGATCCTCTGGCTCACGTCTTCGGCGAACTTGTTGGCACCGAGCGTGGGAGTATCGGGAAGCACGACGCCGATCTGCGTGCTGTTGAGCCAGCCCGTTTCATCGGTACACCGCGCACGCCGGCTGACCACCTTGGAGATTCTCTTGGTGTAGGTTCCGTCGGAAACATCCCCTCCCGGCGTGAAGACAACAAGAGAGAACTCGTGCGAATTCCGTTCGCAACGGGTTCTCTCGCGATCGATGATCGCCTTGAATTCTTCTACCGAATAGATCCCGCGCTCTCCATGTTTCCGCGAGAAGCGGAATATCGAGCTCAGACCTTTCAGCAGCCTCCTTTTCAGCATCGCTCTAGATTCCCTCGCTTATAGCCTGGACCTTCGAATAGAGTCCAATCTAAATCGCTACCTTCGATACATGAACGCCGGAATCGGAAACCGTCTCTTGTTCAGAACGATTCCGAGAATGTTCGCTTTCACCTGCAAGAGCTGCTCCTTGACGCGGCGCACCGCCTCCCAGCGAGTACGCTCCGCCTCGACAACGAGGATGACGCCGTCCACGAGGCTCGACAAACGGAGCGCGGCGCTCTTCTCGTTGACCGGAGGCGAATCGAGCACAACAAACCTGTAGCTCCTCTTGTAAGAGGAGAGGAGTTCGGAAAGGTTCTGCGGCGACTCCATCAATATGGGTACATTGCCGTTCAGATGTCCCGCCGAAAGGACATCGAGATTTTGCGCCGCCTTCGAGATTGCCGAGTGCCTGTCGTCTGCCTGAAGCGTTTCGGCCAGACCAGGTGAGAGGTCCAGCCTGAAAATCTTGTGCAGCGACGGTTTGTTCACGTTGGCATCAAGGAGCAACACGCTTCCGTGATGGGCCAGGGTCACCGCCAGATTGGCCGCGATCGTACTGGTCCCTTCCTTACCGTAGCAGGCTGTCACCGCGATCAGTTGCATCGGACCCGATGTCTCATCGCTCGACAGGAGGATCCGGTCCCTGAGCGTATTATAGTACTCCCTGACCTTTGGAGGAAGGTCGAGTGTGACAAGGTCGGTATTTTTCTGATCCTGATCAAGCACTGACATTTCTTCTCCCTTTCAACCTCGTCTTCAGAGAAAACTTGTTGGCACGAACCTGGGGAATGGCGACGAGCGCAGGAAGGCCGAGCTTGTCTTCCACTTCTTCCGGTGTCTTCAGTGTGTGATCCATCGACGCAAAAACAAAGGTCAAGAAGATCCCTCCGCATATCCCTCCGAAAAATCCTCCGAGCAGAATGATCATCTTCTTCGATTCTTCCGGTTCCAGCGGATTCGTGGCCGGTGAAACGGTCTCGACGTTGAAGAGCCCCTTGTCGGCGAGCTGTCGCTCGGTCTCTACCTGGTCGAGCTTCGCCGAATACGTGCGATAGTTCGTTTCGGCCTCGTCCAGATCCCTCTGCAACTCGTTGAACTCGTACTGGAGCGCGATCAGCTTCTGTCGTTCCGCCACGGCCACGGTCAGCTGTTTTTTCAGCTCTTCGGTCGTGGCCTGATGAGAGGAGAGATTGGCCTTCTCCGCGAACAGGTTCGTTTCCAGCTGCTGGCGCACCGTGTTGACCGCCTCGGTTACCTGGGGAATGATTCCAGGCTCTTCGTTGTCGAGTTGCTCCTGAACCGCCGCGATCTGGCGGCGGACCTGGGCCACCGGTTCGGAATCGTCGGTGAATTTTGCCAGCGCTTCCTGCTCCAGGGCCTGGAGTTCGAGGAGCCGCGTGCGCAAGGTGTTGATCGTCGTGTAATCGGGAGTGCTCGTCATCGACGTCTCGACCCTCTCGGGAAGCTTGGGCAGCTCTTTTTCCAGATCATCGATTTTTGCCTGCGTCACGCTCAGATCGGACCTCGCCTGATTGTATTGATTTTCGAGGGTTCCGGCCTGGGTATCGATGAACTCGAGCCTTTTCTCGATCGACACGACGTCGTTGTCCTTTTTCAGATTGTTCATCTCCTTCCGGAATAGCTCCATGTCCGCTCGGGCCTGGTTGTACCGGTCCTGGATGAACTTGTATCCACCGGGATTCCGATAAGGAAGCTGGTGTTTCTCGAAGTAGGACTTGGTCAACTCCTTGACCACGTCCTGGGCCAGTTGGGGCACCAGCGCCGTGTAGGCGATCGAGATGAGATGGGTGTTCCGCACGAGCTGCGCCTCGGTGTTGTTCATCAAGATCCTGATCGCCTGGTCGCGTTCGCTCAAGGGCTCTCGATCATCGGCCGATCCGCCGAAGAAGGTTGTATCTTTCACGGAACGGAAGGCGTCCTTCACCCCTCCAAGAACGGAATCGATCGCCGAGCCATCTTCCTTGTCCGTACCGGAAACACCGGGCTCCTTCTTGTAGGTGAATGGTTCGAGAAACGCGAGCGGTCCGATCCTGTCGACGACCTCGCCGGCAAGCGACTGGTCCTTGATGATATTGAGCACCGTATTCAGAACCACGGTCTGGGGCTGGTTCACGCCTCCGGCTCTCTCGCCCAGTGTGGCGGCGGGGTCGACGGTGACACTTTCCCAACCTGGTCGCACGAGCAGTTTGGCCTCGGACCGGAACTGGTCTTCCATCATGGAAACAACGACGATGGCAGCGACAAAGACGACGAGAAAGAAAAGCAGCGCCTTCCCCTTGTGGCGGAAGACGACGTAAAAGTAATCCCGCAAGGAAGAGTACTTGGGAGATTTTCCTTCGAGCATCATTGTTTCAACCATTGTTGATCTCCCAAAATCGCTAGCGAACCCGGACTGTTCCGCTTCGGCCGGTTTCCAGACCGATCGTCGTGTCGCCCCGAACGCGTGTCGCCCTGAAACCGATCGGGATGATCTGGTTGATGTGCTGGTCAATCCAGGTCGTGACCTTGACGATCGTGGTTTCGGGTACGTGAATGATGTCATAGGGCTCGAGGAAGATCGGCTGATAGGCCTCGCCGTCGAGCGCGGCCGCGAATTCCAGTTTCAAGCCGTATCGCTGCCCGTCCTTGTGGCGGATCAGAACCACATCGTCGGGCTCCGCCGTCTCGCCCACGAAGCCGCCAGCGTGCATGATCGCCTCGAGGGCGGTCATCCGGCCGGGCATCTCCACCAGCCCCGGGCTGTTGACCTGGCCGCCCACGTAGACCTTGCGGCTGACGAGGGTACGGACGATCACCGCCACCTCGGGAATCCGCAGATGAGGGGCGTAGAGCTCGCGCAACTCCTGCCGGAGTTCAGCCGGCGTCTTGCCCTGGGCCACCACATCGCCGACCAGTTGAAGAGTGATCGCGCCATCGGGCCGGATCGGTTGCAATAACTCGTTGAGCTCCTCGGCATAGAAGAACTTCACGTCGATCTGGTCGCCCGGAGCAAGGACCACCTCGGGCGGTATGCTCGGACCCAGTTCGATATCGAAGAGGGGGTTGATTTGATTCGACGAGGACGTGCCGCATCCGCACAGGGAGATGAACAAGATTGCGACCGCGGTGAACAGACCGGAGGCGACCATCATTTTAGAGTTCATTTGGCTCATCCAAACACACTCCGTCCCTTTCACTTGCGCGCTGCTTGCGCGTCAAGTTAACCTGTCACAACCAATTACAAAACAATTCGAGGCAGATGAAACAATCGAAACGCCTCTGAAGAGGCATTGCGCTTTTTGTTCTCTTTCGGAAAATAACCCCAAATAGTTGATCAAAAGAAGTATGTAATATACTGCAACTCTTGAGGTGTTTTCCCGATCCATCAACATGCCGCTCCAGGTCTTTCGAGAATCCGGTGCGTCTTGCACCCAAACCTTACGATCGACCAGTCATTCGATTTATATTGGGTTCACACCCTGCCGGCCGCCCGCCAGCCGTGACAGAGTTCTTTTCAACCGGCTTCCGAATCGGTCTCAGTCCCCCCTCGAGAGGAGAGTGAGAGAGTATCAAGCTGAATTCAAGAGATCACTACCCGCCCGCAGATGCAATTCCTGACAATACATCAGGATATACCCTTATACATTCAGGTGATTCAGTATACTGGAAAACCGCACCCAGTCAACGATCGACAAAAAAGACCGTCGATCATCCCGTGAACGTAACACAAATAAAATCAACACCTTCGAATAGATTAAAACGGCCGAACTGTTTATCAAAAAACTGTTAGAACAATCAGGATTCATTATATCTATTTTCATAGATAATAATTACGTCAAAATCCCTTACCTGTTTTATTTGAATAAGGCCAAAAATCACGACATCAATCAAAAACACGCAATGTATGGGGAAAAAGGAGAGTTTTCTAGGTAAATTATCGGATATGCTCAAGTGAATCTGATTTGATGCGTCGTCAAATCGGAGTGACCGCGCCAGCGTCGATTTCGAGGGCCACCGCCTGGTGGAGCAGGTCGACATTCAGGATGACGCGAAACTTCCGCCTTCTCTCCGAGACGACCCCTTCGATACCGCACATCGGCCCATCCGTGATACGAACCCTGACCCCCCGTTTCAGGTAGGGAAATGGTTCGAGCGGTGCGTTCCGTTTCAGGGCCTGGGAGATCTGGTTCAGGTCTAAAAGCAACCCCTCCTGGTCGGGAACGTCGATGATTTGCGCCAGGTGCCCCGTGTTGAGAAGTGAATATTTCTGTTCCGTCGTGGCAGCACAGAAGAGGTACCCGCTAAAAAGCGGCACCTCGAAGACATAGGCCCGGCCGTGGTACCGCCGCACACTCTGCCTCAGCGGAAGAAAGAATGGAATTCGCCGGAGCGAGCAATCGGTCGCAACCCTTTTCTCATGACGCGACCGAGTGTGCAAACAGAACCATTCCGATCCCTCCGAAGCCGGAGCCAGGGACATGGCCGGTACCCTGAGGTTCTTGTCAGCGTCCTGGATGAATTGCTTTTCGGGGCCCCGTTCCATTCCGGGAAACTCCATTTCACGTCAAGGAAGATATTCGGACCGAATAACTATTCATCGAGAAGGCGGTCAATTTTCGTTAACATTTAATTTCAAAAAAGTTCTGCAATCCAGACGGAGATCTCTACCCGCCCGGGATGCTAATGGACCTTCTCGAGCGCGGCGCTGAAACTCTCCACGGTGGCATTCAGATCCTCTTTGCTGTGAGCGAGAGACAGGAACCACGCCTCGAAAGGCGATGGCGGCAAGTAGATGCCTCTGTCGAGCATCCCGTGAAACAGAAGGGCAAACTTTTCCTTGCCGCCCTCCGCGGCGGACTCGAAGTCGGTCACCGGCCCGGCAGAGAGGAAAACAGTGAGCAGGGAGCCTATCCTGGAGACGCATGCGGCCGCCCCCCTGCGCTCGATCGCCTCGACGAGCCCTCTCTCGAGCTCCTCACCGCGAGCGTCGAGGCTGGAATAGATCTCCTCTCCGTCGAGCAGCTCGAGCGTTTTTCTGCCGGCGGCGACAGCCAGGGGATTCCCCGACAAGGTTCCCGCCTGGTAAACATCGCCCAGCGGCGCGAGGCGATCCATGACATCGGCCCGGCCTCCAACGGCGCCCAGGGGAAGGCCGCCACCCACGATCTTTCCGAGACAGGTCAGATCGGGCAGGATGCCGTACAGTTCCTGCGCCCCGCCGCGCGCCAGGCGGAAACCGGTAATGACCTCGTCAAAGATGAGGAGCGCGCCGTGAGCGTCGCAGAGACTCCTCAGCTCGTGCAGAAACCCGTCGCGCGGAACGACCACCCCCATGTTGGCGGCCACGGGCTCGACGATCACGCAGGCGGTCTCGCTGCCGCGTTCCGCGAAGAGCGCACGCACCGCGTCGATGTCGTTGTAGGGAATACTCGCCGTGTGACCCGCGGCGCTCTCCGGAATGCCGGCGCCCGAGGGGATCGATGCCGTGGCCAGACCGGAGCCGGCCCGCACCTGAAAGTGATCGGCGTGCCCATGGTAACAGCCGTCGAACTTGACGATCAGCGGCCGATCGGTAAAGGCCCGCGCAAGCCGTACGGCGGTCATGGTCGCCTCCGTGCCCGAGTTCACGAGGCGTACCTTTTCGATCGACGGAATCCTGTCCGCGATCGCCGCGGCCAGGTGCGTCTCTCCCTCGGTGGCCGCGCCGAAGCTCGTCCCCTTCGCCGCGGTCTCGGTTATGGCATCGACCACCGCCCGGTGCGCGTGACCCACGATCAACGGACCCCAGGAACAGACGTAGTCGATGTAGCTGTTCCCGTCGAGGTCGTAGATCCGCGCGCCCTCGGCCCTTTCGATCATACAAGGTGTTCCGCCGACCGCGCCGAAAGCTCTTACCGGGGAATTGACCCCGCCAGGTATCAAACGCGCCGCCGATTCGAAGGCGGCCTCTGATTTTTCTCTTTTCAATTCCTCTCTCCTCGGTTTGTTCAGCCGCGCTCGGCCTTCGTCAACCACTCGGCCGCGTCGAGCGCGTGGTAGGTCAGGATGATATCCGCTCCCGAACGTGCGATGGCGGTGAGGATCTCGAGCCCGAGTCTCTCCTCGTCTCCGAACCCGGCCGCGGCCGCGGCCTTGACCATGGCGTACTCCCCGCTCACATTGTATGCCGCAACGGGAACATCGACGGCGTCCCGCGCCTCGACGATCACGTCGAGGTAGGCGAGCGCGGGTTTGACCATGATCATGTCCGCTCCCTCGTCCACGTCGAGCATGATTTCGCGGACAGCCTCCCGGACGTTGCACGGATCCATCTGATAGGCTTTCCGATCCCCGAAAGAGGGCGCCGATCCGGCGGCGTCCCTGAATGGACCGTAGAATCCGGACGCGTACTTCGCGCTGTAGGCGAGGATCCCGGTGTCGACAAATCCTTCCTCGTCGAGAGCGGCCCTGATCTCGGCCACGCGGCCGTCCATCATATCGGAAGGAGCCACGAAATGAGCCCCCGCACGCGCCTGGCTGACCGCGGTCCGCGCCAGGAGTTCGAGGGTCGAGTCATTGTCGACCGTTTGTCCGTCGAGAAGACCGCAGTGGCCGTGCGATGTGTACTCGCAAAGGCAGACATCGGCGAAGAGCGTGATCTCCGGATGGGAGGCCGCCGCCTCGCTGAGCGCCCGCTGCACCACTCCTTCCTCGGCCCATGCCGAGGAGCCCTGCTCGTCCTTGGTCGCCGGAATCCCGAACAGGATCACTCCCCCCAGGCCCGCGGCCTCGACCTTGTCGAGAACCGCCCCGAGCCGATCGGGCGGATACTGGAACTGTCCGGGCAGCGACGGGATCTCCCTCGGTTCGCTCAGGCTCTCGTCCACGAAGAGCGGCAGGACGAATTGCCCCGGCCGGAGATGGGTTTCACGAACGAGATGCCTGATCGCGCCTGTCCGTCTCAATCGTCTCGGTCTTTCTTCTGGGAAAGGAATGGCGTCCTCCCTTCAACGTGTTCTCTGACCAAGGAGCGCGACGATCATGTCGAAACGCGCTCGAACCTCTGACGCACCGCGCGCAGAAGGCCCGGAATCGAATGCTCCTCGGCAACGACTATATCATCAGCTCCCGCTGCGCGCAGCGCCTCGGCCGTGACCGGGCCGATCGCGAAGGGCACGCTCCGGCCGAGGATCTCGCGAGCCGTCTGGTCGCCGAGCTGCTCGAAGAAGCCGCGCACCGTGGAACCGGACGTGAAAAGACAGCCGTCAGCGCCCCGCTCGCGAAGATCGGCGACCACCTCGGGAATCGGCGCTCCCCGCGCGATGCGGTAGACGCGCAGCTCGCCTGTTTCGGCACCCAGGGCAACGAGCTTGTCCACGAGAGGATCAGGATCGAGTTCGGGCCCCACGCGAAGGACCCTCTTGCCCAGGAGACCGAATCGGGAGTGCAGGCCTTCGGCCAGGCTCGCCGTGGTGAACGAATCGGGAACGAAATCGGGTTCGAGGCCGCAGAGCCGCAGCCGCGTGGCCGTGCCCGATCCGACCGCGGCGATTCGCGCCCCGCCCAATCTGCGCGCGTCGAGCCGTTCCATCCTGAGGCAATCGACGAAGTAGCGCACGCCGTTCTCGCTGGTGAAAAGGACCCAGTCCCACCCGGTTTCGCCGCCCAGCACGTGGCGAAGGATCTCGCCCGCGTCGATCGGCTCGGTCTTGATCACCGGAAGATGAACCACGTCGGCGCCCAGCGTCAGCAGCGGCTCGCAGAGCGCCGTCGCCTGGTCGCGCGCCCTGGTCACGACGATCCGCTTTCCGAAAAGACGGCCGCGGCCGAACCAGGCGAGCTCCTCGGAGAGCGCAACCGTTTCGCCCACGACGAAGAGCGCGGGCGGTTTGATTCCCGCTTCCGTCCCCTTCTGCACGATCTCTTCCAGGGGCGCCGTGATCGTCTTTTGCAGCGATGTGGTGCCCGATTCGATCAACGCGGCCGGGGTGGCGCGGTTCTTCCCCCCCTCGATGAGCTCCTTCACCACGCGCGGAAAGGTGCCGACTCCCATGTAGCCCACGAGGGTGATGTTGTCGAGGGCCGCAAGCCTTTTCCAGTCGATCTGTCCGGCCGGTTTGTCAGGTGTCTCGTGGGCGGTGACGAAAACGCACTGCGTCGCCGTGCGGCGGTGGGTCACGGGGATACCGGCGTAGGCGGCCGCGGCGATACCCGAGGTCACTCCCGGCACCACCTCGAAATCGCACCCTGCCTCGCGGAGCGCCAGCGCTTCCTCGCCGCCGCGTCCGAACACGAACGGGTCCCCCCCCTTGAGGCGCACCACGAGTTTGCCCTCCCGGGCGAGCTGGACGAGGAGGCTGTTGATCTCTTCCTGGGGCAGGCTGTGGTGACCGGCCGACTTTCCCACGTAGTGCAATTCGACCGCGGCAGGCACGTCGTCGAGCAGGCTCGGATGAACGAGCCGGTCGAAGACCACGGCATCGGCCCTTCGCAAGACGTCGCGGCCCCGCACCGTGATCAATCCGGGATCACCCGGACCGGCGCCCACGAGGTAAACCAGGCCTTTCATCGTCGCTTTTCTCCAATCCGATTCGAAGGGCGCCCAACCGGGCGGAGCTTCGATCTCATATCAGTCCCGCCGCCCCCCGCGAGAGGAGAGCCTCTCCCAGTTCGACACCTGCAGACCTCGCCGAGTCCGCGGCCGCGGCCAAATCTTCGTCCCCCGATCGGAGCGGCCGGGTGACCTGTTCCTGCAGTATCCGCTCACCCTCCCTGTCGAGAACGCGCCCCTCGATGTGCAGCGTCTGACCGTCCCGTGTTGCCTGCGCGGCCACCGCGGCGGAACAACCCGCTCCGAGCGTTCTCAGAAGGGCCCGCTCCGCCTCGAGACAGATCCTGCTCGACCTGGAACCGACCGCGTCGAGGATCGATGCCCAACGGTTTCGAGCCAGACGCTCGAGAACGACGATTCCCTGGCCGGCCGCCGGAAGGCAGATATCGAAAGGGATCAGCTCCGAGATCCTGTGTGTCAGGTCGAGCCGCCTGAGCCCGGCGGCGGCAAGAAGGAGCGCGTCGACCTCGCCCGAGTCGAGCTTGTCGAGGCGGGTCTGAAGATTGCCGCGCAAGGGCACGAACTCGAGGTCGGCGCGTACCCTCTTGAGCTGCGCGATGCGCCGCGGCGAACAGCTTCCCACGCGGGCGCCCTGGCGCAGCCCCGCGAGAAAGGTGTCGTTGCCGGCCACGAGCACATCGTGAGCATCCTCGCGCTCGAGAGCGCCGGCGAGGCAGAAGGCGTCGGGCAGCGTGGACGGCAGATCCTTGGCGCTGTGCACGGCCGCGTCGATTCTCCCGTCGAGGAGAGCCTCTTCGAGAGCACGGGTGAACACGCCCGGCTCGGTGAATCGATCGAGGCGGGTTCTCAGGTCCCGATCGCCGTGGCTCGTGATCGGTACGATCTCGATCTCGATTCCCCTGACGATGCGCTCGTCGACGTCGCCCGCCGCAGCAGCCGTGGCGGACGCCTCGGAAACGACGGCCGCGGCCACTGCCTCGGCAGCCAGCTCGGCTTGTGCCATGGCGAGGGGGCTCTTCCGCGAGCCGAGTCTCAGTTTAACGGGCGTCTCCATCGGCTGTGTCCCTGTTCAAGAGAGTGTCCATGGCTGCCTCGGCAGCACCGTCGCTTTCGAGCAGGCTTTTCCAGTCCATCGCCGTGAACATCTCGAAGAGCTTCTTTTTTTCCTCGAAATCGAGCGTGCCGTCGGACTGGACCTTCTTGCGAAATTCCTCCGCCAGGAGAGCGACCTCTTCCCAGTGCGCGGGGAGCATCTCCTCGAGTCGCTCGCGCACCCAGCGCGCGAAAAAGGGCGCCGTGCCCTGCGTTCCCACGGAGAGTACGAGCGGGCCGCGGCGCACGATTCCCGAGAGGATGAAATCACACCGAGCAGGATCGTCCACCACGTTGACCGGGACGGCCGCGGCGCGGCAGTCTTCGAAAACACGCTGGTTGATCTCCCTGTCATCGACCGCCGCGATCACGAGATCGAAGCGGGCCGCCTCGCCGGGATCGTAGGCGCGCCGGACGAGATCGATCCGCCCCCGATCGGCCAGGGCTTCGAGTCCGGGACAGAGATCAGGCGCCACGACAGTGACGGCGCCGCCGAAGTCGAGGAGGTTTTGAACCTTTCGAAGCGCCACCGAGCCCCCTCCGACGACGAGACAGACGCGGTCCTTCAGCTGCAGGTTCAGGGGGAAATAACCTGGTCGGCTCGATTCTTGTCCAGATCTCGATCGCGGCACGGCAAAGCCTCGGATATCGCCAACGGCGGTCTCTCTCTGAATAACACTTTTACACACACTGTCCAGAACCAACAAGAATAAGCAGGCGAGGGCCTATTTGGAAGGGCAATCAGGGCGGGACCGATCACTTTTTCCGATCGAGGGCTTGGATCCTGGCCGCGATCCGCGCCGCGTGCTCGCCGCCCTCCTCGAGGAGTTCGATCGCCTTCTCGTACGCCTCGATCGCTTCGGCCGGACGGCCAAGCCGCTCGAGCGTTTCTCCAAGATCGATATGGGCCACGGCGAGATAGGGATCGAGGAGCACGGCTTGGCGCAAGAGTTTTTCCGCGAGAGTGTCGTTCTGGCGTGCAGCCGCGATGAGCGACAGACCGTACATCGATTCCGCCACGTCGCTCGCTATGGGCCAGCCGATCGCCCGGGCCCTGTTCAGCGCATTCTGGTAGGCGTTTCGAGCCCCGTCGAGGTCGCTCGTGGCGAGCAGGGCGTGGCCGAGGAAATTGTGGAGCGGCACGAACTCGGGCTTGGCGCGGACCCCCTCCTCGAAGTAATCGATCGCCGCGTCGAGACGGTCGTGGTCCCGCTCGAAGATGCCGAGGTTCATGAAGCCGATATAGGCGGAATCGACCCAGTTCTTCGGCTTGTCGTTGACCCACCAGAAAGCCGCTATCAGCAGAATCAGCGCGATGGCCAGAGGGTGCCACCGCTTCTTCCGGTACGCCTTGATCAGCCATTCGGCCGCGCCGCAGGCGAGAATGATGAGCACGGGCATCACGGGCATCTTGAAGCGGGTGCACACGAAAAAAACGATCACCGAGGCGGAGTAGACCAGCGCGAATCCGTAAAGGGGGAAGAAACGCCTCCACCGCCTGAGACCGAGGATCAGACCGAGCAGGGACAGGGGGCCGACGAGCCAGAAACCGACAGGCATCCATCGAACGACAGGGCCGAACCGTTCGGCAAAGAACCGGATCGGCTGGTTGTTGGTGAACTCGGCCTGATTCCAGAAGTAGCCCACTTTTTTCATGGTCAGCGCGATCCAGTCGCCGGGGCGCTCGCGGACGAAATCGAGTGCTCGCCCGAAGAAATGGCGTGAAACCTCGGAGGGCTTGAGCGCGCACCCCTCCGCTTCCTGAGCCATTGCGATCGAATCGCGGTAGCTCTCCCAGAGCCCGGGCCGCGCGCCGGGAATCTCGGCGGCGCTCCCGTCCGACGCGGGATTGTTGCCGATGAAGAAGTTGACTCCTCCCTGCGACGAGATCAGAACGAGGTCGCCCCCCTCGACCACGTTGCGGACCGTGACCGGCGCGATCGTGATCAAGCAGGTCGCGCCCAGCAACGCCGCCCGCGCCAGACGTTTCCACCAACCGGTTCGCCACCGCGCTCCGAAAGGTCGATCGGCCGGCTTCGACCGCACGTCGACGAGCGCGAGCCAGAGACAGGCGCAGATCCCGAAGAGAAGTATGTTGGGCCGGGCCAGCGCCGACGCGCCGAGAACCACGCCGGCCGCCCCGAGAAGGGGGAACGACCCCGACGATGATCCGCGTTCCAAGAGGTAGAGGAAAAGAAGATCGAGAAAAACGATGAGCGGTACGATGAGGAGCTCTCCCTCGAAGTAGAAGAAGAGCCAGAACGTGGCAGCCACGAGGCCGGCACCCAGCGCGGTGGCGCGGCAATAGAAACGCCTCGCCAGGAGGAACACGAGGCCGCAGCTGATCGAGCCGATGACGGCCTGAACGACGCGCGGGGCGAGATAACCGGGACCGAAGACCTTGTAACAGAGGCCGAGGAACCAGGAGTAGAGCGGCGCACGAAAATAGGGCTCGCCCTCCATGAACGATCGGCCCTCGGCAAAGGCGCGCGCCCATTGGTCATTGTAGGAGGGATCCATCATGGGATAGGCGAAAAGCGGATTGGACCGGAACTGGAGGATGTAGATCATTCGGAAACAGAGCGCGGCGAGCAGGACCACGCAGAAGCAGATCCAGTCCCGGCGCTCGAGTGCGTTCCGTCGATCGAGCGGATCGGTTGATCGATCGTACGCGGCGGCTTCGACAGGGGCTTGCGTCTTTTTACTCACGTCGACCGTCCTGCTCCGGAGCGGTATCTCTGCCCGATCCGGATTGCTCGGCGAGTTTTCTCAATTCCTCTTCGGCCTTGGTGTAGTCCGGGGCGATCGAGAGCGTGAAACGGAAATACTTGATCGCCTCGTCAATTTTCCCCTCGTCCACGGCGATGAGACCGAGACCGAACACGGAGTCGGCGTACTCGCTCCGGTGGCGCGCTCGCATGTTTCTCTTTCGAATCGACTCGAAGGCTTTCTTCGCTCCTTCGCGATCTCCCATCTTGTACAACGCCACGCCGAGCCGCGTGTGGAGCAGGGTCTCGTAAGCCGGTTTCGAAAGCTCTATCGGCCCGAAGGCATCGATCGCTTCCCTGTAATACTCGACGGCCTTCCGGGGATTGCCGTTGTTCAACTCGAGACTGCCCAGTATCTCGAGACCTCCGAATGTGGAGTCCGTGTACTTCTCGGGCAAGGTATTGGTCCACCAGAAGAGAGGGACGAGGACGAGCCCGGCGATCGCGGCTCGCGTCCACCGGCGTTGCGCGCAGACCGTGAAGATCCAGTGAACCGCGCTGCAGGCGAGAACGATGAGCACCGGTACGACGGGCATCCTGAACCGGGTGCAGATGAAGAAGAGAATGACCGACGCCGTGTAAACCAGACAGAATCCCCACAATGGAAAGGTGCGGCGGAACCGTTTCAGGCAGAGAATCAGTCCGAGCAGCGAGAGAGGCGCGATGAGCCCGAATCCGATCGGCAAGAGGCGCACGACCGGACCGAATCGCTCCGCGAAGAAACGGATCGGCTGGTTGTTGGTGAACTCGGCGCGGTTGAAGAAGAATCCCGCCTTGCGGCAGGTCAGCCCGATCCAGTCATCGGTCGACTCGCGGATGAAGCGGTACGCTTGGTCGAAGAAGTACTGTGAGACCTCGGAGGGCTTGAGACGGCGGCCCTCGGCGTTCTCGGCAATGGCGATCGTGTCGTGGTATCCCTCCCACCAGCCGGCCCGCGTGCCGGGCACGACCGCCGTGGTTCCGTCGGAAGAGGCGTTGTTGCCGATGTAGAAGTTAACCCCTCCCTGGGAGGAGATCAGGACCAGGTCGTCGCCCTCGGTCCAGTTGCGCACGGTGACGGGCAGGATCGCCACGAGGCACGCTCCGCCGAAAAGGAACGCCCGCCCGAACCCCCTCCGCCAGTTCGCGCCGAATCCCTTCGATTCGCGTGGATCGACGAGAAGAAGCCAGACGCACGCTGCGAGCCCGAAGAGAAGGATGTTGGGTCGGGCGATGGCCGAGATCCCGGTCACGAGACCGCTCAGAACGATGAGGAGCTTCGATCCCCCATCGAGAGCCTTGGCCAGGAGCCACAGAAGCAGGAGGTCGAGAAAAACGATGAGCGGCACGATGAGCAGTTCGTTCTCGAAGTAGACGAAGAGCCAGAAGGTCGCGGCCACCCCACCCGATGCGGCCGCAACGGTCCGGTTGAAAAAACGGCGGGCGAGAAGGAACAGGAGTCCGCAGCTCATCGACCCGAGCAAGATCTGAACGATGCGGGGAAAGAGATAGCTCCCGTCCGACAGCTTGTAGCAGATCCCCAGGAACCAGGGATAGAGGGGTGCGCGAAAATAGGGCTGTGCGTCCATGAATGACCGCCCCTCGGCAAAGTCGCGCGCCCACAGGTCGTGGTATTCAGGATCCATGATGGGGAATTCGAACAGGGGGCAGAACCTGTACTGCCAGAGATAAACGGCGCGCACCGCGAGCGCACCGAGGACGATGGCGCAGAGGATGATCCAGTCCGAGCGTCCGAAGGTCTTTGGCGAGTCGTTCCCGTCCATCTCCAGGTCCACGCGCTCCTTTCGTCCGGAAGTCTACCGACCTATATATACTATCGCACCGCCAATTACCATGCGACGGCTGGACGGTCAAAATGTGCTTTCAAGTTGACGAATTCTCGTGCAAAGATGAAGAGGTTTTCTCGCAAAGGCGCAGAGGACGCAGAGTCGGAGAAATAGGACCAGGGTTCCAGAAATCTTGGAGTTCGCATTGACTCGATCGTAAGGATCAGCGCCGGGAGAATGGTTTGTCTCAAGACTTTGGCCGGGCCTCCACCACAATTCTTATTGCATAGTTTTTTTTCTTCTCTGCGTCCTCTGCGCCTTTGCGAGAAAAATTCTCTACCCCTTCCTGTCGGCACAAGAAAAAACCCCGGAACAGCCGAGCCGCTCCGGGGTGTTGTTTGTCTTCAGTCGAGGATCAGGCCACCTTCTTTCGCACGGTGAGGGCGATCTTGTAGAGCACGGTGAGCACGAGGAAGCCGAGCGCGTAGATTCCGAGGGTGATCATCACCTCGGGACCGGACGGCGAGTACTCGACCACCTCCCCCATCGGATTGGGAACGAAGCCGGTCACCACCATGCCGAGGCCCTTGTCGATCCACGTCGATATGAAAACCGCTCCGCAGGCGAGGGCGAGCACCCCCTCGTTACGCCGGAGGTTGGGATTGATCAGCAATATGATGGCCACGATGGCGAGCACCACCGACATCCACATCCACGGCACGAGGACCGAGTGTCCCTCGAGGCCGAAGAAGAGATACTCGAAGTGGTGCATGTGCTCGGGGATGGCGCTGTAAAAAACGGTGAAGACCTCGAGAAGGATGAAGAAGGCGTTGAGGATCACCGCGTAGGTCACGATCTTGGCCAGGCTCTGGATCTGCTCCCGGCCCGGATCGAACTTGGTGCGCGCCTTGAGGATCAGGCAGAGAATGATCAGCAGCGCGGGCCCGGCGGCGAAGGCCGACGCCAGGAACCGCGGCGCCAGGATCGCCGTGAGCCAGAACGACTTGCCCGAGAGCCCGTTGTAGATAAAGGCCGTCACCGTATGAATGCTCACCGCCCAGGGGATGGAGAGGTAGATGACCGGCTTGAGCCACGAGGGCGGCGCGAGCCCCTTACGTTCCGAGTCGAGCGAGATCCAGGCGATCGCGATGTTGAGCAGGAGGTACCCGTTCAACACGATCATGTCCCAGAAAAGGATCGAGTTCGGAGAGGGGTGAAGGATCATGTTCACCGCGCGCGCCGGCTGGCCGATGTCGACCACGATGAAGAGCATGCACATCGTGACCGAGGCCACGGCAAGGAATTCACCCAAGATGGTGATCTTTCCGAACGCCTTGTAGTTGTGCAGGTAGTAGGGCAGAACCACCATGACGGCCGAGGCCGCCACGCCCACCAGAAAGGTGAACTGGGCGATGTAGAAACCCCACGTCACATCGCGGCTCAGCCCGGTAATACCCAGTCCGTATTCCAGCTGCTGGAGGTAAAAATAGACCCCCACCACCACGAATCCCGCGAAGAGGGCCACGAGTCCCCAGTATCTTCGTCCGCCTGTCAGAGCCTTCTCTAGCATGACTTCCTCACACTATGTAATAGATTTCAGGATCAGTTCCGAGTTCGGGTTTCCGCCGGATGCTGTAGTTCTCCTTGAGAACCTTGCGCACCTCGGACTCCGGATCGTTGAGGTCTCCAAAGACCATCGCCTTTTCGGGACACACGTCGACGCACGCGGGCAGCTTGCCGCGTACGATCCGTTCGGCGCAAAAGTTACATTTTTCCACGACCCCGCGCGTACGCGTGGGGAACATGGGATCGATCTTCTCGATGTGGTCGCGCGGTTCGCGCCAGTTGAAGCTCCGCGAACCGTAGGGGCAGGCCGCCACGCAGTAGCGGCACCCGATGCACCGGTGATAGTCCATCATGACGATCCCGTCGTCGCGGCGGAAGGTCGCCTTCGTGGGGCAGACCCGCACGCAGGGGGGATTGTCGCAGTGGTTGCACATGACCAGGACAGGGCTCTTCTTGGCCGCCTCCTGGGCGTAAGCGTGGTTCTGGTTGGGCAGGGCGCGGTCGAACGGCTCGGGCCAGATCCACTTGATCTCGTCCTTCTTGTTGCCGAAATCGGGCACGTTGTGGCACGAATGGCATTTGTCGACGCACTTTGTGCACCCCTCGTTGCCCTTGCAGGCCTTGAGGTCGATGGTCATCGCCCAGCGCTTGCCCGAGGCTGTCTTCTCTTTACCCGAGCCGCTCGCTGCCGCCTCGCTCAGGATGTCGAAGCAGGGTTTGCCGGCCACTCCGATCGCGGTGACCCCGGCGATTTTCAGGAATCCTCTGCGATTCATTCCCATTTTTCTATTACCTCCGGCGTTAGATGACAATCCCAGCAATAGGGTACGACACCCAGGTAGTCGTGACAGCGGTCGCAGAAGGCGGCCTTGTCGTCGTGGCATCCCATGCAAGTGTTGGTCAGGCTCATCTCGGTTTGTTTCCCGTCGATCTCGATGAACCGCTCGCCGTCCCGCGCCACGCGGTCGCGCCAGTCGTTGAGGAGATTCATGTGGTCGGTCCGCATGAACTCCACATCGGCCACGCACTCCGTCGCGTCCTCGGGCAGGGTGATCTCCGGTCTGTCACCGCTCTCCTCGGAGCCGGCGTTGTACCAGATCGGTACAGTGACGAGCCCGATGAATACGATCAGGCCAGGGATGATTTTTCCCGAATCATACATCCTATTCGCCCTCCTCTACGGTGGCCGTCTCCGGGACAGGCGTCGGGGCAGAATCGCCGGCCGCCTCTTCCGAAGCTTGCTGATTGACGAATGGTTCGCCGCGCAGATCCTTGGTCCGGTCTTTTTCGTCCTTCATGACGAGCGCGTTGCCCACGAGCTCGTGGAGCGCGCCCACCTCGACGCCCGGAACCCAGAAGTCCATGAGACCGGGCAGGGTGGCCTTGTCGATGGCGCAGATGCACGCGAGCAGGTTGACGCCGTGCGCGTCGTGGACGTGCTTGACCGCGTTGGCTCTCGGGAAACCGCCGCGCATTCTCATCTCGAGGTTCTCGTCGGTGCCGATGCCCGATCCCGAGCCGCAGCAGAAGGTCTGCTCGCGGATGCAGTTCTCGGGCATGTCGTGGAACTCGTTGCACACCGCGTTGAGCACGTAGCGCGGCTCGTCGAAGATTCCCATGGCGCGCGACGTGTTGCACGAGTCGTGGAAGGTGACCTTCCACCGGTCGTTGCGGCTCTTGTCGAGGTTGAGCTTGCCCTCGTGGATCAGGTCGGCGGTGAACTCGGCGACGTGGACCATCTTCGTCGACTTGGCGTTTTCGAACTTGGTTCCCGTGATCGGCGAGACCGGCGCCTCGAGGAAATCGGCGGGCCCGTTCATGGTGTCCATGTACTGGTGCAGCACGCGCCACATGTGGCCGCACTCGCCGCCGATGATCCATTTGACGCCGAGCCGCTTGGCTTCCGAATAGATCTTGGAGTTGAGGCGCTTCATCATGTCCGACGAGTGGAAGAGGCCGAAGTTGCCCCCCTCCGACGCGAAGGAGCTGAAGGTGTAGTCGAGGCCGATCTCGTGAAAGAGAGCCAGGTACCCGAGGAATCCGAAGTAGTGGGGATCGCCGAAGTAGTCGGCCGAGGGCACGACGAAAAGGATCTCGGCGCCCTTCTTGTTGACCGGCGCCTCGACCTTGACACCCGTGAGATCGTGGAGGTCGTCGACGGCGAAGTCGACCGAGTCCTGGAATCCGTGGGGCTGGATGCCGAGGTGGTTGCCCGTGCGGAAGCAGTTCGACGCGGGCGTGCAGATCCAGTCGATGCCGAGGCCGACCAGGTTGAGGAGCTCGCGCCCCATCATTGTGATCTCGGCCGTGTCGATGCCGTAGGGGCAAAAGACCGAACAGCGGCGGCACTCGGTGCACTGGTAGAAGTAGGAGAACCACTCCCTGAGCACGTCGAAGGTCAGCTCGCGGCCGCCTGCCAGACGCCCGAGGATCTTGCCCGCCTTGGTGAAGTCGTTGCGGTAGACCGACCGGAGAAGCTCGCCGCGCAGCACGGGCATGTTCTTGGGATCGCCCGAGCCGAGATAGAAGTGGCACTTGTCGGCGCACGCGCCGCAGCGCACGCAGATATCCATGAAGACCTTGAGGGAGCGGTACTTGTCGAGGCGCTCCTTCAGGCCGTTCAGGATGATCTCCTTCCAGTTGGAAGGAATCTTCCACTCCTCCTCGGTCTTGCCCAACGGCTCCCACTTGCCGTTGTTGGCGATTCCGAGATACTCGAGAGAGTCGGGGTTGGCGCTGTAGTTGTAGCACCCTTTCCTGATCTCGTCGGAAGGCTCCAGCCAGTGTTTGTCAGGAGGTTTGAAGTCGATGTTGGCAACGACCTCGGGTTTCAGATTCTCGGACATAAGTCGTTCCTCTTGATTATTCCGTTTCTGAAGGTTTCGCTTCGGCGTACGTTTTGTCCAGAGGCATCCCGGCAGCGCCCATCACCTCGTGGAACTCCTCTTCATACTCGGCGTAGGTGTGAAGCTTGACTTCGGGGTTCCAGGGATTGACATGGCGCCGCATCCGGTTGTTGTTCGCCAGGTTGCGCGTGGGGCTGAGGAAGATCCCGCCCATGTGCATGAGCTTGCTGAAGGGGAAGTAGAAGAGCAGCATGCAGACAAGGAAGAAGTGCAGGTAGAACATGAAACCGATCGGATCCTTGGGCAGGCCCGGGCTGAGGGTGATCAGGCCGAGGGCCAGTTCCTTGGCGCCCACGTTGTCCACCTTGATCCAGTACTTCATCACGATGCCGGTGAGAACGATGGCCATGATGAGGCCGAGAGCGAAGTAGTCGGCAGGCAGGGAGATGTAGCGCACCTGGGCGAAGATCACCCGCCGGATGAAGAGATAGGAGAGGGCTCCCACGATCACGATGTCGGTCAGGCAGAGAACGGGCACGCCGATCTGGAAGAGCGAGTCGATGCCCTGCACGAAGTTCACGAAGCCGGGCACCGGCTCGGTGAAGAATCGCACGTGCCTGATGAGGATGATCAGGAAGGACCAGTGGAAGGCGAGCCCCGCCGCCCAGAGAAGCTTGTTGCCCCCGTAGACGATCTTCGGTCCGTCCTTGAGTCCCGCCTGGGTGTTCCGGAACAGGGTGCGGAAGAAGAAGACCTCGAGAAACATCCTTCCCGCGACGCCCCAGAAGGTGTGAGGATTGTCCAGGTTGTCGTTCTTGACCCAGGACATCGACTTCTCCTGTCCGCAGGTCGCCGGGATCCTGAACGGTACAGGTGACTTCGCCCAGCCCATGATGCGGTTGATGAAGCCGAAAAAGAAGACGAGCACCGCCGCGTAGGGGATCACGATCCCGTACATGACAGCGTTGAATCCGGGGATCACCGCGATGATCGCCAGGATTGCGAGCGGGATGAGAACCCGCTTCCACGTCGAGAAGAAGGACTGCTTGCCGTCCATTTACCGTTTCCTCCCGTTCAATTCACTCCGAGGAGTTGCCGTTGTTCTTGTGGTCTTTCTCTTCATTCTTCTGCGCATCGAGTCTCTTCTTGCTTCTCTCGTGCAGCTTGAAAGGGCCGTTCTTCAATGACCGGGTTTTGATGGCGAAAAGATCCTCGCGGCAACGCATGTAGGTCTCAAAGGCAAGGAGCGCCATCCTATCGACCCGGTCTTCAAAAAGCAACTGTTCCTGATAAAGGTCGCTCTTGGCGATCTCATTTCCCAGTTTTGCGCGCACCACCTTCTTGAGAAGAAAGATGATGCCCACGGCCTGGGCGGGCCGGAGATCCTGCACCGAACGGATCCGGATCAAACCGTCGAGCGCCGTGATGAGCTTCTCGTCGTCAACGAGGTTTTGCGCGGATTGAAGCTGGAGCTCGTCGAAAACGTCCTCGACACCCTGTGTGAGGACGTGGCCCACGGGATTGGCGATCCGGTTCGGCTCGCCCTTGATGAACCGTGCCGTGTCGTCGGGATAGGTATCGAGTATCTCCCGGCGCCATGTCGCGACGATGTCTTTTCTGTTCTCATCGAGCAGGCGATCAAGCATCACGCACCTCCGACAGGAGGCCGCTGTCCGTTGCGTGATCGTTTGCGTCGAGGTCGCCGCCCTCCGGGCGGAAGCAGTTTCCATCCTGGCCCAGATCGGTGTCGACCTTGCGCGCAAGGCGTTTCAGGCGGCACGACCCGGACTCGTCGGCCTTCTTCCCGTTCTCCATGATGGTCCTGGTAGGCACCTTGAGCAGATTCTGCATGAGGAGGCGCGAGAATCGCTCCAGTTCGGCCGTGTTGTCCGGGCTGAAATGGCCGCGCGCCTCGTCGAGACACTTCCGCCGGATCCGGTCGAACTCCTTGGCCAGGTTGGCCACGCCCTGATCGAATGCGCTTTCCATCCAGACCTGGAAGGTGGCAACCACATCCTCGATCAGTCTCTCGGCCAGGGGCAGATCGGCCTGGCGCTCTTTTTCTTCCGTCTCGAGGTGGACCTTGAGATCCTCGAGATCGACGAACTCGGTCGCATCCTCTGCCGGATTGCCGGGCCGGGTCGGTCTCTCCACATCGCGCGGTACGGCCATGTCCACGATGATCGACGGGTGGTGGCCCCGCGCGGAGGCGCGCTCCAGCGTGCGGGCGCTGATCACCGCTCCCGGCGCGCCCGTGCAGCAGAGTATGCCGCGGCTCCGGGCCACGAGGCCGGGCACGTCATCGAGGCCGATTCCCTCACCGCCGAATCGAACGGCCATCTTTTCCGCCTTGGAAGCGGTTCGGTTGGCGAAGAGCAGGTTCTCGAATCCGGCCGAGCTCAGTCCGGCGGCCACGATGCGGGTGCTCTCGTTGACACCCACGATCAGGACCTTCTCGTTCTTCTCGATGCGATCCTTGAGGATCCGCAATGCCACTCCCGAGACCGAGTACTGTCCCGCGCCGAGCGATGTTCTGCTGCGCACCGCCTTGCCCACGCGGAAGGCGGAGTGGAAGAGCTTGTGAAGCGCCTTGTGCGCGCCCTTGGCGCTGCAGGCGGCGCTGTAGGCTTCCTTGACCTGGCTCTGGATCTGGTATTCGCCCAGGACGAGCGATTCGATTCCCGCGATCACCCTGAAGAGATGGCGCGCCACCGTGCTCCCGTGGCGGATGTAGAAGAGCTTCCGTTTGTCGGCTGCCTCCACCCCCTTGAGCCGGCGGAAGAACTCGCACGTCGTCACGAAGCTGTCCGCCCCCTCGTCGAGGAACATGTAAATCTCGAGGCGGTTGCATGTTGCCAGGATGGTCACCTCTCTCACGCCGGCCAGCGTCTTGAAGAGCTTGACGGCCGGGACGAGATCGCTGCGGCCGATATGGAACGCCTCCCGCTCGGACAGCGTGGCCGTTCTGAAGCTGATACCGCAGACAGCCAGGTAGCCTGAGCCGCTCTGTTGCTCGCCGGTGTTCTGTGACATTTCACTCATCGCTGCAACCACACCACATCAATCATCGCCGGTCCCCCGGGGCAGCCGCGCCAGCGTCTCCCATCCGGCGCACGGGCGGGAGGAGGCTCGCACGGCAGCCCCCGGGATCGGCGCAAAGTCGACAAGATCAGACACAACCGGTCGGCTTGGCAAGACCGGCGACCTTGCAGGCGCCCTTTGCCGGACCGGACGGAAACAGTTCGTAGATCTTCTTCAGAGGGAAACCGGTCTCCTTGCAGAGCTTCCGGATCATGGGAGCGATGCCGAACTGCTGGTAGTAGTCGCGCAGGTAGTGGACGATCTTCCAGTGATCGTCGCCCAGGGCGTCAACGCCTTCGGTCGTGGCCAGAGCCGCAGCGACATCCTGGTTCCACACTTCGGGCTCCTGCATGAACCCATCCTCGTCTACCTCGATCTTGATCTCTCCGTGTTCGAAAATAGCCATATCTACTTTCTCCTTCTGTTCAGAATAGAAACTAATACCGTTTCAATACGCAGTCTTTGTGACTCGTCATGACAACTTGTCGTACTCGGGCGCCTCGCCCGGCATGTGCATCTCGATGTAACCGCAGGGGCACTGCTCGGCGCACTTCTTGCAGCCGTTGCAGAACTCGAGTTTGAAAGTGTACTTGTCGCCGGCCACGAACGGCTTGATCACGGCCTGGTCCTGGCAGTAGCTCCAGCACTCGCCGCACTCGAAGCAGAAGCCGCAACTCATGCAGCGTTTAGCCTCATCCACCGCTTGTACCGGATCGAGCCCCTTGGCGATCTCGGCGTCGGGATCGCTGAAACGCTCGGCAACGGGCATGTGTTCTTGCTCGCGGACCTTCGATTCCTCGTAGAATTCGAGCTTCACCTTGTCCTCTTTCACGATGGGCGGAGGATTGGTGAGCTTGTCGTGCGAAAGGCCGCGGAAGTTCTCGTGGATCGTGTCGGCCGCGATGCGGCCATGCGCCACGGCATCGACGACGAGGCCCAGGTTGGTCACGTCGCCGCCGGTGTAGACGTTTTCGGTCTCGGTCTGCATGTACTTGTCGGCCTTGACCCAGTCCTTCGGGTTGCCCACATCCTCGAGGCCGTCGAAAACCGGGGCCTGGCTGATGGCGGCGATGAAGAAATCGGCCTCCACCTCGAACTCCGATCCTTCGATCGGCACGGGGCGACGCCGGCCGGAGGAGTCGGGCTCGCCGAGCTCGCACTTCTGAAAGATCATTGCCGTGGCCCGGTTGCCTTCCTTTTTGATGCCCACAGGTGCCGTGAGAAGATCGATCGACACGCCTTCTTCCTCGGCGCCTTCGATCTCCTCGTCGATGGCGGGCATCTCGACGCGCGTGCGGCGATAGAGAATCGCCGCCTCGGCGTCGAGGCGGCGCGCCATGCGGGCCGCGTCGATCGCCGTGTCGCCGCCGCCGATGACCACCACCTTCTTGCCCACCTCGACCTTCTCGCCCGAGTTGGCCATGTGGAGGAAACGGGCGCCGGTCATCACGTTCTCGGCGTCCTCGTTGTCGACGCCAAGCTTGCGTCCCTGGTGGGCGCCGATGCCGACGAAGACGGCGTCGTGTTCCTTTCTCAGGTCGTCGAGCGGAATGTCGTTCCCCACCGACGCGTTGCACTTGAGCTCCACGCCGAGCTTGAGGATGCGGTCGATCTCGGTGTCGAGAATGTCCCGCGGCAGACGATAGGCCGGGATGCCGTAGCGCAGCATGCCGCCCGGTTTCGCGAAGGCTTCGAAAATGGTGACCTTGTAGCCGCGGCGGGCCAGATGATAGGCGCAGGCGAGACCGGCCGGGCCGGCACCCACGATGGCGATCTTTTCGGTGTACTCCCCGGCATCGTCGCTCTTGGTGAGCTCGAAACCCTTCTCGATGGCATAATCGCCCAGGAAGCGTTCCATCGCGTTGAAACCGACAGCGCCTTCCTTCTCCTTGCGGTTGCAGGCCGACTCGCACGGATGGGGGCAGACACGGCCGAGCACGGCCGGAAGGGGATTGGTCCGCGTCAGGATCTCGAAGGCTTGCTCGAAAGCCTTCTCCTGGGGGACCTCTCTCTTCTCGGCCAGACCGATCGTGGTCAAGACCTGGCGGATGTCGTTGCTCTGCGGACAGCCGTCGGTGCAAGGTGGGATCTTCTCGATGTGAACGGGTCGCAGCGGGGATGTCTCTACAGACGAACCGCCGCCCGCGCTACGCAGGCTCTTCAGGCCTTTCTTTTTCTTTTTCGATCTCTTTAACGCCATGTCTGTTCAATCCTTTCTATACATCTCCGCTGCTCTCACGACACCCTGCGCCCAGGCAGGACAGCCGAGAGCATGGACGTGCAGGTAAGTTCCCAGAACGTTCCACCGCAAAAGTCCGTCGCGGCCGGCACCGCATCCGGTGCCGCGCTGCATCTTGAAAACACTCCGCGGCAGATCGCCGGACGCGCCAGCGCCCGCGGTCGGCCAGGAGTAGTGAAACTCGTGCCCTCTCAGTTCGGTACCTTCCGGAAAGAACGGGTTTTGGCCTTCGACCAGAATCCTGGCATAGCCGTGACCGCGCGGCTTCCGGTCCATGGCGATCGTGACGGGAAAGATTCCCGCCATCGGATACTCCTCGCCTTTCCAGACGAGCTTGTCCGCCATGTAGATCAGCCCGCCGCACTCGGCGTAGATCGGAAGTCCCTCCTCGGCAGCGCGACGAACGCTCTCGCGAAAGGACCGGTTCCGGGACAGGGCCGTGGCGTGGGTTTCGGGAAATCCTCCACCCACGTAGAGGGCGTCGCACTCGGGAAGCGACCTGGCATCGAGCGCCGACACCGGGATCAAATCGGCCCCGGCCTGCTCGAGAGACTCCAGGTTTTCCGGGTAGTAGAACGAAAACGCCGCGTCGCTCAGGTAGCACACCTTGAGCGGCCGGCCGGCTCGCTTCTGCCGATCGATCCGAACGTCCGGATCGGTCGACCGCAAGCCGACATCCTCGAGGAGGGGCGCGGCATTGGCGATCTCGAGAATCCTGTCCAGATCGACATGATCTTTGACGGCGAGGGCCAGGCGATCGATCAGTTCCTCGATGCCGCCCTGTTCGCGCGCGGTGATCAGTCCGAGATGGCGCGACCGGATCCGGTGTTCGGCAGAAAGCTTCGGAATCGCCCCCACCACCGGAATCCCCGCGTAGGTTTCGATCGCCTTCCGGACCACGCGTTCGTGGCGCGCGCCCGCGACCTGGTTCACGATCACCCCGGCGATGTCGACGCCGGGATCGATCTGCCGCGAACCGAGCGCAAAGGCGGCCGCGCTCCGCGTGGTCTTGGTGACGTTCTGTACCAGAACTACCGGGCACTGAATAAGTTTTGAAAGAGCTGCCGAACTGTGAGTGCCGCCCGCGTCGAGGCCGTCGTGAAGGCCGCGGTTCCCCTCGATGAGGTTGATCCCGCTTTCTCCGGCCGGCCCGCCGCCGTCCGCGGCAGGTGAACTCCGTTGGGCGAATTCAATGAACGTGCGTCTCACAACGATCGGCTCAGTCAGGAAGGTGTCCAGATTCCTGGCCACCCTTCCTGACGCAGCGGAAAGCCACGACGCGTCGATGTAGTCGGGTCCTTTTTTGAAAGCGGTGATCGGTCGGCCCTGGGCGGACAGAGCCCGCGCAAGGCCGACCGACACAACGGTCTTTCCTGAATCGCCGGACGTGCCGGCGATCAGGATTCGTGGACAGGAGATGGGCATTCCGTTTTCGGGAAGAACGCGCCTGCCTCGAGGCAAGCCTTTAGTTCTCCGCCCCCTCCTTGTGGGGTAATTCGATAAAGCTGCCGCCGAAGTAGGTGTAGACGCAACGTCCGTTGTTCACCAGCTCCTTGATGGCAGCCTTGCAAAGCTTCTTGTCGACCTGGTCTCCGAAGATCTGGACCATCGCCTTGGTGAGATCCCCAGGTTTCAGTTTCTTCTGACCCTGGGCATCGGCCACCATCTTGTACATGGCGTCCGCCACTTCTTCGACTGTCTTCATCTCGTCAGACATTTCGTCACCTCTCAATCAGGAAACGTGAGTCAGCTGCGCCGTCCGGTTGTAGCTCAACCCGGCGTGCTTGAAGTCGTCAATGTGCTCCTTGGTAAAGTCGAGCTCGGCCATCTTGAAGAAACGCGGCCATGTGATCCGCTCGATCCACTCGCCCATGCGCTCGTAAGGCCTGGCGTTCTTGGCCCAGACATCGACGAGCTTCATCACCACATCGACCACCTCGGGCCAGCGCGGCGGGTTGTTGGGCAGGAAGGGAACGGCGAGCTTGGAGAACTTGGGCGCGCAGCGCGCGTCGGACACCTTGCCGCCGACCCAGATCGAGACACCGTCGGTGTCGGGATTGTTCATGGGCATGGCAGGGCAGACCGTGTAGCAGTTGGCGCAGTACATGCACTGCTCCTCGATCACCTCGACCGACTCGAAGCCGTCCACTGTGGCCGGCCTGATGGCGGCGGTCGGGCAGGAGGCGCTCACGCTCGGAATCTCGCAAACCTTCTTCAAGGATGCGTGGTCGGTTGCCGGCGGCCGGGTGTGGATACCCAGGATCGCGATGTCCGAGCAGTGCACGGCGCCGCACATGTTGAGGCAGCAGGCGAGCGCGATGCGCAGCTTGCCGGGGAGCTTGTTACTGGTGAAGTAGTCGTTCACCTCGTCCATGACGCACTTGACGATACCCGAGGCATCGGTCGCGGCCGAGTGGCAGTGCACCCATCCCTGGGTGTGGACCATGCTCGAGATCGAGTTGCCGATGCCGCCCACGGGGTGTCCCAGGTCGGCCAGATCCTTGATCAGGGGATCGATCTTGCTCTCGTCGGGAGTCATGAACTCCACGTTGTGGCGGCTGGTGAAACGAAGAAAGCCTTCGCAGTACTTCTCGGCCAGATCGGAGAAATTGCGGATCTTCTCCGTGCTCAGGAGGCGCGGAGAAGCGGCGCGCACCGTGTAGAGCTTGTCGCCCGATTCGCCCACGTGAACCATCACGCCGGGCTTGACGATCTCATGATACTTCCACTTGCCATAGTTGTCCTTGATGGTCTGCGGAAGGAACTGTTCATAATGTGGAGGTCCGATATCGGTGATCCTCTTTTTCGGGTCGGTCATGTAAACATCTCCTTATCTATTTTTAGCGTTTATTCAGTTTCTCACAAGTTACCCGCACTGGCGGCGGACCTAACCTTCGTCCTCTTCTTCCTCGTCGTCCTGTCCGTAGAAGACGTAGGGGTTGTCACGCGGGAAGGCCACCATTTCGGGCACCGGTTCGAGACCGATCGCCTCGAGGAAATTGCCCATGCCGACGCGCTGGATGAACTCGCCGATGCGCTCGCGGGCCTTGCCCTCCTCGCACCAGACATCCTGGATCTCTTCCATGATCTCGCAGAAGTCCTCGAACTCCTCGCCGTCGATCTTGACGAAGGGGAGCAGAACCGACGAGAGAAGCGCTCCTTCGACGATCGGAGCCTTTGATCCGATCAGCACGGTGGCGCCCGTGTCGGTTCCGGGGCGGAGTCCCTTGGGCATGACGTTGATGCAGTGCATGCACCGACGGCAGTTTGAGTTGTCGATCTTGAGCGCGCTGCCGTCCCACTCCATGCACTTGGAGGGGCAGTTGCCGATCACGTCGCGCTGGATGTTGAGGCCGTTGTTCACGTATTCGGCCACGGCGGCGTTGTCGACGCGGATCGCGTCGCGCCAGGTGCCGATCACCGAGATGTCGGCGCGCGCCTTGGCGGCCACGCAGTCGTTGGCGCAGCCGGCGAATTTGAATTTCCACTTGTAGGGGAACGCCGGGCGGTGGAGCTCGTCCTGGTACTTCTGCGTCACGTCGTAGCAGACCTTGAGCGTGTCGTAGCAGGACCACTCGCACCGGGCAGGGCCCACGCAGCAGGAAGGCGTTCTCACGTCGGAGCCCGAGCCGCCGAGGTCGAAACCGTTGGCAGTCAGCTCCTCGAAGATCGGCTCCAGCGCATCGGTCTTTGTGCCGAGGAAGACGATGTCGCCCGTGGAGCCGTGCATGTTGGTCAGGCCCGAGCCGTGACGATCCCAGATGTCGCACAGGGTGCGCAAGGATTTTGCCGAGTAGAACCATCCCGAGGGCTGGTTGATGCGGATCGTGTGGAAGTGGGAAATGTTGGGGAACTTGTCGGGCAGAAAGGAGTAACGGCCGATCACACCGCCGCCGTAACCCATGACGCCGACGATTCCGCCGTGCTTCCAGTACCCGATCTTTTCGTTGTAGGAAAGCTCAAGCTGCCCGAGCAGGTCCTTGCTCATGTCGCTGTTCTTGGCAGCCATCTTGATTTCCTTGACAAAGCTGGGGAAGGGGCCTTTTTCCAGCTCGTCAAGCATTGGCGTTTTCGGAAGATCTGCCATAATCCAATCTCCTTGTTTCAATAATCCCGCATGATTCAGAACATCGATCAGCGGGCCTAACCAGAAAATCGTCTATATAAAAACCTCACGTTCTACATATCGCCGTGATTAAAAGCCCTTGTACGGGTTGGGACCGATCTCCTCGATCTCTTCCACGTATTCGTCGATGATCTGCGGCACCTTGTCGTACTCGTCGATGGCGAGCTCGTGAATCCGCACGCGCTCTTCCTCGAGCACGAGCTGTTTCAGCTTCTCCTGGACATTGCCCATGCGGTAGTCGGCGAGCTCCGATCCCTTCACGTAGTGGCACTGGTAGTCGTCGCCGTGCTTGCAACCGAAGAGCATGACCGCGTCGAATCCGGCCGACAACGAGTCGGCGATCCAGATGATGTTGATGTTGCCCAGGCAGCGGAGCGGAATGATCCGCACCATGGACGAGTATTTCATGCGCTTCATGGCCGCTGTCTCGAAAGCGGGCAGCGCGTCGTTTTCGCACACGAAGACGAGGATCCTCGGTTTCTCCTCCTCCTCGTCGGGCACGTCGATCGCCTTGATCACCTTGGAGGTCATCTGCACCGAGTGGTTGGTGAAGGAGATGATCCGCTCCGGGCAGGACCCGGTGCAGATGCCGCAGCGGCGGCAACGGAGCAGGTTGACGAGCGGCGTTCCCTTCTCGTCCTCGTTGAGCGTTCCGAAGGGGCACTCCTCGGTGCACCGCTTGCACTGGGTGCAGCGCTGCAGGAGGAAATCGGGATAGGAGATGTCGCCCGAGCGCGGGTGGACCGCCTCGCCCCGGCTCAGCATCTCGACGCACTGGATCGCCTTCATCGCCGCGCCGCGCGCATCGGACACGCAACTCGCCATGTCCATGGGCGCGCGCACCGCTCCGGCCGCGTAGATGCCGGTACGGCGCGTCTCGTAAGGGAAGCAGATAAAGTGCGAGTCAGGGAAGCCGTACTTGATGTTCGGCAGGTCGGTGCCGAGGCGGTAGGTCAGGTTGAGGATGCCCGCGCCGCTCTCTGCGGACGCTCCGTCGGCTGTCGCCTCTGTTGCGTCCGTGGCCGAAGCGGCGTCTGCCGCTTCGGCGGCTCCGTCGCTATCCTCTGCCGGAGTGGCTCCATCGCCCGCCGCGTTGGATTCCTCGACCTTGGTTGACGGGACCATGCCGGAGGCTAGGACGACCATGTCGGCCGTGACCTCGATGCTCTCGCCGAGCAGCGTGTCGTCGAGCGCCACCGTCACCTGGCCGTTCGCTTCCTCCTTGACCTCGGCCACCTCGCCCTTGGTGAGGAAGATACCCTCGTCCTCCTGGACCTGAGCGTAGAAGAGCTCGTACTGTCCGGGGGAGCGGAGATCCTTGTAGAGGATGTAGACCTTTGCGTCGGGGTACTTTTCGCGGATGTACTTGGCCTGCTTGAGCGAGACGCGGCAGCAGACGCCGGAGCAGTAAGGCAGGTGGTCCTGGTCGCGCGAGCCGGCGCACTGGATGAAGGCCACGCTCTTGACCGGCTGGCCGTCGGAGGGGCGGATGAAGTCGCCTTCCTTGGCCATCTTCTCCACGTCGAGGTTGGTGACCACGTTTTTGCACTTGCCGTAGCCGAGATGGCCGAGCTTCTCAGGCGCGTAGGGCCTCCAGCCCGAGGCGAGCACGATGGCGCCGATCCTCTCGGCTGCGTCTCCCGAACCATTGTTGATTGTCACGTCGAACTGTCCGGGCTGGCCCGAAATCTCGCCGACCGTGGAAGATGTGTAGACCTTGATCTTGTCGTTCCCCTCGACCTGGGCGACGAGATCGTCGATGCCCGTTTCCTGCAGGTCGCGGTAGGGAGGCTTCTTGGGGAAGGCCTTGGTGAACCTCGACGACCACCCTCCGAGAACACCCTCCTTTTCCACAAGAACGGTCTCGTAGCCGGCGTCGACCGTGGAGAGCGCCGCGTTGAGGCCCGCCATGCCGCCGCCCACGACCAGGATCCGCTTGCCCACTTCCTCCTCGAAAGCGTTCGGCGGCGCGGCGTTCTGAGCCCTCACCGTGCCCATGCGGATGTAGTCCTCGGCCAGCATCTGCGTGTCTTCGTCGTTCGGCTCGTGACACCAGGTCACGAACTCGCGCATCGGAATGCGGTCGACGTAGACGTCGGGGCCGAAGTTGAATATGTCCGTGTTGATCCTCGACGAGCAGCCGCTGATGACGACGCCGTTGATGCCCTCGTCGGCGATGTCCTTCTTGATCAGCGCGGCACCCTCGTCGGTGCAGAGGCACTCGTGGGTGCGGCAGATGGGGACCTTGGCTTCCTTCTCGGCCACATTGACGAGGGCGTCGATGTCGATCGCACCGGCGATGTCGCATCCCGTGCAGATATAAACAGCAGGTTTTCTTTCGATTTCGTCCGCCATATCTCTACTCCCTCGCCTTGGTGCAAATCGCCTTCATTGCTTTTCCCGTGGCATCCTGTACGGACGCGGAAACGTCGAGAGGCCGCGTGGCCACCCCGGCTCCGATCACACCCGTCGATCCGTCGACGAGGAATCCGAAGTCATCGCGGGCCGCATCGGACGTGGGTGTTTCGTCTG
This sequence comes from uncultured Phycisphaerales bacterium, assembly GCA_964620445.1. Taxonomy (GTDB): domain Bacteria; phylum Planctomycetota; class B15-G4; order B15-G4; family CAYZWU01; genus CAZUHB01. Next base: position 86,278 of record CAZUHB010000002.1, read on the forward strand.
CCGTGTTGGGAACCATTCCGGTGGCCAGAACCACGAGATCCACTTCCATCTCCGACTTCTCCCCGGTGATCGTGTTCTCTGCCTCGATCACCAGATTGCCCGTGCCCGGTTTCTCGGTCACGCGGGCCGCCTTGCCCCTGTGGAAGAAGAGCTTCCCGTCATCCTGGGCGTTCGTGTAAATATCCTCGAGCCGTCCCGGCGTGCGGATGTCGATGTAGAAGACGTGGACTTCCGCGTCGGGCAGCTTCTCGCGCACGTAGCCTGCCTGCTTGATCGTCGCCGAGCAACAGATCGCCGAGCAGTAGGGCAGGTGGTTCTCGTCGCGCGAGCCGGCGCACTGGGCAAAGGCGATCCTTGTCGGCTCTTTCTGGTCCGAGGGCCGCAAGATCTTGCCGTCCGTGGGACCGTTCGGAGCCGCGAGCCGTTCCATCATCACGTTGGTGATCACGTTCTTGCACTGGCCGAAGCCGAGGTTCTCGATCCTGGATGCATCATAAGGCTTCCAGCCCGTGGCCCAGACCACGGCAGTAGCCTTGACCTCGAAGTTCTCGGCCTGCTGGCCGAGATCGATGGCGTCCACGGGGCAGGCGTCGGCGGCAGCTTTCATCTTGGCATCGCCCGCGAAGGCAGGATCGACGACGTGGCGCAGAGGAAACGCCAACTGATGAGGCAGGTAGATGGCCTTGGTCTTTTTCAGACCATAGTCGAAGTCGCTCTCCCGCTCGAGTTCGCACGCTATTTCGCACTCGCCGCAGGCGGTGCATTTCTCGTTCACGAAGCGCGGGTTCTGGCGCACCTTGACGGTGTAGGCTCCATCCTGACCGTCCACCGACTCCACATCGGCCAGAGTGTAAAAATGGATCCGCGCGTTCTGCCGGATCCGGCGGTAGTTGACTTCCAGACCGCACGAGGGCGGGCATTGCTTCGGGAAGTAGTGGTACATTCTCGCGACGCGGCCGCCGAGGTAGGCTTCCCTTTCGATGAGGGCCACCTCCTTACCGATTTCGGCGGCCTCGATAGCCGCCGTCATCCCGGCCATACCGCCGCCGACAACACAAACATCAACGGTCAAATTTTCCATCAGCCTCTCCAGTTTCGGTGGAGCCTTGCGGCTCCTTCGTGGAGCCT
>CAZUHB010000002.1:87505-224138 GCA_964620445.1 uncultured Phycisphaerales bacterium
TTTTCCATCAGCCTCTCCAGTTTCGGTGGAGCCTTGCGGCTCCTTCGTGGAGCCTTGCGGCTCCTTCGTGGAGCCTCCGGTTCCGGTCCGTTGGAACCAACGGTTCCCTTGATGCAAACTCAATTAAGCAGCCTGTTCCGTCTGCTCGCCTTCAGGTTCTCCGGTCGAGCGGTCAGCCGCGGCTGGAGCCGCGGACCGCGCGGCGCTCCCCGCCGATCTGGTGTAGACCAGGGCGAGGGTGCGATAGAACATATGGGCGAACTTGGAATATGGTGCGTACCAGAGAAGAAAGAACACCGACACTATATGTACGAAGTAGTTGGCATAAGCCAGCTCAAATGGACCGACCTGGCGCAGTACCTGAAGGAGGGTCCCTGTCAGACTCACGACAAAGAGAACGACCAGAAAGAGCCAGTCGGCATAACCGTGGGCGCCCACCTTTTCGCTGTCCGACAGCTTGCGGAGGATCAGGGTGGCGCTCCCCACGAGGAGGGCCACAGCGCTCAGATTGCCGAGGATCTTGATCGGACTGAAGAAGGGGATGGGCGGCGCGTGGCCGAGCAGCGTCATGTCGAGCAGGGCGAGGCCGGCCGTGGCCATGGCGCCGAAAAAGCCGAACAGAACGAGCAGGTGCGCCCACGAACGGGTGGCGTTGACCGTGCATTTCCGGAATTTCGCATGGCCGGCGATCTCGAACGCCGTCTGGATCAGACTCGGGATGAAACTCGGGCCATCACCCGTTCCCGAGCTCTTGAGCCCCTTCCAGAACCGCATCAGGCCGACAGCGGCGAATCCAAAGATCACCACGTTGCCGGTGATGAAGAGTATCTCGAGAATTCCGTGAGGGAGGAAGTACTTGAAGAATCCCCCCTTCGTTCCAGTCTCGGGCGGCGGAACGGTGAATCCGAGAGCGTCGTTGGTGAGGATGATCCCGAGCAGGACGAGCACCGGGGCGAGAATGAGCAACGGAAGCGCCGCGGGATTCGCCAGGGCCCGCCCCATGAAGGCCGGGACCGCGAATTCGCGGTAGATGCTCGTCCGGGCCGCGGCGAGCACGTCGCCGGGACGCGCACCGCGCGGACAGTGTTCGGAACAGTCGTTGCACTGGTGGCAAAGCCAGACGTGGGGATCGGCGATGAGCCGGTCTTTGAGTCCCCACTGGGCCCAGATCATCTCCTTGCGCGGAAAGACCGTGCTCCCTTCCGAGAGGTCGCACACCACGGAGCAGGTGGCGCACTGGTAGCACTTCTTGAGATCCGAACCTCCCGCTCGGTGAAGTTCGCGGACAAAATCGATGTCGGGATCGACCTTGAGGCGCTGGCTCATTGGTCCTTCTCCTCACTCTCTGCCGGCTTGCCGATCACATCGAGCGTCTTCTCACCGAAGAGGCTGAAGCGCACCCAGCGGAAGGCGAAGCGGAGCAATTCCTCGTCATCGCTCTCGAGTTTTTTCCGGAGGTCCTCGTCGACATTGAAACGGTCGAAGAAAGTGGAGTTGAAGATGAGTTTTCTGAACTTGTCGAGGTTGTAGCAGCAGATGAAGAAGTTTTCCATCTGCTCAGGCGTGAACTCCCGCCCGCTCTGGAAGAACTCGTGGAGCGTGATTTCCTTGAAGAGGCGGCCGAATTCGTCGTAATCGGGCACACCCTGGTTCTCGATCCACTCGCGGATCGTCCACTCTTTCTTCTCCTGGAAGCCCAAACACCCCTCTTCCTTCATGAGGAAGTAGAAGTCGTCCTTCGGTTGGCTTGCGGTGCACACGGCCTGGTCGCCGGCCTTCTCCTTTGGAGACGCGAGCCCGACAGGGTACATGCGGCACGCCCAGGGACGGTCTTCGTAGACGGTACACCCCTTTTCCTTATCCACAAGCTGGCAGTTCTTCTCGTCGTTGTCCAAGAGCTTGAACAGGACGATGGGGTATTGCATGTTCTTGTCGATGGGGAGAATGGTGTACGTGTCGATAAACTCCTGCGACGTGATGCCGAGGCGGTTCTTCAGACGCAGAACATCGTAGGGGGTGAGGAAGATGTTCACGTCGGCGCAGCAGGAGTTGAAGCACTTCACCTTGTCATGGCACCCGAAGGTGAAGGTATCTTCTTCGGTCAGCCGGGGATAGTCCTCGAGGATCGCGTTCTTGAGCCGTTCGATGTTTTCCGCTTTTGACATTATATATAAGGTAGCTTTCCGTTACTGGGACTATTCCACGATCTGGTCCTTGAGGGCCTGAGTCGACCAGACCGGGAGCGGCCCTTTCTCACCTGTTGCGGGATTGAGACGAAAGCGGTAGGAAACATTCTGGTTGTAGTTGTCCCTCATGTGCTTCCAGCCGTTCACGAAGTAAGGGCAGTCGTCGTTGAAGCAGACCAGCTGATGCCCCTCTCCCCAGGTGGTGCCGTCCGGATTGGACCACGTGAGCAGCTCCTTGTCACAGTGGGGACAGGATTCGCGAACGTCGTCGGCCATGTGCGAATCTCCTCGAATTGCAGGTCAACCGGTCTTGCGAAATCATCCGATTTCGTAAAAAACTAAAGCAGGTCAACAGGCGCCTTGCGGCGCCTGTTGACCCTGAATTGCATTTAAAGATCAGTGGCACAAGGAGTTGAGCACGCTCAGCCCCTTAAGTGATACAACCTAGACCTCGAGGCGGATGATGTCCTTCTTGAAGACATTCCACTCGCCGGAGGCGCGATCCCACGTGCAGTTCACGAAGCAATGCCAGTTTTCCTCGTCAAGGGTGGGGCAGTCGGAGCGGAAATAGTAACCGGGCCAACGGGTCTCTTCGCGGAACATGACGGTGCGAAGGTGGGCTTCGGCCTGCCACATGCGGTGGACACTCTCCCAGCAGCGCATCAGGTCGTGATAACCGTCAGCAGCGAGGTTGAGCGAGTCTTCCTTGAGGAACGCCATGAGCTCCATGCCTCTCTCGAGGAGGAACTTGTTGGTGCTGAACTGGGTCGAAACGCCGCCGCAGTACTCGTCCATGATCTTCTGGAGACGGAACTGGAACTGCTTGGAGTTGATGTAAGCCGGGTTGACCGTCGGGTCGGTCGACTTGTCCTGATTCTCGTTCCAGAGGTCGAGAGGTTTCAGGTTGGTCGCCTTGATGTCTTCCACAACAGCCATGTCCACGTTGGGCTGGGTGTTGTTGTCCATGATGTAGGCGATCGCGGCCTTGGCAGCGATACGGCCTTCGGCGTGGGAGCCGGAGGAGAACTTGTGGCTCGAGGCGCCAGTGGCGTCGCCGGCACCGAAGAGGCCCGGCACGGTCGTCATGTTGGTGTAGCCCCAGAAATACTCATCGGGAGCGAGGTCCTTGGGACCGGACACCCAGGCACCCGAGGCGCCGGAGTGGGAACCGATGAAGTAAGGCTCGCAGGCCGCGATTTCGGAAGGCCTGGCTTCGGGCTCCACGTTGGTGGCGGCCCAGAGGTGCGCCTGGGAGATGGTCATATCGAGGAAATCTTCCCAAGCTTCGTTCTCGAGCTCTTTCCTCTTCTTCTTGTAAGCCTTGGGATCTTCCTTGTAGTCGTCGGCGATCTTCTGCATGGCTTCCTCGGTCCGCATGTAGATGGGACCCTTTCCTTCCATGACATCGAGCATGCCGAGCCAGTTACGCAGGTTTGCGGGGATCGGCTTGACCTTGCCATAGGCGCCCCACTTGGCGAGCTCGTCGGTCCTCTCGACCATGTAGTTGCCGCCGAAGGCGTTGGTGGCGCGGGACTTGAAGAGGAGGAACCAGGCACCCACGGGGCCGTAAGCGTCCTTGAAGCGGACAGGGATGAAGCGGACTTCCTGGCAGGTCATCTCGGCGCCGGCCTTGATGGTGAAGTAGGCGGAGGAGCCGGAGTTGAAGGGAGGATACCAGGAGCGGCCGAGACCCTCGCCAGTGGAGCGGGGCCTGAACACGTGCACGGCGCCACCCATGGCGCACATGACGGCCTTGGCCTTGAAGACGTAGTACTTGTCCTCGCGGGTGCTGAAACCCACGGCGCCGGCGATCTTGTCGCCGTCGAGGATCGGCTCGGTGATGTAGACACGCTCGAAATACTCGTGTCCGTTCTCGATGAGAGCGTTCTTCGCAGCCTCGGCCACGATGATCTTGTACGACTCGCCATTGATCATGAGCTGCCACCGGCCCTCATGAACGTACGCGCCGTTCTCGTCCTTCCAGATGGGGAGACCCCACTTCTCGAAGAGGTGAACGGACGAGTCGACGTGACGCGCGATGCTGGCAACCAGGTCGTCACGGGCGACGCCCATGAGGTCCTGCTTGACGTAGTTGATGTAGTCGCCGACGGTGTTCTCACCGTCCTTGATGCCGACGTACTGGTTGATGGCCGAAAGGCCCATGGCCACGGCGCCGGAGCGGTCCATGGCGGCCTTGTCGACGAGGGTGACCTTCAGGCCGTTCTTCTTGGCCCAATACGAGGCTTCGACAGCCGCCCCGCAGGAGGCCATTCCGCCGCCCAGGATCAAAAGGTCTGTGGTGACCTCAACAGTTTCGAAATTAGCCACGATATCAATCCTCCATTAACTTGATCTATTTTTCTTTATAATTCAATTCAGTCAGATCACTTGGTCCACACAGCTTCGAGACCCAGGGAGCCGGGCTCGGTGAAAAGCGTGGCGTCGTGGAGATCCTCGGTACCGGTCTCGAAACCGCCAGAGGGCACGGCCTTTCCTTCTTCAGTGGTCCTGATGGGGAATTTGAAACGCTTGAGGCTACCGTTGCGGAACTTGACGGTCCACATGATGGAATCGGAAGAACGGAGAGGGGTCACGGAAGCACCCATGGGGATGAAGTCCGCGTAACCTCTGACTTCGACGGCCTGAACAGGGCAAATCTTGACGCAGCACTGGCACTCCCAACAAGTGTCGGGCTCCTGGTTGTACGCCTTCTCGGTATCCTTGTTCAAGACCATGAGGTCGTTGGGGCAAATGTACTGGCAAGCGGTCTTGTCCAGCGCCTTGCACCCATCACATTTGTCGGGAATCACATAACTGGGCATTCAAAATCCTCCTCAAAAATAGTCCTGGCGACGGCATCGGGCCGCCGCGCTATAACGATAGAAGATCTGACAACGAACAAACTTTTATTCAAAAGAGCCGCCTGCCAAGAGGCGGAAGACTCTACTTCTTCTTGGCATCGCCCGTGGCAGCGCCGTGAAGCTTGACCTCGACCTTTTCCTCGAGGTTGTCGTAGTAGTCCTTGAGGACCGCAATCACCTCGGGCTTGGAGAATTCCTTGGGCACGTTCTTTCCCTCGCTCATGAGCTTGCGCAGCATGGTGCCGCTAAGGAGGAGCCTCGAGCCGCCCTTGTACTCGCCATTGTCGTCGATCTCGGCCTTGCTCTCGTGGGGGCAGGTCTTCATCGACGCCATGGAGCCGCAGTCGTAGCAGTAGAAGGTCCAGTCCATGGCCAGAGGCTTGAGCTCGAGCGCGTTGGTGGGAATCTTGTGGAAGATCTGCTGCGCGTCGAAGGGGCCGTAGTAGTCGCCCACACCAGCGTGGTCGCGGCCGACGATCAGGTGGCTGCAGCCATAGTTCTGGCGGAAGACGGCGTGAAGAAGCGCTTCACGAGGACCGGCATAACGCATCTCCATGGGGTAGCCGCCCTGGAGGACGCGCTCTGAGCGGAAGTAGTTGTCCACGAGGGCGTCGATCGCCTTGACGCGGGTCTCGGCGGGGATGTCGCCCGGTTTCAGCTTGCCCACGAGCTGGTGGATGTAGACGCCGTCGCACACTTCGACAGCCACCCACGCGAGGTAGGCGTGGGAGTTGTGCATCGGGTTGCGGAGCTGCAGGGCCGCGCAGGTGTTCCAGCCGCGTTCCATGAAGATCTTCCGGGAGTCGGCCGGACGCTGGTAGATTTCCTTGAACTCTTCCGGATAGAAGCTCTCGGAGAGGACCTTGATCGGGCCGGCCAGGTTGACATCCTTCTGCTCCATGACCTTGGCCACGCCGGGGTGCTCGGTGTCGGTGGTGGTGAACACACACTGGCACTCGTGAGCCTTGTCGATGGTGTACTTCTCGGTCACCTTCATGGTGGCGATCAGTTCCTTGTTCTCCTCGTCCCAGAGGGCGACCTCGCCGCCGTCGGAGATCGAGTCGGCAGTCTCCTTGTCCGTGGAAAGTGTGATCGGGATCGGCCAGAAGAGGCCGTTGGCCATCTTCATGTCGTCGCACACGCCCTGCCAGTCAGCCTTGCCCATGAAGCCATCGAGGGGCGTGAAGGCGCCGATGCCGAGCATGATGCAGTCGCTCGTTTCGCGCGTGGTCATCCACACCTTGGGAAGGGTTTCGGCCTTAGTCAGTTCCGCATTGAGTTCATCACCTTCGAGAAGCAGGACCTTGAGGTCGCCGCCGCCATGAGGCTTGACGAGATTCGTTTCTGCCATGGGTTGATCCCTTTCTTTCAAACCACTTTTTGTGAAAAAGGTATAGTTGCGATTCATGCATCAAATCAACGCGAAAAGCCATTGCAAGTGAAAAAAGCGGGAAAAATACCCCGAAGGAGGTGTAACTCTGGCGGGCCGAAAAACAAACTGTAACAAGCCGAATCGAAACAAGTTATATCTATGCAATTAGATTGATATTAAGTACGCAATTATGATATTTGAAGTTTTCATATCACTTTGTATTTATTGTTTTTATCCCTGATCGTTCATTTTGCAGGCAAATACATTTAACCCTATTTGCCGCAAAAAATTAATACATATCGCCGAAATTTTGTCATAGCGGTCAGAGCGAAATGACTGTCAGAAATTTTGGAGCACAAATGGAACATGTGACAGTGGATGCTCCAAAAAAAGCCGTTTTTTGGCAAAAACCCTCACTCCTCTTGAATGACCTTTTTCTTCTTCAGCCGGTCTTTCGTCTCTTCCATCTTCTTTTTGAGCAAAGGATCGGTTTCGGCCTCGCAGGCACTCTCGACCAGAAGTTCGCCCTCGGACCGATGCTGTGAACCGATCAGAAGACACCCGAGATTGAAAAGGGACGGAACATGCTCTCCGTCCCGCTCGAGCGCTTCCCGGTAGGCAGACACCGCTCCGGCAGTATCACCGGACTCTTCGAGAAGCCGTCCCTTGTTGAAGAAGGGCTCGGCCATCTGGGGCGCAGCGCGATGGGCAGTGTCGAAGTGGCGGAGCGCTTCGTCCTTCAGCCCCATGCTGCCGCGGATCGCGCCGAGAAGGAGGAGCGACCGCACGTCCCAATCGTGGGCGGAATCAACAGCGTCGAGATAGGCATTGGCCTTCTGAGCGTACCCGGCGGCGAAAAGAAGCTCGGCGAGGAGTATCTTGGCGCGATCGTGGTTCCAATCGAAGGAGAGACACTGGCGCAAAGCGATTTCGGCTTCCTCCTCCTTGCCGGCTCTCATGAGTGCATCGCCCTTCTTCAGGAGAAGGGTCGGATCCTCGGGCCGGCCCTCGGCCGCACGCGTGAGATAGAGGACTGCCATGGCCGGCTGTGCCTGCTCCATGCAGATGTCGGCAGCGATTTCGAGACAGATCGAGCCGGCTTCGGCCGATCCGTCCCATTTCTCCAGGAGTTCGAGGGCTGCTCCCATGTCGCCTTCACCATGGAGGCGCCATGCCTCTTCCCTGGCCTCTCTCACCGCGATAGCCTCGGTACGCGACAGGGGCCCGGAATCGTCGCCTTCATCGAGCGCGGTGCTGCCGCACCCGGCCCAGGCGAACAAGCCTATCGCACAGAACAAAGTCAAGAACCGGAGCATCCCCCCCCCTTTTTTATTTGTCTTCGTCGAGCTTGAACCGACCCTTGTTCTTCTTCCACCAGTCCTTCCAGCGCGCTCTGTCCCAGCCGATCTCCTGGCCCGTGAGCTTTTGCAGGGACTTGACCAGGTTCGGTGCGAGCCGGCTCATGACGCCCTGCTCGCCCTTGTAGAGCAGTTCCATGAGAGCGTCGACCGACTTTTTCGAGCGGATCCGGCCGAGCGCGTCGATCTTGAGCCGCGCCATCTTGATTCCCACCATGCTTTCCCTCTGGTTCCAGAAATCTCCGGCCAGGGCGGGCACAGCCCTCGGATCGCCCAGATCGCCGAGCGCCTTGATGAGAGCCTCATAGACGCCCAGCTCGCCGTCGTTCGATTTCATCGCCTTGACGAGATGGGGGACCGCCTTGCGGCACCCCATGCGGCCCAGGATGCGGACTCCTTCCTCGCGGACCTTCAGGTCCTTGTCCCTGAGAACCTTCTTGGCGATCGTCTCCGATGCCTTCTCGTCGCGCGTGGCAGCGAGTTTTCGCGCTCCCGCCAGTTTCTCCGGTGTGCTCCACTTGGAGTACTGCTTCTCGAAAGCCTTTATCAGAGCCTTGAGAACGGCGGGATCGACCGCCTCGCCCGCCGGTTTTTGCCCGTTGATATGGAGATATTCGATGCTGAACTCGACCATGCTCTCGCCCAGATTCAGGGTCATCCGCGTGGGCAGGAAACAATTGCTCAACTGCCTGAATTCGGAGTAGGTAAACGCCCCCTCGGCCTCGTTGCCATCGAGACCGCTGATCGTCACGACCTTGCTCTCGAGCCGCAGAATCCCGTCGACCGGCTTGTATGAAGGAACGATGTGGCTCTCCGAGTCTTCCCGCACCAGTTTGGCGCTCATTACCAGCTTGGTTTCGGGATCGAAGTAGACGGTCCTCTCGTAGCTGTCCTCGGGCAGATTGATCAGCGCCAATCCCTCGTCGGTCTCCTCGAGCGTGAGCGTTTCGCCCTCGAGCTCCGGAAAGACACTCCCTCCCACGAGATCCTTCCACAATCCACGGAGCGGATCGCGGATCAAGTTGTTGTAACGGCCCGGAACCCCTTCGAGCACGATGTCTTCCAGCGTGGGTGTCTCCCACTCGTAGTTGATCGTTACATTGTCGGCGAGCCGGCCCGCCGGGCCGCGGGCGAGGCTCAACACGCGCAGTTCGATGCCTATCGACTCGACATCGTTCTTGTAGTGGAGTTCGTACCTGCCGCAAACTTCCTCGAAGAAGGCCTGAGCCGCGTCAACAGGTTCGTCGGTCACGGGTGGTTCTTCGTCTTGCGCCAGAAGACCGGCTATCGGCAGCCATGCGGCCATGAAAGCCGCGAGGCGCCATGATCTGGCTCCGAGCGATCTACGAGCCATGTTCGTTCTCCCTTCCAGCAAATCGCGCTTTCAGCAAATCGCGCTTTCAGCAAATCGTTTCGGCCGCTCGGCCGCCGTGACGGCTGCCGGCCGGAGAGTCCATCGACGGTCCGATTATAGTCATACGAGGCCAACCTGTCACGTGGTGACAAGCGGTCGGGCGATTCGTCTGCCAGCTCTTGATTTAAGCACCCTCTTAGCGGAATAATAACCTCATGAAGCACTCGATCAAAAAACTGCCTCTCATCTTGATAGCCTTCATCGCCCTGGTTCTCATCCTCTGCGCGCTCTTCGTCCTGAACGATCCGCCAGACACGAATATCCTGCTCATCGTGGTCGACACGTTGCGCGCCGACCACCTTTCCTGTTATGGCTGGCCCGAGCGGTCGACACCCAACATCGATCGCCTGGCTGAAGAAGGCATCGTGGCGGAAAACATGATCTGCCAGGTCCCGCAGACCCTGCCCTCCTTTTGCACGATCCTGACCGGCACCTACCCGTTGACCCACGGTGTACGCGCAAACGGGATCTTCGCTCTTCCTGATGAGGCGCTGACCCTTGCCGAGATCCTGTCGGACGAGGGGTACGGCACGGCGGCCTTTCTCGCGGGATTTCCACTGGACAGGCTCTTCGGCACGGACCAGGGCTTCGACAGGTACAACGACTCGATGCGATCGCACATCCCGATGAAAGGACTGAAAACAGACGACGACGGTTCCTTCCGCTGGCTCGGACATGCGACGGAGAGCTTCGAGAACCGGGCCGACGTGGTCACCGAGGATGCGATCGCCTGGCTCAGGAAGCGCAGGGAAGGCGGTTTTTTCGAGAGGCGCAAACCGTTCTTCATGATGGTCCACTATTTCGATCCTCACCACGACTACTCGCCTCCGGATCGGTTCAGAAATTTCGAACACCCCTACACCGGCGAGGTGGCGTACGTGGACGAGCAGGTGGGCGCTCTTCTCTCGTCCCTCCGATCACTCGATCTGGAGCGCGACACTCTCGTGGTTTTCACGGCCGATCATGGCGAGTGCCTCGGCGAACAGGGCCGTTACAGCCATCAGACTCACGTGGCCGAAGCCGCCATCCGCGTGCCGTTCATCATTCGCATTCCGGGCGACTTTCCTGCCGGCCTACGCGTCGCCGGTCTCTGCCGCTCCGTCGACATCCTGCCGACCGTCCTCGAGGCGGTCGAGCTCGACGTGCCCCGGTCAGCCGAGGGGAACTCCCTCCTCGACGGTTTCCGCGCCGGCGCGCTGCCGGAAGTCAACGGATATTTCGAGACCTGCTGGGGGCGGCTCGAAGGGAAGACGGGCGTCACCCGCCAGGGGCTCACAACGGGATCGTGGAAGCTGGTTCACAACTGGAGAGAATCGGACGGAGCGGAATCGCCGGAAGAATTCTTCGAACTCTACGACCTGAGCCAGGATCCGCTGGAAGAAAAAAATCTCGCGCCGATCCGCCCTGAAAGGCTGCGAGATCTCCGTTCCCTCCTCGAGGAATTCCTGAAAGAGCATCCCCCTGGGAACCCTGATGTGGTCACGCCTGACGACGCGGCCCGCGAGAAGCTCGAAAAACTCGGATATTCGTGATCCTCTAGGCTGTTGATTTGATTCAACTCTGTTGGGAAGATATTCTTCGGACCGACGTTGCTTTCTCGAACGTTCCCCGGAATCTATTGCGATGGTGCAGACGAACCCAATGCGACCCCTGAAGATCCTGCTCGTTCTCGTCGCTCTCCTGCCGTCGCTGTGCGCGCTCCTCGGCAGCTGCGGGCACGAGGCGAAACGGCCGAATATTCTGCTCATCACTCTCGACACGACCCGCAGAGACCGCCTCTCCTGCTACGGTTACGAACGCAACACCTCGCCCAACCTCGACCGTCTCGCCGCGGAGGGTGTTCTTTTCGAAAACTGCGTGGCCATGACCTCGTGGACGCTGCCGTCGCACGCATCGCTTTTCACCGGTCTCTATCCGTCCACCCATGGAGCTCACTACAACGAAAGAGCCGAGCTTTCCCTGAACCGCGTGGTCAGCGGCCCGAAGGCGTCGATGGGCGAACTCGACAACTACCGGGCCAACGGGCTCAGCGCGGATGCGTTCACCCTGGCGGAGGTCCTGACCGAGGAGGGTTACGCCACGGGCGGCATCGGCTCGGGGCCCTGGCTGAAACCGGTTTTCGGTCTGGCGCAGGGTTTTTCATACTATGACTGCAACGTCGATTCTGGATCGGGGCGGACTGCCGACATGGTCAACAACCTGGCCTTCCCATTTCTCAGAGAACGGGCCGCGTCGGCGAGCGAGGGAGGTGGGCAGCCCTTCTTTCTCTTTCTCAACTATTTCGATCCCCATTTTCCCTACACGCCGCCTCAAGATCTGCGGTTTCTCTTCTGCGACGAACGGCTCGCCCGGTCCGCGCAACGCGACAAGGCGCTCGAAAGCAGGTACCGCAACGCCCAGTACGATAGCGAGATCGTTTTCATGGATCGGGCGATCGGCTCCCTCTTCGAGGAGCTGAAGCGGCTCGGCTTCTGGGACGACACGTGGATCATCGTCACCTCCGACCATGGCGAGCTGATCGGCGAAAAAGGTCTGAACGGCCACGGTTTTTCCCTCTGCGAGAAGACGCTGCGCATTCCGCTGATCGTCAAGTATCCCAGGGGATGGAAGGCGGAGCCCGACCGGTCGGAGATGGTCCAGCTCGTCAACATCATGCCCACCATCTTGAACAGCCTGGAGATCAACCCCGTTGCGCCGATGGACGCCCCCCCCATCGGTCAAACCGGGGATCTGGCCGTGGCCGAGCTCTACAAAAACCTGGGAAAGGTCAAGGCCGGGGCCGGCCGGGACGGTGAGCGGTACGACAGGGACTTGAAGGCGATTTACATGAAAGGCTTCAAGCTGATCGTTTCGACACGCGACAACGATCCAGACGCGGGTCTTTTCGATCTTAGCGCCGATCCAGACGAAATTAACAACCTTTCAAAAGAACGCCCCCAACTATTCCGATATATAAATAAAGCTCTATATCAATGGGCCGAGTCGCTCGGTGAGCCGCTCCGTCCCTTGACCGTGAACGGAATCGATGAAGCGACTGAGGAACAGCTGAGAGCACTCGGGTACTGAGAAACGGTTTTTAGGAGAATTCCTTCTTGACCTTCCAGGTGAAAGCACGCGGATTCGAGATCTTGGCTCTTGCTATCATCCTTCTCAGCCTGACGTTATGTTATTTCTCACTCGACGTGACCTCTGCCACTTACGATGAGCCCAATTACCTCGAGGCATCCAAACGGATCTCCGATTCCTTCGATTTTTCGAAGCGCATCACGGTTTTTCACCCGCCCCTCACCTACTGGATCAATGGGCTGCTTCTCGACTGGGCGCCACAGGGAGACATGGCCGGCGAGTTGCGTACCACGCGCATCGCCGGGCTGCTTCTCTTTTTTCTGGTGACGGAGATTCTCGTCTTTCTCTGGGCGCGCAAGCTCTACGGAGCCGCCGGAGGGCTCCTGGCGCTCGGACTCTTTGCTTTCTGCCCCCTGGTCATGGCCCACGCACGCCTGGCCACCACCGACATGGCCGCGTGCTGCACTTTTTTTGCAGCCACCTTCGCCCTCTGGGGAATTTTCAGGCGCCCGACGATTCTGGCGACGATCGTTGCGGGGCTTCTGCTCGGTGCGGCGCTCCTCGCGAAATACTCCACGATCCTGCTGATTCCGATCGCCATCTTCCTGTTCAGCATGGCGATGGAAAGCCGCCGCAAGCAAAAGCAGCGGGCGCGCAAAAAGGGCGTGATCGAGCCGGGAAGCGCCATACCCACCGGCCCCCGCCCTCCGGTCGTACCTTCTATCCTCGCCCTGGCCGTGGGGCTTCTGGTTCTGGCGGCCGGCTACAAATTCGAAGGTCTCTTTCAGCCGCTCTCGTCCCTCACCTTCCAGAGCGACTTTTTCGAGATCCTCGCCTCGATCCCCGGGCTGAACGCCATCCCGCTCCCCGTACCGCAGCACTACCTCGAGGGGATCGACTTTCAAAAGCAGATATCCGAGACGGGTTTCACCTCCTTCCTGCTCGGCGAAAAATACTTTCGCGGCGTCTGGTACTACTACCCGGTCTGCTTCCTGCTCAAGATGCCGATCCCTTTCATGATCCTCATCGTCATGGGCGCCTGGGAGCTCTTCAGACGGAAAAGGGTGGTACACTTCGAACGGCTCTTCACCGTCGTGCCCGCCTTGCTCTTCTTTGTCTATCTCGTCTATCCCAACACCTCCAACGCCGGCTTCCGCTATGCCATGCCCGTGATTCCTTTTCTCGCCGTGCTGGCCGGCGCCGCCCTGCGGACAAGGGGGGTCGGCGACAAACCGGTCCGCAAGAAAACGGATGAAGACGGGATCAACAGGCGCTCACCGATCGTCATGCCCATCGCGCTGAAGAACAAGCTCGGCAACACGCCGCTGCTGAACAATCTCGGCTCCCTCAACGTGAACCTCGCCGTGCAACCGGCCTCCGCGGAGCAAAAGAGCGGTGCCGCTCCACCGGAGGAGAGCGGAGCCGATGGCGAACCGGAAAGCGGCGATCAAGACGCGGCGTCCGGATCGAAGGCGGCGGGATGGTCCAGATGGTGGCGCCCTGCGCTGGTTGGCGCGCTCTCGATCTGGCTTGCGATCTCCGTCGTGATCGCCCACCCCTACTACCTGGCATGGCACAACGAGCTCGCCGGCGGTTCGTCCAACGCTTACCGTATCTTCGCGGGATCCGATCTCGACTGGGGCCAGGACCAGGAAGCAGCGCGGAAATACTGGAAGAGCCTGGGCGATGTCGAAAATCGTTTTCTCTGCCCGGGCATCCTGCCGGTGACGGGAAAGATCCTCATCAACGCGAACGAGCTGAACGATTGCCTGAGACCGCGCGACGTTCATGCCTGGCTCAGGCTGTTCGATCCGATCGAGTCGATCGGCCACACCTGGTTCGTCTTCTCGCTCAACCTGGACATCTTCCGTCATCGGGCGGAGAGCGATCCCGAGAATCTGACCGCCTGCTTCGCTCTCGCCGGTGCGCTTCTCGCCGAGGGAAGGCACAAGGACTGCCGCGAGGAACTCGACCGCGGATTCGGCCTGAAACCGGACGATGGCCGCCTCCTCTTTGTCGAGGGGATACTCGAGAACCGCTCGAACAGGAAAAGCGAAGCGATCGATTCGCTGCAGCAAGCCGTTGTCGCCGCCCCGGGATTACTCGAGGCCTACTTGCCGCTCCGCCTCCTGCTCATCCGCGCCGGCCGCGACCGCACGGAAGAAAAAATTCATCGCGCCATGATCGAGGCCGAGATCGGCCAATCCCACGTGACGCCCTACACGCCCAGCAGAAGCGACCTCGAAAAGAGAGCCTCTGACGGCAGGGCGACGATCGAGGAGCTCTGCACCCTGACCGTGCTCGCCTGGTGCGACAGCGATCTGGCCGAGAGTTTTCGCCATGCGCGCGCGGCCGTGGCAATGGACGGAGACAACATACAGGCGCTGGGGAACCTCCTTTTTCTGGTCACACAAAATCCGATGGGCGCCGGTTCCTATCTCGAAGCGCTGAGCCTTCTTGCCCAGATCGAATCGCTTCAAGGAAAAACGAAATCCCATTCAACGCCGATCCTTCGCGTCGGGAACGACCGGATCGTGTTCGGTCCCATCCTCACCTTTCCACCCCCGTCGAGGGCCCAGGTCGAGGCCCGCTTTCTGTTGAAGCGCGAACGGCCCTTCGAGGTCAAGGAGCTGATCATCACGGTGCGGGCACTCCTTGCCGAGATGCGCCTTGCCGAGGCCCAGATCCTGGTCTATGAAGGGATGAAGCGCTTTCCCGAAAACAGGGACATCCGCCAGCTCAATTACTACCTCGAACAGCAGGAACGGGGGATATAGCCCCCGCAACGCGTCATGAATCACAAAGAGATGATCGCCGAGATCAACAGGCTCCTTGACGAGGCGGAGCCGATCGTTCTGGCCAAGGTCATCGGCGCGCGCAACGCGGACCTCGCGCCCGGGGACGGTTGGCTCATTCGGTCGGACGGCGGTCTGGAGAGCGTCCGCGCCAACGGGGAAGAAACCCGCACCGAGGGGGAATTGAAGAACTTTCTCATCGGCGAAGCGGGCAGATCGCTCGAGAGCAGGCAGCCCGTGACCTGTCGCTTCACCGAGGGTGCGGTCGAGGTGGAGCTCTTCCTCCTGCCCCTCGCCGCCCCTGATTCGCTCGTCATCGCCGGAGCCGGACACATCGCCGTTCCCCTGGCCGACATGGCCGCCCAGGCCGGTTTTCGAGTGACCGTGATCGACGACCGCGAGGATTTCGCCGTGGCCGAGAATTTCCCCAGGGCGGCGGAGGTCAAGGCCGCGCCCTTCTCGCAAGCCCTCGGCGCCCTGCAAGGCGGGCCGTCCGCCTACGTGGTCATCATCACCCGCGGCCACCGCCACGACCGGGAAAGCCTGGAGGCGGTGCTCGACAAATCCCTGGCCTACATCGGCATGATCGGCAGCCGCCGCCGGGTGACGGCGGTGTTGGGACTTCTTCGCGAGTGTGGAGTGCCGCGGGAGAAACTGAACCGGATCCACTCCCCCATCGGCCTCGACATCGGCTCGCAGACGCCGGCCGAGATAGCGGTGAGTATCCTGGCCGAACTCATCGCCGTCAGGCGGCGCGGCACCTCGCCCCTGTCGCTCTCGCGAAAGGAGAGAAAGCCATGATGGCCCGGCGGAAAGAAGAGCCCACCAACTGGTCCGGATTTTTCCGTGAAGTCGAACGATCGCTGAACAACGGCATCCCGACAGCGCTCGCCACGATCGTGGAGGCGTCGGGATCGACGCCGCAGAAACCGGGCGCCATGATGGCGGTCTGTGCGAATGGGCAGACGATCGGCACCGTGGGCGGGGGATGCGTCGAGGGCACGGTCAAGTCCGCATGCCTCGAGGCGCTGCTCCGGTCGGGCGGGGCGTGCGTCATCGACGTGTCTCTCACCGACGACATCGGCGCAGAAGAGGGCGACGTTTGCGGCGGCTCGATGAGGATCCTGATCGAACCCCTCGTCTGAACCCTTTTGTCCCTCTCTCATAGAGCTTATCCGTGCTAAACTCCGTCCACGATTCGTGTCGATAACAACTGAAACCGTTTACCGGTCGATTCAATCGGTTGACCGATTCCGGCGGCTGAGTATGATACCCTGCTGGCGATGAAGAAGGGCTGTCCCGAGATTGGCTCGTTAGAGGAGAAACTGCATGTGTGATCAGATCTATCCTTTCATCCTCCTGTTCGTGGGCTGCATCGTTTTGCTCGGCCTCTTTCCGTCGTGCGTGGCCATGCCCGATTCGAACGGCCCGGCCGGTTTCGAGGAGACTCTCGCCCTGCTTCAGGCGCAGAGCGAAGTGACTCTACTCAGCGATCGCGAGGGCCAAGGTCGTGTCGCCGTCGTACCCGAATTCAACGGCCGTGTCATGATGTCCGGGTGGAACGGCTCGGGCAGTCCGCGGCTCGGCTGGGTCAACGAACCGGTGGTCACGGGCAAGGAACGGAATCCGGCCTTCATCAACCACGGCGGTGCCGAGCGGCTCTGGCTTTCGCCCGAGGGAGGACAGTTCGCTCTCTTTTTCAAGCCGGGGGATCCCTTCGATCTCGAACACTGGTGGACGCCGACGACCTTCAACAGCGATCCCTATGAAGTCCTCGACCAGTCGGAACGCCACATCGCGATGGCGCGCGACATGAGGCTTTCCAACTACCAGGGAACGTCTTTCCATTTCCGCGTGCTCCGGACGGTGGCGATCGTGGAGAGGGACGACCTGAACGACGAGAACGATTTCGAGATCCCCTCGTCTTTGGACTTCGTCGGATTCACGACGCGCAACGTTCTCACCAACAGGGGTTTCAGCCCTTTGTCGATGAAGAACGGGCTCGTCTCCCTCTGGATCCTGAGCCAGTTCGACGCCAATCGCGACACATGGGTGATCTTCCCGTACAAAACGGACGCCAAGGGCGGCAAGGGACCGCGCATCAACGACGACTATTTCGGCAAGGTTCCGTCCGAACGGCTACGGACGCTCCCCGAGCTGGAGTGTTCGCTCTTCAAGTGCGACGGCCGCAGGCGCACCAAGATCGGCCTGTCCCAGGGGCGGGCGCGGAACAGGATCGGGAGCATCGATTTCGGCCGCAACATTCTCACGGTGGTGACCTTCAACATGCCCAGAGAAGGCGCCTTTGCGAACAACTCGTGGAAGATCCAGGACGAGCCTTTCGCCGGAGATGTGGTCAACAGCTACAACAACGGCCTCGAGGGAAAGGATGCCGATGTACCCGAGTGTTTCTACGAGCTGGAAACCTTGTCGCCGGTCAAGGAGCTGGCTCCCGGACACAGGCTGGAGCACATCAACACGACCCTCCACTTTAGCGGTCCGCTCGAGGACCTCGACACGATCAGCCGGAAGCTGCTCGGCGTCGACCTCTTTGAGGTCCAGGAGGCGATCGCTCATAGGCCGATCATCGTCGGGGAGCAGATCATCACGATAGAATCCGTGGACGATGACGAGGAGAAAGCGCCGAGGAAGATCCGCAGGGGACGGCACCCGAGGTAAAACCGCTCGCTCGGGTTCGCGAGCCGGGACCGATCATTCAGAGGAGGAAATCATGGCACTGGAATCGATCAATCCTGCCACGGGCACCCTCATCGAACGATTCGACGAACACACTCCCGAGGAGGTGGCGCAGATCCTGGCGGCAACGGACGAGGCATACCGATCGGCCAGGGACGAGCCGATCGCCCGGCGCGCGCCGCTCATGGAGAAGGCCGCCCAGCTGCTGCGCGATCGCAGCGACACCTATGGTCGGACGATCTCTCTCGAAATGGGCAAGCCGATCGTCGAGTCGAGGGCCGAGGTGGAGAAGTGCGCCTGGGTCTGCGAGTATTACGCCCGGAACGCCGCGGAGATCCTGGGCAGGGAGGAGATCGAAGCCGGATACAGGCGCAGTTACGCGCGCTTCGATCCTCTCGGCACGGTTCTCGCCGTGATGCCGTGGAACTTTCCTTTCTGGCAGGTCTTCCGGTTTGCGGCACCGGCGCTCATGGCGCGGAACGCGGCGGTTCTCAAGCACTCCTCGAACGTGATGCGCTGCGCGCTCCAGATCGAGGAAGTCTTCAGGGACGCCGGTTTCGACGAGAACCTTTTTCGCGCCCTGCTCATCCCGTCGGGACCGGTGGAAGGGGTGATCGACGATCCGATCGTCAAGGCGGTGACGCTCACGGGCAGCAATCCGGCCGGAAGCGCCGTGGCCGCGCGCGCGGGCCGGCAGATCAAGAAGACCGTGCTCGAACTCGGCGGGAGCGACGCCTTCATCGTGCTCGCCGATGCGGACCTGAATCGGGCGGCTGCCACGGCCGCCACCGCGCGGCTGATGAACTGCGGCCAGAGCTGCATCGCCGCCAAGCGCTTCATCGTGGAACGCGGCGTGCGCGACGAGTTCGTGGCGCTTCTGGCGGCCGAGTTCGAGAAGATGAAGGTGGGCGATCCGCTCGACGAGACCGTTCAGATCGGTCCGATGGCGCGGTACGACCTGCGGGACGAGCTGGCCGACCAGGTCGAGCGTTCGACAGCGGCCGGGGCCGAGATCGTGATCGGCGGCGGGCCGATCGACGGGGAGGGCGCCTTCTTCGCGCCCACCATCCTGACCGGCGTGCGGCGCCGAATGGCCGCCTTCGACGAGGAGATCTTCGGTCCCGTGGCAGCGGTGATCGACGCGGACGACGCCGACCATGCCGTGACGCTCGCCAACGATTCGGACTTCGGCCTCGGCGGCAGCGTCTGGACCGGCGACCTGGCAAAAGGAGAGGCCATGGCGGCGCGCATCGAATCGGGTGCTATATTCATCAACGACATGACCAAGTCCGATCCGAGGCTCCCTTTCGGGGGGATCAAGCTCTCCGGCTACGGCCGCGAGCTCTCCCACTACGGAATCAAGGAGTTCGTGAACATCAAGACCGTCGTCGTCGATTGACCCGGCCGCCGCACCGCCGGCCGATAAGAGAAAGGACACGCCATGAGAGCGATTCTACTTGCACTGCTCGTCCTGAACGCGGGGATTCTGCCCGGGTGTATCTTCGCTGATTTCGACGTGAAGCTCTTCGAAGACTACTCCGTTCCTCTCAAGGAGTTCACCTTGAGCGGCGACGGCGACGCGAAGATCGCTGTCGTGACCGTCTCGGGCACCCTCAACAACAAGCCGGCCGAGAGCCTGGTGGTCTCCAAGCCGAGCATCGTGAAGGAGACCGTGGCGCGCCTCGGCAAGGCAGCGTCCGACAGAGACGTGAAAGCCCTGCTTCTCAAGGTCGACAGCCCCGGCGGTTCGGTCACGGCGAGCGACATCCTCCATCACGAGATCGTCAAGTTCAAGAAGCGCCGTCCCGACGTGAAGATCGTGGTGGCCATGATGGACGTGGCCGCATCGGGCGGTTACTACATCGCCGCCGCAGGCCACAGCATCGTGGCCCATCCGACCACGGTCACGGGATCGATCGGCGTCATTTTCGTACGACCCGACCTGTCGGGACTTCTCGACATGATCGGGACCAGAACGCTCGTCACCAAATCGGGACCGCTCAAGGACATGGGCTCCCCTTTCAGGCCGGCCACCGACGAGGAGGACAAGCTCTTCCAGGAGATGATCGACGAGTACTACGACCGGTTCGTCGAGGTCGTGGCCGAGGGCCGCGGTCTGCCCGAGGACCGGGTGCGCGCCATTGCCGACGGACGCATCTACACCGGCAAGCAGGCCAAGGAACTCGGTCTCGTGGACAGGATCGGCTATCTGAACGACGCCGTCGACGAGGCGCGCACCATCGCCGATCTCGACGAAGGCGCACGCCTCGTGGTCTACCTCCGATCGGAGAAGGCCGACGCCGGCGTTGACGATCCGGCTGTTCTGCGCCCGGGCGGCGAGCGCCAGAGCCTCATCGATCTCGGCCTCGACAGGTTTCTGCCCGGAGCGCGGACCGGGTTCTACTACCTCTGGCTTCCCGAGATGTGATAGGATAGAACCTCTTCGGGAGGACTCGATGGAACCGCGCTACCAGATGCCGCTCTACCGGCCGCCGTCAGAGGCGGGCAGCCTGCTGATCCAGGCCACCTACGGGTGCCCCCACAACCTCTGCACCTTTTGCGGCATGTACAAGAAGGTGAAATTCAAGGCGCGCCCCCTCGAAGAAGTGCTCGAGGACATCGACGGCGCGGCCCAGCTCTACGGCTCGACGGTCCGCACGATTTTTCTTCCCGACGGAAACACGATCATTCTCTCCATGAGGAAACTCCTCGCCATTCTCGAGCGGATCCAGCTCCGCTTTCCCGATCTCGAGCGGGTCACCTGCTACGGGTCGGCGCGGTACGTGGTCAAGAAGAGTCTCGAGGACCTGAAGACGCTCCGCGAGGCCGGGCTCGAGAGGCTTCACATGGGTATGGAGAGCGGCGACGCGATCACGTTGAAACGGATCCGCAAGGGAACCACGCCGGAGGAGATCATCGAGGCGGGCCGCCTCGTTCGCGATGCGGGGATCGAGCTCTCGGAGTACTATCTCGTCGGCCTGGGCGGGACCGAGCGTTCCGACGATCACGCGCGCGAATCGGCAAGAGTCCTGAACGCGATCAGACCGGACTTCGTCCGGCTGCGCACCCTCGTTCCCGTGCCCGGCACCCCGCTCGGCGACGCCATCCACGAGGGGCGATTCGTTCTGCCCGGATCGTCCGAATGCATGCGCGAACTGAGGCTTCTCGTGGAGAACCTCGACTGCGCCACGCTCCTCCTCTCCGATCACGTCTCGAATTACGTCGACCTCAACGGCCGGCTGCCCGATCAGAAGGAAGAGCTCCTCGCCAGCCTCGACCGCTGCCTCGAAATGAGCGAGGACGAGTTCAAGACGCAGCCGCCCTGGTATATGCTCTGATCTTCGGTCCCCGGCTCAACCCAGCTCGTTCACATAGGCCTCGAATTCGTTCTGGAGCCTGTCCAGATCGACATCGCCGAAAACGGAGTCCAGGACCTCCCTCGCCGAGAGCTCTCCCTGCAGTCCGTCGAAGACCCGCTCGAAGTATTGCCTGTACTTGCGCGGGCCGTGACGTAAAAAGTGAACGAACGCCCAGCTCTGGGAGTAGTGCAGATCGGGATCGGCGTAGAACTCCTTCGCCCCCTGATAGAGAAACCGATCGAGCGGCACGAGGCGTGCATCCGGTTCGGTCAGCTCCCGCAGGTGGCTCTTGTGGATCTTGCCGAAGTTCCATCTCCCGCCCTCGCGTCTTGTGATCTCGTAGTATTCGGCCAGCCCCTCGTTGAGCCAGCTCGGCGGATCGACCATGATGCGATCGAGGTACTGATGAAATCCCTCGTGGCGCACGGTGCGCATCATCGCTGCCCGGTCGGGCAGATTCCAGATCAAGAGCTGCTGGAGCATCGGCATGTAGCAGCCGGCGGCCCACGATTGGGCCGTGCTCTGCAGATCCTCGCAATAGGCCATGAAACCCGCCTGCCCCGAGAAGAGATAGACGCGAAACTTCTTCTTCTCGAGATCCTTGATCCACTTCAGGTAGACCGTGTAGGCCGTGTACGAATCCTCGAGCAGCTTCGACGCCTGGAAACAGGTTTCGCGGTCGATGTCGGAGAAGACGTGATAGTGCTTCGACTCGTACTCGTAGATCCTCGCCCAGTTCGGACCGTTGAGCGCCTTGGCCAGCTGCCTGTTGAGATCTTCCATGTTGTCGATGGCGATTCCCTTGCGCACCGCGTTGTCGATCACGGTCTTGGCATCGTCGGGCCGCCCGGCCAGAAAGAGCTGCCACGCCAGGTCGGTGTGGACGACCTCGACGTCGGGAAAATCCTCGAGAAGGGAGCGCATCTTGGCGAGGGCCTTCTTCTTTTCTCCCAGGTCGAAAAGGAGCGTGGCTTCCATCCTCCTCGTTCCGAAAAAGGAGGAGTCCAGTTTACAGGCGCGGCCGCAGTGGACCAGCGCCGTTTGCGGATCGCCGGCGGCTTCGACGAAAAGGGCCAGGAGATACGCGCCGAACACCTCGGGGATCTCGTCGTCCCCCAAGCTCCTGACGAATTCGAGCCCTCCCTCGAAATCGTCCGAATTGTAGAAGTCGACAGCCTTGTCCATGATGAAGTCGAGATCGTCGCGCCTCTCTCCCGGGTAGCGTCTCCGATCGTGGCCGCTCCCCGCGGCGGCCGGCTCCCGGCTCGCGGTCTCCTTCTTCGGCTTCAACAGCCAATCGGGCAACTTTTCGGCCGCCACCCAGCCCGTCTCGAACTCATCGCGCGCTTCCTGTGCGACCGCGTCCTGGAGGCCCTGGATCCAGGACGGCTGGATCTTCCCCTGGATAAGGATCTCGTCGAAATCGAAACCCTTGAAGCCGAAGTATCCCCACTCGCCTTTCGGTTTCGAGGCTTTGAGAAGCAGCTTGTTCCTGAAATATGCCGAGACGCGGTTGCCGGCCACCTTGACCTTCAGGTGAAAGGGTACGTTCGGCTCGGCCGGGGAGGTCTCCTTCGCATCCTTCTCCACCCAGTCGGTGCCGTTCCACAGGCTCATCCTGGCCGGCATCCACTGCACCTGGCTCCCCAGGGTGATCGACTTGAAACCGTAGTTGATCGAGAAGGCGCAGCCCTCGCCGATGCAGACACGGACGAAAGCCGTGCCCGCCCTGTTGGGGCCGGGGTAGGCCTCGCCCTTAACCTCGACCGTGTAGGGGCCGGTGAAGAGGGCGGGATGAACGTATGACTTTCCGGAATCCTCCGCGGAGCTCTCGAAATCGCCCATCTTCGCCCCGTCGTACCTGATTTTTATGGCGCCCGTCCTCCCGTTGTAGGAGAGCAGATCGCCCGAGACCAGTTTCTTCGGCGCCGGCGGGACATAGGACTTTCTGAAAGCGCAGGTTTTCAGGCAGTCCTCGATCTCGTTGCGCTTCACGCGGACATAGTTCTCGTCGCGGTGCTCGGCGAGAAGGCCGTTCAGCTCCTTCTCGGCGCTGCTCCACTTTCCGCGCGCCATGAGGGAGCGCACCTTTTTGAAACCGCTCTCGAACTCCTCTTCTTTCTCGGCCATTGCGCCTGCCGGGCAGGCGAGAGCCCACAGCAACGCCGACAAGATCAAAATGGGCTTCATTCCGATCGCTCCCTCTCTCTTCTTCGCGACCGGCGTCCCGTCCCCGGCGGTTGCGCGGAGGGGATCCGATCATCTACGTTCCGGCCGCGTCCGAACCTCACTCCCCGGCCGAAACCCCGGAGGCATCGAGGATCTCCCCGGCCAGTCCCCTCGCGTCGTCGTGGGAGATCGGCTCGACCGAGTAGGCGATTTCGAGGCAAACGTCCTTGCGCCGCGCGATCACGCTGACGACGGTCATTGTGTTCCCCATGGCGGACACCTCTTTTTTCGCGAATGTCCCCTCGCCATCGGCGAGGCCGAGCGGCGCGTAGTGCTGATCCACGATGCGGACCTGGCCTTCGCTCATCTTCTCGTCCTTGACGCGGTGGAGGCGTCCGAGGGTTTTCGTGAACGTGGCCGCGGCCTCCTCGGAACGGAACTCGTAAAGGGCTGCCAGAACGAGCTTGCTCTGAGGTGCATCCTTGGGATTGAGCATGACGAATCGAGAAATATCGAGGCCGGCCATCGCCGCATCGACCTCCTCGGCGGGAAGGAGCGAGAGCGACGCCTCGATCTGGGGACGGGTCAGGTTACTCCGGGTGTTCTGCCACGCCTCGGCATCGAAGCGGTTCTGCACGATGTCGAGTGCGCTCTCCAGATCGTATCTCGCGGTGCGGCGTTTGGAGGGATCGACAAACCACTCGGGGTGCTGGATCGTTTCGGAATCGGATGGCGGCTCGACGAAGGCGCGCTTCACCGCATCTGCGCCGGCTTGTTCGTCCAGCGCCTCGATGAACTCTTCGCCGTCATAGTAAGCGCTGGCGACATTCTGGACCATGATCCGGCAGAGGAGGAGCAGGCCCTGCTCCTTCTCGTCGAAGAGATCCTCGGGGAAGGTGCCGATGCTGCGCGTGAATGCCTCGAAGGCGTCCGTCCACCCGGCCCTGTCGCACACCGCGCGGCTCACGAACTGGGCGTGTCCCTCGACGACAGCGTTGAACGCCTGGCTCGCTTCGAGGTTCTCGACGGCACAGGCTTGCCCATGGAGGTCATATCGGAGATCGTCCGCCGCGTGCACGCATTCGTGGGCGAGTATGGCGCGCAGCCCCTCGGGGGTGTTGAGCAAGGGTTCCCCGAGGATCTCCGAGAGTTCTTCCAGGTTCTCGGGGCAAACGAGAATACTCTTCTCTTCGAAGGCGTACTTGGCGTAGATGATCGTCGAGTAGAGGGTGGCCAGTGTGTCGGCTTCCTGTTCGGCTCGCTTCTCGTCATTCAAGATGGAGACGAACTGCTGGAAGAGCTCCTCGCGAATGATCTCGCCGATCTCGTCGGCCCCGGCGAGACGGACCGACACGGTCCCGGCGAGACCCACGCCCGTTTCCTTTTCCACGAGAGGAAAAACATCGGCAACGGCAGCGGCCAGAATCTCCTCCGTGATCTCGAAGGACTGATTGCAGGCGCAAAACAGCGCCAACCACAGGCCGAGAAGCGCGAGGCCGATCCGATTCCGAAAATTCTTGTGCATCGATTTCAGTTCCTTTTTTTTCCCTGCCCTCTGCTCCCCGAAGTGTCCCTTGATGGAGCGCCTTCACGATCATTCCACGCTGCCGTCATCGCCGTGGTCGCGTTTCATGCCCCGCAGCCGGCTGAACATCTTCCCGATGTCGGCCACGCCGCCGATGGTGAACCATATGATGACCAGCACAGCCGCCACGATACGGACGATGACAAAGAAATACCAGTACTTCATCCACGCCCCGTCGCTCACATCGCAGGTCAGATTCCAGATCGTCCCGATCAGGAAAACGACGAACCAGGCGAAGACCCATGCATAGGTCGCCCGGCAGATCCACCTGTCGGTGCGGGTGAACTCCTTTCCCTCGCCGAGCAGGGATTTCAATCCGCGCATCACGCGAACCGAAACCGACTCCACCGCGGACTTGCCCCGGTTGAGGAGCCGGTCCATGTCGAAGTCCTCCTTCGCGTAGAGGAGCGAGACGAGCACGTAGGTGACGACCGAGCTGAGAATGGCCAGGAGCCAGAAGACCTGCCCGTCGATGGGGAATTTCGCGCCGAACCAGTCGCCCCAGAACTGCTGGCAGAGGATGCCGCCAACGGAAAGGAGCGATCCGGTGATCATGGCGCCCCACGCCGCCGCGGTGGTGCCCTTTTTCCAGTAGAGGCCGCCGATGATCACAGAGCCCGAACCGCCCGCGTAGATCGCGCCCGTGATGGCGAAGAAGAGGAGGATGTGTTCGGTCTGATGGAAGATCAGGCTGAACACGAAGGCGAAGAGGGCGACGAAGAGGATCGACAGCCTGAGCGCCCAGATGTGCTGCCGCGGCGTGAGCGGCTTCTTGCGCAGCGGCAGGATCACGTCCTGGACGAGGATGCTCCCCCACGAGTGGAGGTAGGTGTCGTTCGTGGTGATGAACGCGCCGAGCATGACGGCCGCGATGGCGCCCATCAGTCCAACGGGCAGGAGCACGGAGAGCACGACCGGCACCGTGAGCTGGCCCTGGACCGCGCTGTTCGGTTCGGCCGCGAGGGTGGCTCTCACCGTCTCGGCCGATGCGGCGAACTCGGGGCTGTTCATCACCGTGTAGGCGCAGACGGCCACGAAGAGGTAGAACATGTATTGCGGCAGCTGGCGCCAGTTCGACAGGATCTGGGCCATGCGCGCCTCGTGGGCGCTCGACGCGGAGGCGTTGTACCCTTGCGCTCCCTGCCAGGAGAGCATGTTGTAGATGAATCCGATCGTGCCGATCACGAAGTACCCGAAATCGAAATGCTCCGCCTTGCCCGTCTTGAAAGGATTCAAGTAGGAACTGTCTGCCGGCCGGGAAGAGAGCGTGTCGAGGATCGTGTGATAGTCGAACTTGTTCAGAAAGAAGATCACCGTCACGATGAAGACGATACTGACGAACACGCCCTGGATGAAGTCGGTGAAGATGACGGCGATCTGGCCTCCCACGAAAACGAAAAAGAGCGCCGTTCCAAGGAGAAGGATCATGAGCGCCACGAAGGTCGACACCTCCGCACCGAGGCAGTCGAAGGAATGGGGCAACCCGCAGAAGTAGATGAAGAAGCGGGCGCTCACCGCGGGGTAGATGCCGTAGTTGACGATCCCCGAGACCCAGGCGATCGTCCCCGCGAAGATGCGGAATCTCTTGCTGTAGCGCATCTCGAAGAACTGGGCCATGGTGAGAGCGCGCGTCTGGCGGAACCGGTAGACGACCCATCCCGAGACGGTCACGAAGAGGATCACCACCGACATGAGCAGCTCCCACCACTGCATGGGGAAGCCCGAGTTGTAGTACATCTCGAAGTGGGCCACGATCGTGATCGCGCCGAGCATGGCGATTCCCTGGGAGACGCAGATCGTGTACCGGCCCGCCGTGCGCCCCGCGGCAAGAAAATCGGAAACTCCCTGCATGTGGGCACGGCTCTTCAGAACCCCCCACACGAGCAGGGCCAGCATGGCGAAAACCAATCCGTAGTCGACAGGGCTCATGTTCAATGGAGCGATCTCCTTTGCGGTCGTCACAGGCGCGTCGCGTCGATCAGTTCCTCGACCGTTGCGTAGGCGACGCACACGCTGGTGTCGGCCGCCCCGTAGTAGACGGACACCCGGCTGCCCGGCCGCGCGAACCCTTCGCTGTCCGTCGCCTCCACCACGGCGCCGCTCGGAAAGACCACGTTCGGCACCTGGCCCACCATCTCGTGGATCTCGCGCGGTTCGAGGATGTTGCAGCTGCCGCGGGAGATCACCTTCTCGGGCGTTTCGAGATCGAGGAGGAAGACGCCCGCCTGGTAGATGCCCGCGTTGAGGTGGGACGCGACGCCGTGGTAGATCTGGAGCCAGCCGGCGCGCGTCTTGATCGGAGGCGGGCCGGCGCCCACCTTCTCGTCCCAGTAGTGCAGGCGGCCGCTGGCGACCACCCCCTTCGGGCGCCACTCGAGAAGGTCCTCCGACTCGGAGAGCGCGATCGCGTCGCCCGTGAGCACGCCGCTCTCGAGGGCGACCTGGTTCGGCCGGTCGAGACGCAGGTAGCGGCCGCCGATCTTCTCGGGGAAGAGCACGCCGTTGCGGTTGTCATCGTGCGTCACGATCCCCATGAATCGGAAGGACTCGAAATCGTCGGTGCGCGCCAGGCCAAGTGCGCAGCGGCTGTCCATATCCATGGCGAACATGACGTAGTAGACTCCCTCGAGGAGGGTGATGCGCGGGTCGTAGCAGTGGTAGATCACCTCCCCGACATTCTCGATCCCCTCGAAGCGGACCGGCTCGGGCCGGATCCGGAAGCGCTCGCCGTCTTCGCTTTCGGCGATGAGGAGGAACGTCTCCCGGCCGCGGTTCTGCACGCGCAGCATGAGCAGGACCTTCCCCTCGTACCGGATCGCGCCGGGATTGAAAACGGACGACACGTCGACGAGGTGGGGAACGCTTTCGGGGATCTGGTCGCGCGTGATGATCGGATTCTTCTCGGAACGGATCATGGTGACACCTTCCCCGAGGCTTCGGCCCGGTTCCGGGCGGCCGGTCCGCTCGAGGGATCACGGAGATGGACGCGGATCGCCTTGATCTCGTCGTGGCCGATGGAGAAGAAGAGCGTCCGCCCCTCGTGCTTCAAGGGGCCGAGCGACTCGAACTCGAGAAAGTCGATCTCCTCGGCGCGATCCACCTCGACGGGAAGGGTGAGTGCCACCGATCCACTATCCCGCCCCTCCACCTCGTAGACGCGGATGACCATTCCCGTGCCTTCTTCTTCCTCCTTTAAAACCTCCCAGCAGACGTTGTCGGCCGAGATCCGAGCCAGGGACCGCTCCGGCGGCAGCGAGCCCCCGTGCTCGTCCTCGAGCAGGGCGGTGATCGGGAAATTGTACTCGTAGCCGCGCCTCCAGGCGTGGGCCTCGCCGAAATCGCCGCCATGGGAGAAAAGGGCATACTCCACGCGGTGCGTGAACAGGTCGGTGTCCGGATCGGGCATGTTGCCGCCCTTCACCAGGGTGAGCCGGATCCGGTCGCCCTTCACGTCGAAGCCGTAGCGCGTCTTGTTGACCAGGGTCACCCCGGCCGCTGGCCCGGAGAGGTCGAGCCACTTCTGGGTCCACGCCTCCCACTTCGCCTTCTCGAAGGAGGTCGAAGGACGGGTCGGGCGATCGTAGGTGCCGTAACCGATCTCGGTTTTCACGCTCTTTGCGCCGATATCGAATGCGAAGGCCGCCTTGACGAGCGACTGCCTGTAGCGCACGTCCACATCGGTGGTGAAATCGATCCTCTTCTGCCCGGCATGGAGGCGGATCTCCTGGACGGTCCAGCCGCCGTGGGGAGCGGGGCTCATGACGCGCAGGGCGGCCGTGACCGGGCCGCTGTCCAGCACGTCGATCCGCACCTCACCCTCGGCGCGGAGCTCGTGCTTGTCGTACTCCGGATCGAGGTTCCAGTTGTCCCACTCGGCCGGGCGGTTCTCGAAGAAGTGCACCTTGTTGGACGCGCCGGCAAGGAGTTCCCCGCCCAGATCCTTGTCGACGATGCTCGTGATCCGGCCGTCGGCCGAGAGCGCGACGCGGTAGAAGCCGTTTTCCAGGGTGCGGCCTTCGGCCTCAGC
Source organism: uncultured Phycisphaerales bacterium (assembly GCA_964620445.1). GTDB lineage: Bacteria > Planctomycetota > B15-G4 > B15-G4 > CAYZWU01 > CAZUHB01. The sequence goes on from CAZUHB010000002.1 coordinate 116,395, forward strand.
CGGGTGCTCGGGCTCCGCTCTCTTGTGGCCCGCGAGGAGCCTCACGAGGGTGTAGCCGAAGGCGGGCACGGTCGCCACGAAGGCGAGCCAGTTCCGGCCGTCGCGGAAGAATGCCTGGCTCGGGATCGGCCGGCCATCGAGTGAGACCACGTTCACCCAGGGAAAGCCCCAGGGGATGATCACCGTCTCGGTCCGCTCCCAGGCGAGTGGATTGAAGAGGAGCAGGGCGCGGCCCGTGCCGAAGAAGTTCCGTCCCTCGCGTCTTTCGTCGGACCGGGTATCGATGCACGCGGCGAGGCTTTGGAGGGCGTTCTGCTCGACCTGCCCCGCTCCTTTCAGGGCCTCGTCGAAATCGAACTCCGTATCGACGTAAGCCTGGGGTATCGAGGTTCCGGGAAGGATGTCGTGAAACTGGTTGAAGAGGAGCTTCTTCCAGGCCCGGTCGAGAGCGGGCTTGGCCGAGGGCGCTCCTGCCAGGACGCGGCTCACGCAGGCCCACTTCTCGGCCGAGAGAACGGCCGCCTCGGCGAAACGGTTGAGCTCCTTGATCCGGCCCTGCGACGTGGTCGTGCCGCGGTGGTTCTCGAGATAGAGCTCGTCCTTCCAGACCGGGAGCCGTCCCGCGTATTTCTGCTCGATCTGGCGGAAATGGCCGTGAACCGTGCCGTGGGCATACTCGGGAAGCATGGAGAGGGTATGGGCGCGCTGATACATCTTGTCCGATGGGCCTTCGCCGCCGTCGCCCTCGCCGTAGATCACGAGCACCTCGGGAATGGTCTCCCCGCTCCGTGCCCCGTCGTCGAGCTCGGGTGCCGCCGCGCTGCACGGGGCCGCCGCGCCCGGGCGAAGGAGCGGGTTGCGTTCCTTCACCTTGCGGGCGGTCCAGTCGTGCGGGCCCGGTTCCTCGCCGCAGCCGACGGCGCTCTGCAGTGCGAGGACGCGCGATCCGTCGGGCGCCTCCCAGACGAAATGCTGGAAGGGGAACTCGTTCTCGTAGTTCCAGAGGAGCTTGGTTGTGAAGAAATACTTGCCGCCCGTCTTGGCGATGATCTGGGGGTGGTTGGCGTGCATGCCGAACGTGTCGGGAATCCATGCCACCTCGCTCAGCCGGCCGAAGCGCGACATGAAGTAGCGCTGGCCGAGGAGCCGCTGCCGGACCAGCGCTTCGCCGCAGGGCATGTTGCCGTCCGGTTCGACCCACATTCCGCCCACCAGCTCCCAGCGGCCCTGATCGACGAGCCTCTTGATCTTGTCGAAGAGGGCCGGGTCGTGGTCCTCCATCCACTCGTAGAAGAGGGGGCAGCTCTGGGCGAAGGTGGCGGCCGGAAATTTTTCGAGTCTTTCCACGTTGCGGGCGAAGGTGCGCTGTGCCTTTCCGACCGTTTCGTTCCAGGGCCAGAGCCAGACCACATCGAGGTGGGAATGGCCCACGAGTGTGGCGGTGAAAGGGCCCGCCGCTCGGTCCTTGGAGAGGCGGCCCGCGGCGCTCTTCTCGGCACGCTCGAGGTCGGGCCGGAACCTGGCGAAGACACCGTCCACCTTGTGCGCGTCATGGTCGAAGAGGTCGTCCACCGAGAGGGAGCCGAGCAGCCCTCCCCTGATGCGCTGCAGGTCTCTTTCGAGCTCGTCGTCGTTCCGCAGGGCGCAGATATCGAGAAGGGTGTCGTAGAGGGAGATCGTTTCGGCCGCGGTCTCGCTTCGCGCGCCGAGGCGTACGCAGAGGTACTGGAGCAGGGATGCGTCGGTCGGCCTGTAGCGGTCGACGCTCAGCGTGGCGGCGAAGATCCGCAGGTTGGGGCTCCATCCGAAAGTGATCGCCGTGAGCTTCTTGGCCGCCGGCAGGAAGATGGGCTGCATCCAGAGCGAGCAGGCGGACTCCACTGGGCCGGCGCCCTTGTATCTGTACGCCGCGCGGATCGCGGCCCGCTCGCCGAACTGCGGTTCGTGGCACCAATCGGTGAAACGGACGATCTCCTTCAGCTCGTCCGTGCCGTCCGGGCTTTCGAAATGCAGGGTCAGTTCCGAGCCGGTGCTGCCCATCACGGCCGTACCCACGAGGAAGAGTGTGGCGTAGCGGCCGGCGGGTACATCGACCCGCTGGTTGTCGGGCACCATGCAGTTGGCCTGGCCATCCCCCGGATCGGGAAAGACGAATTCGATATCGAGAAGCCGGACGGGCCCGGCCGGCGGCATCGCCTCGGCCGGCAGTCCGAACTGCCCGTCGAGCATCCCGTCCGACGGATTTACCGCCGAAGCGGTGGCGTTCAGCGTGAATTGCCCGCCGAGATCAACAGGCCCGAAACCGGAATGATTGCTTTCCATCGATGATAGTATACGTTCCCGGAATAATTCCTCCACTTATTGTTCCGGGAACAATAAGTGGAGGAATTATTCCGGGAACGATTACTCGCGGCGGAGGACCCAGTTCTGTTCGATCGGAATCGAAATGCGGAAGGTCGAGCCTGTGCCCGGTACGGAATCGACGAGAATCATTCCGCCGTGCTGCTCGGCGATCTTGTTGGAGATGAACAAGCCCAGCCCGGTCCCGGCCGCGCCCTTGGAAGAATAGAAGAGGGAGAAGATCTTGTCGCGCGTCTCCTGATCCATTCCGATGCCGTTGTCGCCGACCTCGAAGACGATCTGGTCGGCGGTCCGCTTGCATGAGAAGGTCACCTGGTGAACCGCGTCCTTCGTGTCCGACCGGCACGCCTCGAAGGAGTTCTCCAGGATGTTGACGAGCAGCGTACGCATGGCGCGGCCATCGGCCTCGAACGTTCCCATCTCGTTATCGTGGCTCCGCACATAGAGAACGCCCGTATCCTCGGCCTTCTTGTCGAAAAGGTCCCCCACCTCGGTGCAGAACCTGGCAACGTCGGTGAGCACGAACTCCGGCTCCCGCTCCTTCGCGTAGTAGAGCAGATCGAGGATCATCCTGCGGACCTTGTTCACGTTCCGCTTGACCATTCCCCAGCCCTTCTTGATCCGCCCCATGTCGTCCCGCTCGAAGCCGGAGTTGAGGATGTACATCCCGCCGTCGAGCCCGGTGAGGAGCCCCTTGATGCTGTGCGACGTCGATCCCACGAGAAGGCCGAGCGACGTGAGCTGATCCTGGAGCTGCCTGATCTCGGTGATGTTCGTCGACATCTCCATGACGTGGGTGATTTCACCAGCCTCGTTCCGGATCGGCGTGGTGTAACAGAGCACGTTGACCCTGTCGCCCCGGCTCGAACGCACCACCTCCTCGCTCTGGTGAACCTCCCCGTCGGCAAAGGTGGCCAGAACCGGGCAATCGAGGCAGACATCGTCGCGATGCTTGTAGACCTCGTAGCAGCGCTCGCCCACACCCACGCCGAAATCCTCGCGGAATTTCCTGTTCGTGCGGACGAGGTCGAAGTTGCGGTCGACCACCGAAATGTAGCAGGGCACCTCCTCGAAGAGCTGGAGGAGCTTCCTGTTCGTTTCGTTGAGGGCTTCCTCGAGCTTCTTCTGCTCCGTCACGTCCGCGGCCATCTCGATCACGGCGGTGATCTCGCCGCTATCGTCGACCACCGGTTGAGTCACGGAGATCACGTCGAGCGTCCGGCCGTCTCTGCAGGTGACCGTGCTCTCGTATCGGTAGGTCTCGCCGGTCCGGAAAGCCTGTTCGGCGTGACAGTTCTCGCACTTCGCGTTCCGTCCCTTGCACGCCTCGTAGCAATGAACACCTTCGATGTCGCCGAAGGTCTCGCGGAAATAGCGGTTCGCCTCGATCATCCGCAGGTCCTTGTCGAGCACGGTGATGAAGCAGGGGACGTTCTCGAAAAGGGAATGATAGAGCTTGCGGCTCTCGTCGAGATCGGCCTGGAGCTTCTTCAATTCCGAGACGTTCGTCGACATCTCCATGACCGCCACGATCTCGCCGGACCCGTTGCGCAGCGGCGTGGTGTTGATCAGGATGTGCGCTTCGCGGCCGTCGACGTGGCGGACCGTCTCCTCGCTCGATCGCTTCTGGCCGTCGGCGAAGGTTCCCTCCACGGGGCAGACGTCGCATTTGTCCGGGCGGTTCTTGTAGACTTCGTAACAATACCGTCCCTCGTGTTCGCCAAAGGCCTCGCGAAAACGATCGTTCGCCCTGATGATTTTGAGGTTGCGGTCCTGAACCGAGATGCAGCAGGGGATCTCGTTGAAGAGCGTTTCGAACGAAATGCCGGGGAATTCGATCGGATCTTCATCGCGGCCGGTCATGGCATGCTCTCCCCACCCAGTTCGCGCACGATCCGTGTTCGCCAGGTCGGCTCGGTGAGCTCGGCGAGAGAGAACTCACCGAGGACGGTCTTGATGCGATGGTTGAGGAGCGCCCAGAGCAGGTTGCACTCGCAGTCGTCCGATTTCGAACAGGACTCGGGCGAGACGACGCAATTCGAGATGCTGATCGGCCCGATCGCGGCTTCGACGATCTCGAGAACGCCGATCTCGTCTGCGGACCTGACCAGCCTGTACCCTCCCTTCCGACCGCTGTAACTCTGCAGAAGGGAAGCATTCTTCAGGCTCGTGGCCAGCTGTTCGAGATACCTTCGCGAGAGATCGGTTCGATCGGCGATCTCTTTCAGGTGGATCGGCCTGTCGCAATCAGCGTTCTGGCAAAGATCCACCATGAGACGCAGCGCGTACCGAGCACGTGTGGAAATCTTCATTTTATCTCGCCGTCAAAAGAACGATCAGGTCTTGCGGCTGAGCAGGAAAATCTTCCTGAGGTTCAGGACCAGCCTGTCCTCGGAAACCGGCTTGTCGAGATATCCCTCGGGCGGTTTGACCGGCCGGTCGTAGATCACTTGCCTGAACTCGGGGCGGCCCGAGATGACGCAGACCAGTGTTTCGGAGATCTCGGGATCGTTGCGAAGTTCCACGAAGACATCGACGCCGGTCTTGCCCGGCATCCACATGTCGAGGGTGATGAGGTCGGGCTTCTCGCTCCGCGCCTTCTCGATCGCCTCGTCGCCATCGGCAGCGGTCACGGTCTCGCAGCCGTTGTCCTGGAGAACCATCTCGATGAAGGCGAGTGTGTCCGGATCGTCGTCGACGACCAGGATTTTCTTGCCCTCGAGGCTGACTTGCGAATCCTCGCCCCCAGCTTCGCCGACCGCGGGAGCGCCCGCGGCAGCAGCGGCAGGTTCGGCGACCGTGGGCTCTTCGGCAACTGCCGGCTCTTCGGCGACTGCCGGCTCTTCGGCGACTGCCGGCTCTTCGGCAACAGCCGGCTCTTCGGCAACAGCCGGCTTCTCGGGCATAATGAGCGCCTCGGCCACGAGGTCGACGAGCTGCTTCACTTCCATACCGAGTTTGTAGTGCTTGATCAGGTCGCCGAGACCGTCGACGCAGTTGTGGCACGAGGTGACAACGATCTTGGCGCCCGTGTCCTCGAGCTGCTTCGCCTTGACCTTGGCCGATGCGAGGCGGCGCGGCGTGTACTCCGACATCGACATGGCACCGCCGCCGCCGGTGCAGCAGAAGTTCTCGGTCCGATTGGGGTACATTTCGCGAAAATCGCCACAGACCAGGTTGAGCAGTTCGCGCGGCTCCTCGTAAAAACCGCAGCTCCGTGCGTTGTTGCACGAGTCGTGGAAGGTGACGGGGATCGAGTTCTTGGTCTTGTCCACCTTGATCCGGCCTTCCTTGAGGTAGCGCAGCATGGTTATGACCGAACTTTCCATGACGAAGTCCTGGTTGGTTGCCGACCAGTTCGGCCCCTCGCAGCGGGTGGAACGGTATCCGTGGCCGCACTCGGAGATGACCAGCCGTTTGCCGCGCAGCTCCTTGTGCTTGTCGGCAAGGTGCTTGTAGCTGGCCGCGCCCATGACATCGTCGCCCGAGAAGAGCCCGAAATTGGTCTGGTCCCAGCCCCAGGAGGGCATGGTCCAGTTCTCGCCCGCGGCGTAGAAGATGAGGGCCGCGTTCGAGATGGTGCGCGGGTCGTACTTGACCTCGCGCGGATTGATCGTGTAGACCACCTCGGCATCTTCCTTGTCGATCGGAATCTCGGCTTTGTCGTCCTCGACCTCGGCCACGAGCTCCTCGGAGAGCCACTCGATCGTCTCCACGTAGTCTTCCTTGAGCACGCCCATCTGGTTGCCCAGCTCCCACGTGTCCTTGCTCACCACGCGCACGCCCTCGGGCATGACGCCCACGCGCGTGAGGAGGCCGCGCATGATGCGGTTGAGCGTGGCCGTGTCGACCCCCATGGGGCAGTTGAAGGTGCAGCGCCGGCAGTTGGTACACGTGCCGAAGGCGATGTCCTTGAGCTCTTCAAGATCCTCGTCGGTCATGGGCATCTTGGCCTTGACCCACCAGGGAAAGACCTTGCCCGTCCAGTCGAACTTCCGCTTGAAGATCTTGCGGAGCTGGTCGGCCTTGTAGGATGGCGTCATCTTGGGATCGTCGGGATGGCTGAGCACGTAGTGGCACGACTCGTTGCACATGCCGCAGTGGACGCAGCCCACGAGCGAACCCACGACCTGGCGCGAGAGCTTGGGTTTGAGAAGCTCGACCATCTTGTCGACCTTGTATGTTTTCGGTTTTGTCGTCACCTTGTGATCTCCTTAGCCTTTGGTTGCCGGCATGCTGCCACGATGTCCCAGGGTCCGACCGATCCAGAACCGGGTGAAGGGGTAGTAGAGATAGTGGGAAATCTTCGAGAAGGGCACGTAGATGAGGAAGAAGCTGGTCGCGAAGAGATAGGCAATCATGTTCCCCTCGCTCTCGAGGGCGCCGGCGAGATAGAGCATGGCCAGGACGCCGATCCCGAACCAGACGGTCAGGGTGAAGAGGGAAAAGTAGTCGTCGGGAGTGCTGATCAGCCGCAGCACGGGGCGCGCCACGCGACGGATGATACGGCCGACGGAAACGAGGAACGCCGCGCCGATGATCGCCGCGAATATGTAGGAGACCGTGGCGATCTCGAAAAAGGGCGGGTAGAGCGAGCTGACAAAAGCCGCGAAGATACCCGCCGCCACGCCGAGGTGGAAGACCACGAAACTGAGATAGAATCCCATCCCGTGACGCGTGCTCTCCATTGCCCAGGGCATGGCCACGTTCCCCAGCGAGTAGATCGACGGCTTGAGGGACGTGTCGCCCCGCTCGCCCGGCGCCTGGCGGTCGCGCGCTCCCTTGAATTTGAAGAGCCACATCAGGCGGATCGTGTACACGAGTCCCATGATTGCGAGTGCGATCCAGTGCACGATCTCGGCGATATGGAGAAGGTTGCTCGATTCGACCGGTTCCATGTCAAACTCCTTATTCGAACTTGGCCTTGAATGGCTGGTATTCACGCGGATCGAGGGCAACGAAAATCACCTCTTCGAGAGAGGTTTCCTTCCCCAGGTGCTCCTCCACCGTTTCCGTCATGACCCGGGCGCAGAGGTCGAGAGGCACCTGGTAGAGTCCCGTGCCGACCGGCGGAAAGGCGAGACGCTTGATGCTTTTTTCCTCTGCCCGTTGCAGCGCCGCCTGGGTGGCGCGCTTGAGGATCTCTTCCGTACCCGGTTCGTGAAACTTGGGGCCGTTGAGGTGGATGATAAAATCCGCCTTGAGCAGGCCGGCCTCGGTCACGATCGCTTCGCCCGTCGGGCAGCTGCCGATCGTATCGAGTTCCTCCTGGATGCTCTTTCCACCGCGCACGGTGATGGCGCCTCCATAGCCCGAGCCGAGTTTCACATCGGCCGTGATGTCGAAGACAAAGGCTTCCACATCGAGGTCGGTGATGTCACCTTCCACGAGTTTCATGACACTGTTGTTCACTCTCTTTTCCATTAACTGAGCTCCCACAACGATCTGGCGGACCTCCTGCAAAAACATAATCGCTGCGCAAGATCGGTGTCCGTTCGAGGCGCGATCAAGACCCAAAGCACCTTGTTTCACAGCGATAGCATATTAATACTGTTTCTATAGGATTTTTATTATATGTCGATTCCCCATCGAGCCAAGGGTTTTTCAATTTTTTTCACACTAATCCTATAGATTTAATGTGAATATCATTGGTTTCCGCCCCACCGACCGCCGGATGAGGAAATCACCTTCGGATTCGAATGATGCGCGAGGAGAATGATCGCACGTGATGAGACCCTGACCTGACGAGGCCAGGCTCTCGCGAAGGGAGAGGAAATGTGGAGAGCGAGGTCATTGACCGATGAGGTCCCCGATCGTCTTGAGCATCGTCTCTTCTTCGATCGGCTTGGAGATATATCCCTCGGGCGGAGGCACCTGCTTGCGGCCCGAGATGAACTGTTCGAAGTCTCCGGAGACACCGGTCACGATGATGATCGGAATCCCACTGAGATCAGGATCGGATTTCATTTCGCGGTAGAACTTGACGCCTGACTTCTCCGGCATGGTTATGTCGAGAGTGATGAGGTCCGGCTTCTCGGCTTTGGCAGCTTCCATCCCCTGCTGGCCGTTCTGCGCCGAGATCACACGGTACCCGTTGTCCTCGAGCAGCATTGTGAGAAAGGTCACGATATCGGGTTCGTCGTCGATGACGAGGATCGTCTTCTGGGAATTCTGTGAACCGCTCATTCCAACTCCTCCTTCTGGGGACCCGCGTCCCTGGATCAATGCCACTCCCAGTCAATGAAATTGGGCTTGGCGTCTTCCATGCAATTCACGATCAGTTCCACCAGGCCACCGTAGAGGATACCACACTTTTCCCAGGCATCATAGTAGGTGATCATATCGCGAAACTGGCCCTTGCAGTTCGAACAAGGCGCGCAGAGATACTTCTTGGTCTCCGGGCTCAGGTCGTCGGCGAAGGCGTTGAGGATCTGCTGCATCTTCTTGCGTCCCGAGATGTTGAAGCGCCAGTCCGTGAAATTGTGGCGCGACATGATGGCGAATCCCGATCCCCCCCCACAGCAGTAGTTGTCCACGCCCTTTGGGTACATCTCGCGGAACTGGGGGCAAATCTTGCGCACGATGCGGCGCTGGGGTTCGACGATCCCCATGAGACGCACCATGTTGCACGGGTCGTGCAAGGTCACGGGAAAGTCGTTGCGCGACGGATCGAGCTTGAGCCGGCCCGAGGAGACGATGTCGTCGAGCAGGGTGAGGGCGCTCTCGCGCGGAATATTGAGATCGCCCGTGAGCACGCGGTCGGCGATCACGGTGAGCGCCTTGTGGGCGTGGCCGCACTCGCCGAGCACGATCTTCTTCACGCCCAGCTTCTTGGCAGCCTGCGCGTGCTTGATCGCCACGCGCGCGAACTGGGCATCGTCGTACCAGAGGCCGTAGTTGATGCCATCATAAGCGGCGAGTTCGCTCGACAGGGTCCAGCTGATCCCGGCCGCCTCGAGAATCACCGCAAAGGCGCCCGGATTTTCGGGCCAGGCGAGGATCTCGCCCGCGTTGTGGATCAACAAGACGTCGGCGCCGACCTTGTCCCAGGGTGTCTCCACCTTGATGCCGGTCAGGTCTTCCATGTCCTCGTCGATGAACTCGATGTTGTCCTTGAGTACGAGGTCGTTCATGCCGGTCGACGAACCGACCTTGAGCTGCAGTCCCGAACCGTCCTCGTGGATCTCCTTCGCCGAGATACCCATCTCCTGGCTGAAGAGCTTGCGGATCTCGTGGCCGATCAGTCCGTTGTCCACGCCGATCGGGCAGGTCTGGGCGCAGCGGCGGCAGAGGTTGCAGCGGTAGGCGAGCTCGGCCAGGCGCTGTACCGTGGTCCAGTTGAGCTCGATGTCGCCGTGCTGCCACTTTCCGAAAAACTTGCCGCCCGGCTTGAGGTACTTGAAATAGATCCTGCGCAGAACTTCCGAACGGCACGACGGCCGGTACATCTCGTTGTTGCCCGACGCCTCGTAGATGTGGCACGCATCGGAGCAGGTCTGGCATTTGGCGCAGTGTTCCATCGAAAGGGTCAGGGGCTGCAAGAAGGTCCAGTTGTTTTCCTTGGTGAAGAGTTTTTCCAGACCGGAGAGGAACTTGCGAACCAGCTCTTGCTCCTCCTCTTTGGTTTCCGGTTTGGGGATACCGATCCCGATCGTATCGTCCAGGTTGGTCTCGAACTTCTCGCGCGCTGACTCGTCGAGCTCTTTCCAAACCTTGCGTGCCTCGTCCGTGTCGTAGGGAGGAGGCAGGGGCATCAGGTCCTTGGGATCGATATGGCCCAGCTGTTTGTCGGGGTTGCTGAAATCCTTGAAGATATTTCTGCTCATTTCGATTCTTCCTTTTCCTGGAAGGGATTTTCCGTTGCCACCTCTGCCCAAGTCTTGGTGCCGCCGCCCTTGATGTGCGGCGCATCCCAGCTCACCTTGTAGTTGAGGTATTCGGCCACTGTCTTGTCAGCCTTGCCACCGTAATTGGGTGTATCGTCCCACCTGATGTGGTGATACATGAAGTACTTGGTGAAGAAGTGCGACATGTGGGTCAACGGCACGTAGGCGACGAGCAGGGAAAAGAGAAGAACCATGACCGTCACCGATGTCCCCGCCGTCTGGGCGCCCAGATCGAAGGTGATCAAACTCTGGACGTAACCGCGCGTCGCAACCACCCCGTTCTCCGTGAGAAAGGCAACGTAGAGGCCGGCCACCATGGCGGCCAGGAAGAAGAGGAGATTGAAGAGGTCGGCTCCTGTCGTGTAGGGCGCGTACTGCTGGTCGGTGAGGCGCCGCACAAGCAGTCCGATCGACCCGAGAGCGGTGAGGATCAGACCGACCACGCCGATGACGCCCGTGGCACTGTCGAGCACCCCGACGAAACCGCCCGCTTCGGCCGTCATGTCGACACCGGCGATCCCCATCACCGCTCCCGCGATGAAGAGAAAGATCGTGAACACGAGCAGGTAGAGGCCGAAGTGAAAGGGAAAGGAGCTGACCCAGTGGCTGCGGTTGCTCTCCCAGAGCGCCTTGAGAAAGAGGATCTCCGGGATCATGACCTTGAGTTCGCCGATGAGCGAAGAATGTCGCGGCTTGGTCCACCAGTCGACCTCTTCCATGAACGAGCCGCCGTAGCTCGCCTTTTTTCCTTCGTGGGCAACCGGGTAGAGCTCCCATCTGAGATGCAGCGGTAGACTGAGAATCTTTTTCGACTTGATCACCATTGCGAGGACCAAAACGACGACGCAAACATAGCTGATCAAATGCAAAATTGTTGGAGACATGCTCTCTGGTCCTTCTCGACTTTCAGGGGAAAAGAAAACGCGATTCTGCCGGGTCTGATGCGAGATGTTTCAAAGTACGTCACATCACGTTGTCTAGCGGGCAAGGAAGTCGAGTGTAATACCACAAAATGGGGGGCAATTACCAACAATTGTGGTGGAAATTGTCCAATATTTATCGATGACGAAAAAAGTGATGGATCACGCTAGGGTGAGGTACCTAGTCTGACGCGAAGCACTTCCTGCTCCGTGCCGCGCTCGGTAAAAATGAGCGTGGCGGCGGTCTCGTAATTCTTGGGAGTCATGGGCGGCACTCCGCCGAGAGAATACTTCACCTTCGACGGAATTCCGGGCACGAAGAGGATCGTCGGCGAGTTGTCCGAATAGGTCACCGCCACGGGCACCGGCTCGGCGCGAACATATCCCTCGGTCAGAGTGAACTCGAAAGGCTTGAGAGTGGCGTGGGCAAATCCGGCGATCATCTGAAGCGTGTACGTTCCCTTTCCGCCCGGATTGGGAAAGAAGAAATCGGTCTTTCTGTACGACAGCCCGTCCTTGAGCAGGCTCTTGCCGCTCGAGTCGAGAATATTGATGGCGAAGTCGGTGAAGAGGCCGTAATCCTCGGGCGACATCTCCAGCTTGAAATCGACCCCCGCAAGGCTCTCGTCGAGACTGAAGGTGTAAGAATACTCGTCGGTCTTTTCGATGCGCTCCTTCATGGTCCGGCGGTATCCCCAAACCGTTCCGGTCGCCGTGGTCCAGACCGCCTTGTTGAAAAGATTGGTCACCTCGAAGGAGCCGCGCGGCGTCTTGCCCGGTTTGAAATCGACGCTCAGCCGGGGAGTTCCGTGCACCTCGAACCCCATGAACTCGACCTTCACGTCGTGATAGGAGGTCTTGCCCGCCCTGTAGTCACCCCAGACCGCCAGTTCCCATACGCCGGGAGTGAGGTCCCGCTCGTCCACATGGTCGGCCAGCCCCCTCACGCCTCGCGTCGTGTTCAACCGGCCCAGGTAAGAGTAGCTCCGGCCCGCCCTGTCGAAGAGCTCGGCGCAGGTGTAGGAGTACTTTTCCTCGGGCACCGAGACGGTCACGTTCATGCGCGTGGCGCCGGGGGGCACGGCGAGAAAGTAGTGGACCGGTTCGAGCGGTTCCGAGGCCACCCCCTTCTTCACCAGGGTGTAGTTGTTTTCCGGGCCGAAGGTGTGGGGCACGACGACCGTGCTCTGCAGGTCGAACTCGCGGTTCTCGGGAACCGCTTTGCCGCGGTAGCCGGTAACGCGTCCCACGTAGAGGCCGGGTTCGGTGAGCTTTTCGGGATCGTACAGCACGCGCACGCTTCCGGCGTGGTCCTGGCGCAGGGGCAGAGAATCCTGCACGGCGCGCACGAAGGGGGCGTTGGAAACGAGATGGATCGTCCGGAAGAACTCGCTGATCGCGTCGGCCGAGGTGCCGGGCATGAACAGAGGCGCCACCCGGAAGATTTGAGCCTCGTTCCCGGGGCAATAGACGCTGCGCCAGTAGGCCGCGCGGCTCCTGGCGCCGGGCGCCGCGGGCGACAGGGTGGAGATCTTCCATGCGAGAACGGAATCTTCCTCTTGCGAAAGATAGAGTGAGAGCAGTTCCCAGGCGCGGGGTACGTTCACCATGCCGCGGCCGTTTCCGAGCTGGGAACACCCCTCGATCAGATCGGCGCTGTTTTGAACCGCTTTGCGGAGGAGCCCGATATTGACGGTCCGGTGGGGAAACTCCGCCTTGGCCGCGCTCACCAGGAGCGCCATGACTCCCGCCATGTAGGGCGAAGCCATGCTCGTTCCCCACATGCGCGATCCGTCGCTCCACCTGGGCACGGTGGAGAGGCATGCGCCCGGAGCGCAGATGTCCGGTTTGTCCAGTTCGCCCCCGCGTGACGAGAAGTGGAGGAGCCTGTGCCCGCCGAGTTCGGCCGCGTAGGCATTGCGCGCCACCTCTTGGGCCATGACAGCGCCCACGGAGACGGCCATGAACGACGCCGCGGGGACGCCGATCGTGGAAATACCCGGTCCCTCGTTTCCGGCCGACGTGCAGAGGATGATGTTCGGGTTCTCGAGGAGGAGATCGTCGATGTATCGATCCATGTCGCTCCGCCCCTCGATCTCGGACCCGATCCCGTAGCTCATGTTGACGATCACCACCTCGTCGTTCCGCTTCCGGGCGTACCGGCGGAGGAACTCGTAGGCGTCCTTCATCGACGCGGTGACCGTGGCGCCGCCCGAGAGGGTTCCGTCGCCGATCTTGCACGAGATGACATTGGCTCCGGGGGCCACGCCGTTGAAGCCTTTCGTTCCCTCGATGCCGTGACCGGCCGCGATCCCCGAGACGTGGGTCGAATGGTCGCCGTCGGGGTAATGAAAGGAGACGACATGCTCGTCCGGATCGATGGTGAGCGCGAAGGTCATGGGCCGCGTCTGCTTCTCGGGCAGCCGGCGCTGGAAGAAGAGCTTCTTCAGGTCATCGGCGAAGCTGCGGTGCATCTCCTCGTCATCGAGGTTGCCGTCCGCGTCGGTGTCGACGAAGGCGATCCAGTAGTCAGCGCCCTGGGCGGGGTAGGCGAGCACGGCAAAAATATCGTCTTCCTCGCCATTGTCGTTGATGTCGATCGATCCCGTCGAATCCTCGAATTCGGAGTTCATGAACCGGGTCTCTTCGAGCGAACCGAGCCAGTAGGCGCCGCCCTCGTCCTTCTTGGGGAGCAGATCGACACCGCTGACGATGATTTCTCCGTCCTCGCCGGCCAGGGAACCATCGTCGCGGAGCGTTGCGATGGCGAGTTCCACATCGCCCTGTCCGGTAAAATCGCGGGCATCGATGAATTTGGGTTCGCCCGTCGTCGTTTTCAAAAGGCCCGGCACGCCCACGTCGGCCCCGTTGTCGAGCACGAATATGACCACCCCCCTGCCGTCGTACTCGGGGTGTTCGGCCAGAAACCGATCGACTCCGGTCGCTTTGAGGGACAAGAAGGCGGAACCGGCCGGCTCCTCGGCCCGGGCGGTTGAGGGACAGAACAAAAGAAGCAGAAAAACGAGGATCAGGCTGGTCGACTTGAACATCTCTTTATTCCTTCGCCGTAAATTTGGGAACGACTGCTGTCAGAGAATCGGGGATCCGCGCCGGGCGCCGGACAGTCAAGTAAAAGCCCTCCTCGATGTTTTGCAATAAGTGTTCCCGGAATAATTCCTCCACTTATTGTTCCGGGAACAATAAGTGGAGGAATTATTCCGGGAACTACTGCAACACCCCGGCCATGAGCTCGCGGACGATCTCGGCCACCTTGGCGGTCACCTTGCGGTAATGATCGAGAAGATGCTCGGCGCCCGAACGGCTCATCGTGTCCTCGAATTTCAGGATGCGCGCCACCTCCTCGAGGTAGTCGGGGTGGAGATCGTCGTCGGCCGTCACCACGAGCCGGTAGACGTCGCGCAGGTTGCGCAGGAAATTGAGCGAGTCGCGCAAGGGCTCGATCTCTCCCGAGGAGGCGAGATCGAACTCACCGAGAAGAAGGAGGAACTGTTCCGAAATATTGTGCCTGATATTGAAGAGCGCCTTGTACAGGAGAAGCAGTGTCTCGATGTCGCGCAGTCCGCCCGGACACTCTTTCAGATTGAGGCAGTTGCCGCCGTACTCCTTGTCATAGTACTCGTGGCGCGACTGGACCTCCCTGATCAGGCTGCGGATGAAGCTGTGGCTCCGGTCGAAGATGTAGGGCCTGATCACCCTCTGCTGGAATTCCTCGTCGAAGCGGGTGCTGCCCACCACCAGACGCGATCCGAGGAGCTGGGAGCACTCGACCATCACCTCGTCGCCGCCCTTGTCGAGAAAAATCTCGAGCTCGTCCACGCCGGTCACATAGGTGCCGAAGTGATCGGCGAAGCGGTAATGGGGCATGGTGCCGCGCTTGATGATCTCCTTGTTCATCTTGGCCACGATCTGGGTGCAGAACTTCTTGATCTCGGGATCGTTCGAATTGAGCAGGCAAAAGAGGTCGAAGTCGTCGTCGTAGGCCTGCTCGCGGCCGTAGCCGCCGGCCGCGTAGATGGCGAAGAGGTCGTGCGTGGGCACCTTCTTGCCCCACGCCTTTTCCACCTCGCTCCGACAGATGCTGTAGAGCGTCTGAAAGTAGTTGTCCGAGAACTCGGTGAAGTCGGCGTTCGTCTCGCTCACTTCCCTGCCCGACAGGGTCTCGAGACCGACCCGGAGGAACTCGAGGTCGTAGTACTCGCCCAGCTTGTGCTTCTTGCTCGCCGGTCCGGCCAGGTTCTCGACCTCGCCCAGGAAACCCTCGGCGATCCGGCGCAGGTTGTCCGGTTCCTGCATATAGAGGATGAACCGCGGATGGCGCTCGAAGGCGTTGCGCATGAAGCGCTTGAAATAGAGGCTCGTGAAGTAGTGGAGGCGGCAGAAGAAGAGCAGCCTGTCGCGCGCCTCCGTGAGGCTCACGTGCCATGTTTCCACGTCGATGATCTCCATGAAGGGCCCCATCAGGTCGTTCTCGAGCGCGGCCAGGAACTCGTCGATCAAACCCGGGTGCCTGTGGAAGACCTGAACGATGCGCTTCATCGCCCCGGGCATGTTGCGCAGCCGCCTCAGGAAGGCCTGCGTGAAATCATCGAAGAGCTCGTGCGCGCCGGGCAGGGCGCGGTTGCGGTAGATGATCATCATCAGGGAGAGCACGGAGAACATGGTGTAGCGCGCGGATGAGACGTAGCGCTGGATCAGGCGGGATCGCTCACGCGCACTGCAGTTCTGGAAGGACTGGACGAAGCGCGAGACGAGCACGCCCTTTTCCGAACCGAGCGGGCGCAGCACATCGTCCCAGAAGCGCGTCCCCTCGAAGAACTCGGCGATGTCGGCAAAGTCGCGCGCGGGGTTCTCGCCCGGCTCGAGGTCGGCCGGCTTGTCGAGCTCGGCCGCGATGAAACCGGTGAAGATGCTCGACTCGCGCAGGTGGCTGCGCACATCGTTGAGCAGCGACTCCACCGTCATGCGCGTCAGGCGGATGAACTCGAAGTAGTGGATCACGAGGTGGTGCCACGCGGGCACGACACCCATCTTCTTGTAGCCCATGGCGCGCGCCACCTGGTCGAGGCTCTCCGTCACGTGCTCGCTCGTCAGGTCGATCTGCTCCTCCTGGACCTCGTAGAGCTGATAGAGAAAGCGGAAGGTCTCGATGAAGGTCAGCGCCCTGTAGAGCCCGCGGTACTTGTCGACGCGGTCGGGATCGTGCTTTTCCATCTCGCGCAGGGTCTCCCAGTGACTGTCCGCGTCGATGCCGAAGATCGTCTTTCCCACGAAGACGAGGCCCTTGATCATCCTGAGGGCGTCGTCTTTCGGATTGATGACCTCCGGTCCGGCCGGCTGAAGGAGCAGGGAGCGGATCTCGCCCACGATGCCGCGCACGAAGCCTTCATGGTGCTTGTTGGGCTCGCCCTGCGTGTGGAAGTAACGGGCCGTGACCTTCTCGGCGAATTCGCGGTGAAGCCTGTCCGATCCCAGAATCGGGCAGGCGCCGAGCATCTCGTTGATGACCACGAAGTCGTGGACCTTGGTCTCGAGGAGCTCGATGTACTCGGGGATCGTGGCATAATACCGCTTGCGGCCCACATTCTCCGACAGGTGGAAGTGGAGCCTCGAGGCGCGCTTGAGCATCTCGTTGTTCAGGCGCGAGAGGCCCTGGTTGAAACGATCGCCCACCTCGCCCTCGGGGACCACGATCCCCACGTCGATGTCGTCCTGGTCTGCGCGGGTGCCCACGCCGAGGATGACGTACTCCGTGTCGTCGCCGCCCGCGAAGAGGTTGAGCAGGCGGGACATGTAGGCCGCGGTGAGCTTTCTGAACTGGACGCCGAGCCGCCTCATGAAGGCCTCGTAGCACGGCATGGGATCGAGGCCGGAAAGGACCTCGAGCTGCAGCACGTCCACGTTGCGGATGTTCAGGTTGAGGAGCTGGAGCGAGTAGTAGCAGCCGAGAAAGTTGAGTTTCTCACGCTCGTCCGACCCGGCCTCGATGATCGTGTCCATCTCGAACTCGAGGTCCTCCGTCGGTCTGAAGAGGTGAACCTTGTTCAGGTCGCCCCGCTTCTCCAGGTGGTACTGGAGGCGGTCCTTGAACTTCTCGGCAGCGATGATGTACTTGCGGTTGTGGTTGCCCAGTTTGAGCGCGCGTTCTTTCAGCGAGGTGAAGGGGTCGGCCATGGTCTAACCTTTGAATCGGGCAGAGTGTTCGTGTTTCTCGGACAGGTCTCAACGAGGCGTCCATGATACCCCAAAGCGCGGCCAAAGGAATTCTCGATTTTTCGAACCTCCTCCCCGCGTTTCGGCCGCCGGCGCAATGGGCGGGAAAGAAGCGCCCCCTTCCGGGGCGGAAGAGGGCGCTCGTTCGAAAGGATTCACTGGCTGTCAGAAATCGCGGTACTCCTCGTTGGCCCAATCCTCGGTGCAGGGGCATGCGGGATCGAAGTTGGGCGAGAGAGGATCCACGGCATTGGGCATCGCCGTGGTGAACTTGTAGATCTCGGGAGCATGGGTCATCTTCACGATCGAAGGAGTGATCTGGCCCCAGTCGATGTCAATGGAGAAGTAGTCCTGCCATTTCTCGGGAGGGCTGTGCAAGCTGTAGAAGTTCCCCCCCGCGGAGCGCAGGCAGCAGGCGTCGCCCGAGACCTCCCAGCGGAGGCTCGTGTGCGGGTTGAAGCTGGTGATCCTGTTGATGTAGTGGTTTCCTCCCCAGGTGATGTTTCCCGTGAGCTTGTACTTGGGGAGAAAGTAGTCGTGGTAAGCGTCGGCGATGGCGGCCAGGGCGTGAATCGCCTCCTCCCGGGTGAACTTCGTCGGATACTGGGTTTCGGGCGGCAGGCCGCTGGCAAAGCTGAAAAACTTTCCGCCGTAGGATGGATCGAGCGATTTGAAGGCGATCTCCCAGAGCTTGTAGAAATACATCACCTTGCTCTCCTTCGTGGCTCGCTTGTCCCAGTTCTCGAAAATGGGGACGACGAGATCCACGATCGGATCGGTCACTTCAGAGCCGTGCTCGACGTAGGCATCGGAGATCAGCGGGATGATATTCCGCGCACGGCCGTGGCTCACGTCGGTGATCGCCGCGTACATGAGATCGTAATCCACCTCGCCCGGCGGGACCTGAAGCAGCTCGTCGGCGCGCTGCTGCCGGAAGGTTTCGATCCCCCAGCCGTAGATCATGTATGCCGGGTACTCGGGAACGTGCTGTTTGAATCGCCCGTAGGTCAGGTCGCAACTCGCGTTGCAGTTGATGAAATAGGCCTGGCTGTCGCCCCTGACCTTGGGAAGGTCGCCGAAGCCGTGAACGCCCTGCCAGATGTTGGCGTAAAGCGATCCGTCCACAGGTTCGGTCCATACCTTCGTTTCCCAGCCGGGAACACTCCGACGATCGGGAACAGCGTTGAGCAGGATGTAGCCGATCCGATCGCGCGGGGCCGATCCACTGGAAGCCACGGCGATGTTGCCGTAGAGCGGAGCCATGAAACGCCCCGTTTCGGTGAAGAAGCCGTCCATGTCCTCGCACTGGAGCTGGGCGTACGCCTGCTCCGACATGCGCACACAGTCGGGAAAAACAGTGAAATTGGCGCGGCCCGCATAGACCTTGTCGTCCGCACCGAACCCGTCGCCCTCCCTGTGGACGATCGGACCGTGATCGGTTGCCGTGCTCCAGATCTCGTAAGGCAGGGACTGGTTGTCGGGAAACTTGATCTGCACGGTCGTCTTCTGGATTGCCTTCCACCCGTCCTCCATGAGGTATCCGTCCACGCCTCCCTGGTTCTCCCACTTCAGGACGTAGCAGTCGGCCACATCGATTCCGGCCATGGTCACTGTCCAGCCGATCGATTCCTCGTCCGGTGTCTGGGCAAGGCTCACGCCGATCCCCATGAAGGGAAGTCCAAGAGCGTTGTGCCCCTTCCAGTGAAGGGTATCACCGTCGACGGCGCAGGTATGGACGCCCCGGTCCTCGTCTCCGTCCGGCATCCCCCAGCCAAAGCCGTAGTGGGGATCGATGACCAGCCACGAAACGCCCTGGTCATCGTACATGACCCACTCGTCGGAGCTGTCGTTTGGAAAAAAGGTATCGATACCCGCCATCCCCGTTGCCACCCCGTAAGTGTTCGCAACGACATCGGGCATGAAGGAAAATCCGAACTGCGCCGCAAAGACGTGCTCGGGCGCGAATCCGTTGGGAAAGATATTTTGAAACCAGGCCTTGTTGTAGATGGATGGCCAGTTGTGGTAGATCCCGTCGGTGAGCCCCTCGCAAAACCGCACCAGGAGATCGTGGACCGCGGGATTGTCGTTCTGCATCTGGATCGTGACCCATGCGGCCAGGTCGTTGACGCCCCACAGTGCGACGGTGCAGTCGTTTTGATAATGGGAGTCGTCCTCGCCGTCTTCGATCTTGCCCCAGGCCCAGGCGCTCTTCCCGATCGCCTTGGCGTAGACGAAGGTGAGGATTCGCCCCATGTCGGCCGCCTGGACATAGCCCTGGCAGGCGAGTGCGTCTCCATCGGTTGAGCCATTGATGTAGTGGATACCATCGGTGTCGGTCGTGATCTGGCCCTCGTACCACGACTTCGGATGGTAAGGGGCTTGAGCCGACAAGCCGCCTGCCAGGACGATAAGGATAAGACTGACTAATGGTGCCTTCATCTGTTCCTCCTCTCGGGATTGCTCACACTCCACAGACGCGCACGGCGGGCGCGACGTATTTCTCTCGACACAAAAAGTGAATTCGCCGACCAAGGGCTTGAACAGACATTCCGTGTACATGTGGAGCAGAGAATGTTTCCCGTGATGCAATCGATTGCACGCCTCTCTTGTCTATCCGCTGCACGATCTTCGATAACAGGCGATGTTGAACGGAGAATTCACGCTCCACCATCACGCGGTGAGAGCTCGGCAATCAACTACTCAAAGACCGTGCCATCGGATCGAACCGCCTTCGAATGATTCGCTCGATCTCTTCTCCCACACGTGTCGCTTTCGAAGTCAACTTCATTCCCCCGTCGAACGGAACCTACGAGATCGATGTCTGCAACTACCGCAATGCCGCGCAGACCAGCTGCCGGAACTAGGTGGACAACTTCAGCGCTGCGCCTACCGGCGCGGACTTCCTGAAGCTCCAGGAAAGCATCAGCGGTTCCCAGGGCGGATCAGACAGGTGCGCGCGGTCATTCGACTTTCGTGAACAACCACGTGCGGTTGTCGAAGTCCATGGTCCAGACGTAGTTCTTCGTGAACCCATGGGAGAGTGTCGCTTCCGTGGCAAGGCCCTGCCAGGAGATCGACTTCATCCCCGCAGCGTGGATGATGTGGCCCGATTCCTCGAGCGGGCCGAGCGCGATCGAGACGGTTCCGTCGATGAACGGACCGCTCTCGTACGGAATGCCCCACTTTTTGATGCTTTTCGCTGTTGCGGCCAGCGCTGCCTGGCGCCCCTGGCCATCCATCAACACCAGGCCTGTGTCCACGTGGAAAAAGAGGCTGTCCGAACCGTTGATCGATCCGAGCGCGCCCAGGTGGTGATCGGCCAAGTAAAAGAAGTCCATCTCCGATCGATCGGGCGGAACGAGGGCGAGGTGTTTTTTTCTCGAGCTTTCTCGGCCGCGCGGGGAGAGGACGAGACGCTTATTTCCATTGTCCCAGGTCGTGAAAAACTGCTCGAGCACGTTGGTTCCCACGACGAGGAGATCCTCGAGCCCGGGCGGCAGGGGTTTGTCCTCGGGAAAGCGGATCACGTCGACGGGAACGTTGGCCAGAGAGGCGCCACCGAGCCTCAGCTCATCGGCCAGGCCTTTCAGGTAAGTCACCCGCGTCATGTTCGCCAATCCCTCGCCGTGGATGCTGGTTTCGATACCGAGGCGCTGCGCCATGCCGGGAGCCATGGCCAGAAAGGCGCCGCCCGTATCGAGATTGGCGATGAGCGGTAGACCGTTGATTTCGACGGGCACCGCCGGCATGAGGTCGAGAGGGATCTGGCTCTCGGTAAAGGGGATGACCGTTGTTTCGTCCAGTTTCACCTTCAAAGGCCTGCGGCTGCGTTTATCGAGCCATTTGCGCACGCCGGCCGGCTGACCGGTCTTGGCGCCGAGTGCTGCCGCGTCGGCAGGCCGGTTCAGATGGAGATAGGCGTCGACGATAACCGGGGCGAGCCCGGTGTACCTGTGATAGGAATCATCGAGCGCCTCGAAATCGACGGCGCACTCCTCGAATTTTCCCGTCGCAAAGGATGTGAGGATACGCAGATGAAGCGCCTCGGAATGGGACGGGTCCTTTTCGAGAACGGCGAGGGCGGCCGTCCGCGCCTCGTCGATCCGGCCCTGGCACCAGAGGCGCCACGCAGAACCGATCGCCGGCGGATCCTCGTTCCCCGCGGCCAATCCCCCCGGCCCGCCCAGGACGCAGAGCGAGCAAAGACAGAACAAGAACGTAAAGCAAAAGGTCGTCAACATCTGGATTCTCCATTCAGGTGCCACGGTGAGCGCTGTCGAAGGGGTGCCCTCTCGAGGGGAGCGGTCCGATCGAAGGTCGCGGAGAATCGTCCAGATCCCCGATCAAATATACGAGACGAGCGAGTAATTTCTATTTGAAAATTTTTAAAAATTACAGTAGTAAACGAATCATGGCAAAGAGGAAACCAAAAACCCATCTGATCACGAGCACCAAGCAGCTCAGGTCTCTCAAGACACCGATCCGGCAGCAGATCATCGCGGCGATGGCGCAGCTGAAAACCTGTTCGGTCAGCGAGCTCGCCCCGCACGTCGGTCTCGCGCCCGAATCGCTCTACTACCACATCAAGAAGCTCGCCCGGGCAGGATTGATCCGGGTCAACCGGGAGCGCCTCTCGGGGAAGAGGCTGGAAAAGGTCTACGAACTGGTGGCGCCCCGGATCCTCGTGGACTCTCGCAAACGATCGAAGGGATTTCTCGACGCGCTGGGCGACCTCTACGGCTCGGTCCTCCGCGCGGCGGAACGCGATCTCCGGCGGACTCTCGGTCACGAGAAGACGCTCTCAGGCGGCTCGCGCAAAACGACAGACGTGCGCCGATTGACGGCCCGCCTCGACGGGCGCGCGGCAGCCAAGGTGAGGCAGAAGATCGACGAGCTGATGGAGTTCATCGCGGACCACGACGATGAGGCAAACACCGAAATCCATTCGATCACCACGGTCTTCAACCTCACCGTCCCCGTCGGGAAGTGACCGTGCCGAACTAGATGGCGGCTCTTCGGCTCGGTTTCACTTGGCTCGATAACCATCCGACGTTAGAATATTACCGCCTGATGAAGTGCGCATCAGACCAGTGAAAGGGAATTCAAGATCCGAAAAGAAACCATCGCTCGTGACGGCCAATTGACCGGCGTCCGGATGTCGGACGCCTGGGAGAGTGCTTCTGTTGAAAAGGATAAATCATGAAACAGCTTCGAAAAAGGTATGGCACGATCTTCATGACCTCGATCCTGGTCTTCTCGTTCATGGGGCAGCTCTGCCCGGATTCTTCCGCGTGTACCATTGCGGTGGTCTCGGGGAACGCCACCCAGGACGGCCGACCGATCTTGTGGAAAAACCGGGACACCGAACATTTCTTCAAGAACGAGGTGAAGTACTTCACCGACGCCGAGCTGAGGGACGGATACATCGGCATCGTCAACTGCAACGACATGCAGGATCAGGAGGAGACGATCAAGGTGTGGTCCGGGGCCAATGACGAGGGCTTTGCCATCTGCAACGCCGTCGTGTTCTACGATGAACCCTACGACGACTCGAGCCAGAACGGCGTTGTCATGAAACAGGCTCTCATGACCTGCACCACGGTCCAGGATTTCGATGACCTGCTGGAAGACTGGTACGGCCCGGGAATCTCGGGCAACTTCGGTGTCATCGATGCGAGCGGCGGCGCGGCCATGTTCGAGGTGCGTACCCAGAGCGACGAATATGCGGAGTACAACCGGTACGATGCCGCGACCTTCCTCGTCATGGCGAACCACAACACGTGGGGCGAGAATTCCGATCCGGGCTTTGAGCGAAAGGACAGGGCCATCGCGCTCTTGACCGAAGCCCTGCCCAACGGCATCAGCTACGAATTCATCCTGAGGGATGTGGCCAGGGACATGGAGGATATCGATCCCGAAGATGTGGGCCCTTTCGACCAATTCGACACCAACCTGTTCATCAGCCGGTACAGGACCCGCTCCTGCACGGTGGCCCACGGGGTCAAGCCGGGCGAAAGCCCCCACTACACCACCTTGTGGACCATTCTCGGAGAACCGGCTTTCGGAGTTGCGGTGCCTCACTTCCCCTATGCCCACTCGATCCCCTACGAATCGGAGGCCCCCTTCGCCAAGATGGCTCCCATGAACGCGCTCACCGAGAATCAGGAACTGAGATCGTATGACAACAACTGGGACGATCCTCCTTATCCTATCGATGAGGATATTCGCCCCTATCCCCTGTACTACCCGGAGTCGAACCGGCCGCCGATCCAGGAGTATGCTTTCTTGATCGAAAACCACACTTTCAAGGTGATCAAGACCCAGCTCGACTACTGGCGCACGCACCGCTGCCTGGTGCGGACGACCGACATGCGCCGGCTCGAGGATGACACGGCCAGAAACATCTATGATTGTTTCATTCAAGAAAAGTTCGTCGCCTGGTGATCGAGCGTTGCGCCGAGGTTTGATCCCCGCCGCAGGCGTCCTTCAGGGGAACGGCTCAGCGCCACTTCAGGGACCGGCTCGAGCGCAGGCAAATCTTGACGAGCATGAGCATGACGGGCACTTCGATCAGCACTCCGACCACCGTGGCCAGTGCCGCGCCGGACGAGAGGCCGAAAAGCATGGTCGACGTGGCAATGGCCACCTCGAAATGGTTCGACGCGCCGATCATCGATGACGGGGCCGTGTCCTCGTAGGAGAGCTTGAGGAGGCGGGCCAGCCCGAAACCGAGCCCGAAGATCATCACCGTCTGGACGAAGAGCGGAATGGCGATCCAGAGGATCGTGAGCGGATTGGAGAGGATCACCTCACCCTTGAAGGAAAAAAGGAGCACGAGCGTTACGAGCAGGGCCACGATGGTGATCGGCGTGAGCAGGTGGAGGAATTTCTCCCGGAACCACACCTCGCCCTTGGTGGTCACGATCCACTTCCGCGTGAAGTAGCCGGCCACGAGGGGCAGGGCCACGTAGATCCCGATCGACAGCAGCAATGCCTGCCACGGCACAGGCAGGCGGCCCACGCCGAGGAGGAATCCGCCGAGCGGCCCGTAGAGGAAGAGCATGGCGAGCGAGTTGATCGCCACCATGACCAGCGTGTGCCCGTCATTGCCCCTGGCCAGGTACCCCCAGACGAGTACCATCGCGGTGCACGGCGCGATGCCGAGAAGAATACAGCCGGCCAGATAGCTGCGCCAGAGCGGAACCTGGAGCATCTTGACGCCGTCCTCGAGCACGACCCGGCCCGCTCCGTAGGCGGCGCCCACGTCGAGGTCGACGCCGAGGGGGAGCTTGACCAGATCGACGGCGTCGGGCCCGATGAATCCGCGAAAGAGCGTTCCCAGAAAGAAGACGGCCACGGCGTACATGGTGAAGGGCTTGACCGCCCAGTTGACGAAGAGCGTGAGTCCCACGGGCCGCGCGTTACGCCCCGACCGGAGCACCTCGCCGAAATCGATCTTGACCATGATGGGAAACATCATGAAGAAGAGGCAGATGGCGATCGGGATCGACACGACCGGCGCGTCGCCCACGTTGAGCGCGAGGCCGTCGAGAAAGCGTGCGACCTGCGGCGCTGTCTTGCCGAGCACGATGCCGGCCCCGATGCAGAGCAGGACCCAGAGGGTGAGATATCTCTCGAAAAAACCGAGCCCCTTGGGCTCCTTGGTGACACACGCTTCCTTTACCATGAGTCGTCGCTCCCTCGCCAGGCTACTTCGTACAGTCGAGCTGGTCCTTGGCCGCGGTTTTCAAGACCGTTTCCACACAGGAAAAAAAATTCACGACGCAGGTGGTCCTCAATGTATAGAAAACCTGGGACCGGCGCTTCTCGTCCGACACGATCCCGGCGTTCTTGAGAAGGGAGAGGTGCTTCGACACGGTCGACGTATCAGCCCCGATCATCGCCGTCAGATCGGCAACGCAACGTTCCCCCCTGCTCAACTCATCGATGATGAACAGCCGCGTGGGGTGTGCCATCGCCTTCAGGATCCTGGCACGCGCGGCAAAACGGGTTCGCGTTCTGGCGTCCATGAAAAAAACCCAACGATTATTCGAACTTCGCCAAAGCCTTGGCCATTTAGCCAAATGACCAACAGAATGCAAAAATAAAAAGACCCGCCCACCCCTTCGGCCTCATCGAATTCACCAATCCCACGCTGGCCGGGGATCAGGGGCGGTTCCCCTCGAGAAGTGAATCATAGAGTCGACCGAGCGCCTCCACGCCGGACAGCCACTGGTAGCCCTCTTCGATCGTCTCTCTGGCGCTCTTCGCCAGCCGCGTCCTCAATTCGTGATCTCTCGCCAGGAGAAGCAGCGCGTCGGCGATCGCGTCGACGTCCTCCGGTTCGACGAGTATGCCGTTTCGATTGTGATCGATGACGTCCGGAACACCGCCGACTCTTGTCGCGATACAGGCGGCGCCGTAACTCATGGCCTCGAGAAGGCCGATCGGCAATCCCTCGGAGTGCGAGGGCAGGATATAGATGCCGGCCTCTCGGTAGGCCCGGTCCCTTTCTTCCCCGAGCAGCACCCCGGGCATCTCGATCTCCTCCAGGCCGCGGTCGTCGAACCTCGCCCGCACCGTTCGCCAGTCGTCGATCCTGGGACCGGCCAGCACGAAACGACAGAGGGACCGCAATTCGTCCTTTTCGAGAATGGCTTCCTGCAGTTCATGAATCCCTTTCAACCGCAAGAAACGGGACAGGAAAAGCACCGTGACGGGATCGGACTCCTTCGCTTTCTCCTCGGCTCTCGGCAGGAAAACGCTGTTTGCCATCACCGCCAGCTTCTCGCCCGACACGCCGATCGTCGCGAAGAAGGACCTCCACTTTTCAGAGAGGACGATGACCCGGTCGCTCGCACGAAGGAAGCCCTTGATGAGCCATCGACCGAAAACCCCCGACCGGCTGTAGAACTCTTCGAAGTCTCCGCCGTGCACGTGGAGAATCGTCTTGGTGCCGAAGAGCTTCGAGGCGACGACCTGCAATCCTCTCGCATGGAAGCCGGTGTAGGAATTCGTGTGGATATGGGCGATGTGAGGGCGTTTTGTCAGGAGTTTGCCGATCCACACGGCCAAGACCAGAAACCTGTTCACGCACTGCAAAAAAAACAGCCCGATCCCCTTGGCGCGCCAGACGGCCGAGATCAGAAAGGAACGGCAGAAGAGGATATCGAATTCTCTGGTGATCTCCGTCCGCAGGTATTCGTCGCAGTAGGTAGCCATCCCGCCCAACGGGGGCGGAAGCGGACCGCTCACGATCACCCGCGGCTTCCGGCCGCTCTCCTTTCGATCATCTTGGGTTCTGCTCAATCCTGATCGCCCTCATTCGCTAACCGCGGTAGGCCGGAAAATAGTCGGCCCGCGGCCGCCATTCCGGTTGCGGGCCGTGACCTCTTCGCAACTCGATCAATCGCGAATACATCGCGCGGTCTCTCACCCTGGTTCCCACGAAAAACGGTCTTTCCGGGGCTGAGGGTGCGAAACTCTTCTTGTACTTGAAGATCCCGTCGTTTTCCGAGTACCCGCCTCCGAGAACATATTCCCTGAAACCCCGGCCGCGGCCCCACCGGATCGCCTCGTGCTTCAGCAGATCGTTCGGTCGGTGTCGAAAGGCCTCGGACAGGGTTCCTCCCAGGAAAGAATACAATCGGCGCGCCGAACACAGGACCAGTTCGCTCGACAGGACCTGGCCGTCCAGGCTCACGTTGACGAACACGAAGTGGCCCTGCAATTTGTTGACGAGATCTCGGAAGAAAGCCCGCGAAAAGTAGTAGTACCTCGACGCGCCCTGCCGGTCCATCGTGTGACGGTAAACGGCGAGGAATCGCTCGAGGCTCTCGCCGGCCTCATCGAACTCCACGACGAGACCGGGCCGTTGGGCGCGCTTGATGTTCTTGCGGACCTTGTGCCTGTAATCCATGAGCAAGGCATCCCCGTCCCGATCGAGGGGCCTGACGATGTTTGTCGACCTTTGCAGCGTGTCTCCGGGATAGTCGAGCAACTCGGACCTGAAGAGGTGCAAGCGGACGAACTCGCTCACCGCCGTGATCGACCGCATCCATTCGTCGACGGCGGGCCAGAACGCGCCCGACAGCCTTTTCATCGCGGAGGGAGGAGCACCCTCCTCGGTCCATGCGAAAGGACCGCCGTATCCGTAGGGGGTGGTCGTATCGATTGCCGAGAGGGCATCGCCCCGCACCCAGTCCAATCGCGACAGCGGCCGCAGAAGGAGAGGATAGACGACGTGGGCACCGTCGAGTTGCATCGACAAGGCGCAGGCATCCCCTTCGTCCCCTTCGAAGAGCCTGAGATATTCGGGATGGGCGAAGACCTCCCGGCCGGGCCACGCCGACCAGATGTCGAGCCACCTCTTGCACTCGGAACCGTCGCCGGCTTTCAGAATCAGCAGTTCTTCATCGATCATGGGCCGGTCACTGACATCCTACCGAAAAGGTCGTTCCCAGGTTCTTCAACGATCGGGCGAGAATCTCGATATCCTTTCTTTCGTACCGGAAATCACAGGGTATGGATAGCATTCTGGACGAGCAATCGCGCTCCGGCTCTCCGGCCGAACGATCGAGCTCCCACAAGATCGCCGCATAGATGTGGCGCCCGGTCAATTCGGCGCGGGCATGATCCCGGGATTTCCGATCTGCGAAGAAGAGAAGGAGGGAAAAAGGCGGATCCTCTTCACTGCCGGAAGATCCCCCGTTCGCGGCCGTTCCGAGCAGTGTCCGCAAGGCGAGGTGGTTCCTGCTCCTGAACGCGCCGAGGGAAAGAGGAGAGACAATGTCCACGATGAGGCGCGAAAGGGTCGAGATCCCCGAGATGCCTGTCGCCCCCATGCGGCTCTCACCTAAAATCTGCAGCTCTCGAAAGTCCTCTTTGCGGACCTTTCGCCTGGCGAGGAAGAGTTGCTTGAGAAGCATTCCCTGCAGCTTTTCGAAAACGTGGCCGCAATGGGATCTCGACAGAGGCGGCGAAAGGGGGATCTCGTCGTTCGACGGAGACCACAGGACGCCGCCGTCGGGTGCTGGATAGGACTTCCGCAAGGAGGCGACACAAAAGGTCGCGTCGCTGTGCAAAGCCCAGTCTCCGGCCGGCGAATGGGTGTGATCCTCGATGATGTCGCAACCGAGATCTCCGGGCGCCACCGAGGCCGAGCGGTTCCTCGATCCGAAATAATTGACGCGAAAAACGACATCATGGGAATTCAGCGTCCCCCCGGGCAGGCCTGGCGTGCCGACCAGAGGCCAGTCGCGGTAGGACCTGAGCGCCAGTCCGGACCGGGCGATTCTGGCCGTCACATCGCGGCAAAAATAGGAGGGCAGCCAGAGTCTTTCCCATCCCCGGCCCGCGCGGCCGGCGTCCAGAAGGGAGACGATCGCATCGCGTCCGCTCCCGAAGAACGAGAGCTTCCCAAGAAGATCGGAGAGGAGCGCCCCGGAGGACAGGCGCGCGAACTGATCCCGGTTCGGCCAATGAAACTCGCTTCCGTACTCCCAGGGGGGGCGGTTTTTCTCAGCCCTTTCTCGCGGCATCCCACTCGCTCCTCAATATCGCCATGATGACGATATCGTGATATCGTCCCTCCTTGTACTGCGCCTCTCTCCTGCAACCCTCGAGAACGAAGCCGTGCCTTTCGTAAAGGGTCAGAGCTTGCTTGTTGTCGGAGAGGGCCTCGATCTCCACACGGTGCATGTTGAGCTGCTCGAAGGCGAAGTCGAGCACGGCGCTCGTGACCGTCTGCCCCAGCCCTTTTCCCCAGAGCGCCTTCTTCCCGATACAGATCGCGAACTCGCACACCCCGGCGCGGTAGTCGATCTCGTACAACCCGACATGCCCCACGCAGGAGTCGTTCCGATCGGCGATCACCCACAGGACTTCGTCCGCCTTGAGGCGATGCGATTCGATCCAGTCCACGAAGTCCTGCGTCGAATATCCCGGCGCAAATCCTCCCAGCCATCTGGAGACCTCTCTGTCGTTGCGAAACCGGACTAGCTGTTCGGCATCTTTCGGTTCAGGTTTGCGCAAGAGGTAATGGCCAACCTTGAGTCTCATTCCAACCTCCCGTCTTTTTCGTCGCCTTCGGAAGATGAACTCCCGGAAATTGGCTCGTTGAATCCCAGGTCATCCACGTCGCGGACGTCCTGACCGGAGATGACGCCTCGCGATCGGAAGACCCTGTCGATGGTGAGAAAGAAGATCTTGAGATCGAGGGACAAGCTGAAATTCTCCACGTACCACACGTCCATCGCAAGGCGCTTGCTGAACTTCGCTTCCTGGCGGCCGTTCACCTGGGCCCATCCCGATATTCCAGGGCGGACGGTGTGGCGGATTCTCTGGCGCTCGGTGTATTTCTCGCGGTACTCGATCAGCAGGGGGCGAGGGCCGATCAGGCTCATTTCGCCTTTCAGTACATTCCACAGCTGGGGGAGCTCGTCGATACTGAACTTCCGCATCCATCCGCCGAGCCTGGTGAGGCGATCAGCGTCGGGCATGACGCGGCCGTCGTTTTTCAGATTCGACATGGTGCGGAATTTGACCATCTTGAAAACCCTCTCGTCCAGGCCGAGGCGCCCTTGAACGAACAGAACCGGCCGGCCCATGAAGAGGTAAACGAGAAACGCCGTGAAGAGCAAGACCGGAGCCAGCGCAACGAGGCCGGTGAGAGAGAAGACGATGTCGACAAGACGTTTGACCGCCATCGAACCCGGTCGGGCACTCGGCGCTCCTTGACTCGGCTGGACCGTCATTCTCAGTCGCCTTTCGAAGCTGATCGAAGGAGGCAGTTCATACTCGTTCTCCACGTTCCTCTGCCACCGCTTCCCGGAGCACCGACTCGAGCTGCCCGGCGAGTGTGTCGCGGTCGAATGATCTTCGCCCCAGTTCGCGCGCGCGCCGTCCCGCGGAACGCAGCCAATCGGGATCGCCAAGCCGCCGGGTCAGAAGCAGGGCGGCCTCGGGGATTCGATCGGGATCGAGGACGATCCCGCAATCGTGTTTCCGAAGCAGGTCGGCCTCCCAGCCGCCATAGTTTATTGCCACCGGCTTTCCGGCTGCCAGTCCGTCGAAAAATTTATTGGACGAGTTGTCTTCGAGCTCCTTGAAATTGGCGAGAGTGACCGTCGGCAGCGTCGACGCGGCGAAGACCGAGACGATTTCCATCTTGGGCATGGACGGCAGCAAGAAGAAATTCCGATCGAGTACGCCGCACTCCGCGGCCAGACGTCTGACCGCCTCTTTTTCCCTGCCGTCGCCCACGACAAGGAATCGAATTTCCGGGTCGATGGGGAGAACGGCCGCGGCCAGCTTGACGAGATACTGGACGTCGTTCGCCAGCCCCACAGTGCCGGTGTAGGTCACCAGAGGCCGACTCCCCAACCACGAGAATTCGCGACGCAACGCGTCGGCCCGGTCGGGTGGAGCATCGAAGAGGTCGAAGTCGCAGCAGTTCGGAATGACCCTCACCCGCTCCTCGGGGTATCCCGTCGAAACGATCCCGCGCTTCATCCCCGGGCAGAGAGCGACGATACGCTCCGAATTCTTGTAGGCGTATTTCTCGAGTCTTCGGGCAAGGAACTTGAGCAGGGGATTCCTCAGGACGCCGAGCGCGATGGGCAACCGCGGCCAGAGATCCCGTACTTCGAAGACGAGAGGGATCCGGCCCTTCTTCGCGGCGCGCACCCCGGGTATGGCGATGGTCAGCGGAGTACTCGATGCGAACACGACATCGCCGCCGATCTGGGCGGCCTTCTTGCCGGCTTGACGTGCAAACTTGAGAAAAGCCGACAGGCGGCTGAAGAGTCCCATTTCGTTGGAATAGCGATAGGGGTAGCGAAAAACCCTCATTCCGTCGACAGACGCCTCGATCCAGCCGGTTGCGTCGGGATAGATCCCCAGGAAATCTGTGGAGATCATGGTCACATCGTGCCCGTTGGAGACGAGGCGCTTGCCAAACTCGTAGGAGCGCGTCCCGTAAGGCTGATCGGGTGTGACGAAATACTGGTGAAGGTAGATTATTCGCATCAGTCACCTGGTTGTTCGGACCGCGACTCCCTCGCGAACAGCAACCGGGGGAAGAGGCCTCCAAACCGGCGCATGCAGGCGTTCCTCACGGTTTTCGGCGCACCACGAAAGGGTGAGTCATTCGAATGTATCATCGACTATTTTTCAATCTCCGAGACAACGAATCTGAATTTTCCCAGCGCGGTCCGCTCGATCGAATCGACCGCGTCGAACCGAAGGCGCACACGATCACCGACGATCCTGCGGAGGTCTCTTTCCAGGGGAGCGGTATCATGGCGGCCGTCCTTGTCGTACAGGACGAGGCGCACGACGATTTGATCCGGTTCGGTCTGGACGATCTGCGCCTCCTCGATTCCGAGCGCGTGCTGTTTGTCGAAGAGAAGGGTGAGCGACGTCGGTGGAATGAGCCGGCCGTCGGGCAGGCGCAAGACGTCGATGACGCGCCCCTGAACACCCTTCACGAGCGACAGACCGCGCCCGCAAGAGCATCCCTCCGCCCGACCTGCCGCAACGGCCATGTCGCTGGTATGGTAGCGGATCAACGGCATCGCCGGGTTGTTGAATCCGGTGACCACGATCTCTCCCGTCTCGCCCGGTTCCGCTCGACGATCTCCGACCAGTATCTCCACGACACCGTATTCGTCGTTGACGTGAAGCCCTCCCGCTTCGCATTCGGAGATGAATACCGCGTTCTCCCCGTGCCCGTACTGATCGAAAACCTTGCAACCGAAAGCTTTCTCGATCTCTTCCCGCTGCGGTTTCAGCAAGGTCTCGGACGTGGTCTGCACCGCCCGCGGGCGCACGCCGCCGATCCCCTCTCTGTTGATGAATCGCGCGAGTGAGTAGATGGACGAGACGTAACCGTCGATCAGATGAGGCTTGAATCCGATCAGCTTGTCCACATAGACAGAATGGTTCTCCCGTGACTGGTGAAATGACGAGAAGAGGAGCTGCCTGTCCACGATGTTGTATCGCCAGAAGGGCGGCTTTTTCTGCGAATGGGGTACGATGATGCGCCCCCCGAATGTGGCGCGCCGCTGACCGATCTCGAAGCCGAACCAGTTGCGGAACCGCGCCCAGAACGCGTAGTTCCGCCGCCATGTCTCCCGCGTCAGATAGAAGGAGAGGGGCGACCCGCTCGTACCGCTCGTGAAATTCTTCACCAGGTCGGCCCTGGAGACGTTGTCGGCGACCATCCTTTCCGCGTTCTGCAGGACATCATCGCGGGATAGTGTGGGAAAAGAGGTCAAGTCGTCGATCGATCCGACGGCCGCGGGATCGAAGCCGCACCGCGCGGCGCGTTCCCGGTAGAATTCGACATGACGACAGGAATGCCGAAGGAGGTCCCGCAACTTGCCGAGCTGGAGCGCGCCCATCTCGGAAAGGGATAACCACTGGCTCTTCTCGAGTTCCTCCTGGTAGGCGGGCTGCTTGCCGCCATAGCGGAAGAGGCGCAGCCTGCCCCCGTAGACGGAGGTCATCACGTTTTGCACCCAGACGGGGGAACGATCGTAGAGCTCTCTGATCAGAGTCTGAAACATCTCCTCAACCCAAGCTTTCAGAATCGACCCCGGGACGGTCCGCTCGGCGCGCGCCGCGCGCTTCCAGCACCATGCGGTAGAGCGCGCGCAGGTTGGACCACAGGCTGTCGAAACCGTGGTGTTTCTCGATTCGATCCCTGGCTGCCGATCCCATCTCGTCCCTCATGGCGCCGTCGGCGGCGAGACGGGCCAGTGATGACGCGATCCCGTCGACGTCGCCCTGGCGGCACAGAAACCCGCTCCGTCCATGTTCCAGAAGATCCGGCACGCCGCCCACCTCTGTTGCGACCACGGGAAGTCCCGAGGCCATCGCCTCGAGGACCACGTTGGGCGTTCCCTCGTGATCCGACGTGAGGACCAGCATATCGGCCGCGGTGTACAGTTTCTCCATGGTGTCGCAATTTCCCGCGAACACCACCTTCCGGGCGATCCCCAGACGCTCGGCCTGATGCTCGAGCTCCTGGCGCAGCGTGCCTTCGCCGACGATTCGGCACTCGAAATCGGCGCACCCCTTCCCGGCCATGCGGCAAAGGGCCTCGAGCAGGATGTCGAAGCGCTTCTGCTCGTACAGTCTTCCCACGGCCAGGATGAGGGGTTTGTTCTTTCCAGGTCCGGCCACCGGCTTGAACCTGTCCGTGTCGACCACGTTGGGAAGGAAAAACATCTTTCTCTGCGGCACTCCCAGAGACAGGGCGTTCTGGATTGCCTGCCGGGAGTTCGCCGCCATGACGTTCGGAAGCTTCACGCTCAGCCGACCGGCCACGGATCCCATCGCGTTCATCTCGAAGAAGGCGTTGTTGCGGATGGCGCCGATGCTCGGAATGCGCAGAAGCCGGCCCGCGACCGCTCCGTGCAAGGAGGTGCTGAAATGCTGCGCCTGAACGACGTGGGGGCGAAAACGATAGATTTCGCGAATGATCCTCATCAGTCGGACGGCGTGGATCCTGCGCCGCCCAACCCATTTCACGGGAACGCCGATCGCTCTGATTCTGCTCTCCCAGACCTCTCCGCTCGTGATGGAAAGGACGAGGGGCCGAGCACCCTTTTCCTTCAGCGACCGAACGATGTAGTAGAGTTGGCGTTCCGCCCCCCCTTGGCCGAGCGTGCCGGCGATGAAACAAATCCGCTTGCCCGTGAGATCTAGTCCGCCGTCCGTGTTTTCGCCCCCCAACTCTCCTCCACTTCGTCTCTGATCAACTGCTGCCATTTTTCGAGCGAGTAGTCGCGTGCCGCTCGCAGGGCGGCTCGTGACATCGATTCGTAGACCGCCTCCTCGCCCATCATCTTCAGCACGGCGTCCCTCAATGTTTCGGGCGTGACCTCATCGAGGACGAGGCCGCAGTCCTTCACGAGGAAGGGTAAAACGGAGACGCCCGTCGTCACGATGGGAAGGCCCGTTGCCATCGCTTCCAGAACCGCCTTCGGAAATCCCTCGGACTCCGTCGGGAAACAGAAGAGATGCGCCTCTTGAAGCAACCCGACAACGCGCTCATGTGACAGGTTGCCATGAAACCGAACACGATCGTCGATTCCGAGCCGACGGGACAATTCCTCGAGAGACGCCAATTCCGATCCCGCTCCGACCACGTCGAGAGATACGGTTCGGCCCGTGCCCGACAACAACCGGAGAGCCTGGATGAGACGGTCGGTGCCCTTCCGTTTTTCCTGTCTCCCCACGATGATCAGACGGAATTCACCCTCCCCGCACGGAACGGTGCGCGGCCTGCCGATCGCGGCGATCTCGGCATCGGTGAGGGAGCTGGCAAAGATCCACTTGATCCGTGGATTCCGTTCCGAGGGGATGTCGGCGCCGCCGCCAGTGGCGAGGACGAGCCGATTCCCGCCCGCCAGACCCTCGAGCAGGCGTTGAAACAACTTTTGAACACCGTTGCTCGGAACGCGCCAGTTCCCGCAATACCGGACAAAAAGCGGCCGTGAAAGGCAGAGGGCGAGCAGGATTCCGATCGTACCGATATCCCCCGGTACGGGTGCGTGGACCGCGTCGGCCTGGCGACAGGCGCGGATCATGGCTGGTGCGTTTTTCACGATCCAGAACGGAAAGAGCGCCTTGCGCCGCCACCCCGGACGCCCCGCGGGAACGGTCAACGGCACAACCGAGATGTTCGGACCGTTCAGGGGCATTTCGCCCTCGGGCTGGCCGTGCTCCGAGACCGGCACGGCGATCGTGGTGGCGTCGAACAGCTCCGACACCGTCCGCATCTGGAGAGGAAAGCCTCCACTCGTGGCAAAACCGCTCTCCGACGAAGAGGATCGCCAGCAGGGCTTGTGCGAAAAGACTACGAGCCGCATCCCGCTCTGGCTCCCATATCGAGCACGTCCATATTGTCCAAAACACCGACTCCACGACCGGCTTCCAGGACCCGGATCGTACCATAACGGACGAGGCCCGTGCCCAGGGGGGTTCTCCTCGTCATCGCGACCGGGCCGACGATCGGGAGACACAACGCTCGTAGAAAGCGATGTTCCTGTCTACCAGTTTCTCTTGCGAGAAACGCTTTTCGAAATCGATCCTGCCGGCGCGTCCCAGTTCTTCCGCCCTGGCCGGATCGCGAAGCAGGTCGCTCATTTTCCGTGCGATATCGTCGGCGGAGTGTGGATCGCAGAGCAAACCGTTGCGCCCATCGTCGATGAGTTCCCGCCCGGGGCCGATGTCGGCCGCGATCATCGGACGTCCCATGGCGAGCGTCTCCAGCCAGGCCACGGGCATCGCTTCCGTGTGCGACGGGTAGACGCACAGGGCGCTGCGGGCCATCAACTCCGGCAAATCTCGGTGTTCCACGGGCCCCTTGAAGTCGAATCGATGCAGTTCTTTTTCCGGGATGAGCGGAAGCAACGTTTCCTCCCGGAAAGATCTCCCCGTACGCGGGTCGATCTTGTCCCGCCCGGCGATCGTGAGCGTCACATCGGGAAATTCACCGGTGATCTTCAACAATGCCTGGACCAGCTGTCTGATACCCTTCTTTTCGTACACGACGCCGATGAAGAGCACGCTTCTCGGGATCACCCCGACCTCGGGCATCGGCTCGAAGCGGTCGCTCGTCAGGTTGTGAATGACGGTGAAGGAATCGAAAGAAAGCCCGGTGATGCCGGCGGTGATCCGGCCCACATAGTCTCCGCACGAACAGATATGGTCCGCCTTTCTCAGGGAGGTTCTTTCCTGATAACTGCGCCATGGCCCGTAGGGTGTCTTCATCTCGAAGCAATGGTAGAGATGTCCGCCGTGCAAGCGCACGACTTTTGTCCCCGGAATGGTTCGGCTCAGGAAGGCCAATCCCATGTTGCTCGCCTCGACGATATCGATCGAGCTCGCGGCGTTGATGCGCCTCAAAACCCTCCCGATCCTGTAATTGTGCGGGATGAACCGGCATGTGGGCCAGCGGGACAGGGCGACCCGGTGAATCTCCACCCCCTGGTCGTTCTCGATCCGATCGTGATGACGGTCCCAGACTCCGACGACGGTGATCCGATGGCCCCGCTTTTTCAATCGCCTCGCCAGGGTCTGAACGAATACACCGATGCCGCCAGGTTTTGCGGGAGGATATTCATGCGTCAGATAGCAGATATGCACAGCACACTCTCAGTTCACGCCAGCAGGTGCAAAAGCCCTGCCGCTTGCGCTTGTTTTTCTCCGATATTTTTTTCGCTGGTGCAACGAATGAGCAAGGCGAAATAAGCATACACGAAATAGACGCACAGTTCGTCGCTCGAGAGGCCGTATCTCTTTCCGAAGAAGGTGATTTTTTCCGCGAGAGCGCCCGCCACATCCCGGCGTCCCCCTCCTCCGGAGAAGAGCGTCGCGAAATCCCACTCCTTCCCTTTCGACTTGCTCGAGATCTGTGCGTAGACCACGAGGTTCGTCATGTAATCTCGCGAGACACATTCCGCCATCTCGACGAACTCCCAGTCGTACACGCGAAGGAGCCCCTCGTGATCGACAAAGTAATTCCAGTGGCAAAAATCTCCGTGGCAGGCGGCCCTCGGCAGTTTTTGCTTCAAACGGGAGGCCGCATCCTCGAATCGTCTCACCAGTTGATCGTAATCGGGGGAAAGAAGATCTCGATGCCGCCTTTGCCATTCTTCCAGACGGATCATCAGGGATTCGATACCTCCTGTCGTCTCCTGCGACTCCGTTTCCCTTTGAAATCCCACGAGCCATTCGCAGGACAGGTTGATCAGGTCGATCGTCTTTTTCTCCGACACCGTCCCTTTCCCGAA
This sequence comes from uncultured Phycisphaerales bacterium, assembly GCA_964620445.1. Classification (GTDB taxonomy): domain Bacteria; phylum Planctomycetota; class B15-G4; order B15-G4; family CAYZWU01; genus CAZUHB01. The sequence continues at coordinate 153,598 of CAZUHB010000002.1, forward strand.
ACGCCAGGCCGGTTTGACATAGGGGGAAACATAAAATCTCGAAGATCCCATATCCAGCACCACCGCAGGCTTCAGTATGCTTCTCTTCAGGGTCGAATCGTCTGGCAGCGACAACCGGTTTTCCATGATGTCGAGCCACGATGTCCCGTCCCCTGGATCATCGCTCCACCCTGTTACCGTATGCACGATGAGTTTCAGCTCTTTTCGCGCATAGGCGTAGAAAAACCGTTTTCCTTTCCCCGGAAAAGACCTCGAAACGATCCCATCCACGGAAGGATCGATTTCTCTCAAACGACCGGTCAATTGCTCGATCATGTTCATTGTTTCTTCAACATCATGAACTGGTAAGGCCACAGCCTCGAAGACAGTCCGACACCGGCACCCAGGGCAAAGATGTAAGCCGCCATGCGTGTCGTCAATCTGGCAATCCCCTCGGAGCGGACATGGCGCAACACCAGGCTCAACCTGTCCGAGGAGATGATCGTTCCACTCCTGGGGTAAAGGTAGATTCTCCCGTGTTCCGAATAGCGTCTCTCTCTTCGATATTGTCCGACAACGTCGCCGACCTTGATTTCCCTTCCCCTCTCCCCGCTCGAGAGGCCTCTTTTCTCCGCCCGGGAACCGGGCATTCTGCCGGTTTCCAGGACGATGAAGCCGCCGGCCGGAATATTTCTCTCGATCCCGGACACCGCCTCGAGACAGTCTTCGCTCATGAACAGGGTGTCGAAATAAACCGCGTCGATCCTTCCGGACCCGGTCGGGTGATCCTTCCGGGGGTCATCTTTTTCGTTCCCCGAGCCGATCGGATTCGGAACGACCTGACACTCGTCATGCTTCACGAGTGCGATTGTTCGGGGCGGCGGATCCACCCACCACAACCATTCTGTCCGTTCGTGACCATCGTCCATCACCAGCGCATCCCACCTTTCACGTTGACACGGTTCTTGCATCGACGCTCCCGATCAGTCCTTTCCGAAACAGATTCGGTGGAGTCCGTCCTTCATTTCATGAGCGATTTCACGCCTCTCTTCTATGACATTGCGTCTTTCGTCCGGGTCGTTCTCGAGATCGTACAATTCGGCGTCCCGCGTCGATGCCGGTCCCATCCCTTCCACGTATTTCCATCTCTCGCCCCGCACCCCGTGAAAGTGGTTTCTTGTTCCTTTGAGGATCGATCCGCAGGCGCTGACGTACACGTATCTCCTGACCGGCCGCATGGCGTCGCTCCCCTGCTCCAGCAATGGAGTCAACCTCTTGCCATGGATCGCCTCCTTCACATCAACGGACTCCTGCTCCAGGAGCGTCCGCATGATATCGGTCGTTTGAACGATATCCTCGACGGTCCGACCCTCGGGAACGATGCCCGGACAGACGAACAGAACGGGCACCCGAACGAGAAGATCCAGCACGCCGTAGCCATGGCCTTCGTTCAAGGACGTTCCCCATCCCTCTCCGTCGATCTCTCTGACGTAATGGCCATGATCAGCCAAGATGACGAGAGAAGTATTCTCGAGGTCGACCCTTTCGAGGATCCTCTTCACTTTACGATCGATGCCGGCGAGCGATTGCTCGAAACTCGGCTTCCGCCTTCTCAGAAGCCGGCCGCCCTTCCACCTGTTGTGCAGATCCACCAGGTGGATCCACTCGAACCGCCTGGCCTCGCCCTCACCGCGGCGCAACCATGCGAAAAGATCCTTCTCGTTTTTATTCAGCCGAGATCGCCTCAACGTCCACCGTGCGATCTTCAACGTGGCATGAGGCGCCGCGTGGTGGTAATCGTCAAACCCCCTGTTCAGGCCGGTTTCCGGCAACAGCGGACCACTCACGAAGGCGCGCGTCACTAGACCCTCGTCTTTGTAGAACTGGGCCAACGTCGAGACTCGGGCATCGAGACTGTAACCCCTGGTGCACCGTACCCCGTGCTGCGGCGGCAGCATACCCGTCAGAGCACTCGCCATGCTGGGAGTGGTGGAACTGCTCGTGGCAAAGGCGTTGAGAAACAATGTTCCCTTGCTCTCGAGAAATCGAAAAAAGGGAAGATGATTCTCACGGAACCTGAGGTACTTATCCATGCCGAGGCAGTCGATGGAGAGAATCAGGACGTTTCGTTTTTTCGGGCTCACCACGATCATCTTTCGCTATCCGGCGCATTCCGACTATTTGACATGATCCTCGTAATTCACGAGTTCCCGAACCGCTCGCCCTGCGGACTTTCCATCCCATAACTCGGGTCTGCTGATCGTTCTTTCGCGCGTTCTCATCTTGCGATAGGTTTCACGGATGAGCCCCACGTCGTTGCCGACCAGTTCGGAGACACCTCCGAATTTCGTCAGCGTGATCGGTCTCTCCGTGTTCCAGCGCATGGTCAAACAGGGGATTCCGAGAACGCAACACTCTTCCTGCACGCCGCCGCTGTCGGTCATGACGATGTCCGCCGACATGGTGAGCCGCAGCATCTCGTGATAATCGACGGGCTGGATGACCGCGATCCGGCTGCTCTCCGCCAAACGATTCCACAACCCGAATTTTTCCAGCTGTTTCCTTGCACGCGGATGGACGGGCCAGACGACAGGTTGTTCCCTGCTCACTTCGTCCAACAGGTAATCGACGATCGACCCGAATATGTCCCGTTCATCGACGTTGGAAGGTCTGTGCAATGTGAGCAATACGTATCCCTGTTCTGTGATTCTATATCGCGTCTCCTCCGTTATCCTGTTTTTTTCTATGACTTCATTGATATCGTGATCGTCGGCATGTTTCCTGTTGGCTTCCAGCGTGTCTATCATTACGTTGCCGATGAACCGTATACGATTCTCGGGAACACCCTCTCTTCTCAGATTCTCGCTGGACATTCTGTCCGGGGTCAGGAGCAGATCGGACAACCGGTCGGTGACGATCCTGTTGATCTCCTCCGGCATGGCCATGTCTCCCGATCTCAGCCCGGCCTCGACGTGACACACCTTGACGAGCTCCTTTTTCGCCGTCACCGAACAGGCGAGCGTGGCGTTGACGTCTCCCACCAGCACGACCCAGTCGGCGGCCCGCCGGGTTATCACCTTCTCGAATTCCATCATCGTTTTCCCGACCTGCTCGGCGTGCGTCCCCGAACCGACCCCCAGATGGATGTCCGGCTCGGGCACCTTCAAGGAGTCAAAGAACGCCTGTGACATCCTGCTATCATAATGTTGCCCCGTGTGAACGATGATGTTCGCTATCCGCACATCGCCTCGTTGCTCGTTGTGCTCCTTTATCGCCTCGACCAGCGGCGCGATCTTGACGATGTTCGGCCTTGCGCCGACCACGGTGATCAAGTTGATTTCTGCCATTCTCCCCGGCCTCTCCTGTTTCCTTGTTGTCACTTTCCGATTCATGATCCTCTTTGGCTGTCCGGCCGCACGGTGATTTCGTCTTTTCTCACGGTCTTCTTGTAGATCACCAGAGTTATGGAAAAAAGCATGATGCTGCTGAGAACGAAAGAGAGGGACGCTCCCAGAGCGCCGTAATACTTGCACAAGACGTAGAGCGTCGCTCCTTTGATCGGCAAGTTCAACGCTCTCGCCAGTGAGACCAGTTCCGGCCTACCCGTACCTGAGAAATACTTGTTCAGCAGGACCGTTGTGTTCAACACGATCGCGCCGGCCATCAATATCGACGCGTACAGGTATGCCTGCGAGAATTCATCACCATACAATCCAACGACCAGCCACTTTCCGATCGACAAGAACACCAGCCAACTTGGAATGAGAATCACGAGGCAACTGATGATGCACTTGCGAAGTATTTCTCTCTTCTTCGCGTTATCTGTTTCCTTGGCGAGTTTGGGATACAACACATAACCCGTTGCCGACGGGAGATAATTGGTCATCTCACTCACACCGACGGCGACCGCATAGACCCCGAGCGTTCTCTTTTCGAAGAAGGCCGCAAGAACGAGCAGGTCGATCTTCGTATTCAGAGTATTGAGGACGTTTCCCATGAAATGCCTCAGCCCGTAGCCCAGGCTTTCTCTGAATTGAGACAGACTCGTTCTGGCTCCGGAAAGAGGGATTTTTTTCAGAACCGTTGTCACCATATACAGATGTCGGATGATCAGAGCGGCGACGACAACGTAGATCAACAATTCGACGCTGATACCGACGAGGTACAGCAGCGCCAGTATCGTGAACAACCTCAGGCAGTCGCAAATCACATGCGAGACGATGGGGACATAGTAAGCGTGCAGGCCTCTCAGGATCTGGACCAGGAATTCATTGAAGACATACAGGATCACCGTCGAAAGCGCGACCATCACGATCACGGTGTCTTCTATGCCCTCATAGTACTTCCCCAGCAGACCGAATCGATACATACCGGCAAAAATGATCAATGTGGCCGTGGACACGATGAAACAAAAGACGGCTCCGTTCAACAACAGGGTAGCCGGGTTTCTTCGTTTGTTCAGGTAATACACATTGGAAACCGGTATTCCCAGATGAACGAATCCAGCAACCATCGATGGGAGCAGGAGAGCCGCCGTGAAGATTCCCTTCCTTTCCGCACCGAGACACCGCGCGATGATGACGGAACTCGCCAGGGAAAGGACAAAGGCCCCGATCCTCCAGACAAAAATGTCCCGTATCTGTTGCGCTCCCGTCGATTGGAGCCATTGCCTGCCTGTCTCTCTCCAGTGCCTGTACATAGAATTGTCTTTACATTCTCACCGGCGGGGCGATCGTGCTCACCTGTTGGTTCCCCATGTCGTCATGGGATTGCTTTCCACCAACCAGCCCCTGTGGGTGACGATGGCGAAATAGGAAAGAGAAAACCCCAGGAAGCCGATCAGCGATACGTACGGGTACATTCCGCAATTCACGAATCCGAGAGCCATCACTCCGAGCAGTGATGCCTTGCCGCCAACGGTAAGCAGATGATAGTGCTTCTTGTTTTTCGCCCCTACCGTGCCCATCTCTTTCCAGATCGCCCTGAACAGCAGCAGGAAAGTGAGCAATCCGATCAATCCGAGTTCAACGAGCGTGTGGATGTAGAAGTTGTGACCGTTCGAGGCGTGCCCCGTTTTCCGTGCTCGAAGATTCTTGTAGTTCGTGAAACCGACTCCGATCACGATGGCGTGAGGCATCTCCAGAAGGCCGACCATGGCGCTGTTCCAGATGCTGGGACGATGAACATCCAGATCGACGATTGTTCTCACGTCGCTGATGTTCTCCACTTTTGCAGCCCGCATGACGCGTCCGTGCCACAATTGCTGCGTATCGCTCCAGACATCGATTCCGATCACCTGCCCCAGAACCAGCAACAAGACGATACAGGCGGCGACGACCGAAAAGGACCGCACCTTTTTGCCAAGTAGAAAAATAAACAGGAACACGCCGAGCGAGATGAACGTCGATCGGGCTTGCCCGATGATCATTGCTGAAAGCATGAACAATGTGACGATGCTCAATATCACGATGATATGCGCACGGGGTATCGAGGACATGTAGCTGATTGCGATGCAGATTCCTATGGTCATGAACAGCACTGTATTGCTGTGATTCAGATAGAGCGTCCCCGTCAGGACTTTCCCGTAGAGCATCTCCCGTTCCGGCCAGAGGATGGGAACAAACCCGAGCATCTGGAGATTTATGATAATCGCCTGCGCGGTCAAAAGGAAGAAGGCGAAACAGAGCAGGAGGGAAAGTTCTTTTCTTCCGATCGGAAGATAACGGATTATCAGGAATATCAAGAGGTATCCCCAGAATCGATACAAACGGATGAACAGCACGGGCAGAGCCAGATCCACACCCTCCGCCAACCTGTAGAAAGCCGTAATCATCGCGCCCACGAACGCAATCGCCATCAACAGGAATATGAGCTGAGCCGCTTTTCCCCTGTATCGCCAGGCATGATATATTTCATTCCTGAAAAGGATCAGACCGAAAAAGAAAAATATGTCCATCAGCTTGATCTGGTCTATCACATCGTAGGTCACCGTGAATGAGACCAGCCATCCGCATAGAAAGACCGTCTTGAGGCGAAATGCCAAGGATCGCCCGGGTGTGCTCCGAGAGTGCGTCACATTCGTTGTGTCGTAGTGTTTCACGATTGATCGTCAAGACCTGCAAAGAAGGATGTTCGGTACGGTTATTTCGTGCCTTCTCTAGCGGTAGTAACTCCGGTACCATTCGGTAAAGCGCCTTATCCCCTCGACCAGATCCGTTCCCGGAACAAAACCGATCGCCCTGGATAGTTTCTCGCTTTTCGCTTCGGACCTCTCCACATCTCCCGGTTGCATCGGCAAGAACTCTATCTCGGCTTTCTTTCCCAGCGCTTTTTCTATTTCTTCGATATAGGACATCAGGCTGATCGAGCGTTGTCCGCCGATATTGTAGATGGTGTGGTTCTTCTCCATTTTCCCGCCGAAAGTGAGCTGTATCAACCGTGACATGCTTTCAACCACATCGTCGATGTAGGTGAAACTTCGCACGTGCTTTCCGTGGTTGTAGACCTGGATCGGCTTTCCTTCCAGAATGTTCTTCGTGAATTTGAAGAGCGCCATGTCGGGCCGCCCCCACGGCCCATAGACACTGAAGAACCTCAGACCCACCCCGCTGATCCCGTGGAGACGACTGTAAGAGGAAGCCATGATCTCGTTGGCTATCTTGGATATCGCGTAGAGGGAGACCGGTTTCTCCAGCAAATCGTCTTCCTCGAAGGGCTTCTTCTCGTTTTCACCGTACACGGAGCTCGAGGACGCGTAGATGAGATTCGTGATGTCTTTTTTCCGGCATTCTTCGATGATGTTCAGAAAGCCCTTGATATTGGTGTCGACATAAGTTTGGGGATTCTCCACCGAATAGCGCACTCCGGCTTGCGCGGCCAGGTGAATGACCATATCGAAACCACTTGGGGAAAACAATCCGCTCAGTTCATCGCAGCGAGTGATATCCATCTTCGTGAACTCGAACCTTTTCCGGGGCTCCAGCTCTTTCAGGCGGTTCTCTTTCAATTCCACATCGTAGTAGTCGTTCAGATTGTCGATTCCCAGCACGAGACCACCGTCGTCACAGAGCCTCTTGGCCACGTGGAAACCGATGAACCCGGCGGCCCCCGTCACCAGAAATCGTCTTCCGTCGATGCTCGTTCTTTTGTTTTCTCGGCCGGTATCGCTACTCATCACGCATCACACCTTCTTCGTTTTTCTATCCGCGCATATTGACGGCGCCGATCGGTCGGCGTCACTCATCGCCCGCACGCTCCTTCCCGTCCTTGTCGGCCGCCGCGCCCGCCTCGTCCTTGTTCGATGCATTCGAAAAGGAGGGGACGATCTTCAAGAGGAAGCGCCTGATCGCCTCTTGGTTATTCTTCTCCGATTCGTCCAGGAGATCGAGCAACAAACTGTCGAACTCGCCTTTTATCGGGGAATTTCGAGCCACGTAAATCTTGTCGAATTGCGTCGCTTCCGTGCCCTCTTCGGCGGTCAAATACTCCTCGAAAAGTTTCTCTCCAGGCCTTATCCCCGCGAAGACGATCTTAATGTCTTCGCCCGGCTCGTAACCCGAGAACTTGATCATGTCGGTTGCGAGATCCACGATCTTGACGGGCTCTCCCATGTCGAGTACGAAAACCGTGCCGTTCATGTTCAAACCGCCGGCCTCGAGAACGAGTTGAGCCGCTTCCGGAATGGTCATGAAATAGCGTTTCATGTCGGGATGGGTGACGGTGAGGGGACCGCCTTTCTTGATCTGCTCCCGAAAGAGGGGGATGACGCTTCCCCGGCTGCCGAGAACATTTCCGAAACGCACTGAAACAAAGATCTGGCCCGTCTTCGTCAACGCCGACGCCCGCATGACAACACACTCCGCCACCCGTTTGGACGCTCCCATGACCGAGGTCGGATTGACGGCCTTGTCGGTCGAGATATTGACGAAGTGACCGATGTCGCACTCGAGAGCGGCCTCGACCAGGTTCAGAGTCCCCTGGACGTTGTTGAGAATCGCCTCGTCGGGATTGATCTCCATCAGGGGGACATGCTTGTGTGCCGCCGCATGAAAAATGACATCCGGACGATGGGTACGGAGGATCGTGAATATTTTTTCCCGGTTTCTGATATCGGCGACGATGACCCGATAATTCAAGTCCGGCCAGGCGGTCCGCGTCTTGTGCTCCGCGCTGAAGAGACTGTTCTCCCCCCTCCCGAGAAAGATCACCCTTTCCGGCTTGAATCGCGCCACTTGATTGACGATCTCGGACCCGATCGACCCGCCCGCGCCAGTGACCAGGACGACCTTGTTCTCCAGGTACCCGGCGATCTTGTCCAGATCGAGCTCGACCGGCTCGCGGCGCAGCAGGTCTTCCACGTCGACCTCGCGGAGCTGCGAGACGAAGACCTTGTCTGTGAGGATCTCGTAGAGCCCCGGTAGCGTCTTGAAGGGGAGCTTGGTCTTCTGCGCCAGTTCGACGATCCGTCTGATCACATTTCCCGGCGCCGACGGCATGGCGATGAGGATCTCATCCGCATTGATCTCGGCCACCACGCGCGGGAGATCCTCGATCGTCCCCAGGACCGGGGCGTCATAGAGGATCTGCCGGTGCTTGCTCCTGTCGTCGTCCACGTAGGCAACGGGCAGCATTCCCGACTCGGGACGCCGTTGCATCTCGCGGGCGATCATGATGCCCGTCTCACCCGCCCCCACGATCACCACGCGACGCGGTTCGTCCGCGCCGGCGGCGGCCGTGCTCTCGTAATAGAGGCGCATGACCAGGCGAGCGCCGCCCAGGCTCATGATGGCCAGCATGCTCTCGATCACAGGTATGGACCTCGGAATTTTCAAAATCGGTTGGAGCGCGAAGGAGATGGCGAAGAGACAGATGCAGACCACACCCACGGCCTGGATCAGCACGATCAGATCCCGCGCGCTCACATTACGCCAGCCGCGCCGGTGAAAGCCGAAGAAGACCAGCACGAATCCCTTGAAGGGAAGCCCCACGGCCACGCACACGAAAATGTTCTCCCAGTAATCCTGGAGATTCTCCAGCCGCAGCCAGTAGGCGAGGGGAACGGGAATCGTCCACAGAACGAGGTCGAGAAGTATTTTTGAAATGGTCCGACTCATTTCTTGAACACTCCCGCGGCGGCGACGAGTGCGGCCACCACCGACTCCACCTGCTCCCTGCCGAGATTGTTGTGAAAAGGGAGTGCCAGGGTGCGTCGGGCGATCGACTCGGTCGCACTCAGGGCGCCCCGGGGTACCGTGACCCGCTCCTTGATGTAAGGCTGAAGATGCAGGGGCGGAAAATAGGCGCGCGCGGGGATCTTCCGCTTCCCCATCGTTTCGATGACGCGGTCGCGATCGATCCCCTCGGCCAGAGTGACCACGTAGACGAACCAGCTCATGCGCACATGAGGCTTTACCCGCGGAAGGACGATCCCCCCGTATCGGGCGAGTCTCTGGCCGTACATTTCGGCCACGCCCTGCCGTTTCTCGATGAAGGTCTCGATCCGCTTCAGCTGCGACAGACCCAGGGCGGCCGACATTTCGTCCATCCTGTAGTTGTACCCGAGCCGCTCATGCTCGAGCCAGGCTCCCATGCGGCCGCGCCCCTGGTTGGAAAGACCGCGGCACCGATCGGCGATCTCATCGCTGTCCGTCACGATGATTCCACCCTCGCCCGTGGTCATCTGCTTGTTCGGGTAAAAGGCGAAGGCCGCAGCCTCCCCGAACCGCCCCAGTTTGATCCCCCTGTACTCCGCGCCGAGCGCCTCGCAGGAATCATCGATCACGCGCAAGCCGTGCTCCTCGGCGATCCTCGATATCGCGTCCCACTCGGCTGGATGCCCGAAGATGTCCACGGCCATGACGGCTTTCGTCTTCGCCGTGATCTTCCGCTCCATGTCGTCGGGATCGATATTGAACGTCTCCCTTTCGACATCCACGAAAACCGGCACGGCGCCCGCGTAGAGGATCGCGTTCACGCTGGCGGCGAAGGTAAACGACGGAAGGAGCACCTCGTCACCCTGGCCGATCCCCAAGGCCTTGACGATCAGGTGGAGAGCCGCCGTACCCGAACTCACGGCGACGGCGTGCTTCACCCCCACGTAACCGGCGATGGCCTTCTCGAAAGCCGCGGTCCTCGGACCGAGCGCCAGCCGCCCGGAGCGGATCACCTCGGCCACCGCCTCCACGTCCGATTCATCGATGTCGGGCATCGACATGGGAATGATTTCGCTCATCGAACCACCTTCAGCACTATTTCCGTCTCACCGCTGTCCACCGAAAGAAGAGGAGCGTTCTGGGGCCACATCCTGAGACTGAGGTATTCGACGGTTCCGTCGAGCGCCTCCAGCTCTTGCGTCTCTTCCACGATCTGTCCGCAATAGTACACGGGATCCTCTTTCATGTCCCTGAGCATCCGGCTCTGCCCCGAGACGACCGCCATATCCTCGTCGAGAAGCCGGAGCCTGACACGGCAGCTCTCCGCCATCGTGTCGGTCAGTTCCCAAAAGAGGGTGATGCGAAGCGCTCCGACCCCGTCGGACCGGCCTCCGCGGCCGATCCTGTAACCGTAAAGGCTGGCCTTTCCCCCGAAATCGATGTTGGTCACCCGCGCCGGTTCGATGAAGCAAGACCTTTCGAAGTCGGGATCGAGCAGGGCGAGCCGCTCGCACGCGCGGCGGTGTGTGGGCACCTTGACGAGCACCCTTCCGTAGGCGTCGCGCGCGTCGTCGAGACGCCCCGCCCCCTCGTAGGCGAGCCCCAGGAAGTACCAGATCAGGTGGTCGTTCTGCCAGCCCGCCCCGGCCGGCTGAAGGCTCTCCTCGAGAAGCGCCGCCCCCTCCTCGCGCCGCCCATCGAGAACGGCGATCCCTCCGGCGATGAGCGCGTGATAACGGCGTTGCGATTCGGTGCGCGGTTCGATCCTCGCGAGCACTCCCAGTGCCTTGTCGGCCACATCGGCCCTGATCTCGTCGTTGAGCAGGATGAGCCGCAGGAGATGATCGAGCGGATAGCTGTAGAGCGGATACTCGTCGGCCACGCCCGCCATGCGAGCAAGATCGGCGGCCAGAACGAGCGCCTCGGGATTGGCCCAGTCTTCGTCGATGATCTCCAGGACCTTCCTGAAGGACTGGCGATACTGGCCGCTGCCGCGCAGAGCGAGCGCCTCCTGCAGCTTCCGGTGGTCCCTTTGTCTCGTCAGGGTGCGGTAAGTGCGGGCAGCGCTCTTTCGCTCCATGAAACGGCCGAGGATTGCGAGGACCGACGCTTTCCGCCCTGCCACCGAAATCTGGATGTCGAGGCGCTCCGTCTCATCCATCGCCTCTTCACCGGACGGTTGCGCGCAGAGCTCCCATGTCGCCTCGAGACTGCGGAGAACGGCATCCCACTCCTTCCTCTCCCAGAGGAAGGCGGAGAACTGCTCCTGGGCGGCGATCGTGTCGGGTGTGACGGCGAAAAGAGGATCGATCCCTTCGAAGGCTCCCTCCACGAGAGCGTAGACCCGCTCTGCGTAGTCCGGCTCGATCGACAGGCAGCGTTTCAGGCGGTCGAGGCCCCCTTCCCCGCGGAGCGGGCCGTCCCGCGGTGTCTCGCGATCGTACCGACCGAGAAGGGCGATCTTCCCGGAGAGAAAAAGCGTCCGCGGCTTGCGGGGCGCGAGCCAGAGCGCGATACGAGCCTCCTCGCTGGCTGTCGTTCCGCCCTCGACGGGCCCTCCGATCTCGGACACGATCTCGGCCAGGAGGAGGTGATGGGCGCTCTTCGCGGGCGCCAGGTCGATTGCCTCCCGGAGGAAGCTCTCCGCCTTCTCGAGGAACGGTTTACGCTCCACCGTCATCTCCGCCGCGAGTTGATTGAAGATCGCCTCCTCCAGTACCGACAGGTCGGCGCCGGGAGCCGCATCGCCGGTCACGACATTCATGAGCACCCGGGCCTGTTGCCGAACGATCGCGTTCGCCTCGCGCACTCTCTGTATCCCCTCGAGGTAGAGGAGGAGCGGATTGCGTTGGTCGAGGCCGCGCGCCCTCTCGAGCGCCTGCAGTGGTTCGATATCCGATTTCTCGTCGATCGGAAGAAAGTGATAGAGCCGCGGCTGCTCGATCCTGGTATCGGTCGCGGCCAGGTAGTGGTTGAGGTGGATGTCGGACAGGGCGGAACGAACGGGCTGGATGGCGAGCATTCCGAAAAGGGCCAAGGCGATCGCACCGAACGCAAACCGTACGGACCGGGACCGCAGGTGCAGTGTCATTTCCTTGTTCTTTGCGTGCGAATGGCGGCTCCTTCCCGGCATGTTGACCGCCACGTACCAGATCCCGACGACCGCCGCGAAGACGAGACTGTTCGAGGTGACCTTGTAGAGGTTGAAATCGAAGAAGCTGTGAATCAACATGGCCAGACACCCCGCGAGCGCCCCCGTGGCGATCCAGCGGCAGAAGGTGTCGCGCCGCCCGAGGGTTTTCCTGGTCAGGGCGATGAAAAGGTAAAGGACGCCCCCAACGGCGATCAGTCCGCCGATCACACCGGTTTCGCAAATCACCTGGAGCCAGTCGTTGTGGGCAAAGGCCGCGGACTTGTCGCCAAAACGGGACGACTGGAACCTCTCGAATGCTTCCTTGAAGGTGCCCAGCCCCGTGCCGAGAACCGGAAAGTCACCGATCATCGCCAGGGAGGACTTCCAGAGATCGAGACGCGCCTCCCAGGAGAGCGACTCGCCGGTGGCAACCTCCTCTATCTTGTCGACCACGATGTCCGTGTCCCCGCCGAGGAAGAGGCACAGAATCGCCACGATCAGGAGGAAAGCGGCGAGCATGTATTTGCGCGCTCCGGTGGTCATTCCGAGAAAGAGAAAGAAGGGGATCCACGCTCCCACGGCGGCGCTGATCCCGGCTCGGGAGAGGGAAAAAAAGATGGCGATCGTCATGACGACAACAAGGATTCCCAGCAGCGCCTGATGATGAACGCGGCTGGAAGACATCGTCTCCAGGGCCTTGACCTTGAAGCTTCCGCCCCTGATTTCCCGGGGCGCGAGCGCCATGCAGAGTCCCACTGTCACGGGCACGACCATCTCGAGGAGTCCGGCGAAATGGTTCTTGTTGATGAAGGTGCCTGACACGGCGTTGCGCGAGAAGATCCTCTCGTTCCACAAAATGCTCTCGCCCCCGGAGACGTAATCGACGAATCCGTAGATCGACTCGAAGGCGCCCACCGCGATCATCGCCGCGATCACCGTCAAGACCTGTCCGCGCGTCCTGAAGGTGTTGACGATGACGAGAAAAACGAGAAAGACGGTGACGATCCGCCTCAATTCCCATGACGTGTGATAGGGCGTGAGAGATATGGTCCGCGCCGCACCGCCCTCGGCGCCGGCGGGAAGCGTCCTGTCATAGACCTCGGCCGTGGCCGGCGAGACCGTTTCCAGGAGGCCCGGGGGGAGAGGCAGGAGTTGCAGTCCGACGGCGAGGACAAAGAGGCCGATCAGCATGAAGACCGGCTCTCTCACGAGCACGAGCTTCCCCCGCCTGACCGCTTGCAGACACCAGACCAGGGTCATGAAAAGGGCAAGAACGAAGAGCGTATTTTTAGCCCATGGAGCGACCGCACCCATGGCCACGGGCGAGAGCACGATCATTGCCACCAGGATTGACAGCACGATGCCGTCGACAATGTCGATTCCTTCTTTCTGTTCCATTCTCACTCACCCTGGACCCTCGCTGGCGCGGCGTCATCAGTTGGCTCAAAAACCCTGGCTCTTCCTCAGCTTCGTGTTCCAGCTCGTACCTGTCATGGGCAAAATATTGCGACCGTCCAGAATCGCTCTCGGATTCCATACGAAAATCCGATCCGCCACTTCCATGCCGGCGATCTCCTCCACCTTTTTCCTCGCCTCCGAAAGTCCCGGTGGCCGGATCCCCGGGTGGCAGTCGCTGGCCACCAGATGACAGTGGCCGTTCTCGATCAGCGTGACCGCGCACCGGTAGGGACCGCTCCCGAGTTTGCCCGTCAACGTGGTTGTCGTTACCTGGACATAATGCCCGGCCTGGACGATCTCCCTCACACGTTCCGGGTGGTACTGAAACTCGTGGTTCCTGGCCGCGTGGGCGATAACGGCCCTGTATCCGCGCCTGCGCAAGGCGTTAAGAAATTCATCCGTTCCCGGAGGCACCAGATCGTGCGGCAGTTCGAGAAGCACGTACTTGCCGTAATCGCCGAGGGTCATCGCTTCCCCTCTTTCGAGAAGATCGGGGAGATCGATCGTGATGTGCGTTTCGCCCCCGGGCAGGACCTTGAGACGGATACCCTTCTCGTCGAGTCGCTCTTGCAGCTCCGCCACGCCCGCGAGCACGGCGTCCCGGCTCACATTGTACACGCCGTCGAACATGTGGGGCGTGGCCACCATCGTCTCGACACCGTCGCGCACGGCCTCCTCGCAGATCGCGAGCGCCCCGTCCATGTCGGCCGGGCCGTCATCAAGCCCTGGGAGGATGTGCGTGTGTACGTCGATCATGCCTTTTCTTCCTCGTCGCGCATCTTGCGACGCATCCTCTTGCGCACCACCCGCGCCTTTTTGTCGCTGTACCAGCTTTCGTCGTGGTGGTAGTACCGGTAATAACGATCGTAGTACCTGCCGTCGTACTCGTAGTAGCCGCTCCTGGGAACGTCGGCATTGTTGAGAACGGCGCCCAGGAGTCTCGCCTGGGCATCGATCAGGATGCGATGGGCGCGCGCGGCCAGATCCCTGTCCGTCTTGAAGGAACGCACCACGAGAATCACGCCGTCCACTTCCTGTGCCACGATTGCCGCATCGGTGGCGCTCAAAGTGGGCGGGGTGTCGAAGATGACGTGATCGAATCGTTCGGACATGCTCGCGGTGAGCTCCCTCATCCTGTCCGAGCCCAGAAGCTCGGCCGGATTGGGCGGATGCGGTCCGGCCGGAAGGAATCTCAGGTTTTCCACGCCCACATGCCGGAGCGCCGCTTCGAGGGAGGATTCGCCCCGATCGGCCAGGATGTTACTGAATCCCGGTTCCGAATCCCCCAGGTCGAACACCTTGTGAAGACGCGGCCTCCTCATGTCGGCGTCGATGAGCACCACCTTCTTGCCCGCCTGGGCGAGGGTGATGGCGATGTTGACGCTCACCGTGGTCTTGCCTTCGAGCGGCAGGGCGCTCGTCACCAGAATGCTCTTGAGCCCGCGGCCCGCCTTGCTGAACATGAGCGACGTCCGGATCGATCGGAACGACTCGGCCAGGACCGACCGCGGCTTTTCCAGGACCAGGAGTTCGGTCGCCATTGCTCCATTCGACCCGGCCGGCGCGATGGGCGGCACGTAGCCCAGCGTCGGCAATTCGAGTTCCCGCTCCACGTCGTCGCTGGATTTGATTGTCGTGTCGAGGTAGTCGATGAGGAGGCAGAGACCGATTCCGAGGATCAGCCCCATGATGCCCGCGAGAGCGATGTCCCTCGATTTCTGCGGTTTCACAGGACGGCTCGGAACCTTCGCCTCGCTCACGATGTGGATGTTGTGCTCCTTGTCGCCTCCCGTGGCCAGCGCGAGTTCGAGCTCGGCGATGTCTCTCAGCAGGCCCGAGTATCTCCCCTCCACGTCGGTGTAATCCTTGAGCAGGCGGTTGTATTCTCCCGATTTCTGGGCGATCTCCGTGAATTTTTTCTTATCCTCCTCGAGCCGCCTCTCTTCCTCCTCGATGAACAAACCCAGCTTGTCCACACGGTTGCGCGCGAGTTCGTAGTCTCTCCTGGCCTTGGCAACGAAGGCCTTCTTCTCCAGCGAGATCCACTTGGCAATGTAGTCCACGTTTGCCTGGGCGCTCGCCACCTCGGGATGGAGAGAACCGAACTCCTTCTTCACCGATGTGAGTTCGAGCTGCGCCTGGATGAGATCGATCTTGAGCCGGTTGATCGTTCCGCTCTCGAAGATCTCCGGCACATCCTCGAGCCGGTCCTCGGCGATCGCGGCCTCGATGTTCTCGTAGCGGTTCCGTACCTCCTCGAGCTTCAACACCGCTTCGCTGTGGGTCAGCACCATGCTGTCGTAACGCGGGCTCGACTCGCTCCAGTCCTTTTGCGATTCGTTCTCGACGAAGAGCAGGCCCGTCTCGTCCTTGAAGGCCTGGAGAGCCTCGAATTTTCGTGTCACCTGGGGAGCGAGCTCCTCGGCCCTGCCGCGCTTGATGGAAAGCGTCTCCCTGTCCACGGTCTGCGTGCGGTTCCGGTACTCGTCGAGGTAGGTCTTTATCAGAAAATTGAGGATCTCCGCCGTCTGAGTCTGATCGGTCCAGTGAAAACTGATGTCCACGAGAAAGGTCCCCTCGAGGGGTTCGACCTTGAAGAGCCCCTTGGACAGGCCGGGCGAGTCGAAACGATCGTCGGTGCGCTCGATCACCCTGTCGGACAACATGAGCTCGCACTGGGTTTCCAGAAAAGCGTTGAAGATCGCCGTGGTGCCCAGTTCCCTCAGGGTGGGATCATAGGCCGCTTTGGCTTCATCGGCGTCCATCGTCGAGGGCTGGAGCTCGAGCCGGCACTGCGACCGGTAGACCGGGGCCCGGATGAAATCGTAGACCGCCGTGCCGCTCACACAGGCGAAAATGACGGTGACCACGAGCCATCTCCGGGCGAGGATCTTGTAGATGTAGTCCTTGAGGTGCGGCGCCTGCTCCTCCGGAAAAAAGGGAACCTGCCCCTGTTGTGTGCTTCTCTGTCTGCCCGTTTCGTTCATGCTTTCGAGCTCTCGTAAAATAGGCTCATCTACGGCTGTTCGATCTCGGATTCAACTCGTAGCCGAGGTGGGGAATCCCCCTGAGAAAGTCCCAGATCTCGAGCACCCAGAACCGGAGCGATGTCTGCCGCACGTCGATGACATCGTCCGGTTTCAGGAAAATATTCTCCTCCAGTCCGTCGGCGATGGCGACCAGGTCGATGGGAATGTTCACTTCCCTGTCGTTCTCGTAGCGTTTGAGCACGCAATGCCTGGGCGAGGCCTCCTTGGGGATCAGACCCGCCGCGAGCGCCACACCGTCGAGCACCCGCATGGGACGGTTCAGGGGAAATCCCCCGGGGCTGTGTACGAAGCCGATCACGTAGAAATATTCGGCCTCGGGAACGTAGACCACGTCGCCATGGTGCAGGACCAGGTTGAGATTCAGGTCCGCCTCCTTCATGAGCGAAATCAGATCGACGGTGATCGTCTCGTCGGCGGTTTCGACTACCCCATCGACGGCTTCGGATTCTTCCAGGTCGTCGAGGTCATCCAGCCCGCGAATCAGGTGCAGCTTGTAGCCCGCTTCCTTGGTCGGGCCGCCCGCCAAGGCCAGGGCTTCGTAGAGGGTGATCTGGTTCTGGCGGATCATGAACTCGCCCGGTGCGTTGACCGAGCCGAGGACCGCGATCCGCTTGCTCCGGTACTGGGTCACGACCACGCTGATCCGGGGAGACTTGATGAAATCGACCTCGATCATGACGTCGGTGATCTTTTTCTCCAGGCCGGCCACGGTCAAACCCTTCGCGGTGATCGGCGGGATGATGGGAAGCTTGATCTTGCCGCTCTCCTCGACGCGCAGCGTGACCGTTCGGTACTCACCGCGCTTCTCGAGCCCGTAGACGTTGATATCGAGTACATCCCCGCTCCCGATGCGATAATCGGCTTTCTTCTGAGCGAGCAGCTTTCGGGACTGGCGCGCCAGTTCGAGACAGCGCGTCGTGGAGTAGGCCGGACGCTTGGAGGTGAGGATCGCTTCGTTGACCCTCAAAGCGTCCGAACTGGAGCAGCTGCAGAAAGCGAAAATGGGGAGAGACGCAAGAATGATAAATCCGAGGAGGTGGGTTTTCCTGATGGTTCTCATTTTCTTTTACCCGACGAGCTCGAGATCTTTCATCCTCTCAGAAATCTTGGTCCGCTGGGCTTCGATCGGCTCGTTTCGATTGGCTGTTCGTCCGTGTGATCCCGGGCAAAAGTCGGTGCTGATCGGAATCCGTGCTGAAAAGAAAAAGAGCCTTGGCGGATCATACCCTCCCCAAGGCTCAGCGCAACATTTTAAAAACACCGCGAGAGTCAGGGGCTCACGTTCTCGTCCCACGGTTCCGGGTCGGTTGGGTCCACGGGGCCAACCGGGCCACCAACGGTCACGTAAGTGTTTGACAGCTGGATGTTTTGCCAGCTCGGTCGGGACGAGTTGAAGGGCGACCTGCTCGTCGTACCGTCGCTCAGATTCTCGCCACCGCCCGACGCGGGCGTCACGATCGTGAGCGAAGAGATCCTCGAATCCCGCGTGACACGCAGGGAACTCGATCTCAGGGTGCCGACATAGATCGTGAACTTTCCTACCTCCAGATTTCTGAGAATATAACGGCCGCTATTGTCTGTTTTCGTCCTGGCGACGACCTCTCCACGGTTCTTCCTGGCGGTTACATCCACATCCGCCATTGCGCGTCCCGAGGAATCAACGATCATGCCGGTAATATTGCCCGGCTTGAAGTACATCTCGGCCACGGGTTTAGCGACTTCGGGTTTTGTCTCGACTACGGTCAGGACCGTGCCGGTCAGAACCGCCGCACCCGCGGCAAGGAGGACGAACACAAGCACCACAGGCTTGACTTTACTGAAAATCATGATTCCGGCCCCTTCTCTGTCTTGAATGTGTGCCTTCCTACTCTATCCTTTTGTCACAATCATATCACACTATATTTATACTTCCTACGGTTTTATCATCGTCGCATTCTCATGAGGAACAGGAGGTTGATGATAATCCGCATCCACCGTTCCCCCATCGAACGAAACATCCGAACTCGGCCAGTACTTGATCAAGGCGAAGGCCGTCATGATCTCGGAATCGACCTGTGTGCACTCCCGCTTTAAAAGATAGGTCCATCCACCGTGGTCCTCCTGATCATTCTCGAGCCAGGCGGCGCCTTTCCGCATGGAGGCCCTTGCCGAGGGATAAAATTTCACCTTGTGAAAGGCCCGCACCGCGTATGCCGTGGTCTGATGGCTGGCCTTCTTGTCCTGGCCGCTCCAAGGGAAGGCGCCCGTCGATTTCTGCATGTAGTAGAGCTTGATATAGGCCTGTTGCATGAGGCTCGGTTCGATCCCCATCTCGTAAAGTGTGCTCGCCAGAAAAGCCAGGCCGAGAGTGTAATACCTTTCCGAGGAATCTTCAAACTGGAATATCCCGTTCGGATCGTTGATATCGTCGACCATGGCCTGCGTGTAGATCAACGCGTGGCCGTCGTAACCCTCGCCGGGAAAGAACTCATCGAGAGCGAGGGCCGCTTGGGTCAGCCAGCCCAGTTCCCAGGGCACGAGGCCGTCGTGGCCGAGTGCCGCACGCTGCTGCATGACGGAATGGGCCAGATCGAGCGGACTGCCGTGTTGCACAACACGAGCGTCGTAGCGCGTCCGACCGAGTTCGGCATAGGCCGGTTCCTGGCCCGGATCGACGAGCGAAATCCTCGTGCAAAAGACGACATCGGGAGCAAGGTCTATGTCGGGATTGTCACGGATACCCTGATAGGTGTCGTAGATCGCCGTGATGAAACGCCACGTCAAACCCGGGGCGATTTCCTCTTCCAGGTAGGTCAGCAGGCCCAGTCCGGTGATTCCATAGGTGTTGGCGGGACTGTTCTCGGGCGAGTGCTCGGTGGTATCGATATGGATATCCCAATCCCAGCCGCCATCATCGGGGTCGACGTCGATATAACCGTTGTGAGCATTGTCGCTGCTGAGATCCGCCTGCAGGTCGCACAACCTGTGCCCCGCGTCGTGGGCCGCGATCCACCCCTGCGCATGGATGGAATTCCCCAGGAAGAATAGCAGGGTAACACTCAGCGCGATTGTCAGAACTTCCTTGTACGGTTTCATCGCTCACCCTCCTGAATATGCCGAGGAGATTCTCTTCTTCGTCTCACCTAAACGAGAAGCTGGTCGCTTTTAATTACCTATTTGGCAGCGAAATCGTCATCCTCCAGCGGGAGGTCGTCTCATTTCCTTTCGGATCCTTGCGGAAACAAACTCAGCGACACAGGTCCGATGTTTTCAGCCAACGGATCAACACCGGCTCATGAAAAGTACTCTCGCCGCTGTAGCTGATATCCTCGAGTCGGTACGTGTACGGGTGCCCTCGAACAACGGCCCAATCGATGAAGTCATAGGTCGCGCCGTATGAGGCGTTCCCCTCCGCGGGTATGAGCTGCCCGGTGATCCGGACGTAATCGCTCTCCGCCGGGTTACGCTTCCAGCTCCGCCAGATGTGAAAACCTGCCGTATCGATCTCGGAAGCGGTCTCCCAGCTGATGTGGACTGCCCCCCCGTAGCCCTGGGCTTTGAAATAGACCAGTTCGACGAGATCGGGGCTAAGGGTGTAATGAATGCCCCCATTCCATTCCCGGGGGTAGAAATAGCTGCCGAAAAGGCTTCCCTGCCCGGAGTTGGTGGTCAGGATGAGGTCGGCGTTCTCGTAGGAAGTGGGTCCGCCGTTGGTGTAGGAGATACCGCCGGAGGTGACGTCCACGTAGAAGCCCCAGACCAACCCGCTGCCAAAGCCGACACCGGCGGCGCCGGGAAGATCGATGTATGTCGGGTTGTCGGATCCCTGCCCCGTCGCGGAACCGGAGGCGAGCAGGGTCCACGCGCTGGAGGTATTCTCGTAACCCACGCACGTTCCTGACTTGTAGTACACGTCGACCGAGACGGTGCTCGTCGAGCTCGTGTTGATATCGATCCCCGTTATCTTCTGGATCGTCCACTTGGGGACGAGATCGAAGGTGTTGCCGCGAGAACCGTTGTTGGTGGCAAACAAGGTCGTCAACTGCCCCGGCGGTGTGAAGCGAAGCGCCAGGTTGTTGTGCAGATAATACTCGTTGTAAGCCGCCTCCAGGCCGATGGTGCCGGACGAATTCTCTATCCCCACCGTGCATTCATGGAGCGGAGCGCCCACGTCCTTGTACTGGAACTTGATCGAGTCGTCGCCTCTCAGGATCACCTGGGCGTACTGAGGATAGGCGGAGCTGTAGTCTTCGACACCGTCGTACTGCACGATGAAACGATCGGCCGACGGGTCCTGGTAATAGTAGACCGTTCCACCGCCGCCGCCGCCCACCGGTTGGAGGTCATCCCAGATAAGCGCCAGCAGGTTGTTGGGATCGCCCGAGTAGGGGATGCTCATGTTCGAATAGGTACTGGAGGTGGAGTTGAAAGAGAGCCAGCCGTTGGAGCAGATGTTGATCGTGCTGAAGCTCGTACCATAGTAATCGAAGTTGAAGCCGAGGCTGATCGCTCCCGAGTTCGAGTCATCGCCGAGGGAGAGCGCCGTGCCGATGCTGTTGATCTCGATCCACTTGTAAGCGGGGCCGCTCTCGTGGTTGTTGTCGGCCCCCCAGTAGCCGTAGGAGTCCTTTCCTTCCATCCTCTTGGCCAGCAGAATCGCCAGGCTGTCCTTCAGATATGCACTGTTGTACACCACCTCGAGGCCGTCATCGCCGGCGCTGTTTTCCATTCCCACGGTGACGCTGGTGACATCGGACACGGTCTTGTACTGGTACTGGATCGAACCGTTGGAATTCAGGATCACCTGGAACGTCTCCAGGGCGCCGCCGCTCAACTTGGGAACCGCATCCCACTCGACGATGAACCGGTAGGGCGACGTGTCGGCGCGGTAATAGATCGTTCCGCCGTTGTGGGGAGCGAGGTCGTCCCAGAAGGGAGCGATCATATCGTTGGGAAGTGACGTGCTCGGAATGCTGTAGTTGGAGTAGTACCCGCTGCCGGAGGTGGTGAACGAGATCCAGCCGTTGCTGTTGACGTAGACCGACGTGAAATCCGTGCCGTAGTGGTTGAAGGTGAAGCCGAGCGTGTACGGGCCGTAGGTGCCGTCATCGGAGGTGCCGGTGATGGCCGTGCCGGTGGAGTTGATCTCGACCCAGCTGTAAGCCGGTCCGTAGGTGGCGTCGCTGTCGATCCAGCTGTGGCCGAAAGTATCGAGACCGCCCGAAGAGCGATCGCCGCCGCGACCGGGGTGCAGATCGGGAGCGCCCTTGGCCGGTTCCGTCCACGGCACTCCGGACGGATCGGTTTGAATTCTTCCCCGGTCGAGTGCCTGGACTTTGCCGACCGTGATCGACTTGTCCGGCGACGGCGGTGTCGATGGCTGGTTGATCTCGTCACTTTCCTGAGCTAGACCCGCATGGCCCGCAAAGAGCGCCACTCCCATGATCAGAGTCAACAGGATCGGGGCTTTTTTCATTTTCCTCTCCTCCATTCGGTCGTTCAGGGAAGACACGATCGATACCGATTCCTGAAGCAATCGCAAAGACTCTGCAACTGCCCGTGATCGACTCACCGGAAATCACGACAGAGTCAGCCCTCGGATGAAGTTGGGCCCTACCGAAGACGTCCCGAGAGAAGCGCCCACGTTGGGTACTGAATTCGGAGAGATTTCATTGAGGTGTCGTTTCCCGGACCGAATAATCAGAACCAATCAGGCACGGATTTCGATCTACGGAATCGTGTGATTCAGTCCCAAGCATATCGCAATATTTGGACGAAGCGAGCCAGGTGCGACTGCTGTTGACAATTCTCGTCGACGACCGGGATTTTGTCAAGAATTAAAGAACTTCCAATTGAAATTAATTAATCAATACAAAGGAGTAGGAAAAGGCACCAAGATCTTCCCGGGACGCGCCTTCCGACTGTGAGCGTTTCCCCTCGAAGGAGACCAAATGCAATGAACGGGATGCGTTCAAATCACGAGTTCAGTTAAAAGCATCGTGTCAAGATTGAGAAAAAAACAATGATCTATCGATGTAGAATCCGGAGATCCGCCTGATAGCAAAGATGCACCGTTGTTCGCCTCGGTGCCTCGGAAAAATCCTGACTCCGATAATCCCCGATTTCGGGGTTCGCGGGCGTCGATAACTTATAAATAAATATTGTTGACAGAGAGTTCGCGGGCAGATATTATTCCGGAGTCGATGGTGTCCTCATGGTAGACTCGGATACGTAACGCAGTACTGCCAATAAAGACTCCAAGGGTTTGCGGGGGTCGTTCGTACCGGAAGTTTCATCGAATCCACTCTCGGATTTTTTGGCGAAATCTTGAGGTCTTGTTTTTTCGAGACGATCGAGTAATAATCAAGGATCGAATTGACCACTGTTTCTTATTCCCCGGAAAGAAGAGAGATAAGTAATGAAAAGCGAGGAGTCGAGCCGGCCTGCGCCTGACATTGAAGCGAGAGAGCCACCGGACTACACCCCGCCCACCATCAAGACCTACACGAGCGAAGAGATCCTGGAGGAGATCGGTCCGGCTCAAGCGTGCAGCCCTTCTCCGTGCGGCAGTGGTGTTCTGGA
Organism: uncultured Phycisphaerales bacterium; assembly: GCA_964620445.1. Classification (GTDB taxonomy): domain Bacteria; phylum Planctomycetota; class B15-G4; order B15-G4; family CAYZWU01; genus CAZUHB01. The sequence goes on from CAZUHB010000002.1 coordinate 176,931, forward strand.
TGTGGATGATTCTTGCGGAATCAGTCCCGGTACGGACAAGAAGAGGTAGTCGTCTCCTGACATCGGCCGCACGCCGCCCGGTTTCGAATCTCCTCTCCGGCCGTTCGACCCGTCTTTTCTCGTGGCCAGACCCTCACGCGTTTCAATCAATTAGTTGAATCTCAGCAGCGTGAAATCATTTTTCCAGATCCTCGATCTTTGTCTCGTGCTCGAATCCGACTCGGCGCGCTTCGCGGACTTGTTCGAGAGAGACTACCATCGTTTCCGGACGGCCGGTTGCGGAGGCCGCCCGAAAGTGGAGGTTTCGGTGCGACTGCGGAATCCGTCCCCTTCCCTCACGATCGACGGCCGCCTCATCTCACTGAAGGGCCATCCCGAACCGGAAATTCAAGCCTACCGCCTGGTGCTCGAGGCGCTCTTCGCGAAACTCGACAATTTTCTTCTTCTTCACGCCGGCGCGGTGGTCGACGAGGGTGGCGCGCTGATCGTTGCCGGGCCGCCGCGATCGGGGAAATCGACGCTCGTCCTCGAACTGGTGAAGAGAGGGTTCGCGTTCTACTCCGACGATATCTGCCCCCTGCACAGGGAATCGGGTCATGTCCACCCCTTTCCGCGCAGCCCCTGGGCCGAACCGGCAGGGTGCGGGACGGCGGCCGATCAGCGCGGGGCGCGCCTTCGCGGCGGGAAGCACCCCGTCGCACTCGCAGACTCCGACGCCGGAGTGGACGCTGCCCCGTTCGAGGCACGGTGCCTCGTCTGTCTCGATCCCGACGAACCTCCCCCACCCCTTTGCACTCTCACACTCACACTGAAGGAAGACGGCGCTGCCCAGGTCGTCGACGCATTGCGCGCGAAGGGGAGCGTTACTCTCGAGAAAGCCGAGAGCACCGATCTCGACTGGTTCGTCCGATATCCCACCGGCCGAGGCCTCACCGCGGAGATCGGCACCCTTTTGGACAAACACCGGAAGCGGATCTGGAGCGTCTTCCGGAACGACGCCGTGTCTCCAGACTTTTCGCGCACGCCTCTCCTCGAGCCGATCTCCACCGATTCGGCGGCGTTCAGGCTCCTCCGGGACCTGAAGCAGCCACCGCCCCGCGCGTGGGATCGGCGCGATGAATCGGGAGGTGAATCTCCGGGGAGGCTCTTCGTCACCCTGAACGGACTGATCCGCCATGCGGCCTGTTACCGGCTGCGCGTGGGACGGCTCGATGATATAGCCGATCTGATCGTGCGCGCTTTCGAGACGGGTCGTTGACCATGGACGGGACGAACAGCCATGAACCGATCCCCTCCTTCGCCGCGCTCAGGCTCTGGCGCAAGGCGGGGCGTGAAATCCGGATCGAAACCGAGGGGACCAGCATGCGGCCCCTGATCGAGGGGGGCGACGAGATCACGATCAAGCTCACGAACACCGAACCGCTTCGCGTGGGCGATCTCATCGCCTTCAGGGAGGGTAACAGGATCGTGGTCCACCGTCTCTTGAAGGTCGGACGTTCGGCCAAGGGCCGGCGCTTCTGCGAAAAGGGCGACAATGCGCCCGGCTGGAGCTGGATCGACGCGGAGCGTGTGCTGGGCCGGGTGACCTCCATCGACGGACGCAGGGGTCGCCTCGTCATGACACGACCGCTCTGGAGATGGATCAATCCGATCGTGGGCCGCCTTCATGCGCTGGGGGCCCGTTTTCCGGAAGCCGGCCCGGCGCCGCACCCGCCCCTGCCCGGGCCCCCTCCGGCCGCGCGGAGCGATTCGAGATCCGGGCTCCTTCGCAGCCCGTTCCGGATTTTCAACACGCTCGGCCGGGTTCTCGTGGGCTGCGCCCTGGTTGCGGCCGGTCTCTTCTGCTCCGGGCGGTCCAAAAGAGTTTGATTGATCACAAAACGATGGGGCGACACAATGAACGCGCCCATGTTGGGCGGTACGAAAAATCTCTTTCTCCAGGAGAAGGATCGATGAGCGACGGGAACGACAAGATCGTCGAACACCCCTTCGAGTCGGACTTGATGCTCTACCAGACCGACAAGGACGATGTCCATGTCCTCAATCCCACGGCGCGCGTCATCTACAGGCTTCACAAGGAGGGCAAGGGAGTGGGCGAGATCGAGAAGGCGCTCAGGGCACAGTTCCGGATCGCCCCTGACCGGGACATCGTCCAGGACATCGAAGCTTGCATCGCGGGCCTGAAGAAGAGGGGGCTGATCGAGTAGAAATGTCCGACAGACTCCTAGCGGTGTTTCGCACCTGGCATCCACCAGCGCACGACCACGGACTCGTGAAAGGTGCTCTTGCCGTTCAGACTGATGTCCTCCAGCCTGTAGCAGTAGGGATGGCCCGGCAGGGCTGACAGGTCGAGGTAATCATAGGTTGCACCGGTGGACGGGCCGCCCTTGGAGGGAATGAGCCGGCCCGTGAGCCTCACGAAATCGCTCTCCGCCGGATTCCGCTTCCAGCTCCGCCAGATATGAAACCCGGCCGTGTCGATCTCCGACGCGGTTTCCCACGTGACGAGCACCGTCGATCCGTATCCGATCGCTCCGAAAGCGACGAGCTCGACGAGGTCCGGGCTATTGAACTCATCGGCGCCCATATCGGCAAGGGCGGAGCCGTTGTTGTCGCCGTCCCAGATCCTCGGTTCGCCCTCGAAATCCTCGTCCGGCAGATCGGGTGCGGAATTGTTTCCCCCGTCGAGACAGGGAGAATCCGAGGTCAGGTGGTAGTCGCCGCTCGACGGGTCGGCGAAGAGGGGATCGGCGGGCGGAGCCAGGTTGTGCGCGCCCGGCGATCCGCCGTTGTCCGAGCCGACGTCGCAGTAATCATGGTCCACGGCGCCGCTCCAGACATAGATGTCATAACCCGCGTTCCCCCAGAGGATCGAATTCTGGATCGTTGTCGTCGCCTCTCCCCAGTTGTCCAGACCATCGCCGCCCGTGGAGCTGCACGAATTGTCGTGGATCGTGGTGTTCACGATCGTGGGTGTCGAGTAGTTGTAGACCTCGATACCGCCTCCGTAATTGGCGGAATTGTCATAAACGATACAATTCACGATCGACGGCGCCGCGTTGTGGTAGATGCAGATCCCACCGCCTTCGCCCGATGCCGTGTTTCCATGGATGATGTTGTTCACGATCGACGGGGATGATCCGCCGATGTAGATTCCCCCGCCGTTTCCGCCGCTCCCGCCGGTGATCGTGAATCCGTCGAGGATCGAGTCCGCCCCCTCGGCCGAGTCGAAGGTGACCACGGTGCCCGCCCCCCCGGCATCGAGAGTCGCCGCGCCCCGTCCGCCGCGGCTGAAAATCCTGACCGCCTTTCCGTTGAAGTCGATCGTCCCGCCGTGGATGCCCGGCGCCACCGATATGACTCCCCCATCGACGGCATCGTCGATCGCTTGCTGGATCGTGCCGTAATCTTCGGGCACGAGAGCCACCGTCTTGTAGTAGACCGATCCGTTCCAGATCTGCGGATAATGGGACGCGCTGAAGGCGGGCGCATCCTGCGCCGTGTTCGTGGTCAGGCTCATCGCGTCGAAATATCCGCCCCCATAGGTGCTCGGACCGCCGACCGTGGAGCGGCACGCCGTGGCCGGATAGCTCGTGACGTTCACGTAGATGCCATAGGTCTGGCCCGCGCCGAAAACCGTCCCCGCGGCGCCGGGCAGGTCGATGAAGGTCGGGCTGTCGGTCCCCGCCGATGTGCCCGCGCCCGATGCAAGCAGGCTCCACGCACCGGCCGTGTTCTCGAAACCCACGCTCGTTCCTGATTTGTACCACACGTCGACCGTGGTCGCCGCGCCGGGCGAGTCGACGTTGACATCGATCCCGGTGAGCTCGATCGATCTGCTCGGAACGATGTCGAACGTGTTTCCCGCATAGCGGCTGTCGCTCGCGAAGGTGGTCGTCAACCGGGTGGGCACGGCCAGCCGGACGATGGTGACGCCTGTCTGGGCCATTCCCGAATAGCTGCCTCCCCAGGTCATGGTGTGCGTCAGGTAATCCCAGGTGTCGTGAATGTACAACTGGTTTCCGGCCGTATCGTTGTAGCCCACACCGACCATGGTGTGCCCCACCACATGAATCATGACCGGACGACCGGCGTCGATCTCGGCCCTGTAATCATCGTAGGTGAATCCCTGGGTGTTTCCGTTGTAGCCGTAGATGTACTGGTTGAACATGGTGGAGACGGTGTAGCCTCGCGATTCGTAGAATCCCTTGAATCCATATCCCCCATCGTATGTGTAGGGCACACCGTCCGCTTCGATCTGCTGGGCGTTGTAGGCGGCGCCGTTCGTGTAGTTGTAGAAGACCGTGCTGCTGTCCACGTTGTATCCATAGGCCGCGAACCACTGGTTGGTTTTCATGAAGTCGGCCGTGCAGTCGCCATGTGTGTGCTCCGGCCAGTTGCCGACCCATGGATCGGGTCCCTCCGATCCGTAAGAGATCCAGTAGTCGTCGACATGGCCCCTGATGGCCCGTCCGTCGAGTCCATTGTGGGTCGCGCTCAACGGACACTGATGCCTCCAGGCCGAGCCGTCCCACCAGTCGGACCAGGAGCTGTTGTCCATAGGCATGACACCGCCATTCGTGGGCCCCGTGTACATGTTCGCGTAGGAGTTTCTGTCATAGTACGCGGCGATGATCGACGCTGCCGTGGCCGAGCATCCGAAGCACCAGTTGAAGGCGGGGACGGTCAGCGACACATCGCCCCTCGACGGATCGGCTCCCGGGTCGTGCGCGACGGGCCGTTCGCGGCCGGGCGGCGGTTCGGAAGGACCGTCGATGATGATCCTGTCCACGCTCCGTCCGTCAGCGAGTACGATCGTCTCGACACGATGAAACGCGCCATCCCCTTCCGGTGGAGTCGTCCCCTGCTGTGCGAGGACGGCCCCGTCGACCAACGAAAACAGGAAGAGGAGGACAAGTGGCGAGCAGGCGTATTTACAGACCTTTGAAATGATCATCTCGACTGCTCCTTCTCTGTACAGACTCCGATCGAAGGTCAGGGTGTCGAGTTCTCGGTAGGCGATCCCAATCATATGTATCGCGACCAAGGATGTCAAAAGAGATCAACGGCAGCGGGAAAGCAAGCGGTCGAAGGCCCGCCGGTAGGCGTTCCGCCTGTAATCGCAGAAAAGATCGCGATCGGAAAATATTCCCTTTTGCTCCAGGGCAAGCCCCATGCATCCCGCCTGGCAGAGGTTGCGCCAGGAGCAGGCGGCGCACTCCTCGACCTCCCGCCTCCGGTTGGCGAGAATCTCGCAGAAACGCGCCATCTCCTTCGAGGAGCGGATCGCTCCCAAGGACTGTTCGTGAATATTGCCGAGTCTGTCCTCGTCCCTCATCAGCAAAACGCAGGGATAGACATCGCCCGTCACATCGACCACGAGCTGCTTGCCGGCCGGACACCAGATGTCATCGTCGGATTTCACCTTCAGCACGAACCCGCTCAATCCGCAGCTCACACGCACCGAGCACGAACCCTTTTCGGCGAGCTCCTCGGCATAGCGGTAAAACGCCTCATGGTCCTTCGTTTCGACCTCGGATCCGATCGACGCCCAGGTCCTTCGGGCGCTCCCCGTCTGCCGCAAGGGTATGAACCGCACCAGCGGAACGCCGAGTCGCTCGGCGAGGCGAATGATCTCCGCCAGGTCGTTCAAGTTCCGGGACATGAGGGTCGTGCAGAAGTTCAACCTTTCGCCGGCGCCCGCCTGTCGCAGGAGCTCGACGGCGCGCAGTGCGCGATCGAAACTCCCCACGCCCCTGTACGCATCGTGGATCACGTCCGTCGATCCGTCGAGACTGATCTGAACACTCGCGCCGGCATCGGCGAGAAGCGCCGCCCACTCTTCGTCGATGAGCGTGCCGTTCGTGAGCAGATCGATGGCGAGATGGGGCGCCGCATGGGAGATGATCGCCCTGATTTCGGGATGAAGCAGCGGCTCGCCGCCGCTCAAGGCCACGGCCGCGGCGCCCTCTCGACGCGCCTCGTCCACGACGCGCCGGACCGCGGACAGGTCGAGGTCGCGCGGGGTCTGATCCGCCTGATCGGGGCAGGCATAGTAGCAGTGCGCGCAGGCGAGGTTGCACCGCGTGGTGAGATGGACGAAGAGCGAGCCCATGGTGCGCGTCGTGGGCGGGCGCGACCCGGTCGGATCCGGTAGGAAATGCGCTTTCGCCAGCTCCCGCCGCAGACGGTCCACGTCCTGGCGCGCTCGTTCCTCGGTGATGGCGTATTTCTCGACCAGTCCGCCCACCACCTCGTCGATCGACGCGCCCCCGTCGAGGGCGCAGGCGATCTCCAGACCGGTGTCGTTAACCCGGACCCAGTCGGGCCTCTCGCCATGGAGAAGGATGTGCCTGCCGTCGGTCGCGGCGGTCGCGGCGGTGCCGCGAGACGTTGCGCCATCCCCTCCGTCAAAGGTGTAAACCGAAAATGAAGGTGCGATGAATTCCTCCAGGACGCTCCAATGTCCGCGCGAATCAGTTCCAGTCCTTCAGGTCGGTCGCCGGGTCCCCGATAAAGGTGAAGACCTGGACCGAGTCGAGCGACATCCCCTTGGCGTAGGATGTGATCTTGGACTGGGTCGTAATGGCCCCCAGGTTCCTTTGCTGCTGGTCGAATATGATGGAGAAGATCTCGGCGTCCAGGATATCGTGCTCCCAGAGGTAACCCAGGCCCGAGGGCGAGAAGCTGCCGATGGCGCCCTTGCCGACGGCGGCGATGAACTCCTCGGCGATGCAATAATAGCTCGGCTGGGCGAAATAACCGTTCAGACAGGTCATGGTGACCACGAAGGGCAGATTGTTCCCGTTGTTCAGGTCCGCCACGTCGGCCGACACGAACATCATCTCGCCCGTCCAGTTGGTCACGGCGCCGTGACCGACATAGTTGGCGATCAGCACCCCCCCATCGATGCTCGCGACGATGTCCTGCGTGGCGTTGTTCACGTTCGTGTAGCCGCTCAGGTAGACCTTGTCCGCGCCGAAACCGGAAGGCAGATAGGGGATCATGTCCTCGTTGAGATTCTCGAAGCCGATCTCGTCGTCGGCCGAGAGCAGCACGGTATCGGGAACCCAGCCGGCGTACTGCTCGAAGCCGACCACCTTGCCGGCCATGTCGCCCGCCGCCGCCGCGCTCGCTGCCGGGATCCTGCCGAGATACATGTCGGGAAGATCGTCGCCTCCGTCGACGCACACGTACCAGGTGTCGTTGGGCGTGATCCCCAGATCGGAGTCGAACATGTGAACGGGAACGATGTTTTCCTTGCCCGTTCCCAGCTTGCCCCTGTAGTCGGCGCACGCGTCCCCCACGAGGAGAACAAAGCTCGGCGCGGGCGGCGTCCAGTGGTCATAGGCATACTGCAAAAAATCCTTCAGCGCCGAAGGGTGAAAGAGGCCGAAATTGAACTCGTTGTAGATATCGTCCATCGCCACGGCCGCCGTGCGCAGCCCCTGGCCGGCGCGGTACTGAACAAGTGGTTCCACATCGGAGAGAAACTCTTTTGACGTGACGAGAATGAAATCGGCGCCGTTGGCCGTGTTCTTCAGATCGGAGTGCTCCCAGAGCTCGATCTTCGCCGGGGTCCTGATCCTGTCGGCGGTCATGGCATAGAAGCGCCCCGCGATGTTCACGTTCGCCTCGAAGAGGGCTCGAAACTCCGCAGGATGGATCTGCGGCACGATCGGAATCTCGCCCCGGGCGCGCGTCTTGCGGCTCGGCAACTTAGTGAAGGAGTCGATCTTCTCCACGCCGTTGCGGTCGGTGACGTCGAAGATCCTGATCTTCCGCGAACCAAAGATCCCCACGTCGACCCGGAACCGGTCCGATCCCTCGAGTGAGAAGTCGAGCTCACCGTCGACCGTCTCGAAGCGGCGCCAGCAATCGATCTCGATCGAGTTGAGACAGACCACATCGAGGATGGAGCCCGTGTCGGCGGGGAGATCGATGGTGACCGTGTTGGCCCCGTCGAGCAGAACGCCCTGGGGAATCGTCCCTTCCTGGATGAACTCCACGTCGTTGTCCCAGAAATCATCGGCCACGAGGGTATCGTTCAGCAAGATCCTCGTGTGGTGGTTCGGATGAGGGGGCGCCGTCGACACGCCCCGGAAGGCGACGCGCAGGACAGCGTCGGTCTGCGACAGGTCGGGCGCCGGGACGTTCACCGGGAAGGACACCGTCTCGGGAGCATACATGGCGTCCCAGAACCAGTAATCGACGCTCGTCCCCCCGGGCACGGCCTCCCACCAGAGAAGGTCCTCCTCGACGTGAATCGTCTGCCGGAAGAGATCGACGGGAACTCCCTGGTCCGACACCTTGCCGCTCTTCGTGGCCATGCGCAGTCCCGTCGCCCCTCCCCAGTAGAGCCAGTAGACGTTCGTCTCGGTGAAGAGGTTGTGATCGATCACCTCGGCGAAGAACTCGATCCTGTCGCCGGGCGCAAAGATCTGGGGGTCGGCCGTCACCACGTCGATCGCCGCCTCCATCCCCAGGTGGAAGATCTGGAAAGTCCGGGGATCGATGGTCTGCGGATCGACGCCCACCGCGGAGAGATCGTCGTGGGTCAACCGATAGATGCCGTCTTCGACGATCTCCAGACGGAGACCGGTCCTGTCGCTCCGATCGGATCGATCGGGACGGCGGGGTTCCCTTTCCCAGGGGAAACAACACCGATCGGTATGGTTGAGAACGAGACGGCTCGACATCTCGTCGTACAACCCGCCCGCCCGGTCGACGTCCTGTTCACCGACGCCGTCCAACGCGGACCGCAGGGGGCGCTCGAAGCTGATCCGAGCACGTATCCTGTCGAAGCAGCGCAACTCGCGCGTCGCCGGATTCCACTGAAAGGGATAAAACAGAACGCGCGCCACCGACGTGCCGCGGAGCCGGGAGCGTTCACCGACGGCGACCAGTTTGCCTGGATAGTCCTCGGTCGATGTGTAGGCCCTGCGCGACTTGACGAAATCCTCTCGCTTCTCCCCCTTGGCGGAGAGGCGCGGCCTGGGTACGGGGTGGATCATTCGCCCCGGCAGCGAGCGGAACCGGCTCTCGAGCACGCGCACGGTCACCGATCCGTCGACGGGCACCTCGATCAAGGTTCCCATCCGCGGCAACTCGGGACAGCCGATCCCCGTTGTGCGCCCCCAGCCCGGCAGGACGATCCTGTCGTAGACGATTCCTTCGAAGAGGCTGTCGGTGCGCAGGCCGAAGGCGGGCAGGCTCAGTTCCACCACGAGCCCCTCGTCGCTCGATTCGATGAGCGTAATCGGCCCTTCGACTCCGGCGGGGGCGCGAAATGCGAGAGCGCCCGCCAGCAACAGGAGCCATGCCGCCAGCCGTCGGAATCTGCGATTGATAGGGGACATGATGCGAATCCTCTCTCAAGGTCGTTGGCCACGGCGAGCGGGCCCCACCCCTAACACCATAAATGCATATACATTTATATCTTCTTCGCCGGAATCGGTCAAGGGCAAAAGTGAGGCACCGGACGCGGAACGTCACCTTTTTCCTTGCGCCAACATCATTTATAATATAGAGTTAGAGCTACGATATTCGAACGTAGACCGGGCAATATTCACGGTCTCGTCACTCGCCGCGACCGCCCGATGCGGGCACCGACAGAGGGATCCAGAATCGATTGCGTGAAGAGGTCAGCATAAAGGAACGCATCCGGCGCACCCTGCATCTCGAGCGGGCCATGGTTCTCGTCTGGGAAAGCGGTCCGCGTTACGTGATTGCCAGCGGGCTGCTGCTTCTCGTGCAGGGACTGATACCGCTCGCCACCCTTTACCTGATCAAGCTCGTCGTCGACGAGGTCACGCTCACCGTGGGGGCTTCGGGAGATCAGGGATCGTTCGGCCGCGTGGCGTTGCTGATCGGCATCATGGGCGCGGTCCATCTTGTCAACAACCTCTGCCGCACCCTCTCGACCCTGGTGGGCGAAGCCCAGTCGCTGGCGGTCACCGACCATGTGCAGGACATCCTCCACGCCAAGTCGATGGAGGTCGATCTCGAGTACTACGAGAACTCGCAATACTACGACACGCTCCACCGCGCCCAGCGCGAGGCGCCCTTCCGACCGACACGTATCGTGGCCGGTTTCATCGGCATCTTCCAGAACGGCATCTCGCTCCTCGCCGTGGCCGGCTTGCTCGTCGCCTTTCACTGGGCCGTGGCCCTTGTCCTCTTCGTGGCTGCCGCTCCCGGTCTCGTCGTCAGGATGCGCTACGCCAAGAAGATGTATCAATGGCAGCGTGAACGAACCCCGCTGGAGCGCTACTCCAATTATTTCCACTATCTCCTGACCCACAACGCGAACGCCAAGGAGATCCGCCTCTTCGACCTGGGCACCCACTTCAAGAACCGCTTCCGCGACCTGCGCCGCAAGCTGCGCCTCGAGTGGCTCAAGATCGCCCGGAGGCGGTCGCTCAACGACTCGGTGACGCAGCTCAGCTTCACCCTCGCCGTGTTCGGCTCCTACGCGTTCATCGCCTACCGCGCCGTGCAATCCGAAATCACGCTGGGCGACCTGGTCATGTTCTTCCAGGCGGTGCAGCGGGGTCAGAGCTACCTGCAGCAAGCCCTGGGCAGTCTGGCCGGGCTCTACGAGCACAATCTCTTCCTCACCGATCTCACCGAGTTCCTCGACTTGAAGCACAAGGTGGAAGAACCGGATCGCCCCGCGGCCGTTCCGCGGCCGCTCAGGGCCGGCATCTCCGTCGACCACGTCGACTTCGCCTATCCCACGGGGACGCGGAGCGTGCTCGAGGACATTTCACTCCATATCGAACCGGGCGAACAGGTGGCGCTCGTGGGAGAAAACGGATCGGGAAAGACGACGCTGGTGAAACTTCTCTGCCGGCTCTACGACCCGACGAAGGGGCAGATCGCTCTCGACGGCATCGACCTGCGCTGTTTCGAGATCGCCGCGCTCCGGCGCGAGATCGGCGTCATCTTTCAGGACTTCGTCGAGTACCACCTCTCGGCGCTCGAGAACATCGGACTCGGCAACATCCATGTGAAGGATCGAAGCCGCGACGCGGTGGAGAACGCCGCGAGGCGATCGGGCGCCCACGAGGTGATCGAAAGCCTTCCGAAGGGCTACGACACGACGCTGGGAAAATGGTTCGAGGACGGCGAGGAACTCAGCATCGGCGAGTGGCAGAAGGTGGCCCTCGCCCGCGCCTATCTCCGAGAGGCGCAGATCGTGATCCTCGACGAACCGACGAGTTCGATGGATGCCCGGGCCGAGTACGAGGTCTTCAGAAAGTTCTCCGAACTCTCTCGGGACCGCACCACGATCCTGATCAGCCACAGGCTCTCCACGGTCCGCACGGCGGACAGGATCTTCGTGCTCGACAGGGGCAGGATCGTGGAAAGCGGCCATCACGACGCGCTGATCGGCGCGGGCGGCAAGTACAAGGAACTCTTCGAGACGCAGGCCAGGAACTACCGGTGATCGTTTTTTGACCGGGACAGGAGAGGGATGGACAGAACGGACACGGCGCGCGACGCTCTCCTGTGCTCTCTCCGATCGGCCGATCCCGACGGGGCGGTCGAATCACTGCGCGCCCTGACGCCCGTCGATCGGAAACGGCTCGTGGCGAAGGCGGTCTGTCACAACGTGGCGCCCCTCGTCTATCGCAACCTGAGACGGCTCCGCGCACGCACCGCCCTGCCGGTGAATGTGCTGGAGCCGCTCCGCGAGATCTACGAGGCGAACACGATCCGCATGCTGCGCGTCTACCGGGAACTCGCCCGCGTGCTCGAGACACTGCGTGCCGAGGGTGTCCGGGTGATCGTGCTCAAGGGCGCGCACCTGGCCTGGGCTGTCTATGACGACATCGGGCTGCGCCCCATGTGCGACGTGGACCTCCTTGTCCGCGAGGCCGACCTGCACGCCGCGCGGCAGAGCCTTCTGGCCATCGGTTACGACCAGCCGCAATACAGGCACGACGACCTGAAACACCTCCACCCATTCACGAAAGCGGGTGCCATCCCGATCGAGGTGCACTGGACACTCGCGACCGAACCGGAGCCGCTCGTGGCGAACAGGGATAGTCTCTTCGAGCGGGCCGTCCCCTTCGGTATCGGAGAGCACCAAGCCCTCGGGCTCTGCCCCGACGATCTCTTCCTCCACCTCTGTTTTCACGCCGCCCACCACGGATTCGTTCTGGGGCTCCAGCCCTTGTGCGACATCGTCGAGATGGTCCGCGTCCTGGGCGACCGGCTCGACTGGGACGCGATCCGATCGCGCGCCCGCCTCTGGAGGATCGAGAGGAGCCTCTTTCTCACGCTCCACCTGGCAGGCCTGATTCTCGAGCCGGTCGGCCCCGGTGAGGAGAAGGGGATCCTCGAACCGGACCGATCGGGTGCGCCGATCGCCCGAGTCGCCATGGAGCAGGTTCTATCCGTCGAGGATGATCGGGCGATGCCGCCCCCGCCTCCGGTCGGAGAATCTCCGCCCCGGAGAACGATCCGATTGGTGGAGAAGGGCCGAATTCTTCTGAAAACTCTCTTTCCGCCACGGGAGACGATGCGCGTCGTCTACCAGACCGACCGGATTCTGCCGGCTTACCTGCTCCGGCCCATCGACCTCTTCGCCCGGTACACGCGGCTGGGTCGGAAACTATTCAGGCGCAGGGCGCAACGGGCTCGTTCCGCCGGAGAGCGGCTCAGGACGCTGCGCAACATGGGCATCATCAGGGACTGGATCCTTTCCGGGACCGATCGGTCGGAACGGCGGTGATCGTTCCTGATCGTGGCGTGGGAGCGGGCGTCATACATGGGAACCGTGCCCGGGCCGTCCCGGAGTAGGACTCGACCGGAACCTCGCGTCCGGCGCGGCGCGATCCCCCGCGCGCCCGGAGCGCCTATTCCTTCTTCCTCTCCTCTGCTCTGCGGAGGAATTCGTCCCAGTCCGAATTCTGGAGATCGCGGATCTTGATGTGGACCGTATCGTGGGTCAAGCCCAGCTCGCTCTCCACCACCTCCCAGCCGATCTCGATCGCGTCCTGCCATCCCTCCTCGTTACCGATCGGGCTCAGGTTGTCGGGGAAGAGGGTCTTGCCCTGCTCATCGAGCATGAACGTCGGGAGCGCGTCGTGACGGCCGAGCGGCATGAGGGCGCCCTTGTGGACGAACTCCTCCAGATCCTCCCACTCCTCGCGCTTCCAGTAGGCACGCACCTTGTCGAGGATCCAGTCCTGTCGATACCAGGACCGGATCGCGTCGAGTTGCTTTTCGTTGAGTCGCGCCATGGATTCACCCTATCCAAGGAGATGAAGAAACATTCCGGCGGCCGCTGCCGAGCCTATCACGCCTGCCACGTTCGGTCCCATGGCGGCCATGAGCGGGTTGACCGCGCCGTCCGTGTCTTCGGTCACCACCTTCTGGACCACGCGGGCCGACATGGGTACCGCGCTCACACCGGCCGCGCCGATGCAGGGATTGAGCTTCTTCTCGGCGGAGAGAAAGATGTTGAGGATCTTGGCGAAGATGAGCCCGCCCGCCGTGGAGAAGGCAAAAGCAACGGCCCCCAGGACCAGGATGCTGATCGTGCTCCACGTCAAGAAGCTCCCGGCCGTCATGGTGGCGCCCACCGCGATGCCGAGAAAGATGGTGGCAATGTCGATCATGGAGCCGCCCGCTGTCTTGCGCAGGCGGTCGGTCACCTTGCTCACGCGCAGCAGGTTGCCGAACATGAGCATACCGATAAGCGGCGCGCAGGACGGGATCGCGAGGATCGTCACCATGGAGACCGCGATCGGGAAGATGATCAGCGCCCGCCGCGACACCTCGCGCGCCTGGGGCATCTCGATGGCCCGTTCCGACTTCGACGTGAGCGCGCGGATGATCGGCGGCTGGATGATCGGCACCAGACTCATGTAGCTGTAAGCGGCCACCGCGATCGGACCGAGCAGTTCCGGAGCCAGCTTGGCCGCGAGAAAGATCGACGTGGGTCCGTCGGCGCCGCCGATGATTCCGATGGCGGCCGAGGACTGGGCGTCGAACTTGAATATGTAAAAAGCGCCGAGCGCGGCAGCGAAGATACCGAACTGTGCCGCGGCCCCGAGCAGAAAGGTGATCGGCCGTCCGAGCAGAGGCCTGAAATCAGTGAGCACACCCACACCGAGAAAGATGAGAGGCGGGAGGAATTCGGTCTTGATGCCCGTTCGGTAGATCATGCCGATCAAACCGTCGTCACCCGCCCCGAGAAGGGCGTGAGGCAGGTTGGCGAGTATCGCGCCGAAACCGATCGGGATCAGCAAAAGGGGTTCGTACTTCTTGGCCACGGCAAGGTAGATGAGCACCCCACCGATGGCGAACATGACCAGGTTGCCGAGACCGATCCCCGCGAAACCCGATTCGTTGACGATCCTGGAAAAAACACCTGTTTCTTCCAAGGCTGTCTTTTGCCCCGCTGCGGCAACCTTTTGGGTTGCTGCGGCAACCTTTTGGGTTGCTGCGGCAACCTGTTGCCCGACGTTGACCGTCACTGCCACTACTTGCGTCAATCCCATGTCATCCTCTCGAGCTCAGCTGGCAAGCTTGCCTGGCTTTTTACTTGGCGATCATCAGGATCGGCTGCCCCGCCGGAACCTCGTTCCCGATCGAGATCAGCACGCTGTCGATCCGCCCGTCACAGGGAGACTTGACGTCGTGGTCAGCCTTCATCGCCTCGACCACGGCCACCACCTGTCCCGATGAGATCACGTCGCCCTCCTTGACGAGGAGGTCCTTGAGCGTGACCGCTCCGGGAAAGGGCGCCTTCAGGGGAACGGAGTTGTTGCTACCCGCGGCCGCGGGGGCCGCAACCTTGACCGGCGCCTCGGCGGCCGCTTCCTCGTAAGAGAGGGTGACCTTGAAAGTACGCACCGTGCCGTCGATCTCGGCCACCTCGCAGGTGACCGGACCGGACGGGGCCGCGGGCGCTGCCGCGGGCGCTGCCGCGGGCGCTGCTGCCGCGGGCGCGGGCGCGGGAGCCTCGGCAGGCTTTTCCTTCTCCTTGAGGGGGAGCACGATACGGCCCTTGCCCTGGAGGAGATGGAGCCCCTCGTTGGCTTCCACCTTCTTGCCCGGTTTCATCTGGCTGAGGACGAGGAAGACATTCTCCTCGGTCGGTTCGAGGCCGTGGTCCTTGACGATCTTTTCCGCCTCGGCGATGTTGTTCGGCGCCACCTCGAGCGGATCTCCGTCGAAGGGATCCATCTTGAGCTGTTCGGCGGCGATCTTGACCACGTCCGGATCGGGTTCTGCCGGAGGCTTTCCGAAGTAGCCCAGGATGGTGCGGCCGTAACCCTCGTTCATCTTCTCCCAGCGGCCGAACATGACGTTGTTGAACGCCTGCAACCAGTAGAACTGGCTGCCCGGGGTGACGCTCGTCCAGGCGCCGCCCGCCTTGACCACGACGGGGAACTCGTCGAGCACCTGGGAGTACTTGTCCGCGATGCCCGCGTCGACCATCATGTTCACGTTGGGCCCGATGGCGCCGCCCGGCATGGGGAAGCCGCACACGCGCGGGTCGGGCGTGGTGCAGATCGGGTTGAACTTGTACTCCTTCATCCCCTCCTGGAGGATGTTGGAGACCTCGCCCATCTTGGTCTCGTCGATGTCGAGCGAATAGCCCGTGCCCTTGAGCATGTGGGCCATGGATCGCACATCGGGCTGGCAGGTGCCGCTCGCGTACGGCACGAGTCCGAGGTCGATACCGTCGCAGCCGCCCTCGACGGCGGCGAGGTAGTAGGCCACGGCCGTGCTCGCCGTGTCGTGAGTGTGGCACCAAAGCGGAATCTCGGGAGGCAGGATCGCGCGGATCCCCTTGGCCGTCTCGTACACCGTCTTGGTGTCGCACGTGCCGCTCGCGTCCTTCATGCAGAGAGAATCGATCTGCACGTCCGACTCGATGAGCTGCCTGGCCACGCTGATGTAGTATTCCGAGGTGTGAACCGTGGTCGCACCGAAGGACGGCGGCAGACCCATGAGCGCCACGCACACCTGGTGGTGCATGCCCGATTCCACGATCGGCCGGCCCGTCTTGACGAGCAGATCCACGTTGTTGGTGAAGTCGAAGTTGCGGTCCCAGTCGGTCCCGTGCTTCTTCATCATCTTGGCCTGCATCTGGAGAGGCTCGATCGCCTGCGTGGTGAGAGTCACGCCCGAGATGGAACGCGTCAGGATCTGGGTGATCGAGTCGGGGCCGACAACCTTGCGCATCTTGTCCATGCACTCGAAGGGATCCTCGTTCACGTAGAGGATGGGCGCCTGGAAACGGGCGCCGCCGCCGAACTCGAAATGGCGTATTCCCGCATCGACAGAGGCTTCCATGGCTGGAAGCAGGTCGTCGACTCGCACCTTGCCCCCGAAGGCGCTCTGCAGACCATCCCTGAATGGTGTGAACATGACGCGGATCTTCTTCGGACTCTCTGCGTAAATCACTTTTGAATCTCCTCAATATGTGTCACCCGGGCGCCGGGTATTTTGGCTGCCACAGCAGTGTGAATCGCCGAGACCACCGCGAGATCGACTCCGCCCCACTTGGCGGGGAACAGTGCCGTGACCAGGCGGATGACGACTGCCAGAACTGAGAGCAGGATGAAAACGGCCAGGAAGGAATAGAGACAAGTCAAGACGCTGAAGTTATCCATGGCTTCACGCGGATTCTTTTAAAAAATATTGGGAAGGAAAAATACTTCTTCAGAGATCATCTTCTCCGGTGAATTTGGTTACCTTATTCCTGCTCGGCCATGTTGTCAATCTACTATTTGCGAAATTGGACAGGCGATTTTGGACACTCCCTGCGTCATCGTCACGGACTCGGTCGAAAGGGCTGAAACCTTTTTCAATCGGGCTTCCTGCCCGGAGCCGGCCGATCTTTCGGGACACTGCGATCCAGCCCTGAAAGACCTCTTGTTCGGCCCCGGATCGGTGCATGCGATCACCGTACCGAACCTGGCCGTTCCAGCCCGATTCCGCCTTCTGATCCTCCAGAAGTGGGCTGGGCGATCCAACCTCGAAATGCTCACCGAGGCGCAGCGGAAGGGCATCGCCATTCCTGACGGACTCGTCTGTGGAGCCGTGGCCGGGAAGGATTTCGTGGGCCGATTCGACCGTTCCTGGCAGTGCGTGGGCGGAAACCTCCACGCCGTGGTTCACCTCGAGCCGGGGCTCACACTGCAAAGGGCCGGTCCGGCCTTCTCCATCCTCGCAGCGGTGGCGTGCGTCGATGCGGTCCGCGTGAAAATGTCCGGCGCGAACCGGGAGGCGGAGGATGGTCCTCCCGCGCCGCGGATCAAATGGATCAACGATGTCTATCTCGGCACACGCAAGGTGGCGGGGGTTCTGACGCGCCAGACCTATCACGATCCTGTCATCACGGACGTCTTCCTCGGCATCGGCGTCAACGTGCTCTCCGATCCGGATGTGGAACGGGACCGGTTCGTGCCCGCCGTTGGAAGCCTGGCCTCGATCCTGCCCGGGCCGGAGTGGGCTCCGGGACTCTTCCTGGTCGAATTCCTCCGCCGCGTCGACTACTGGTACGACAGGCTGCTGGCCGACGGGGTCCGGCCTCTGCTCGAGAGCTACTCATCGCACAGCAATGTGCTGAACCGGTCGGTCCGCATCTACGAGGACGGTTTCGGTCTCGGCTCTGCCGGCGGCGACTCGCGCCGGCTCGTGGCGCGGGGACGGGTCGTATCGGTTCTCGACGACCTGTCCTTGCGCCTGGAGGGGGTTTCCAGGCCGATCGCGGCGGGGCGGCTCGCATTCGACAGCGATTGCGACTGAGCAAAAACCAACTTGTCAATCGCTTCGTATAGTGCTATTGATTTGTGCTTGGATTCGCGGACAAATCCCCTGACAAATTCTTGTTTGATAAGCTGGCTTTTTTTAAGGATTTCGACCATGCGTAATTACGGTGTCTTTTTCGGTATCGGTCTGCTTTTCCTGCTGCTCTCCACGGGCTGCTCATCGATCATCAACGATTCCGCCCCCAGCGCGACGGCGGCTCTGCCGGCGCCCTTCGCCCTCGCATCGGTCCTTCCCGAGGAAGGCGCCGAAGAGGAGGAGAAGGAGGTCTGGTCGGGCCTCTTCGAGGCGGGAGCCTTGTTCACGGGCGGAAACACCAAGTCGCGCGAGGCGGACGCCAAGGTCGAGATCAAGGCCGACTGGGACGGCGAAAGGTTCAGCGCCTATCTGCGGAGCGAATGGGGCGAATCGGTCGACGACGAAGGCGAGATGGAACGGCACCGCAACCGCCAGACCGCGGGAGCCAAGTACGAGCATGATTTTTCCGAGCGGCTCTATGGCTACGGCGGAGTGGATTTCGAAAAGGACGAGTTCCAGGACTTGCGCTTGAGAACGACAGGCACCGTGGGTGGCGGTTTCAAGATCCTCGAGGAAGAGAAGCACAAGCTTCACGCCGAGGCCGGTGTCGGTTACGAGGCGAGCGACTATTACGATGACGAGAACAGGGACAATGCCGTTGGCCGCTTCGGCGAGAGCTACGAGTGGCTGATCAACGAGCAGTGGACCTTCCTGCAGACCTTCGAGCTGATCTCCAACCTGGAGGAGGTCGACGACGACGTGCGCACGACCACCACGGGCGAGCTCCGGAACCAGTTGACGGAGAACCTTTTCCTCTCCTTCGGCGTGGAGCACCGCTACAACGGCGAACCCGCTGTGGACGACAATGGCGACCGCAAGAAACGCCAGGACTGGCTCGCCACGATCAAGGTGGGCTGGACCTTCTAGCGCGGAGACAGGCGAAATTCGACTCATGTTGAAACTCAACGGGATCTACAAAGCTTTCGGGTCGACGAAGGCTGTCGATGGCCTCACCCTCGAGATCAAGGAGGGTGAGGTCTTCGGCCTTCTGGGTCCGAACGGCGCGGGCAAGACGACCACTGTCAACCTCGCCATGGGGCTTCTGGCCCCGGACAGGGGAACGATCGAAATCGGCGACGGCCGCTCCCCGCTCGACGCGGCCAGCAGGGCGCTCGTGGGAGTGGCCCCCCAGGCGATCGCCCTCTACGAGGAGCTCACCGGCAGGGAGAACCTGACTTTCTTCGGCAGATTGCAGGGTCTGGGCCGCGGAAAACTGAAAAGCCGCGTGGCGAGCGCGCTCGAGTTCGTCGATCTCGCGGAACGGGCCGGCGATCACGTCAAGAAATACTCGGGAGGAATGAAGAGACGGCTCAATCTCGCCTGCGCCCTGATCCACGATCCCCCCCTCATCCTTCTCGACGAACCAACGGCGGGGGTCGATCCCCAATCTCGCAACGCGCTCTACGAGAACATAAAGGCGCTGAAAGCCGAGGGACGGACGATCATCTACACGACCCACTACATGGAGGAGGCTCAGAAGCTCTGCGATCGCGTGGGAATCATCGACCTCGGACGCCTTCTGGCTCTCGACACCGTCGAAGGTCTGATCGCCAACCACGGCGGTGCGAGCGTTCTGGTCGTCGATCGCGGCGACAAGGAGGAACGCGTCGAGACCGCCGATCCCCTCGCCGAGCTCACGAGGCTGAACAGCGGGGGAGGATTGAAGACGTTCCGTCTGGAACGCCCCGACCTGGAACAGGTTTTTCTCAACCTCACCGGCAGAAAGCTGAGGGACTGATGAGGAGCATCGTGGCCCTGGCCGGCAAGGATATCCTTCTCCTCCAGAGGGACCGTGTCGGATTCTTCTTCGTCTTCTTCTTTCCCCTGATCTACGCGGTCTTCTTCGGCGCCATTTTCTCCGGAGCGGGGGAGGGCGGTATGGGTGCCATGAAGATCGTCGTCGTCGACGAGGACTCGAGCGATGCGTCCCGTCGTTTCGCGGGACGGCTCGAGGCGTCGACCGAGTTCGCGGTGACGAGGAGCGACCGGAGCGGTGCGGCCGACATGGTGCGGCGAGGCGATCAGGTCGCTTATGTCATCCTGCCGTCAGGCTTTCAAGAATCGACGGACAGGATCCTCCTGGCCGAATCGATCCGCATCATCATCGGTGTCGATCCGGGACGCAAGGCCGAGTCGGGAATGATCCAGGGGCTGCTGACACAGTACGCCTTCCGATCCTTCCAGGACATCCTGACCGATCGCGGCACCATGAGGCGCCTGACGCAATCAGCGCGGGAGAGGATCGAGGCCGACGAGGAGATCGACGGGGTCACGAAGACCCTTCTCGTCCGCTTCATGAAGGAGGTCGATTTCTTCATGGCCGGACTCCCCGATGAGGCCGCGGCCGAAGCTCCCGGCATCGAAGGGGAGAGCGCGGGCCTGGAGGGTTGGAATCCTATCGACATCGAGGTGGAAAGCGTGCTCAAGGAGAGAATCCACCCGCGATCGAGTTACGAGATCACCATGCCCCAGGCGTTCATCTGGCTGCTGCTCGGCTGCTCGGCAGCGTTCGCCGTATCGCTCGTCATGGAACGGACGAGAGGCACTCTCATCCGGCTGAAGAGCGCCCCGATCACACTGACCCACATCCTGGCCGGAAAAGCGCTCGCCTGCTTTCTCACGACTCTCGGCGGGCTGGCCGTTCTGTTCGCCATATTCAGACTCGTTTTCGGTGTCCGGCCCGATTCCTATCCCTTGCTCATCCTCGCCCTGATCGCTGCCGCTCTCGCTTTCGTGGGGATCATGATGCTCATCTCGGTGATGGGAAAAACCGAGGCTTCAGTCGGCGGGATCGGCTGGGCGTTCCTGCTCATCATGGCCATGACCGGCGGCGGCATGATTCCTCTCATGTTCATGCCGGGCTGGATGAAGGGGGTGAGCGATTTCAGCTTTGTCAAATGGGCCGTGCTCGCTGTCGAGGGCGCGGTCTGGAGGGGATTCAGTCTGTCCGAAATGCTCCTCCCCTGCGGAATCCTCGTCGCCATCGGCGTGATCAGCTTCTTCCTGGGCGTCCGCGTGTTCAGGATCACCGCCGACTGATCAGCGATCGTCGAGCAGAGCCCAGTCGAAACGCTCGAAGCCGTCGTACACCCTGAACGCTTCTTCGAACGGGATGTGATGGTTTTCGCGCGTGCGCACCGCCACGGCCGTCATGCCGGCGGCAAGCGCCGCACGCACGCCGTGCAGGGCATCCTCGAACACGAGGCACTCGGCCGGTTCCACGCCGAGCGTCTCGGCGGCGGCCAGAAAGATGTCGGGCTCCGGCTTGCCGCGCTCCACATCTTCTCCGGTCACGATGGCATCGAAAGAGCGTGCCAGCCCCAGCTCGTCGAGCATGGCGCTGACAACCGCGCGGAACGATGACGACGCCACAGCCATGAGGTAGCCGCGCATCTTGAGTCCGACGATCAGTTCGGGCACGCCCGGCCTCGGCACGATCCCCTCGCGGATCAGGTCGAGCACCGCGCCCTCCCGCGCGCTGATCAGGTCCGACACGCTGTCCGTCAGGCTGAACCGGACCTTCAGCTCTTCGAAAAGGTCGCGATCGTCGCGGCCGAGGAATGCGTGAGAATCGGCTTCGGACAGCTCCTCGCCAAAGGCGGCCAGAACCCTGTTGGTCGCCTCCAAGTGCAGGGGTTCGCTGTCCACGAGCACACCATCCATGTCGAGAATTACTGCTTCCATTTCCGCTTCCATAATGTTGTCCATCGCCGGGGAATTCTCACCGACGGTGTCGAGGATCGAATCCCCGATGTGCACGCCTTCGAGAAGAACCTCCTCGGCGGGTTCGAAGTGATTGAATATAAGAACGTTATAACCACAAAATGCAAGCACCCTTCTCGAAGAGATCGCCCTTTGCCGACGGAATGGCCGCGGTGAAAGCTCCGGGATCGTTCCGGATTTCAATCTTCTCATCGATCGGCTGGCGCCAACCAAATAAATTCGCGGAGAACCGGGCAAAATCAAGCTACGTACTTCTTCGTAGGACATTTTCCCTAAATCAAAATAGGACAGAAATTTATCCCACCCAACTTCGGTTTTCGTCAGCATTTGCCGAAATGAATTCTAGTGATAATTAACGAGGGGCCGATCCCTTTTCGGGACAAAGGCATGAGGATTCGGCGCGGTCCGAAGGACGCACCGCTCCCGGTGCCCTTGGGGTGATCGTTACGTGGTGAAAGAGGCGAACAGACGAGGAGCCGACAGGCCGAATAAACAGAAACAGACGAAAGGGCTCGCGCTCTTCCTCCTGTTACTGCTGCTGATCATCGTTTGCACGAGCGATCAATACCTTCGGTCAGAAGCGAATCTGGCAAACGGATCGGGGGATTCCAAAAATTCCAGACCTGAATACGAGGTCAAAGCGGCCTTCATTTACAACTTCATTCGCTTCACGAAATGGCCTGAGTCGGCGTTCGAAACAGCCAAGAGCGCGTGGCGCATCGGAATCGTGGGCCGGAATCCCTTCGGATCCATTCTCGCCAAAACGGTGCGAGGCCGAACGGTCGCCCGCCGAAAAATCTCTGTCCATTACTTCCAAAAGCCGAACGACAAAGGGATCGTCAGCTGCCACGTCCTCTTTATCAGCGAATCGGAAAAAACGCGTCTCCCTCGTATCCTGAAGGCTGTCGAAGGCAAGCACGTTTTGACGGTGAGCGACATGAAGAATTTCAGGGAGGCCGGGGGGCTGGTGAAGCTCTTCATCAAGAACAGCAAGGTCCGATTCGAGATCAATTTCGTTGTCGCTGAAAAATCGAAAATGAAGATCAGTTCGAAGCTCTTGGATATGGCTGAGAACAAGATGGATCGCAGGAGATCTGGAAACTCGGAGAACAGATAATGGGTATCACCAGCGGAATATCGATCAAGCGAAAGCTGACATCGATGATCATGCTGACGAGTGCGGTCACTCTTCTCGTTGTGTGCGGTGCGTTTCTGACCTATGAGCTGGGAACCTACAAGGAGCACATGACGGAGGAAATCACCACTCTTTGCGACATCATCGGGAACAACGCCACGGCTGCGCTGTCCTTCGACCATCATGACGACGCCAAGGGGATATTGCGATCGCTGGCCGCGGAGGAACACATCGTCATGGCCGCCATCTACGGCAAGAACGGTGAGGTGTTCGCCACCTATTTCCGCCACAATCCCGATCTGCGTTTCAATCCTCCCCCCTTCCAGCCGGAAGGCGTCGAGTTTGGCAAGGATCACCTGGCCATGTTCCGGCCGATCCGCCTGGAGGGCGAAGAGATCGGCATGATCTTCATCAAATCCGACCTGGAAGAAATGCGGGCCCGGTTCAGGCAGTACGCGATCATCGTCGGCCTCGTGCTCACCGCATCCCTCGCCCTCGCTTTCCTCATGTCGTCGCGCCTTCAGCGGGGGATCTCCGTTCCGATCCTCTCCCTGGCAAAAACGGCGCGGAACGTCTCCACGAAAAAGAACTACTCGATGAGGGCCGAAAATCCTAGCGGCGCCAGGGCGCCGATCGAACTCGACATGTTGTTCACCGGCTTCAACGACATGCTCTCCCAGATTCAGACGAGGGATGCCGAGCTCCAGCGCAACCGGGAGCGGCTCGAGGAGCGCGTCAAGGAAAGAACCCACAAACTGCAGCTCGAGATCCAGGAGCGGGTGCGCACCGGGGAGCAATTGAAGACCGCGCGCGACGAGGCCCTGGAAGCGTCGCGCGTTAAGTCCGAATTCCTGGCCAACATGAGCCACGAGATCCGAACACCCATGAACGGGGTGATAGGGATGACCGAACTGGCTCTCGGAACCGATCTCACCGAGGAGCAAAAAGAGTATCTCGAAATGGTCCGGTCCTCGGCAGATTCGCTCCTGCAGGTGATCAATGACATTCTCGACTTCTCCAAGATAGAGGCAGGCAAGTTCGAGCTCGAGGCACGTGCATTCAGCTTGCGAGACATGATCGGCGACACTCTGAGCACGGTCGGCCTCAGGGCGCACGAGAAAGGCCTCGAGCTGGTCTGGCATGTGGACGCCGAGGTTGCTGACGGATTGATCGGCGATCCCGGCCGATTGAGGCAGGTAATCATCAATCTGGTGAGCAACGCGATCAAGTTCACCGAGAAAGGCGAGGTCGTTGTCCGGGCGGAACTGGAGGCGCAGCAGTCCGACTTCACGGCGATCCACTTTTCCGTGTCCGACACGGGCATCGGTATTCCGTCGGAAAAATTGGAGCTCATCTTCGAGGCTTTCACACAGGTCGACGGATCGTCGACGCGCCGTTACGGCGGCACGGGACTCGGTCTGACAATCTCGTCCCAGCTCGTCGGAATGATGGGCGGGAATATGTGGATCGAAAGCACGACCGGCAAGGGGAGCACCTTCCATTTCCGCGCGCGCTTCGGAACGGCAAAATCGCACGAACTGAACAAGGAACAGGTCGATCCCGCTCAGATCTCCGGTATGCGGGCGCTCGTCGTGGACGACAACACGACCAACCGCCGCATCTTGATCGACACCCTCGTCCAGTGGAAGGTCGACGCCGCCGAAGCCGAGAGCGGACCGGATGCGCTCGTCAGGATCGAAGATGCTCGCATGGCGGGGCAACCTTTCGAGTTGATGATTCTCGACGTCAACATGCCCGACATGGACGGTTTCGAGCTCGCCGGCCGCATCCAGGAACGCAACCACCTGGCGGGAGTCAAGATCATCATGCTCACCTCGGCCGGAAGGACCGGCGATTTTGCGCGGTGCAGGGAGATGGGCATCCAGAAGTACCTGACCAAACCGGTCAAGCAATCCGATCTCCTCAAGGCTCTGGTCAGGTCGCAGGAAAACAAGGGAGCCGAGTTCGGCGATCAGAACGCTGCCGCTTATGAATACGAGGAGGGTACGCTCGGCGCCGACCGCACAAAGCTTCACATCCTGCTGGCAGAGGACAACCTCGTGAACCAGAAGCTCGCCGTTCGCATACTGGAGAAAGCGGGCCACACGGTCTTCGTTGCCGACAACGGCCTCGAAGCGGTATACGCCTTCAAGCGGAAAGCTTTCGATCTCATTCTCATGGACATTCAAATGCCCGAGATGGGAGGTTACGAGGCCACTGCCGTCATCCGCGAGCAGGAGAGGAAAAAGGGCGGCCGCATCTCGATCATCGCCATGACCGCCCACGCCATGAAGGGAGATCGCGAGGCGTGCCTCGAAGCCGGAATGGACGATTACCTGACCAAACCGATCGATGGCGAAAAACTCCTCGGCGCAATCGATCGATGGGCGCCGACCGGTTCGATCGTCGGCCCGGCAACGGTCGACGACATCGAGGTATCGTCGAGCGTCGTGCGAACAGATGAATCCACACCGACGGCGACGTCGAGCGCGGGACAGGAAGGGACCGTTCCGGCGGACGGTCAGGCGGGGGAAACAACGGGGAATCCTGCTACCGCGAGCAGCGAGGACATCCTCGACATCGAGGCTCTCCTTGCGCGCCTCGACGGGGACAGGGAACTCCTCGTGGAGATCGCGGGGCTCTTTCTCGAGAGCAGTTCCGAGCTGATGGACGAGATCTGCCGGGCGATCGACAAGGGGGATCCGAAAGGTCTCGAGCGGTCGGCTCACACTCTCAAGGGATCGGTGGGGAATTTCTTCGCCCAGGAAGCGGTCGCCGCCGCCCTGCGGCTGGAACAGATCGGCCGCGAAGGCGCACTCGATTCGGCGCCCGAGGCCCATGAAGTGCTCAAGAAAGAAATCGCACGGCTCATTCCTATCCTCGAAAACCTGCAGAAGGAAGGCGTGGCCTGAGATTCTGCCGGCCTTGTTTTCGCAAGAGACCCGATCGGTTTTCGCAGGATTCCATCGAGGTGACACCGGTGAGGTCGTGCCGGCCAGCACACCAAAAGAAAAGGGCCCGACTTCCCTGCTCGGGAAGCCAGGCCCTCGAGTTTACCTCCATAAACACCGTTCAATTTCAGGAATACACTGGTTTGCGTTGAAAATCCTCGTCGTGGATACTCTCGACCCGATCGCGGCCGTTTTCCTTCGCACGGTAAAGAGCCGCGTCCACCGCGCGGATGATCGATTCCTCTTCGATATCCATCATCCACGGAATGGTCCCGTATCCCACGCTGATCGAGACGTTGATCGACTGCGACCCGATGTCGAAGGGGCTGTTGCCCACCTCGTGGTGAAGGCGGTCAGCCACATCGCGCGCTTCTTCGGCGTCCGTTCCCGGTAGAACGACCATGAACTCTTCACCGCCGTAACGGCCGAGGCTGTCGTACTGCCTGCTCGCGCCTTTGATCCGTCGCGCCACTTCGAGAAGAACCTTGTCTCCGGCCACGTGTCCGTACTTGTCATTGACCGTCTTGAAGAAATCGATGTCGGCCATGATCACGCTCAGGGGTGTGCCCTCGCGCTGGCTGCGGCTCCGTTCCTCGGCGAACCGGGTCAGGATCGCGGCGTGATTGAAGAGTTCGGTCAGGCTGTCGGTGACTGCCATGATCTGAAGCTTGCGGTTCGCCTGCTGGAGGCTCCGCTCGAGCCGCACCATCCGGCGCCCCACCTTGACCCGGGACCGGAGCTCATCCTTGTGGAACGGTTTGACCACGTAATCGTCGGCACCCGAGTCGAGGCCGGTCACGATATCGGTCTTGCCTTCCTTGGCCGTGAGAAAGATGACGTATGTGTAATCCCCGTCTTCTTTCGACCTGATCCGGCGGCAGACCTCGAGCCCGTCCATCTCTGGCATCATCCAATCCAGAATGACGAGAGGTATGTCGTCACACTGGATCTTTTCCCACGCCTCGCGACCGTCCTGGGCCACAGTGACCTCGTATCCCCATTTTTCGAGGGTCGCACGTAGGATCCGGCGAGACACATTGTCATCTTCGGCGATTAGTACTTTCATCCCTTTTCTTCCCCCATTTCGTCAGTCAATACCCTTATCGGAAAAAGGTCACACATTGATAAGTTTTAATGATTAAAATATGGCAATATCTTTATCTTTTTGTGAGTCCGGTTTTCTTCCGCGCGGGAGGGGGGAATGGGGCCACAGCAACAAAGAACCCTATCTCTTTTTATTTCATGCAATTACAAAATAATGCCCGCCCTGGCCGCCTGAAAATGGAGATGACAAATGGATGTTATTGATGAAGACAGATATAATTGCCGTGCACTGTTGCGTCGCTCAGACGATGGTTCGATGAGGAAGTTCTCCCATGGCGCAAAGACTGCCGATCCTCTTCGCCGCGGTCCTTCTCCTCTTCCCGGTCGTCGACCAGGCTCGAGGGAACGACGATCCCCACCGGATTCTGGTGATCTACAACGCTGATTTTCCCGACAGGAACGGAAACGGAATCGGCGATTCACTCGAGGTGGCACTTTATTACAAGGCGAGGCGGCACATTCCCGAAGGGCACCTGCTCGGGGTCCACTGCAGCACCGACTTCAGGTACGAAACCGATGACTGGAGCGCCCTTTTCCATGAAATCATCGAACCGCTCCGGGCTCGCTTGACCAGATTGGGAGAGGA
Source organism: uncultured Phycisphaerales bacterium (assembly GCA_964620445.1). GTDB lineage: Bacteria > Planctomycetota > B15-G4 > B15-G4 > CAYZWU01 > CAZUHB01. Next base: position 204,307 of record CAZUHB010000002.1, read on the forward strand.
GGAGATCGACTGCTTCGTTACCTGTCACGGCATGCCGGTGAAATTCATCCGCAAAGCCAACTCATTCAAGGACAGGACGATCGACCAGATCATCGCCTATCCCTGGAACATCGGCACGGCCGAGAAATACAAACTCCCCAAGCGCTCCTATCCCAATCCCTATCACGAGAGCTCCCCCACGGTTCCGCCCGACAAGGGCCACTTCGACCACGGATACAAGTACCTCGGTTACAACATCTACCTCGTGACGCGGCTCGACGGTCCCACGGCAGCACACGCCAAGGATCTCGTGGAGAGGGCCCTCTACGGGGAGAAGTACCTCTGGCCGGCACCGGGATACTTTTCGGGAACGCTCTATGTCGACACCCAGTACAAGGCGTACACGAATCAGGAACTGCAGGGTTATCCCTTCGGCTACACCACCTTTACAAGCTGCGACATGAGCATCGCCTACAGCACGATCTTTGCCGAGGCTTCCGACTACGACTGGCTCTGGGAAAACACGGCGACCGAGGTCGAGATCGGCGACCCAGGGGCCGTCTATCACACGGGCGCACCAGCCGACCATGCGGCGCGCGCCCTCTTCTACGCGGGGTGGTACAACATCAACAAGTACAACGACGTGTGGGAGTGGATTCCGGGCTCTGCCGCGTGCGATCTGAACAGCCTCTCGATTCTGGGCATACGCGAGGAGGAACCGCCCTCCTTCGTGGCCAACGCATTCCTCCGCGGCCTGACCTGCGGTTCGGGAGTGATCTACGAACCGGAGACGGTGGGGCACCAGAAGCCGGAGGTTCTCATGCACGCCCTGCTGAACGGATTCAACTTTGCCGAAGCGAGCCATCTCGCCACGCCAACCCTCTGTTTTTCCAACATGTCGGTCGGCGATCCGCTCTACAATCCGCACAGGGTCGGAAAGATTCCCCATGTCGACGGGACACCGCCGCCGATCCCCGGGGTGGAAATCCTGGCCGAACCGGGCGTGGACACGGAACGGACGATCTCGCTGACCCTGTCCACGCGCGGCCGTGAACCGGATCTGATCGTGGCCGACGTCGACTACGGCCCGACACCGGGTCATGGAAATACGGTTTCCTCCGACGCGGTGTTCCGCGTGAAGCACGATCTACCTCTCACAGGCTTGGCGCCGTCGGAGTTTTACCATTTCAAGGTACGCGTCGAGGACCCGGCCGGTCTGACGACGGAGGGTCCGGAGGCGATTTTCTTCACCAAGCTCCCCGCGCCTCTCATCGTGGGTGCGGAACCGGAGACGCAAACCGTACCTGTGAATACTCCCTTCACCCTCGATCTGTACATGGTGAGCCGGGGAGGGATCGCGGAGATCACGAGCACCAGCGTCTCTCTGACCGCTCCCCATCTGGGCGTGTTCGACAGGGATGCGACGTCCTACTTCCGGGCGCTCCCCCGACGACTCGAAACGGATCCGGCGAACACCACCCACCTCTATCACTTCACCTTACCCGGATTCGGCGCCACCGGATCTTATCTCTTCGAGGTTGCGGCCGTACATGGCGGCAGCGTGATCGTCGAGGACAGTTGTACCGTGACCGTCTATTGAGTTGCTCTTTCACCGCCCGTCGATCAAAAGCTCTGGACTCCGTGCGCGAAACTGATATTTTCGCCCTATGGTTGCCGAGCTCAATCCGATCCACAAAGCCTTCTCCCATCTCGCCGTCGGAGGTTTTCGCCTCCTGAGCGCCGGTATCAGAATCATGCCGCCCGTGCTCTGGGGATGGGCCGCCGGGGCGATCGCACCCGTGCTCTGGCTGCTCCTGCCGCGGTACAGGCTCAAGGCGCTCAAGAACCTGTCCGCCCAGGGCTACACACGGTCCAAGGCGCGCAAGCTGGGGATCGGCTGCTTCCGCTCGAACCTTCTCGTCTTCTTCGAATCGCTCGCCATGCCCCGTCTTCTGGCACGCAAAGGGGTGCGCGTCGAAAGCCGCATCTCGCCCGTCGCTCAGAAAGCGATAGACCAGCTCCGGACAGGCGAGCTGACGCTGGCCCTCGGCGCGGGCGGACACACGGGAGTGTGGGAGTTCGCCGGTGCCGAGCTGGCCCGTCTGACGGCTCCGGCGCCGTGTGTCGTATCGGCGCGGCTCGTCAAGAATCCGATCATCCGCGACTATCTCATCGGTTTGCGCCGGAGTTTTGGAATCCAGATCGTGGAAAAGGACGACTTTCTCCGGTTCCTCTTCAAGAACTACAGGAACAAGTCGCCGCACATCTACATCTTCCTTTGCGATCAGCACTTCAAAGGCGGGGAGCGTGTGCCCTTCATGGGAAAGAAGGCCTGCACGGTGACCGTTCCGGCGAACCTGATCCGCAAGTACAAGATGCCGGTCTTCGTGGGGCGTTCCCGGCGGGTAAAGCCGGGCGTCTACTACAACGAGATCGATCTTCTCGACACGGCCGCCTACGAGGGGCTGCCCGAGAAGGAGGCGGTCTACGCGATCACCGCCGCGATCAACGAGCAGATCTCGGGGGTCGTCGAGCAGGCGCCCGATCAGTGGACGTGGGGCCACCGCCGCTGGCGGGATTGCTGTTCGGGCGAAGAGGATACCGGCAGAGAACGAAAAGAAGGCTGACCTCGAAGCTCAATCGGCCGTCGAACCCTTCCGGGAAGATCAGAAATCCGCGTTCAGCGCCTTGAGAGCCTCGTGGACGACGCCGTTCTCCGGATTCGGATCGGGCCTGACCTCGAGAACCTTCTTGTAGTAGCGGATCGCCTCGGACCGCTCCCCTTTCCGAGCGTGGACAAGTCCCAGGTTGAAGAGAAGCCGCGGCTCCTCCGGCTTGAGTTCGAGCGCCCGGCAGTACGTGGAGATACCGCCGTCGAGGTCGCCCAGGTCGACGAGAACGAGGCCGAGGTTGTTCAGGCACTGCACGAAATCGGGCTTGAGCCGTATCGCTTCCTTGTAGGCGGCCGCGGCTTCCTGAAGTCTTCCGAGCTTCTTGTAGGCGAAGCCGAGCTTGAACTGAATGCGGTGGTCGCCGGGGTACTTGCGGTCTGCTTCCTTGAGAACTTCCAGAGCCTTTTCATCGAATCCGGTCTTGAACAGGTCGTTCGAGACGCGAAATAGCTTCTTCAGATCGGCGTTGGCCAGGTCGCCCATATCGATGGCGGAGATCTGTTCCACCTCGGAGCGCAAAAATTTCACGCCGGGATGATTGGGAAAGGCGATATCGGCTGCATCGATTTCTCGCATGAAGCGCTCGTCCTCGCTTTCGCGGTAGATCACGCCCCGCACGATATGGGTGGCCGCGCGCGTGGCGGCCCTGAGCCTGTCGGCGAACTCTCCGCGGCCCGGCTCGGGAAGGGCCTGTATCCCCACCATGTAGCTGAGAGGATCGGCCGGTGTCGCATCGAACACCTTGAAGATGTCCCGCATGTCGGTGAACATGCCTGTCCGCCGCCGCGAGGAGAATTCCAGGATCGGATCGTCGTGCGTGTTGAGTGGCAGGTCGGCCACGGAGGGACCGAATCCTCGCTCATCGAGAACGAGGCTGCTCAGAAAAACGACGGGCAGACGCAAACCGACCTCGCCGAGGTCGTTCGCCGCAAACCTGCCGAACCGTCTCAAGAATCGGGACGCATCGATCTTGACCCGTTCCATCGAACCGAGCACGAGGCAATGCTTGTTGCGATGGGTCATGCCCACCCAGACCTGGACATGAGGAAATACGTCGTTGAAGGTCCTGAGCAGGATCTTGAAATCACCGACTGCCATGTCGAGCGGAAACCAGCTCGTCATGAAACCGCCCGGCTTCAAGCACGACCGCCCCGCCTCGAAATGGTCGCGCGTGTAGAGCGCGTTGCATCCGGCGAGAAACGGCCAGGTGGCGTCGTTCATGATCACGTCATACTTCTTGTCGGTCACCCGCAAGTAGTTGGCCCCGTCCATGATGATGGGATGGAATTTGGGATGATCGACGACCCCCTGGTTGATCTTCTCGAAGTACTTTGCCGAGGTCTTCAGCACCCCTTCGCTGATGTCCACCAGATCGAGCCGGTCGATATCGTAACTCGTCACGATTCCCGAGGTCTCGCCGCTCCCGAATCCGATCTGGAGCAGCTCCTTCGGATCGGGATGGAGGAGAAGCGGAATGTGCGCCTGGAGCTTCTGCGTCGTTCTCAGGGTCATGCCCGTACCGGCCACGTTGACCGATCCGGTCGAGATCACGCGCCGACCATCCGGCGGCGGGTACTCGTGCACCGTGGTGATGCACTCGAGCCCCTCGTGGGCATAGAGAATCTTCACGCGGCTGTCGAAGCCCTTCTCGGCCACATTATAATATTGGAAGAGGAGATCGCCCGGAATGAACAATATGCCGCCCGCGGCCCCCGCCCAGAAGACGCTGAGGACCACCGTCGTGAGGCGGCTCCGCTCCTTGAAAAGGATCACCGTGGCCACGAGGAGGTTGAGCAGGGCGATGAGGACGATCGCCCACTGCGTTCCCATGGCGCGGACCAGCACGAAGCCCGTAACAAGCGGGCCGAAAATACAACCCACCGTGTTGGCCGCGTAGACGCCGCCCACCGACGCGCCGATCTTGGACGCGCTCCGGGAAACGATGCGGCAGACCACGGGAAAAGCCATGCCCATGAGCGTTGCGGGAACGAGCATGATCGTGGCGGCAATGAGATAATTCTTGACCATGAGCAGCGTCCAGCTGTCCACCGTGACATTGCCCGCCAGTTTCTCCAGCCCCGCGAAGAGAGCGATCGATGCCAGGCCGAGAAGGCCGATAGCCGCCTCGATCCATCCGAAGAGAAGCCAGTACGCGCGGCGGTCACTCGACTTGCGGGATCCGATCCGGCTCTCGAGCACCGAGAAGAGAGCGCTCCCCAGCGCGATGCCCGAGAGAAAGGCAGCGAGCATCACCGAGAAGGAATAGGTCGTGGTCTTGAGCTGCATGACGAGGACGCGGAACCAGAGCACCTCGTAGGCGAGTGAGCAAAAGCCGGCCACACCGAAGGCGACAAGCAGGATCCTGAGGCGGTCCGCCGGCAGGGGCGGCTCGTCCAGGGGCGATTCATCCGGCTCCCCGCCGGCCTCGGCGCCGCCGGCCGGGGACGCGGCGCGGCCCACCGCCCGATCGAGAAGAAAGAAGGCGAGAGCGAGAAACAGATTGGCCGCTGCCGCCACCCGGACCGTCGCCTGGACGCCGATCAGCTCGATCAGAAAAAATCCCGTGAGCAGGCAGCCCACGGTGGCGCCCAGCGTGTTGACCGCATAGAGCAGCCCGACGCGGCTTCCCACCTGACGGCTCTGCTCCACCATGAACCGGCTCAGCACGGGCAGCGTGGCGCCCATGAGAAAGGTGGGAACGAGCAGGATGACGAAGGAGATCCCGCCCTTGATCAGGGTGAGCAGCCACTCCGATTCGGGGAAAGTGCGATAGACGGAAACATAGACGCTCTCCGAAGCCTCCACCACGTCGGGCAGAAGGAGCGCGGCGACGGCAATTCCCACCTCGAGAAGAGCGTAGATCAGCAGAACGCGGCGTTGCTTGTCCACGAAGCGGCCGAAGACGTGGCTCCCCAGCGCCAGACCGGCCATGAAAGCCGTGAGAACCGCGCTCACCGCATAGGTCGTGTTGCCGAATACGATGGTGAACATCCGCGTCCACACGACCTGGTAGATGAGGCCCGTGGCTCCCGAGATCAGGAAGAGGAGGGCAACGATGAAAAATAGAGGAACGGTCACTCGATTCTGGTTCATTGGTTCTCGTGTATTCATGGAACCATTTTTCCCGCTCCCACCACCGGCAGTCCAGAAATAAAAATTCTCGAGTGCGGGCTGCGGGGACCGGATCGGTTCGCCCGGCGGTCGATGAGCCGGAAGGGACGGCGCGCGGCAGCCTGATCAGGCGGGCCGGACCGCGGGGTTTCAGTTCTTCCGCTGTTTCTTATCCAACTCGACGATCCTGGCCATCTTCAGGAGGCGCGAGCTGATCTCGAGTCCCGCCTTGCGGGCCTGGGCGTTGTTGATCTCGAAACGAACCTTGTTGTCGCCGATGTAGAAATTGATCATCACGCCGATCTGGCAAACCCCCTTCATGTCGGCAACGGTCAGGGTGAAGTTCTTCTCGACCTTCTTCAGTATCTTTTTGAGACGCAGTCTCTCCGACGAGGAGATGAACAGGATGTGGCACGGTGCCAGGTCCTCCAGCCGGCTGAATCGGCGGATTACCATCTTTCTTCCCTGGGCCGTCTCGTTCTTGATGAGCTTGTCGAGCGCCTTGCCGAAGGGATCGCGGCCGATGATGCCGATGACGATCGGACTCTTCTCGTTTTCGAACGCCTTGGACGGCCATTTGACGAAACTGGGAAACCTGCGAAGACAGGCGCCCTTGATGCCGTACTCCTTGGCGATCTCGCGCGGTGTTTTCGGTTTGTCCCCGCTGTCCGGTTGGCCCGGTTCGGCGATTGGAGAAAGGATGGCCGCGTTGACGAAGAGGAAGAGCACCAAGCCGAGGTTGCGCGCAATACGCGGTCCTTCGCTAGTCACCCCCGTTGGCCCTCTCTGCGTCATCGTCTGATTCAAACCGCCCTTCAGAAACGCCATATCAGTTGCGCGTAAACGCTCCGCTCCACCTCGGTCGACTGGCTGAAGTTGAAAAATGGTGCGAATTCCTCGTGCTTGCTCCGGAGCAGGTTCTGTCCGACCAGTGCGATCTCGAGATCGTCGATCGGTGTCCACCCGAGACGGAGGTCGAACGCCGCGTAGTTGCCGATATCGAGATCCGGAAGGCGGTCCACGTATCGGAATCCCGCGTCCAGCTCGACGTTCTCGCCCACATCCATGAGGGATCGCACGCTCACCTGGTTGTGCGGATTCTGCCCCTCGGCATTCTCCGACGAGAGATCAGTGCTGTTCCCGTCCGGGTCGAGCTGCATCTGCAGGAAAGTGTAACCGCCGCGCAACCGCCACCAGTCCGTCGTCTTCCAGTCCGCGGCGACCTCGACGCCGTAGGTGTGCGCGTTCATCTTGTTGCCCGCTGTAAGGGGGGCGACCATGTGAAGGGATGGAAAAAAGGAAAAGAAAGCCGTCCCCGCCTCCAAGGTGCGCAGATTCTCGTAATCATTGAAGAAAGCGGCCACGTCGAAGGAGAGGCTCTCCGCCGGCTGAACGCGGTACCCGAGTTCGTATGCGAATAGCGTTTCCGAACCGTAATCATCGCTCCCACGGAGCTGCATGATGATCGGCACGCCCGGAGCCGCCCAGTCGAGAAAGCCGGCGTTGATCAGGTCGCCCCTCTCGATGGGAGAGGGGGTCCTCACCGCCCGCGAGGCCGAGGCCCAGACCGAGTGCTTTTCGTGTGGCGTCCAGAGGACTCTCGCCGAGGGCTGAACCTCGTGGCCGGTGTAGTCGTTGTGTTCGAACTTGGATCCCAGGGTGATCCGCAGCAGGTCCTCGACGACGTCGATGTCATCCTGTACGAAGGCGCTGTAGACGTTGTCGCGCCGGCTCTGGGGCGTAATGGTAAAGAACGTCGTGTTGTCCACGTTCTCCCTGATCGAACGGTATCCGAGTCCCCAGATGATCTCCTGGATCTCGCCGAACGCGAACTGGTGCTGAAGCTCGAAATCGATCGTGTCGTGAACGCGCGGAAAGATCGGCATGTCTATGTCGACCCGATCGTAGTAGAACTGGAAGTTCAGAACTGATGTCTCGGAAAAGGTACGCGTCCATCGGCCGAGGATGTTGCTGCCCTGGCTTTCCGTGTCGTTGTCGAAGGCCCCGAAGGGCGGCTTGGGCCACGTCATGGTGCTGTCCCCGTCGAAGCCGTAAGCATCGCCCTGAAAATGGAGCTGATCGCTCTCGGTCGGTTCCCAATCGAGATGAAAACCGCCTTGAGTGATGTCCCATCCGTCGTTCTCGCGACCGCCCGCAACAAGATCGGAACTATCCCGGTTGTGGAACATACCGTATACGCGGTACCAGGCGTTCTCGCCGATCTGGTCGCCATAGCGGGCGCGTACAAATCCTTCCTCCTCGTTTCCGTAACCGGTCGAGACGAGTCCTCCTTGCGTGTCTTTTCCGTGCTTGGAGATGATATTGATCACGCCGTTCACCGCGTTGGCGCCCCATACCGACGCGCCCGGCCCGCGGATCACCTCGATGCGCTCGATGTCCTCGAGCATCGTGTTCTGCAGTTCCCAGTTGACACCGGAGAAAAGGGGTGTGTAGACGCTCCGTCCGTCCATGAGCACGAGCAGCTTGTTGGCGTACTGGTTGTTGAATCCACGCGCAGTGACCGCCCAGGCTTTGGCACCGCACTGGGCCACCTGGAGGCCGGGCACCATGCGGAGCAGATCGGGAATAGTGGTTGCCCCCGATCGCATGATGTCTTCGTTCGTCAGGACATAGATTGCCGCGGCCGTTTCGGAGAGGGGCTCCGCCTTGCGCGACAGCGAGGTGATCTCCATGTCGAGCAGCTCTTCGATGTCGAGGTCTTTCATCTCCGCGATGAGTTCTTCCTCATCGTCCACATCCTCGGCCAGAGCCGCGGGCACACAGAAGAGAACAAGGAGCAGGGCGATGGCGCAGCGCGTCTTTTCGAGGGCTATTTCAAAATACGATCGGCTGCGTGAATGGTTCGAAAAAGAAGAGCCTGGAGATATTTCGATTGGATTCATCAGGCTTCACCTTCCAAAAAAACGATGCTTTCGAAGAGTCTGCATCAGATCGCTGCTCTGCCGGGAATGGCAGAAACCGTATGTTTGGGTCCTTTCGCTATCTTTTCAATCAAGGAATCGGACAGCGGACTTTTTCTTCGAAAACGACTTTCTGTCCGATCCGGGTTGATCGTGGTCTTGAGGGGGAAGTATCTCGACCTCAAGAACCGGCTCGTTGTTATCCAGTTGGTCCCGTCGGTAATTCGGGAGAACAACATGCACAACTTCGCAATGAGAAGATTGCCTATTTTCTTGTGGTCTTTTGTCCTACACGCGTAAGGTGCTGCTGGAACCGCTCAAAAACGCAGCGCATAGACGAGCTTGACCGTAAAGTCCTGTTCCACGGGGACGAGGGTGCCCTCTTCTTCCTCGAGCCATGATGAATTGACCACGAAGAAGAGCTCACGGCCGTCGGAATGAATCCACCTGAACCGGCTCTGCAATCCGAGGTTGTCGGTCACGTTGTCGGCCTGGACCAAGGTGGCCAGGCGCAGGTCGGGTGAGAAGTCGTAATTCACGTTGAGCGTTTCGACCCGTGTTGTGGCGTTGCCGCTCGGCAGGCGGATCCGATTCTCACGGTACTGGCAGCCCACCTCGAGATTGGCGCTCGGGTGCCACGAACTGCTCACGCTCACCGCCTGTTTGCGGCCGTTGTACCATCCGCCGCCCTCGTAGGAGAGGCGCCCCGAAAAGGGACGATTGCGCGAGAACGCGAAGCCCGTTGCCACCGATTGCCAGGCATACTCCCCCGCGGGGATGATCCTGTCGTCCACGGGAGTGAAATCTTCGCCCGGCCGGTCCGAGGACAGGATGTGGTCGATGAAGAACCGGTCGCCCGAATGCCATTCCACGCTGAACAGTTCCACGAAGAGCGCCTTCGTGGTGACCGTTCCGTCCGGTTCCGTCCAGGCTTGCGGCCTGAAGGAGAAACCGAAATTGCGGATCGAGTCACTGTCGGGCCGCGGTTCCCAGGAGATCGTTCCCTCATAGCGCCGTTCACCGGGTCGCCGCACGAATCCGAGCGCCGGATGGAACTCATCCTGCGTATAGAGCGTCTCGACGGCGTACTCCCAGTCGCTCGTTTTCAGCGACGATCTGGCGCCGTAGGCGGCACCGTGATCGTGCGTGGCCTCGTCGGCGCTCTGCAACAGATAGGCATTGAACGTGAACACCCCCGGAAATCTATCGGTCGTCACGAACTTCAGATCCGATCCGGTGACCACGTTCGCCTCGTTCGACGCGGGATCGCCGCTGGTCAGAATCCCGCCGAAGGTGAGTTCATCGGTGAGGCGCCACGCGGGCCGGGCCACGATCAGCTCTCCCGCCGGAACACCGGCCGATGAGTCGCCGGCCGTACTGACCACGAGCGCACCGAGATCGAGGTCGCCGATCCGACCGGTGACGCGACCGCCGAACTCGATCGGAATCTCTTCCCCGTCGGGACCCAGACCGATCCGCCGGCTGAAGTAGGGAAGAAGATCGGGACGCCGCCTCTCCGAGAATCCGCTCTCCCAGCCGAACTCGAAGTAGTTGGCGTCTTGCAGAAAGAAGTCGCGCTTCTCCGGGAAGAAGAGGCTGAATCGGGTCAAGTTGATCCTCCGCGCATCCGCCTCGGTCTCGGCGAAATCGGTGTTGAAAGTGAGCGATGTCCTGAGCTGCGGAGTCACCTGCCAGTTGATCTCGCCCCCCGCATCCCCCACCGTGCTCGCCGACCGCGGGCTGTGCTCTCTCGTGCGCTTGACCTTCAAGTAGGGACGGATCTCGATTCCGTGGCCCTGATCGAGGCCGTCGCGGATCTCGAGTTCACCCGCCTCGCTCATCGTGGTGATCGAATACTCCCTCTCCACGGCAGCCCACCGGTATTTGGTGCGATCCACGCCGCGCCACCGCTCGAAATTGGCTCCCCAGATCCCGTTCCGCCCGAAGGTGAGCGTCTTGAAGGGGATGGCGAATTCGGCCGTCCAGCGATCGCTCGCGATGTGGGTGCGTCCTCTCCAGAAACCGTCCCAGCTGTAGTTCCGTCGCTGCCCGTTGTCGGCCACGAGAGCGTCGAGCCGCGAACCGGCAGCGCTGATGAGGAAGTAATAACCCGATTTTCCGTCGCGGAAAGTATCGAGAGTGATCTTGACCGCATCGTCCTCCCATTGAAATCCCTCCCGGTGCATGTCCTGGAGCACGAGATCGTCGATCTTCGGCTCGTGACAGACGAATCCGACGTAGAGGTGCGTGCTGTCGCGCATGACGAGGATCTCTGTCGGCGGATCGGCCGCGGCGCCCTCGTCCGGTTCGACCTCGGTCAGGGCGTCGATCTTCGCGGCTGACTGCCAGGCTTTCTCGTGGAGGCGGCCGTCGATCTCCATCTTGTCGGCGCTATCGGCGGGTTCGTCCTCCAAGCGGGGAACCGCCACCCTCGGTCTGTCCTGCCACGACCGGGCCGTCAGGAGGGCGTTGCTCGAGAGGAGCACACCGATCAAAAGGAGTGGAAACAAGGAGAACTTGATGTCTATCCCTCTCGACAGGTTTACGGTTCACAAAATCCAACGCCGGGGTGCGCGGCGTGAGGGGACGGATATTATAAGGAAAGAAAGCCGGGGTCAATCCGTAAAGATACGATCGACCCCGGCCTTTTGAAATCTCTCGGCCCTGCCCGTCTCTGTAACACGCAAGGCTGCTTCGGCGAGCAGGCTCACAAGATATCGAGAGCCTCCGAAATGGCTGTCAGGCTTGCCCTGTAGTTGACGTTTTCCGATATCCTCGTATTCCAGGGAAGCACGGTCCGCTCCCCCACGAGCCCGAGCGCCACGACCGCGAATGCCTTGGAAAGATTGTGGGCTTTCGGATTCTCGAGAATGTTTTTCAGGGGTGCAACGGCCCGCTGGTCGCCGATCTGCCCCAGCGCGCGCGCAGCCGACGAAATGATGTTCAACGAACCGCCCTTTTCGAGGGAGGCGACGAGAAGACCGACCGCGTCGCGGTCGCCCATCAGCCCGAGCGCCACCGAAGCCTGGAGTTGCAGGAAGAAAACCGTTTCGGTGCTCACGAAATCACGGATCGTCTCGGCCGCGGCCGTCCAGTTCATGAGGCCGAGGCTGACGCAGAGGTAGCCCTGAAGAGTCTTGTCTCTCGTCTCCTTCAGTTCATCGAAGAGCCGTTGAGCACTGCCCTGGGCATTGAGAAGTCCCAGGCTGATCGCCATGGCGCCCTTGTCCGAGGGATTCTTCACATCATCGAACCGGTTGCAGATCCGTTTGATCACCCCGCCCTGAAGCGGCTGGTGGGCCATGGCGTGAATACTGGCGGCCAGGCAGGACCAGGAAAGGTGATCCATCCGACTGGGCCGCTCGATTTCGGAGACGAAGAACCGCTGAAGGTCCTTGTGGGCGTCGGCATTGGCACAGTACTCCTGATCGCGCGCGCCGATCTGCGCCAGGGCGATAAAGGTGAAGTGGCGCGTCTGGACATCCCGCCCCTCGCGAATATAACTCTCGAGGAGTTCCACGACCTCCTTATCGTCGACCGTTGCCAGAACTCCGAGAGCGATCGCGCAAGACTGGCGCACGCAATCGTGCTGGTCCTTCTCCTTGAAGGCGGTGAGAATCGTCTCGATAGCGGATGAATCTCCCAGCCGCCCGAGGGCGATCGGGATGAACGACCTGATGTAGGGATCGATCTCGGCCTTGGCCAGGCGTTCGACCAGAAAGCGTACGATCGTACCTCGCTTTTCTTTCGTGTCGAGCAGTCCGAGGGCGGTGATCGCGCAGGAGATGAGGTCCTTTCGGGTCATCTGGTTTTCCTTTTCCACGACCGCGAACAGATCGGGGATGCTCTCCTCCGATCCGATCAGACCGAGGGAGAGAGCCGCGAAGGCCCGCACGAGTCGGGGCACCTCGCTCCGTCCCACGAGCTTCCGGCCGGCTGCCGTGTCGAACATGAGATCACGGCAGATCGGGATGCCCTCCGGTGCGCCGAGGACACCGAGAGAAAGGCACGCCGACTGCCTGACCGAGTCGTACTTGGAGGACAGGACCCCGGTGATCGCGTCGATCACGGTCGCGGCTTCGGTGGAAGGTGTGATGCGCGCCATGGCCAGGACCGCCGAGTCCTGCACGTCGGGGTGATCCACGGACAGTACCGAGAGGAGGGCGGGCAGGAGCTCGCTGCGGGCCATCTCGGGCGTCACCCTTTGCGACGTCCGGAACAATCCCTTCCGGCTCTGGCCTATGAGGAACGATCCCGTTCCGAGGTAGCGATCGTTGCTGAAAAGCTGGTTCTTCAGGTTCAGATAGGAGTCCTTGTTGTACTCCCACCAGAACTCCCAGCGCTCCAGACCGAAACTGGCGCTGTATCGCTTGCGCTGCATGCCGCCTCCGCCGCTCCGGCCGCGGCGGCCGCCGCCCCCCGATCCTCCGGGCGTAGCCGTGGTGGGTGCGGGCACTGTGGGTCCGCCCGAGGCGCTCGACGATCCTGAACCGCTCTGGTCGGGCGGGGGAGGAGCCGAACCGGAATCGGTGCCGCCCGGACCGCGATACTGCCCCCCATGACCGGATGAGTGGTCGATCGCGAAAAAGGTCATGATGACTGCGAAGACTAGAATCGTGACTGTTCTGTTCATTGCTCGATCCTCTCGATCAAAGGATATCGGCGACCTCTCTGATTGTATCAACTCTGACGCTGTAATTGGAGTCCGCCGTTATCGCGGCGTTCCACGGCAGCTCGTTCTTCTCTCCGAGAATTCCGAGGGCCACGGCTGCGAAGGCGCGTCCCAGTTCGGACACGCTGTCGTCGTTCAAGATTTCTTTCAAAGGCGCAATGGCGCTCTTGTCTCCGATCACGCCAAGGGCCTTGGCTGCCGAGGACACGATCGGCAGAGACCGGCTCTCCCGCAAAACGGGGATCAAGACGCGTACCGCCTCGCGGTCGCCCATCAGTCCGAGCGATGTGGCGGCCTGAAGCCTCAGCGGGGCGACCGATGCGTTCCGCGCGAGGTCGCGGATCACCTCGTTCTCTTTTTTCCAGTTCATCAGTCCGAGGCTGAGGCACAGATAGCCCTGAAAAGCTTTGTTCTTCGTTTCCCTGAACGCGTCGAAGAGCATCTCGGCGTGGCCCACGGCCGTGAGCAGACCGAGACTCACCGCCATCGCGCTCTTGTCGGAGTGGTTGCCCGTGTCGGCAAAGTTCTCTCTGATCTTGTTGATGATCCCGACCTGCTGCTGCGAGCTCTGTTCCCGAGCGTAGATGGCGCCGGCGAGCGACGCCCAGGCACGGTGCTGCTGTTTCGTGGGCCGCGAAATCTGGGAAAGGAAGAGACGCATGATCGCCTGGTGCTCCTTCTTGTGCGACGCCGGCTGCCTGTCCCGGGCACCGATCCGCGCCAGAGCGATGAGCGCGAAATGCCGCGTCAGGGCATCCTTCGAATCCGAGACCGTATCCACGAGCAGGCGGATCGCTTCCCCATCGTCGATGGAGGCGAGTTGCCCCATCGCAATGACGCATGACCGCTTGAGACGGGAATCCTGATCGTTTCGCCGGAACGCCTTGACGATCGGCGTCAGGGCCACGGGATCGCCGAGACGCCCGAGCGCCACGGGGATGTAGGCCTTGATCGCCGCGTCGATCCTCGAATCGTGAAACTTTCCGACGAGGAATCGAACATTTTCATCTCTCGTCGACGGATCGTTCATCAAGCCGAGCGCGGTGATCGCACAGGCGATGAGGTCTTTCTGCGTCTGGTCATTCTCCTTGTCCACGATCAGTCTCAGCTTGGGAGCGGATTGCGCCGAATTGATCAGACCGAGCGAGAGCGCGCCGAAAGCCCTGATCATTCGTGGGACCTTCTTCCCACCAACGAGTTTGCGGCCCGCCTTGTTGTCCACCATCAAGTCGTAACAGGTCTGGCACGCCTTGGGGGAGCCGAGCACGCCGAGAGAGAGACAGGCGGCCTGACGCACGGAAACGAATTTCGAATCGAGAAGAGCTTCGATCTTGGCGAGCAAGAGGTCGGCGTCGCCGTCCGGAGTGGATCGGGCGATCGCGAGAAGAGCGGAATCGAGAACATCGGGATGATCGGAATCGAGCGCCGCGATGAGCGCGGGGAGGACTTCGTTTCTGATCACCTCGGTCGAGGGGCGCCCCGACGGCTGGGCCGTGTCCTTGCGGCCTCGCCCGGTCAGAAAGGAGCCGGTGCCCGAATAGGTGCGGCTCGATCCGATCCGGTTCTTGAGATCGAGAAAGGCGTCCTTGTTGTTCTCCCACCAGATCTCCCAGCGTTCGATCCCCCATGAGGAAGCCGATCCCTGGTTCTTGCGCGAGAACGCACCGTTGCGCCGGGGGCCGCTTTTCGGTGGCGCCGGCGGTGTGACCGGTCCTCTCGGTCCACGTGCGACCGGACCCTGCGTACCGGGAGTGGTCGGTCCGGAGGTACCGCCCGGGGAACCGGGCCCGGCCGGATTGCCGAATCCAGGTCCAACCCCATCGCCGGGAGGAATATATTTCCCGCCGTGAGCCGACGCCGATTCGTTCGCCGCGAAAAGGAACAGAACAGCCAGTATGGGGAGCAGGAACAAGTTTCTCATCACACACCTCCTGTTTCGAAAACTCAGCGAAAATCCGAGTTTCAACAGTGAAGTGAAAAGCAAAGAGCGCTCCCGAATCCAAAAATGTGTGTAAGAACCCGGAAATTTCCCTTGCTCGGCCTTCCGCATGTGATTAGGACGCCAAGCGGCCGCTGGAATGAAGGGTGCGAGCTAAATCGCACGCCCCCGCGGTTACCCCGATACCACGGCAGGTTTCAACATTGTAACGCAATCAGCCAGGCAATCCCATCAGGTTGAGCCCCGTGGCCTCGTCGGGGATGCGCTCCACCGACCAGTCGGCCGGGCGCAGCACGAATTCGCCCGTGATCGCCACGACGGCGCTGAAGAAGTGTCCTCCGTAGGACCGGAAATCAGGCCCGGAAAGGACGGCGTGAGCGTGGACGAAGGGCGCGCCGTCGAGGAGTGTGATGTTACCCTGGTAACTGACCAGCTCGAGATTGCCCGCGACCGTGGTGCGCTGGTAGGTGCGGGATTCGAGATCATAGTATCCGAGCTCGGCATCGCGCACGCCGCCGAGACCGCTGATCGTTCCGGCAACGATTCTTTTTTCGTCGAGGAACCCCTGGATCGCCGCCGTGACCTCCTCGCCCCGCTCGAGCTTGATGAGTATTCCGCCGGAAAAATCGAGCGCCTTCATGACCTTTCCTCCTCGCCGTCAGAACCGCTATCGGCGCCGGCGTCTCAGTTCAGGGTAATGGAGCCGTTGTGGGTTTCGATCTCGATCCTGCCCTCTCCGGCGCCGGTTCGGCCGACGATGAGGTTCTTCTTCTGGACAGTGATATCGATCTCGCGATTGACCGAGATGCGGCCGGCGTGAGTGGTGCCCACGATCTCGGCCGAGGCACCGTCTGAAAGGGAGAGCGTGATCGAACCGTTGTGCGTGGTCACGTCACCGTTCAAAGGACCGCCGCAGGTCACATGGCTTTCTATGGCGCCATTGTGCGTGCCCAGCTCGAACCTGGCAGACGACGATTCGATCCTGATTTCTCCGTTGTGTGTCGTGACCGACAGATCGCCATCGTGGTTCGAAACGGTCACGCTCCCATTGTGCGTCGCGAGACGCGTTTTCGACCGTGTACCCTCGAGATGAACCGCGCCGTTGTGGGTTGCGATTTCCACGGCCAGCGACGCTGGAATCTCGATGTCGAAGGCTACCGCGGCTGACCAGGAGCGTTTCTTCGTCTCCGCCCACCGCCAGGTCAGCACCCGCGTCGAACCCTCGAGCGGGGTGTGGAGTTCGATCGCCGCCTGGCATTGCGCGGCGTCCGCCTCGTCAGCGCCGCCCGCTCTGATCGTGACGTGGGCCGTGATCGTGTCCACGCCGTCGGCCGCTTTTACGGTGACCGCTCCGTTGTGGGTTTCGACCTTCAGAGCATCAGCCGCATCGGCTGGAAGAAAAAGTTCCGCCGAAGTCTCGGTCCAGACCTTTGGCGTCCAGTAGACACAGGAGCCGCAAAGAGTGACGACGAGTAGAACGGAAATGATACACGGGAGTCTTTTCGTGCCGAATCGCATGGAAATCGTCTCCATGGGTGCCTGGGCCGTGAATCGGCGCGGTCGGAAGAACGGGCCGGCCGATTGAATAGAGCTGGGTTCATTGATTGATATGATAGCCGATGCGCCGGGAACGTTTGGCCGATAATTTCCCGTCTTCGAGACTTTTGGCTCGACTATTTCTTGGGCGGCTTGAGCGCGCGCACGCTGTTCGAGCGGCACTTGGGGCAGGTCCGCTCGATCGGATCGTTCTTGTCGTAGGGGCCTTTGTGCTCGTGGCCGCACCTGAGACAGATCATTGGACGTTCTTCAGCCATTCTGCTGCTCCATGCCTCCTCTGCGATTCGGGGGCTCTATTTTGCTGCGCCGGGCCCGCGCGGGGGACCGGGCCCGGCGCTCATCCGATCAAGCTTTGACCTTTTCCTTGGCCTTGGCTTTTGATTTGGCTTTACGCGCGGCCCGCTTGGCCGCGTCTTCCTTGATTGCCTGGACCCCGGCGTCGATCTCTTCCTTGGTCACGGTTTTCCGGAACTCGTCGAGCTCGAGCATCGTCTCCTGGAAGCGCGCACCCTGGGCGGACGAGATCCACTCGAGGCGCAGACGTTCCGGCCGGATACCGAGCTTTTCCACCTTGTCCCAGAGTCTGTCGACCCTTTTCTGGGTCTGCTTCACGGCGTCGATGTAATGGCAGTCGGTGTAGTGGCAGCCTGACACGACCACCACGGCCGCGCCGAGCTCGAAGGCGCGCCAAACGAAGCTCTCGTCCACGCGGCCCGAGCACATGGTGCGCACCAGGCGCTGGGACGCGGGGTACTGGAGGCGCGCCACGCCGGCCGTGTCGCCGCCCGGATAGGAGCACCAGTTGCAGGCGAAGATGAAGACCTTCTCCTCCGGCTTGTCCTCCAGGAGGGCGTCGATCTGCGCCATGTACTGGGCATCGGTGAAGTGCTGCATCTTGATCGCTTCGAAGTTGCACGCCGGCGCGCAGGTACCGCACCCGGCGCACGACGCCTCGACCACGACGGGCAGGATGCCCTTCTTCTTGTCGGCGTCGGTGATCGCGTGATAGGGGCAGATCTTGCCGCAGAGGCCGCACATGGTGCATTTTTCCGGGTCGATGCGCGATGTGATCGCCTCGACCGTCACCTTTCCGGCGGAGAGGAGCGAGTTGGCGCGCGAGGCGGCGAATCCGGCCTGGCAAACCGAATCCTTCACGTCTTTGGGCGCCTCGGCGCAGCCGCAGATGAACACACCCTTGGTGGCGGCCTCCACGGGCCGCAGCTTGGGGTGGGCCTCCTGCATGAATCCATCGGGACTCTTGGAGATGGTGAGCAATGTCCGCAGCTCCGGCGCGCTCGGCTGAGGCACGCCGCCCACGGAGAGGACCACCATGTCGACCTCGCGCTCCTGCAGCTTGCCGATCGTGGTGTTCTCCACCACCATCTTCAGCCTGCCGTTCGCCTGGCCGTTGGTGATCTCGCCCGGGATGCCGCGGATGTACGACACACCCGCCTGCTTGCTGCGCATGAACATCTCTTCGAAACCCTTGCCGAAGGCGCGGATGTCCATGTAGTAGACGTCGACCTTCATGTCGGGATAGTGATCGCGCAGAAGGAGGGTGTCCTTCACCGTGTTCATGCAGCAGATGTTCGAGCAGTACTCGTTGCACCGCTCGTCTTTGCTGCGCGAGCCCACGCACTGGATGAACGCCACCGACTCGGGCTCCTTCCCGTCCGACGGCCGGACGAGATGGCCCGCCGACGGACCGTCCACGGACAGCATGCGCTCGAACTCCATGCTGGTGAGCACGTCGGGATACTTGCCGTAGCCGAACTCCTCGAGCGCGCTCGGATCGTAGGGCTGCATACCGATGGCCACCACGATCGAACCGACGTCGAGATCAACGAAGGTGTCCTGCATGTCGTAGTCGATGCAGTCCTTCTCGCAGACTTTCTTGCACTCGCCGCAGGCGATCGGATTGTTGCCCAGGCAGTTGTCCATGTCGAGCACGTACGACGACGGCACGGCCTGGGGAAAGGGTATGTAGATCGCCTTCCGCGACGAGAGCCCGATCTGAAACTCGGCCGGCACCGCCACGGGACAGACATCACTGCAGTCGCCGCACGCCGTGCACTCGTTCTCGACAACGTAACGCGATTTGCGCCGGATGCGGGCCTTGAAGTTGCCCACGTAACCGGTCACTTTTTCAACTTCACTGTAGGTCAGAATCTCGATTTTTGGATGGCGCCACGCCTCCATCATTTTGGGCCCGAGTATTCATATGGGGCAGTCCATGGTGGGGTAGGTCTTGGCAAGCTGTGGCATGACCCCTCCCAAGGACGGCTCCTTCTCGATGATGTAGACCTGGTTGCCCGAGTCGGCCAGATCGAGCGCGGCCTGGATGCCCGCCACGCCGCCGCCGATCACGAGCGCGGCGCGCGTCACGGGGAAGCTCATCTCGGTGAGCTCCTCCAGGTTCCGGGCGCGGGCCACTGCGCTCGCCACGAGGTCCTTGGCCTTCTCCGTGGCGCCTTCCGGGTCCTTCGAGTGCACCCAGCTGCAGTGTTCCCTGATGTTGGCCATCTCCATGAGGTACTGGTTCAGGCCGGCCTCCTCGACACAGGCTCTGAACGTGGGTTCGTGAAGCTTGGGCGTGCAGGCGGTAACCACAACCCTGTTGAGGTTGTTCTCGCGAATGATCCGCTTGATCTCGTTCTGGCCCGGATCGGAGCAGCTGTACCGGCTCCGCACGGACGAGACAACATCAGGCAAGTTCTTCGCATGTTCCACCACGGCGTCGTTGTCCACGGTGCCGGCGATGTTCATGCCGCAGTCGCAGACAAAGACTCCGATTCTGAGATCAGTGACAGACAATGTCTTTTCCTCCAAGTCTCAGAGTTTCTAAACGTCCGTCCTGCCGGGGTGAAGCCGTCAAAGGGCTTCGGCCACGACAACGGTTAAATCCTTTATCTCGACCTTGCTCTCGTCGGGCAGGGTCGGGTCGGTCTTGGTGCACTCGAAATGAATGCGGCACTTGGGAC
>CAZUHB010000003.1:0-103728 GCA_964620445.1 uncultured Phycisphaerales bacterium
TTGAGATGTGCCACGAAAATGTGGTGGGCCCAGAAAACGATGACCGCCCGGAACCGGAATGGGAATCCAAAACCCAGCCACCTCGTCAAACCTCGTCTCTCGTGCGCGTCCCTCCTTCTCCTGGTCACCGTGCAGTGTCGAGCAGACACGACAAAAATGAATGGCCTCTTGCGCGACGTGCGATCTTTTCTCAGCATGGCGGTAGGCTGACCGGGGTGAGCCCCCTGTTGCGCGATCGAGTTCACGAAGGAGGAATCATGAACGGCAAGGGATATCTTCTCATCGTCATCATTGCGGCACTCGTCTTTTCGTCATGCAACATGATCGCTGTTCGGCCGCGGTTCGAGTCGATCGACGGCGATGTGGATGTGGACGCCCCGGGCCCGGGACGCGAAATCGATACCGGCTTCCAAACGTTCGGCATCGAAGTCGCCTACCTCGAATACGAAGATCTCGAGCTCTTCGCCGACCTCTCATCGGTCGAACTCGAGAACAACGATACGGGGTGGAGCGAGGACGGCTACGAGATAGGCCTTGGCGCCCGGTCCCATTTCGCCAGGGAAGAGGGCTCCTCCATCGACTGGGGCGCGCGTATCAACCACCTCCGCGTGGAAGAAAACCTGGGCGGGGGGATCGACGATGATGTGACCTTCCAGGGGTTCACGGGAAACTTCGGTCCCGCCTTCTCCTTCGCGATGGGCGACTCGATATTCACGATTCACGGCGGCGCGAAAGCGCTCGTCAGGATCGGCGACGAAAAGGTGACCGGACAGCCCACGTCCGATCTCGACATCTACTCCCTCGGCCTCTACGCCGGCTTCGCCCTCACCGATGAAGAACCGAGCCAGGTCGAATTTCGCGCCGATTTCTTCGCCGGCACGGAAAGCATGAAGGGCTTCCTCATCCTAGCAGGTGTGCGGTTCTGAGAAAGGCGTTGCCTCGCCGAGTCCGATCGGACAACCGCGGCATTTATGTATTAGTAGACCGATCTCGCCGGGATCACCTCCCTGGTTACCAGTGGATTCCCCGGCGGCTTTCTAAATCGAATCTGGCGGATTGGGTTCGCCGCCGGGAGCCGAACAGATTACCAGCTGGTCGCCGCAGCTCTATCCCGGCTCCTGGCGGTACTCTTCCCATCGACTCGATCCGCACCCCGCACCTCCCAAAAGCGGGACCGGTTCCTTCCGGAGATCCCGAATCCCGAATCAGTCCGCGGGGAACAGGCCGATGCAGCAGACACAGGGCTCCAGCTGGTCGGCGAAATGCTTGTAAGCATAATTCAACTTCTGCTTGGTGACCTTCTTTCCATCGACCGCGCCGGTCCGCACGGCGGACTGGAGATGGGAGCACTTGACACTCTTGTGGAACTTCTGCATCCCGCCCTTCGCGGGCCGCTGGAACCAGATCGTCAGATCCCACAGCCTGGCCGATTTCTTCTTGGGCCAGGCCCACGCATAGTTGGGCCTGGTCGATGTCACGACCTGACCCGGGCCGCGGCTGTCGATGGTGAAGAGCGGTGCGGCATCAGGACTGAAAAAGGTGATCACCGGCTCGTCGTTGTCGTTCATGCCGAGATAGATCCGTTCCTTCCCGTCCGAATCCTTGACGAGAATCGTGTCGGCCGAAAGTGTCTTTGGTCTCGGTGCCGCGGCACCGATCAGAACCGCGACGGTCCCGAGCACGAGCAAGATCCCCGCCGCCCGTTTGAAGAGACGGTTCTGTCTCTCGAGGCGTTCGATCCTCTGTTCCAAACTCTCCATGGTGCCCCCTTTCGTCGAGAGGATACGGCTTGATCTGGCTGATACACGCTCCATGTTAGGACGCCGTCATGGTTGCGTAAACGACAAAGTCGGGGCTTTTGCCCTGACCGCGCGCACTCGGATGCGTTGACAAACGGGGTCCGCGGACGTTATCATGGCGGCACGACATCAGGGATTCGGTCGGACCAGTAGCAAAGGAAGGTGCGTCATGAAAAAACGATCCACTGCCGCGGCGATCCTTTTCCTCCTCCTCGTTTCCGGCGCCGGCCAGTCCGCGCTCTGCGGCGAATCGCCGGCTGCCGTCTATCCCGAGCTCGATGTCAAGTGCAACGGCCTCGACACCGATGTCGACGTCTACGACGGCGACGCCGTCGTGCTGACCATCGACATCGAGGCCCACGACTTCGCCGGATACCGCTGCGAGGTCTGGGTCGTTGGCATCTGCTGGACAACCGGCGCGGTCTACACCTACGGCGCCTATCCGAACGCCTCCTGGCAGCCTGGCGGCGGCAACTTCTTCCATGCCGGCGGCCTCGCCGACTTCGCCGGAATTGTCCTCGATCGGCCCCTGCCAATAGGCGAGTATGTCTGCTACCTGGCGATCGATCTCCACTGCAACGGCACCATCGATCCGGGCACGATCTGGGACTTCGACAGGGTGGACTTCGAGGTCGTCCCCCAACCCGCCGAATACGCCTGGGACGACGGCAGCACCGAGGGTATGATGTCCTTCGTGAGCGGCGGCGATCTCGTGGGCATGCACCGCTTCGAGACGATCCCCGGCGGTGAGAATATCACCGAGGTGGGCACCATCTTCGGTTCGCTCCTGGCGCCCGGTGTCGCGCCCGGCAACGACTCGGACACGGAATTCTTCATCTGGGAAGATCCCACGCCCGACATGAATCCGATCGACTGCGCGCTGATCCACTCGCAGCTCTGCAAGGTGAAAAACGTGGACACCGACGTCCACGCCTTCTACACATGCACCAGCGGTCCCGTGAATGTGGCGACCGCCGATTTCTGGATCGCCTTTCGCCTCGTCCACGATCCGTCCCAGTGGTGCCTGTCCCTCGACCACACGACACCCTACGTGCCCGGGAACGCCTACTACACTGGATGCGTGGGAACGAAATGGGGCTTCGAGGCGGACGACCTGACCGATCCGGCCAACTATCCCCCCGAGGAAACACCGTACGGATTCTTCACACCCAGGGCGCGTTATTAGCGAGGGTTTTGGGGCGACGGTCGAAGGGGCGTCGGGCCTTGTTTCACTTCCTGTGACGGAGTTCACTTCCTGTGACGGATTTCACTTCCTGTGACGGAGTTGATCCACTGCCACCGCGGCCACGACGATCACGCCGATGATGATCTTCTGCACGTAGTTGGGCACGCCGACCAGGTCGCAGCCGTTCTTGAGGAAGGCCATGATGAAGGCGCCGATCATCGATCCGAGCACCGAACCGGCGCCGCCCGAGAGGCTCCCCCCGCCGATGACCACGGCCGCGATGATGTCGAGCTCGGCTCCCATGGCCACCGTCGGATCCCCCACGGTGAGACGGGAGTACTGCATCGTGCCGGCCAGCCCGGTGAAGATCCCCGCGAGCGTGTAGATCCAGAGCTTGACCCGTTCCACCTTGATGCCGCAGAGCCGCGCCGTGGCCTCGTTCGAGCCGATACCGAACACGTACCGCCCGAAAGCGGTGTAGCGCAGCATACCGGCCACGAGCAGCGCCGCGAAGATCATGAGCCACACGCCGGGCGGCAGGATGAGCCACGATGGTTCGGGATTGATATCCATGAGCCTGTCGATCCACGAATGGGGCGCATCGACCTTCTGCTCGTCGGCGAGGTACATGGCCACGCCGCGCACCACGCTGAACATGCCGAGGGTGGCGATGAAGGGCACGATCCTGAGACGGGTGACGATCAGGCCGTTGATCATGCCGCACGCCCCGCCGGCGAACACGCCGAGCGCGAAACAGTAGAGCGGATTCCAGCCCGCGTCGAGGCCGAGGGCCGCCGCCACCGTGGAGAGAGCGATCACCGAGCCCACGCTCAGGTCGATGCCGCCCGAGATGATGATGAGCGTCATGCCCATGGCGCCGAGCGCCACGATCACCGTCTGCGTGGCAACCGTCTTCAGGTTGTAGAAGCTCAAAAAGGTATCGGGCTCGAGACAGTGAAAGAGGACCACCACCAGGGCCAGCCCGAGAAAGGGACCGAACACGTTGAAGAAACGCCGGAGCTTGCCTGTATGATTCGGAGCCGCCCCGGTCCCGGCCTTGTGTCTTTCACCCCGGTCTGTCACTGATTTTCTCCCACACAGCAGGCCATGAGCGACTGCTCGGTCCATTCGGCCGCATCCCTGATCTCCACGAGCTCACCGCGGTGCATCACGCCGATCCGGTCGCAGATGCCGAGCAGCTCGGGCAGGTAGGAACTGACGTATATGATCGCTTTTTGCGCCTTGGCGAGGGCGCCGATGTGGCGGTAGATCGTCACCTTGCTCCCCACGTCGATGCCGCGCGTCGGCTCGTCGAGAAGGAGGATCGCCGCATCCTGATGAAGCAGGCGGGCGAGCGCCACCTTCTGCTGGTTGCCGCCCGACAGATTGAGCACCTGCTGATCGGCGCCGCGCGCCTTGATCTCGAGATTGTCCATCCACGTGCTGCATCCGCTCTTCATCCGGCGCGGACTGAGCAGGCCGCGCCGCGTGTAGGGCGAAAGGTGGGGCAAGGCGATGTTGTCGGCGAGGGAAAGGTTCTGCGCGAGCCCCTCGTCCTTGCGGTCCTCGCTCAGAAGGCCGAATCCCTGGCGGATCCGCTCCCACGGCGTTCTTCCGCGGTCGGCTCGGCCCGCGACTGTCACGCTCCCCGCCTCGAGCCGGTCGAGACCGAAGAGAGCCCGCACCGTCTCTGTCCGCCCCGCGCCCACGAGCCCGGCCACACCCAGGATCTCGCCCTTGTGAAGCGTGAAGCCGACCCTCCTCGGCACCGGATCGCCCGAGAGCCCCTCGACCTCGAGAATCGGCTCCCCGCGCTCGTGGTCCACCCGGGGAAACATCTGGTCGAGGCGCCGCCCCACCATGAGCCGGATGATCTCCTCGGCGGGCGTGTGCGCCACGTCACCCGTTCCCACGGTGTGTCCGTCGCGCAGCACGGTGAAGCGGTCGGCCACGCGCCGCACTTCCTCGAGGAAATGGCTGATGTAGATCACGCTCACCCCCCGCTCCTTGAGCGAGGCGATCACCTCGAAGAGCTTCTCCGTGTCCTGCGCGGAGAGGGAACTGGTCGGCTCGTCCATGACGACCACGGCCGCGTCGGTGACCAGCGCGCGCGCCACTTCGACGAGCTGACGCGCTCCCACGCCGAGGTCGGAGACGAGGGTGTGCGGGTCGATCTCGGGGTGATTGAGCCGCTCGAAGAGGTGCCCTACCCGCGCGGCCATGCTCTTGCGTTCGAGCAGGCCGAAACGCTTCTCCTCGATGCCGAGCATCACGTTCGCCTCGACCGTGAGCTGCGGGGCCAGATTCAACTCCTGGTAGATCATGGCCACGCCCGCGCGCCGGCCCTCGATCGGGCTCGTCGGCTGGTAGGCGCGCCCTCTGAGCCGGATCGCGCCGCGGTCCGGTTTGAGCGCGCCCGAGAGCACCTTCATGAGCGTGCTCTTGCCCGCGCCGTTCTCGCCGACCAGGGCGTGGACTTCGCCCTCGCGCACATCGAAGGCCACGTCGGTCAGGGCGTGGGTCGAGCCGAAGCTCTTCGAGATCCCCTGCATTTCGAGGAGGGGCGTCATTTCAGCCATTTGTCGAGATCCGGATGGAGAAGCGCCTTGATCTCTGGAGTGTCCATGTTGTCTGCCGTGACCAGGGACACGCCCGTGTCGACCCTCTTGTCGACCTCGCCTCCCTTGATGTGGTCGACCAGTGTTTTCACGCCCAGCTCGCCCATGTAGAAGGGATTCTGCAAAACCAGGCCGTGGAGCTCACCGGCGCGCAGAGCCTGTGCGAGTTTTTCCGACGCGTCGAACCCGACGAACTTGAGCTTGCCGGCGCGGCCCGCGTTCTGGAGGGCGCGCAGCATGCCGAAGGTGGAGGACTCGTTGGGACAGAAGATGCCGTCGATCTCGGCGAAACGGATCAGGATGTTTTCCGCCTTCTGGATCGCCGACTCGGTGGTGGCGCCCGCGTACTGGTTGGACGAGATCACGTCGATATCGGGAAACTTCGCGGCGATCGTCTCGAGAAAGCCCTTCTCGCGCGCCATTGTGCTCGCCGAACCCTCCTGGTAGCGGAGCATGACCACCTTGCCCGTGCCGCCGAGCAGGGAGCCGAGGCGCTCCGCCCCGAGGCCCCCGCCCTTGTGGTTGTCGGTGGCCACGAAGGAGACCAGCTTGTCTGATACGAGCCCCGAGTCGATGATGACCACGGGGATCCCCTCGGCCGTGGCGTCGGCCACGGGGCGGCTGAGAGCGGTGTCGTCGAGGGGGGCGAGCACGATGCCGTCGACCCGCCGGGCGATGAAGTTCTCCACCACCTTGATCTGCTCCTCGCGATCGTCCTCCTTCTGGGGCCCCTTCCAGATGATCTCCACATCGAGCTCGCGCGCGGCCTTGACCGCGCCGGCATGGATCGATTTCCAGAACTCGTGCGTCGTTCCCTTCGGGATCACGGCCAAGGTGAGCCGGCCGTCGCCCTCGTCGGACGACGATCCGCAGCTCGTAAAACAGAAGGAGCAGCCCAGAATCAGAATCAACCAGAATCTCATCGACATCTCTCCCTTCCGGTCCTCGGCGCCCCGATCGGGCCCTGGAATAGCGGCTTGAAAGTGCCTTTTGTACTAGGCCGGTACTGGATTGGCAAGCATTGAAAATAGCCTTTACTTGATCCGCGCGATAGACCATAATCGCCCTATCCAGAGCGGTTGGAATATCAAACCACCAGAAGTCCCGTATTCCCGCCGATTCATGTATTGAAGGAAGGAGCTCGAAGATGAAAAGGTGCCTTTTTATTGTCCCCCTTTTGCTGGCGGTCGGCCTATCCACGGCAACCGCGCAGGACGAGGATGATTCGGTTTACACGGGTTTTATAAAGAAAGGTCCTCTGAGCGGGAACATCGACAAGCTGTTGAATGTCAATCTCTTTCTGGCCGGCCGCTTCAGCCAGATCGACAACAGCGGCATCGATTCGGCCTTCGGACGGGACGACGCTGACAAT
This sequence comes from uncultured Phycisphaerales bacterium, assembly GCA_964620445.1. Lineage (GTDB taxonomy): Bacteria > Planctomycetota > B15-G4 > B15-G4 > CAYZWU01 > CAZUHB01. Next base: position 6,976 of record CAZUHB010000003.1, read on the forward strand.
GTCGGCGTTCCGGGTGCCAGGCTCTACCTGACCGGCCAGGTTTACACCGACCTGTTCTACAAGGTGGCCTACGAGTTCTCCACCGAGAACGACCTCGACCCGGCCGACCGGAACGGCCGCCTCACCGACGCCATGCTCACCTGGCGCATGCCGGTCGAAACCGACCTGCTCAACAGGCTCGACTTCAACGTGGGGCTCGGCCCGATCTTCCTGTCCCCCGCGGGCGAGGAGGATCTCTTTTTTCTCGACACCATCGAGCACCCCTTGATCGTTCAGAACATCCTGCCCCCCGGCACGGCGCGCGATGAGGGCGTGTTCTTCAAGGGGAGCTTTCTCGAGAGGGACACGGTTCAGCTCTGGGCCGGCCTCTACAATGGCGCCCACCGTCAGATCGGCGCGGCCGGCGCCATTCCTCCGACCTCGTTCGCCGTCGACGCCTGGGGATCGAGCCCCGGCACCGATGTCGACCCCTTCGCCTACATGGGCCGCATCCAGGTGAACGTGCTCAACGAGGAGGATTATTTCTTCATGGTCTCGGGCGGTCTGTCGCACAACAAGGTGCTCGACGGCCCCATGCGGCGGAAGATCGACGATACGCTCATCGACCTGGCCACCGAGATCCGGTTCAACGACCGGCTCACCTGGCTGAAAAGTGAGTTCATCCGCACCAGGACCCATCACGCCGACGACATGTACGGTTATCACGTCACCGCCGGCCACCGCATCGATTTCGTGTCCGAGCACCTCGAGGTTCTGGCCCGCTGGGATCAGCAGAAGCTGGACGACCACCGTTCGTCGGTGGACGACATGTGGGCGGCCACATTCGGCGTGAACTACTTCTTCGATCCCGAGCACCAGCACGACGGCAAATTCCAGCTCAACTGGGTGATGAAGGAAACGCGTAACACCGACCTGGCCCGTCCCTTCCACGGCGACACGGCCCTGCTTTTCCAGTTCGTCATGGGTTTCTAGCGCAGATTTGACCATGTCCAAAAGCCCGGCCCCCCGCACCAGGTCGGCCGGGCTTTTTTTCGTGCTCGAACCCAAAGAATGTGGCAAACAGTATTTGACAACATTCGGCAAAATGTTAATCTTGCCCACTTTGACACGGTGAGTGTAGCTCAGTCGGTTAGAGCACCAGATTGTGGTTCTGGGGGTCGGGGGTTCGAATCCCCTCACTCACCCCATATAAACTCTCACTGTTATTTTAAACTGTTAGAAAATGCCCTCTTAGCTCAGTTGGTAGAGCAGCTGACTCTTAATCAGCGGGTCCGGGGTTCGAATCCTCGAGGGGGCACCAAAAATATAACGAGACAGGCAGGTGCAGAAGTTCGGCGAACTCTGCACCTGCCTGTTTTTGGGATTGGCTCGTCAAACCCGAATCACCGGTGAACCGCAACAGCGACGCCTGCCCGTTCCCCTCTCCGTGCGCCAGAGCCCCGATCCGCCCCACCCCGGATTTGCATTGAAGAAAGGGGCGCCTTTTATATAATTTCTATTCAATACGTGTATCTTTCCCACCTACCGGACGGAAGGGAGTCGGCGCAAATGAAGCGATTCAGAATATCGGCGCGAACCGCCGGCTTGACTCTCGCCGTGCTGGCCATCACCGGGATCACGATCTCGGCCCTCGCCGCTCGCGGCAGCGACTCCAGGTGGAACTGCAAGCTCGGCAGCAAGGTCACGACCGCGCCCACGATCGACGACGACAGGTATGTCTACGTCGGTTCGCAGGACAGATTCGTCTATTGCATCAGACCGGACGGCACGATCAGATGGGAGTTCTTCGGTTTCGATCCGGTGCTCTCAGCCCCCGCGATCGGGCCGAAGGGGAACGTCTACGTCGGGTTCCAGAACGGCTACCTCTACGCCCTCAGCAGGGACGGGGACTACCTGGGCCGTGTCCTCACGGGCGGCGCGATCCTCTCGTCCCCGGCGGTCGGCGTGGACGGAACGATCTACGTGGGATCGGCTGACGGAAGCCTCTCCGCGATCGCGCCGGAAGGCGACCTGATCTGGGCCTTTCCCACGGGGGGAGCGATCGTTTCCTCGCCGGCGATCGGCCCGGACGGAACGATCTACGTGGGATCGACCGATTCCAGGCTCTACGCGATCGATGGGACCGGCGTCGAGAAGTGGGAGTTCGCAACAGGCGATGCGATCCGGTCCTCGCCCGCGATCGGCGCGGACGGAACGGTCTACGTGGGATCTGACGACGGCAGCCTCCACGCCGTCAATCCGGACGGAACACCGGCATGGGCATGCGCCACGGGAGGTCCGATCGACTCCTCGCCCGTGATCGCCCTCGACGGGACCGTCTATGCCGGCTCGTCCGATTCGGCGCTCTACGCGTTCGATCCGGATGGAACGCAAAAGTGGACCTTCACCACGGGCGGCGAGATCCACGCCTCCCCCGCGATCGGAGCCGACGGCATGATCCATGTGGCCTCGAACGACCACAGTCTCTACGCCGTCAACCCGGACGGAACCCTGGCCTGGTCCCACGATATGATGGCGCCGATCAATTCGTGTCCAACGATCGATTTCGACGGTCGGATCTTCTTCGGAACGGACAGCGGCTATCTCTGGGCTCTCGACGGGAGCGGCGAAGGGCCGATCCTGTCACCGTGGCCCATGTTCGGCCGCGGCACCGGAAAGAGGGGGAGATCTCCGTCGGCCTTTCACGTTCCCGACGATTACCCGACCATTCCGGAAGCGGTCGACGCCGCCGTGGAGGGTGACACGATTGTCGTTCGCCCCGGGACCTATCCCGGCACCTTCGGCACGGGTGACAAGACCGTCGCCCTCAGGAGCAGCGACGGGCCCGAGGTGACGATTCTCGACGGCGAGCAGGACGACACGAGCGTGGTCGGGTTCAACTACCGGCTGGGCCGCAACTCCGTACTCGACGGATTCACGATCACGAACACCGGCGATGCGAGCGGGATCATGTGCCACGGCTCCTCGCCCACGATCATCAACAACATCATCACGGGAAACAATACCTACGCCTGGAGGGAGGGCGGCGGCATCTCATGCAGAGCCGACGCCGCGCCGCTCATCGAGAACAACGTCATCAGCCACAATCAGTGCGGTCTGGGGGATGGAGGCGGCATCGAGTGCAAGGACAATGCGGCACCCATCATCGTCGGAAATGCGATCACCAACAATAGCGCCGACGACGGCCGCGGCGGCGGCATCTACTGTAGGGACAACTCCGCTCCCTATATCGGCCGAAACAGGATCAACGACAACGAGGCGGTCAACGGGGGCGGTATCGCATGTGAATACGGCGCCGCACCGACGATTCTCGACAACGACATCAGCCACAACCGCACGACGGCCGGATTGGGGGGAGGTATTTACAGCTTCCGGGCCAGCCTGATCATCGAGTCGAACACGATCTCCCAGAACTGGGCCCCGGGCGCGGCAGGTTTGAGCATCGAAGAATCTGACGGTTCGGTGAGAGGCAACGTGATCTCCCGGAACGGGGCCGGCCAGAACGGAGGAGGGATCGTCCTGACCGGAGCGCCCGCGCCCGATCTGGTGAACAACATCATCGAGAACAACACGGCCTTCCATTTCGGGGCCGGAATCGCGTGCGCCGCTTCGTCGCCCACGATCGAGAACAACACGATCTGCGGAAACACGTGCACCGAGATCGGCGGCGGGCTTCACTGCACGCGAGGATCGGAAGTGACGATCGTCAACACCATACTGTGGGACAACTACGCTCCTGTCGGGCCGGAGATCTACGTCGCCACCGAGTCGTCGCTCCCTTCGACGGTCACGATCAGCCACTCCGACCTTTGCGGAGGCCAGTCGTCGGTGGAGGTGGAGACGAACTGCTCCTTCAACTGGGGGCCGGGCATGATCGAGAGCGACCCCCGTTTCGCCGACCGCCTGAACGGGGATTACCATCTCGAATGGAGTTCTCCCTGTCGCGACACAGGTTCGAACTCGGCCGTCACCGAGGACTTCGATTTCGAAGGCGATCCGCGCGTCGCGCTCGACACGGTCGACATGGGCGCCGACGAGTTCTACTTCCACCTCTATTACACGGGCACTGCCGTTCCGGGGGATCCGATCGAGATCAAGACAGTGGGAGTGGCCGCCATGCCGGTCATTCTCTTCCTCGGATCGGGAATCGCGGACCCGGCCTATTCCACGGAGCACGGCGATTTCTTTCTGATCTGGCCCGTCCTGTGGCAGACATCGCTCGGCAAGATCCCCGGGAGCGGCATCCTCGTCTCCCCGGCGACCGTACCGGTCGGATGGGCGTCGGGCAGCGAACACCCCTTGCAGGCTCTCGTGGGAAAATGGGCGCAGGCGCAGACCAGATTGACGAACCTGATGGTGCTCACCGTGGAGTAGACAGACGGCGCCCCGCGGCGGCCGATCAGAACGGTACGAGCTCCCCCCCGCCGCGCACATCGGCCCGGCCCGTTCCCTCGATGGTGATCTCCCCGAGTTGCAGACCGAGGGTGACGTCGACCGACTCGACCTTGGTGACCACGTTCCTCAGAATGAGAGTCACCGCACTCTGCATGCGGATCGGAACATCTCTTTGTCTGTACTCCTGCGTCTTGAGAGGCGGATCCCACGACACGCCCCCGTCGCTGGTGCCCAGCCAGGCCATCTGGTTGATCGGGCCTGTTCCGCCCGTGATGTGGGCCACTCTCAGGTACCCGGCTTCCGCCCCCCCCGCCGTTTCGAACATGAGGCAATAAAAACGGTTCGGCTGGACGATGAAGTCCTCGGGGAGGGCGATCGTCATCCAGTCGATATAGAGGTCTTCGCCCGAGCCGTCGGCGAGCGGAATATCGGAATTCAGGACGTCGTGGCTGATGATCGGGTCGCCCCAGATGCGGGGCCGTTCCTCGTTCTGCCCCTCGTAAAGCGAGACGCGGAGGTCTGCGGCCTGGCCGGCGACCTTGCCGATCTTCACGTCGATGCTAGTGAGCTCCATCTTTTCCACCTCGTGGGTGTAGATCACGTTGAAGGTGAAGCCGTACATGCATCCCGCGGCGAGGGCGAGGTCCTCCCACTCCTGGGTCTCGCCATCGAAGAAATCGAAGCTCAGGATCTGCTCGGAGGACGTGTCGAGGGATTCCTCCACCACATTGACGGTGTTGGCCGAAAAGCAGAGACCGGTCACACCGTCCACGAAGGGGATGGCGTCGCCGTCGTCCCTGATCAGGTTCAGCGAATCGCCCGCGGTGCCCGACCAGGTGAAACGATCGCTTCCGCCGGCGGGAACGTTCCTGAGAAGCGACGTGCTCGACTCCACCGTTACCGTGCCCGCCGTGGTGATCGCGCTCAGAATCCTCTCGAGAGCGATGTGATGGCTCAGGGCCAGATCCTGCTCGTCGAGACCGGCCGAGTAGGAGTCGACGAAGAGCCCTGACGCCAGGGCCAGTGAGGTGAGAAGAACAGCGCCGATTGCGCTGGCGAAAAGAACCTCGACGAGCGTCATACCCGCTTCGCCATTCGACCGATGGCTGGCCATCGTCGATCTCCCTTCCAGGCTGATGCCCGTCCCATGATCCGAATGCTCATCTCGACGATCGTATCTCACAGTTCCTCGTACTCCATTTCAACGACCATGAACTCGCTCCACAGCAGATCGGTGGAGATGAACTCCTTCATGAACGACGGGAACTGACAGTAGAGCCTCGAACCGGGCAGTGTCAGCAGATCGTGGCTCACCACGAGCGGTCCCGTAAAGGTGCCGCTTCCCTGGAAGTCGGTCGAGCGAAAGAGCGCCAGCCCGTAGACATCGATCAGCGCGTTCGGATCGACCCAGAGCGTGGACTGAGGCGCCAGGATCGACACGTTCTGGCAGATATCGTCGTCGCAGTGGATCTTGAAAAAGCCTTTCTCGATCCTGATCTCGGGAACGTCGTCGCAAACGAGGAGGCCCTCGATGGTGACGTCCTTGAAGAAGGGACGGGAGTTCTGCCCCTCGATATAGATCACCCCGGTGAGATGCTCGTCCCTGAAGTGTTTGGTCCCGGAATAGACCTGCCCCGACGCATCGGCGATTTCCCGCAGGCCGCTCAGCACCACATCGGGAAAGTCCATCATGGGCGCATTGGTGAAAATACTCCCGCCGATCTGCGGGAGCGGATAGCCGTCGATCGAGATCGGCTCTCCCTGGACGTTGTACTGGACGTTGCGTTCCCCCATGGCGTGGACGTTTCCGGTGATCTCCGATGTTTCCTTGCCCCAGAGCACGTCCCGCACGTAACACTCGCCGAGGATCCGCGATGTGCCTTTCAGGATCACGCTGTTTCCCACGGTCAGCGGATAGTTCAAAAAGAAGGGCGCCACCCTGGCCCGTGTGCGCACCAGACTCTCGGCCCCGCCCATGGTGCCGCGCGCGAGGATCTCGAACTCGGAATCGCCCAGGTCGGTGACGTCGATGTCGACGGCCGACGTCGAATCGTCGAAGGGTGAGCACTCCTCTCCGTCGTACTCCTTGTCGACGGCCAGCTTGCCATAAGCGATCTGGACGCCCGACAGCGCCGCGAGATGCGCCTGGGACCTGTCGGCCAGTGTCGACGAGACCGTGTTGCCGATCCCTCCCACACGCAGGACTCCGAGGGACAGCATCGCCAGAAGGCTCATCATGAAAAGACAGGGGACGAGGATGCTGCCCTCTTGCCTGTCGCCTGACGGACGACGGCCGCATCCGCATATCGTGCGCCAGGTCTCAGAACTCTTCGTATGAGAGCTCGACGAGCCGCTGTTCGTTCCAGACCACGCCGGCATTGGAAAACTCCTTCATATCTGAGGGAAGCTGGTAACAGAGGTACGAATTGGGAAGGGCCAGCATGTCGTTGACGATGACGACCGGACCGGTGAACGTCCCGCTTCCCTGGAAATCGGCAGAGTCGAAATAGGTCATACCGTACATGTCGATCAAACCGTTCGGGCTGACCCAGAGCGACGACAGCGGCGCCAGAATGGCCACGTTCGGACAGATATCGTCCCTGCAATGGATCTTGAAAAAGCCCGAATCGACCCTGACCTCGGTCGTGTCGTCGCAGACGAGCAGGCCGCTGATGGTGACGTCCTCGAAATAGACCCGAGAGTGGCAGCCTTCGATGAAAACGACTCCGCTGAAGTCGAGGTCGTCGAAATGATGCGTACCCGAAAAGACCTGGTCGGACAGTGCCGCCATGTCGCGCAGGGAGTTCAATGTGAAAAGCGACACATCCACAGGAGGTACGTTGGTACAAACGGTTCCCATCACGACCGGGACGCTGTGTCCGTCGATCGTCAGCGGGTACCCCTCGACCGACATCTGGATATCCCTCTCGCCGGTCATGTAGAGATTGCCGTGAACGAATGCGGTCGATGCGCCGGAGACGATGTTGTTCACGAACACGTCGCCGATCACCGTCGACTTTCCCTTCAACTCGAGATTGCGTCCCACGTAGAGCGGGTACTGCGACACCCAGGCTCCGGCCCGGGCCGTGGCGCGGATGAAGGTCTCCGAATCCCCCAGGGCGCCCCGTGAAAGGATCTCGTATTCCGTGTCATTCAGGGCGGTGACCGAGATGTCGATGCTGCACGGCGAGTCCTGGAAAGGAGAACAGACTTCACCGGCGTAGTCCACATCCTGGGCCAGTTTGTCGTAAGCGATGTCGAGTCCCGATTGCGCGGCGAGGTGGGATTGCGATTTCTCGACGAGCACGCCCGAGACCACATTCGAGATCCCGCCCACACGGATAACACTCAGCGACAGGACCGACAGGAGCGTCAGGAACATGAGGCAGGGCGCCAGGATCGTGCCTTTTTCCCTTGGCGATCTCATGGTCAATTCCTCGACACGAGCCACTGGAAGCGGCCGAGCGATCTCGTTCCGTTGCGCACCTCGACCTCGATCCGGCGGATGGAGCTCTCGCTGACGTCGGTCGTGACCTCGAAGGTGTCGGGATCGAGCGCAAAGACCTGGATCACCTGGGACCAGCCTTGAAAGCCGGTCAGGACCGATCGGTCAGCTCCCACGGGCGGCGAAAGGGTCAGGCCGTCGAGATCGTCGATGTCATCGTAATCGTCGATTCCGTTTTCAGATTCCTCGGGGCCGAAATCGATCCCTTCCAAGCTCGGATCTTCGAAATAGAGGGAACGGGAGAGCTGCTTGATATATCCGGCCAGGTCGCCGGACTGGAGTACGTTCTTTCCCTCGTGGGCGGTGTTCACGCTCGTGCTCATGCCGACGAGAGAGGCCGAGATGCCGATGCCGATCAGAACGATCGCCACCATGACCTCCATGAGCGTGAAACCCGCGGAGCGGCGCAGGGCGCCATATCGCTCCAGCGCGCAAGGAGAAGGAAAGTCGTTGACTGTAATCGTTGTCGGCCCGCGATACGGACCCTCTCCCCGGATGTCATGCCTCATATGCTGTTCTCCGCCACCGATATACAGCAATCAATTTCTACTATATATATATCGTTTGATATCCTTGAAATTGGACAATCGAAATGCAGGGAGGATCGCAACCCGGGAGGCAGCCTGACACACGGACAGACCAACACATTGTCATTCAATCAGTTGGATTCAACAACGAGAACCGGCGTCCCGTTGTTTCGCGCGAGATATAGTTTAGTCTCGGCTAAAGTATTTCCGCCTCCTGCGCCCTGTCCGGGCGCGCCCTGATCGGCCGGCGAAAGAATGGCGTCGATTCGGCTCTGTAGCCCGTCTTCTCCCGCGGCTCCTATCGATCGGATTCCACGATCCTCGTTTCCGATTTAAGCAGCGGTATCCCGACAAAATCGAACTCGGTTTTCGAGGCGGTCGACTCGTAACCGAAGAGCCAGAAGAGCCGCATGCTGAACCCGTCGCTGCTCGAGTCGCTGCAGAAGGGAAAGCCGAGGGGGCCGAGGCTCAGCTCGGTGCAGTCGGCGTCGGATTCGTAGGAGTGAAGCAGGCTCCACAGAGTGCTGTTCTCGAAAGAGTCCGCCTCCGTCTCCTGGCTGTAGACGATGCCGAAAGGCCCCAGATCGAACTCCCGCTCCCCGTCGCTGTCCTGTTCGTAGCAATAAAGCAGCTGCCAGAGCGCCGAGTGCTGCAGCCTTTCCCCGCCGTCGCTCTCGTAGTGAAAGAGCAGATCGAGAGGCAAGAGGCCGAACTCGCTCTGTCCGGCGCCGTCCGACGAATAGTTGTAGACGAGCATCTCCTGATCGATCTTCTCCATGTTCGCGCCCGACCGTTCGGAGCTGAAGAAGAGCAGGGCGCGCCATCTCGAATAGTCCTCCCCCGAGCTCATGGAGAAGAGGAAGGGATAGGCGATATCGATCCCGCTCTGGCCGTCCATGTTCCAGTAGGACAGGAGGTGGTTGTCGAGCTGCACGAATCGGGCCCCGGGATTCAGACCGTACCCCGGATAACGGCCGAACGGAAAGGGAAGCAGGCCCCAGGCCGTGCCCCCCCGCGTCCGGTGCTGGTAGTTGAAAATCAGCTTCAAATCAACGGCGGTGTAGTCGTCGAGCGCGTAGACCGTTCCGTAATTGAGGAGAAAATCCCAACGCGTTCTCTCCTTGTTCCCGTGAACGAGAGGAAAGAGATGGCGCGCGGCCGGACCGAAGTGGATGCCTTCCGATGAGACGCTGGTCAGCAGGAACGGAATACTGTACCCCTCGTCGGAATCGTAGTGAAACAGGGGTTCGACGCCGATAGAGTCGAGCGATTCCCCGCGGAAAGACCAGGAGATCATCGGATCCAGAATCCCCGTGTAATCGACGGGCATTCCGCTCCGCGAGCCTGACAGCGCGTCGGCCACTCCACCCCAGCCGACCTTTTCGGGGGAGGGCAGGCCGATATCGAGGCATCCGTCCCAGTTGCGAACGCCGCGGAGCGCGTCACCGTCGCGGAACCAGGGCCGGAATCCCCGTTCGGGCAGGTCGTAACCGGTCCGGTAGAGCGAGATCCCCCAGATGTTCACGAAGCTGTCATCCTCCTCGATCCCCGCGGAGCGCGAGTCGTACAGGCTGATGTCGAGCCACGGAAAAGAGAAGATCTCGGTCTCGCCGAAAGTGCCGCCGGTGGACCGTGCCTCTGTCCTGGCGTAGACATTCAGCTGAAGCAGATCGTCGACGAGCGGCACCCATGGAAGGAGCGACGCTCCCGACCAGCGCGTTTTGATGTCGTCTTTCTTGTACGAGACTGAACCGACCCCGAGGTAAGGCGAGACGAATCCGGAGGCGCGGAAACCTTCGTTGCGTGCGCTCCCCATCAGTGCCAGCAGCGGAACGGCTGCCGCGCCGTGGAGATCCCAGTCCCGCTCCGCGGCCGAATGATGGAGGCCGGTCAGGATCGGGAAGAGGAGGGTCGTGCTCCCGTCGCCCGCGGCGCCACTCGTGTGGTAGTAGAACGGAATACCGTAATGAAAATCACGCCCCTCGTCGGTCCCCCATCCGACGAGGGGTGAGATGAACTCCGATTCCTCGACCCTCTTCCTGGAATCGGCCTCGTCACCCGGCCGGACAGCCGGTTCGTCGTCGGGATTCGTTCGTGCGTTCAGCGCCAGCGTCAGGAGAGCGATCGCACAGATCGCGGCGGTTCGACCGAAAAACTGGGGCAGGCAATGGGAAAACAGATGTGTCATGGCAACCTCCGGGAGGGATTCGAACTGATCGGGGAGAGAGTACATCCAGACAGGGACGCATTCCAGTCCATTTCCTGACGGCGCAAGAAGAGGTTGAACCGGATCCGGGGCGGTTGTATTCTGGACCGTTTCATCGATCGGCGATTCTGGAGAGAGGTGATGAAAGCACTCGATGTTGGATGCGGTACGAAGAAACATGACGGGGCGGTCGGAATCGACAGGCTCGAACTCCCCCACATCGACATCGTCTGGAATCTCGACGATCTCCCGTGGCCGATCGAGGATTCGACCTTCGACCGCGTGATCCTGAGCCATGTGCTCGAGCACCTCGAAAATCCCGTTGCCACGCTCGACGAGGTCCATCGCGTGGCGCGATCCGGCGCCGAGGTGGAGATCGTCACACCCCACTTCTCGTCGATCAGCTCCTGGAAAGATCCCACCCACCGCCATCATTTCGCACTGGAAACCTTCGATTTTTTCGTCGAGCCCGAGTATGGCACGGACAGGCCTCCCAAGTTCGAATTGATCGAACGCAAGCTCAGTTTTCGCAGCGGGATCATCTCTGCCGTGGCGCGTGTATGGGCTTTCTTGTCGATCAGGGCCTACGAACGGACCGCCGCCTTCCGCTATCCGGCGCGGAACATGTTCGTGCGTTTCAAAGTGGTGAAATGATCTCCACACTCTCCGCGTGACCGTCGAGTCCTTGTTTTCCCAGTCTTGCGAGATATGTACGAAATTCGACGCCATTCATATTTATGTGGGATTCCACGGCAAAATTTTATATATTCCAATTAACCTGTTGTGTTTTCAGGCGGTGAATCACATGCAGGGCGGGGATTGATAAAGAAAAATGACTTTTCGGAAGGACCTAAACAATGTCCAGGGGATTCTTTCTCACGATCGTTCTTTTGCTGTTCCCAATACTGGGATCGGTCCAGTCGAGCACGATCTTTGTTCCCGATGACCATAACACGATCCAGGGGGCGATCGACGCTTCGGCCGACTTCGACACGATCATCGTGAGGGCGGGCACGTGGATCGAGGGGATCGATTTCAGAGGCAAAAGGATCACCATTCAAAGCAAATCGGGCGCCGCGGCGACCACGATCGACGGAAACAGCGCCGGAAGCACGGTCACCTTTGCCACGGGCGAAGGGGCGGACAGCGTGATCGACGGTTTTTCGATCACGAACGGCCTCGCCGCCCGCGGCGGCGGAATCCTCTGCGACAACGCGACCCCGGCTATCAAGAACTGCATCATCTCGGGCAACAGAACCGACGACGGAACCTATCCGAGCGGCGACGGCGGCGACGGCGCGGGGATCTACTCCTCCCCAACGATCACCCTTTCGATCGAACACTGCACCGTGATCAACAACCGGACCGGCAAGGGCGGAGACAACTACCTCGGCGGCAACGGCGGCCGAGGGGGGCACGGCGCCGGGATTTTCTGCGGCACCCTGATCATGACCGAATGCACGGTGGAGCAGAACGAGACCGGTGAGGGAGGCGGTGTCGACGACTGGGGCGGCACGTGCGGCAACGGCGGAGACGGGGGCGGGATCCACTGCACCACGGCAACGATCACTGCGAGCACGATCACCCTCAACCGGACAGGTAGCGGCGGAATCGACTACTACGGCGACAATATCGGGGGCCAGGGCGGATGTGGCGGCGGAGTGCTCTGCGCGGCTCCAGGTCAACTGGACATCGCGGACTCTCACATCACGGCGAACACGACCGGTTCGGGCAGCGGTGAAGCGTGGGGCGGCGGAATCGGAGGTAACGGCGGGCACGGGGGCGGCCTCCACTGCGTGGGCATCACGCTCAGCGGCTGCACGGTCACCGGAAACGGTACGGGGAATGGCGGGGACACATGGAACGAAGGGGGCCACGGCGGCAATGGCGGCGGAATCCACTGTTCCACCGCAACGATCGACGGCTGCACCATCGCCGGCAACAAGACAGGCTGGGGCGGCTGGGCTCCCGGCTCCTCTCCCGGTCCTCTGTCCCGCAACAACAGATCGGCGGTCGCCGGAAACGGCGGCGCCGGGGCGGGACTCTACTGCGAGAATGCAACGATCGACTCCACGGTCATCGGCAACAACGAAACGGGCTACGGCGGTTTCTCGGAATGGACCAGCGGTCTCGGCGGAGACGGCGGCGGCATCTATTGCACGGCATGGGATCTCCGCCTCTCCGGCTGCACGGTGGACGGAAATCTGACCGGCGACGGCGGCAACGGCTACGAGGCGAGCGGCCACGGCGGAAAGGGCGCGGGCATCTGCGCGCCCTTCTCGTCGCCTCTCGACATCATCGAATCGACCATCTCCGGCAACACCACGGGACGCGGCGGGAATGGCGACGGAGTCTACGGCGGATCGGGAGTGGGAAGCGGTGGCAACGGCGGCGGCATCCTCTGCGATACCCTGACCCTCACGAACAGCACCCTGGCCGGAAACCGGACCGGTGACGGAGGTGACGTGGAACTCACCTTGCAGGCGGGCAATGGCGGATCTGGCGGCGCGGTCCACGCGGCATCGGCCACGATGACCGGCTGTGCGATCCTGGACAACCGGACCGGAGCCGGCGGAGACTGCGAGGACAGCGGCAGCAGCGCCGGTCATGGCGGTTCGGGAGCCGGAATCTGGGCCGGCGCGGCGGTTCTCGACGGGTGCATGGTGTGCGGCAACTCGACCGGCCCGGGAGGCGCGGTGATTTACGGCGGCGACAGCGCGGGCAGTGGAGGTTCAGGCGCGGGTCTGTTCACCGACTCCGGGGCGGTCACGAACTGCACCTTTTCGAACAACACGGCCGGCAACGGGGGATCCTGTCAGAATGCCCCCGGCGGCGGCGGCCACGGCGGCGGCGGAGCGGGGATCCGTTGCGTCACCGGAACGATCGTCAACTGCCTCGTCGTTCACAACAGCTCCGGCGATGGAGGCGACTGCAACCAGTCCGGAGGGGATGCCGGAAACGGCGGGAGTGGAGCCGGAATCGAGGGGACCTTCGAGACCCTGTCGAGTTGCACCGTCTGCGACAACAGCGCCGGCGCAGGAGGGATCGCGATCAACGCGGGGAGCGACGGCCTGGACGGAACGGGCGGTGGTAGCCTCTCGACCGACATGACGGTCAACGACTCGATCCTGTGGGGCAACCAGCCGGATCAGATCGACGGCTCGAATCTGAGTGTGCACTACTCCGATGTGCAGGACGGCTGGGGCGAATCATGGTTCGATCCGACCACCTGTCTCGACAACGATCCGCTTTTCGACACGACCTTTCCCGGCGGTGCGTACTTTCTCAGCCATGTCGAGACCGGGCATGCGGCGAACAGCCCCTGCATCGATCTGGGCGATCCCAACTCTCCCATGGTGACCGGCACCACGCGGATAGACGGCGAACAGGACAAGGACCGCCTCGACATGGGGTATCACTATCCTCCCGTGAAAATCCTCAACGTGCCCGAAACGTACGCGACGATCCAGGGCGCCATCGACGCTGCCGCGGACAGGGATGTGGTCCTCGTCTCCCCGGGGACATATTTCGAGAACATCGACTTCACGGGCAAGGCGATCTCGGTCAGGAGCAGCCGGGGCGCGGCGCTCACCAGAATCGACGGCCAGCGGGCGGACAGCGTGGTCAGATTCGCAACGAAGGAGACCTCGCTCTCGGCGCTCGTGGGTTTCACGATCACCAACGGCGACGGCACGGCGGCCCAACCGGGAGGGGGCGGCATCACCTGCGACGGTGCATCACCGGTGATCGCTCAGAACGTGATCGAGTTGAATCACGCGGGGGGCGGAGGCGGAATCTTCTGCTCGAACGGCGCCGCTCCGATCATCGTGTGCAATTTCATCAGGGCGAACACGTGTGAACTCGACGGCGGCGGCGGCGTGTACTGCGCCGGCTCTTCGCCTATCATCACGAACAACACGATTGTCGACAATGACTCCCTCGGACATGGCGGCGGTATCCGCTGCAACGATTCGAGGCCTGCCGTGACCAACTGCATCGTCCGCCGAAACCTCCCCGAGCAGATCGACGGTCCCGATGCGGTCGCCGCTTACTGCAACGTGGAAGGAGGCAGGCCTGGCCCGGGCAACATCGATTTCGATCCAAAATTCGTCGATGCGTCGGCCGGCGACATCCACATCCTCTTCGGATCTCCATGCCTCAACAGGGGGCTCAACACGGCCCCGCACCTGCCGAACGTGGATTTCGAGGGCGATCCGCGCGTCGCGGATGGAACGGTCGACATGGGCGCTGACGAATTCCACCTCCATCTCTATTTCGCCGGTGACCTCGCGCCAGGGGCAGAGGTGGACCTCCGCGTCGTGGGCTTGCCCGGCCTCGAGCCTGTTCTCGCCATCGTGGGCACAGAGTTGCACGATCCGCCCCTCTCCACCCCCTACGGCGATCTTTTTCTCAAGGCGCCTTTCAGCGCTCACTGGAATATGGGCAAGATCGACGGCAACGGCCTGTTGATCCACCCCTTTGTGGTTCCTCTGGAAGTGACGCCGGGAAAGGAATACCACTTCCAGTCTCTGGCGGGAGAGCTCAACGAACCGTCGACCGCACTGACGAACCTGATGACTCTGGGAATATTCGATTAGTCCCCGAAAAGCGCGCGGCACGGAGTGATCGTGTGGAGGGATTACTTGCCGATTGTCGAGGCGTGTTTGCCCGGTCTCCGATGCCCTCTGTCCGGAAGCTTGCTCTGGTCGTCGTCCGTCCCGGGTTTTGCCAGGCGTGAGCCGCGCTTGTCGCCCACCGGGTAGAGTTCGGCTGCCCGCCGCATCATCTGGAGCTTGCCCACCTGCTCCGAGGCGGGACGCTTCGGATTGAAGCCGTAATCATTGTGAAGCGTTTTGTGAATGATGTAGAGGGCGGCCCACTTCGTTCTGCTCGACATGGTCTCCGACGAAAGGTAGTCGACGAGAACGAGAAGGTCCTGCCGCGTGGTGCCCTTCAGGAGTTCGCGCACGAGACGGTGATGCACCGGCGTACGCTTCAGTTTTTCGAGGAGCCAGGCGCGGTCGCCGTTCTTGGCTCTCCGTGCGATCGAACGATCGATCCGGCTCTGTTCGGCCTTTGCGGCGATGGCGGCCACGTCCGGTTCGAATTCGCTCGCGAAAGCGAGGTTGACGAAGATACTGAAGATCTTGTCATAATCGGAGAGTTGCACGCAATTGCCGCCCGTCGCCTGCGAGAGGCGGCTGTACATTTCGACAACCGACTTCTCGGTGAACGCCGACGTGTCCTCATCGCCCAGGCAGACGGCGTGTACGATCCCGTCCGCACGCCGGAACTCGGCGAGGAGCCGGAAGAGCTTCCGCTCGTCCTCCCTGTGGTACCCGGAGTCTCCGATGAGGAGAACGACCTTCTGGGCCTTGGGCCGCCAGAAGAGATGGTGGATGGCGCGCCTGAGACCTTCGTAGACGGCTTCTTCCCGGTCGCCGCCGCCTTCGGCCTCCAGCCCCTCGAGGAAGTTGAGGAGCTCGAAACGGTCTCTCGAGAATTCCGTCGCGTGCGTCACGTACTCGTCCTTCTGATCCCGGTAGGCAACGATCGACAGTCTCAGATCCGGAACGACGTGGACGAGACCGGAGATGAGCCGGTCCACGGTCACTTTCGCCTCGTTGATGAAGCGTTCCATGCTCGACGTCGTATCCATGACGAACACCACATCGATCCCGGTCCTCCGCAGTCCCTCGATGTAGCTGCGCGCGCCGGCCGAGATGTTTCTCAGCGGGTCGCCCCCGAGGCCTGATGGCCATCCCGCGAAAGCGCCGCCGCCGATCCCGATCGTCCCGGGATCGAGGTGAAGCGGAGATTCATCCTTGTCGGGAAGAGGATCCGGATCGATTTGCTCCTCGTTCAGGTAGTCGGGGATGTCATCGGGAAAGAGTTCAGGCTCATCGAATTCGATTTCCTTCTTTTCTTCTTCCTTGTCGAGGAGAGCCAGGTCGGTCACATCGTCGACCTCGACGAGAATCTTGTCGGTGTCGTACTCTGCAAACCGCAGGTAGGGCACATCGTAGACCAGAGCCAGAATAAACACGTGCAGCAAGAGTGACAGAGTGAACGCGGGCGCTCTCCTGAAGAGCGCGATCGCGGCTGCGAGCACCTGGAGTCTGGGCGGTTTCGCCTCGGGACGCACCGAGCGCCGCGCAAAGGTGCCGAGACGCAGGATCGGTGAAGCGATCGGTCCGAGCGCCAGTTCGGACTCTGAAATCTCTGATCGGCCTTCGCTGCTGATCACCGGAATCCCGCCGATCATGATTTCCTGGTCCCCGGTGAGCGGCAGGTGTTTGTGTTTCCGGTCACCGTGTATCACCCCGGCGGCCGAGTCGAGGTCGGTAAGGAGGAAGGCGCCGTTCTTGAATTCGATCCGGCAGTGAATGGGAGAGACTGATTCGTGAGCGATCTGGATCGTACAGCTCGGATCGCGCCCGATCGTCACCACATCGCCCTCGCGAACCTCGAAGGTTCCTTTCTTTTCTTCTCCGAGGGTCAATCGGATTGTGCGGACGCGGATTTTGTCCATCAGTCTCGTGGGGCAGTCAGAAAGTCTGCGTTCTCCAAATATATGTTTCGGTCAAACTAAATAGGTTATGTCGTTTAATTCGACCCTTCACAGGGAATAGCTGTAGACTAACCTCAGCCAATTTACTTTGATTGAGTGGCTTATGTAACTCGAAATCCTACCCTATTTAGGATCAACTGATGAGCCGTAAGTCGCATTTTCGCATCACGGGAGGAATTTTCAAGGGTCGGCTGCTTAATGTTCCGAAAGATCGTGCCACCCGCCCGATGCAGGGATCTCTTCGCGAAACACTTTTTAACGTGCTCCGCCCCGGACTTGAAGGCGCTTCGGTGCTCGATCTCTTCTCGGGCACGGGCAGCATCGGCCTCGAGGCATTGAGTCGCGGCGCTGCGACCGCCACCTTTTTCGAGCGCCATAAACCTGCTCTGGATATATTGAGACAAAACATCATTTTACTCGATGTGGAAGCCCAGACAGCGGTATTTACCATCGATCTGCTCAAATTGAGAGCATTTCCCGACACTCCCTTCGCCCCGTACGACATCATATTCGCGGACCCTCCATTTGCATTCCAGGATCCGGGCACGGAACGCGAACTGACGCCTCTGGTGAGGCTCCTCGTCGAAAAGAGCGCCGTGGGGCCGGACGCGGTGCTCGTTCACCAGTTGCGAAAAAAACAGTCGCCTCCCGAAAGGATCGAACGCTTCGCCCTACAAAAGGAGAAGCAGCAGGGATCGGTAAGGCTCGCCTTCTATTGCTATTCATGAATAGCCTGAAAAGATTTCTTTGCCGCCGGAGGAAGCGGTAATTCTCAATTACTTAATATTTTGAGAGTTACGACTCACGCAACGAGGATCACTCAACTCTTATATCAATAAATTTAGTTATTTAAACATCAAGGTTACATATATTTTGGTCGATATGTTTCACCAGCCAGGTGGTTGACGGAATGAAGAGGCAATCACCTACGGACCAAGAGCTTGAAAACTGACAAGAGTATCCTGGAGTCACACGAAAGTGGAGGCGATAGGACAAGGATCAGGGAGATTGGCGAGGTGAGCAAAAAGAGGTGTCCTAGACAAAAACAGCACGATGAAATCTTTCCTTCCAAGAAGGGAAAGATGTCGCACCAGGCACGATTGCGCAAAATCAAGCAGATCGTCAAGGACGAGAACTATGTAACGGAGGAAAAACTGGAAGAAGCGATCGAACGGCTGATCGACACGATCATATTCTCATAGTTTTTCAAAACTGAGCATCTTCCCTTTTTCGACGGGACGGCCGGGCCCAAGCGCGCCCGGTCGTCCCATGTTTTTTTGCACGAACATCCTTTCGCGCGGCGGGTGCCACGTCTTTTCGCTTGCGGGCGCTCCCGACTCCTGTTATCTCATCATCATTTGGTCCTGGCCATGCTCGTCGAACTCCAGCTCGCAAATTTCGTTCTCGTGCGCAAGGAGAGGATTTCCTTCTCCAGGGGGCTCAACATCTTGAGCGGTGCGTCCGGATCGGGAAAGACGATTCTGGTCAAGGCCCTCGGTCTCCTCTCCGGGGACAGGGCTTCGAACGATCTGATCGGTCCCGGCGGACGGAGAGCGGTCGTCGAGGGTTTTTTCCGGCTCGATCCTGACCGGCTCGACCACGCTCTCGAGGAAGCGGCCCCTCTCGCCCGCGATGCCGACGGAGAACTCGTCGCTCTCAGAACACTCGACGCCTCGGGCGAAAACCGGTGCTACCTCAACGGCAGCGCGGTCACGCTCCAGTCTTTCCGGAAAGTGATGGCTCCCATCATGGAGATCACCGGCCAGGAGGGTCTCTCGGCGCTTTCCAGCCGCGCGGAACGGGCTCGATTGCTCGACCGCTATGCGGGCTGTGGCGATCTGGCCGCCGACTTTGCCGCAACGCTCGGCGCGGTTCGGGCGCTCGACGAAAAGCTCTCCCAACTGCGCAGAGGGGCCACCGAACGCCGCGACCGAATCGACCTGTTGACCTTCCAGATCGGCGAGATCGGCAAGCTCGATCTCGAGCCGGGTGAGATCGCTCGTCTCGAAGACGAACACCGCCTTCTGGGCAGTCTCGAGGACGTGCAGCAGGCTCTTGTCGCGGGCCGGCACAAACTCTACGAGGGAGACGATTCGGTCGCCGATATTCTCGGCACGGTCATCCGGTCCCTCGAGTCGCTCCCCGTCGCGGAGGAGAGCCGCATCGCCCAGTGTATCGAGGCGCTTCGAAAAGCGCTTCCGCCCGTGGAAGAAGCGGCCTTCGCGATGCGTGACATTCACGAGGAGCTGAACGCCGATCCGGAACGGCTCGCTCTCGTCGACCAGAGGCTGTCCGAGATCAACCGCGTTCTCATCCGTTACGGTCCTACCGAGGCGGATCTCTTCGCGTTCCACAAGAAGATAGAGGAAGAACTCGAGGCGATCAACGTGACCGAAGCCGACCTGGAGGATCTGGCCAACGATCTGGATGAACGGCGCGCGGCGCTCGTCAAGCTCGGCCGCAGACTCGATCGCGCGCGCCGCCAGGCAGGACAAAAACTCGCCGGCCAGGTCAATATCAACCTCGACCAGCTCCTCATGAAAGAGGTCCGTTTCTCGGTGGACGTGGGAAAGCCGGATTGGAACGATCTCTTGTCCGGCGCTTCCGTCAGCGGTCCCAGCCCCGTGCGTTTCATGGCTGCCACCAACCCGGGGGTCGAGCCGGCGCCGGTGGAAAAGATCGCCTCCGGCGGAGAGCGCTCCCGCATCCTTCTCGCCCTTCTGAGTACGCTCGGCCGGTGCTGCGGCACGCCGTCGATGACATTCGATGAGATCGACGAGAACGTGGGCGGCCGCCTCGGCGGCGTGATGGGCGATCTCCTTCTCTCGCTGGCGGAAAATATCCAGGTCATCGCGGTGACCCATATCCCGGCTGTGGCCGCCAGGGGAGAGACGCACAACATGGTCGAAAAAACCACGGAGAACAAGACCGCCTCGGTCACGGTCCGCTCGATCCGCGACCGGGAGCGGGTGCAGGAACTGGCCGAGATGATCGCCGGCCCGTCGCCCTCGAGAGCCGCCGTCGACGAAGCGCAGAGGATCCTCGAATCTCCTTAATCCATCGATCGATCAGGAGCAGAACAATGGTCAAAATGAGACTCCAGAAATTTCTCGCCGCTGTCGGATTAGGATCGCGTCGAGCTTGTGAAGAACTGATCCTCGAGGGACGTGTCTCGATCGACGGCATCACGACGACCAAACTCGGCACCTCTATCGATCCCGACATCCAGAAGGTGACCCTTGACGGCAACAGGTTGAAGACTCCCAAGAAGGTCTACTACCTCGTCAATAAGCCGGTGGGCTTTATCTGCTCCAACAAGCGCGACAAATCGAAGCGCCCCCTCGTGAGCGACCTCGTCCGCCCGAACGAACTGCGGCTATTCAGCGTGGGACGCCTCGACGTGGATACGAAGGGAGCGCTGATTCTGACGAACGACGGAGATTTTTCCAACCTCGTCAGCCACCCGCGATACGACATACCCAAGACGTACCGCGTGCGCGTGACAGGCAACGTGACCGCCGCCATCGTCGAAAAACTGCGCAAGGGGATCTGGCTCGCGGAAGGGAAAACGACACCCACCGAGGTCTCGATGATCCGATCGACGAGGCAGGACACGATCCTCAGAATCACTCTCACCGAAGGCAAGAACCGTCTCGTGCGCCGCATCCTGGCACGGTTGAAACTCAAGGTGACCGAACTGGAACGGACCCGGATCGGCCCGGTCTCGCTCGGCACGCTGCGAACGGGGAAGTTTCGGAAGCTGACGAGCACAGAGGTCAAGGCGCTGATCACACCGCCGAAGGGATCAAAAAGAAAAAGCTCGCGAAAGACGTCTCGCCAGGACAGCAAAGGCAGCCGAGGCAAGAAATAGGGTCGGTATCTCTTTTCTTGATCCGCGCGGCTCCTATCGGGATCCCTCCCCCACCTTGTGCCACTTGCGCCACTTCTCCACGGAGCGCGCGCGCGCCTCCACGCTGCCGCATGGATCGAAATCGAAGCGGCGGTCTGTGATGGCGATAAGGGCCGCAAAGGCGCCCATGCGGACCTCTTTCGACCGGTGCTCGAGAAGGTCGATGAGGGATTCCACCGCATCCGGGTTGCGCTTGGCCATGGAGATCTCCACCGCCTTGAGGAACAGGTCGGTCGATGCCGAACTGGAGCGGAGCACCTGAAGGTAGGTCATCCCGTCTCCGGCGTGCGAAAGGGCATCGAGGAGCGCCGGACGATCGCCACGACCCGCTTCGATGTATGCCCGCCGCAGAGAGTCCATGACAGCCACGTCGTTCTTGAAGAACGCCAGGCCTTGCGCGGCCGCCAGGCGTACGCCGCTCTCCGGGGCGTTCAATTCGTCGAGAAGCACGGCGCGCGCCTCCTTGAGAAGCGCCCCGCCAGCGTCGGCCGCCTCGTCCCACGCTTTTCCGCCGCTCGTGTTCAGCCCGCGCGGGCCGGTGCGCAGGAGGGCGAGCACGCCGTCGAGATCGATCGTACCCGCCGCCGACTTGCGCCGCACGGCCTCGGTGTAGGCGGCATCGACGAGAGCCTTTTCCATCGCACTGAGACCTCCCCGTTCGATCAGATTCCCGGTCGCGCGCTTCACCATCTCCTCGTCGTTCTCGAAATGAGCGAGGCAGATCCTGAGGGCCAGATCCTTTTTCGAGTGCGAATTGATCGCGGCCATCATGTCGAGGCTGCCGCGGCATTTTTCGAAATCGAGGCTGGCCAGATGCAGCAGGGCTTCGACGAAGAGCAGATCGAAGAGATCGCCCGCGATGATCGCGGCGCGATCGGCGATCTGGCGTGCTTCATCGAACCGGCCGAGCAGGATCCGACCGCCCGCCTGCTTCACCAGCCGCGACGCGTGCTTGTGCGCCGCGCGCCGGTCGCGCGGATTGATGTTGAATGCGCGCTCGAAGAGCCGGTCCGGATTCTCGTCGGTCAATCCCGCCCCGGGGTAGAGGTTTTGATAAGCGGCTCCAGCTTCTGCCTGCATCCCCTTGAGAAGGTAACGGAACGACAATCGGTACGAGTCGACCGATTCTGACAGCCTCTCGGCCGCCTCGTCGCCGAGCCCATCGAGGTCGAGATGATCGCCGATCGGTTCCTGAATCCGGCTCAGCAAACCGAAACCGGAAAACATCCGCCGGTACGCCTCCGCCCCTGGAGCGATCCTCACGTACTCCACAACGGTCCTGTCGTCGCGCATGACGCCCGAGTCGCGGGTGGCGGCGGTCATCTTCTTGCCGTCACACAGGTAGGCCCCGAGAAGTGCGGCCATGTCCTCGCAACCGGCCACCTCCAGATCGGCACCGGCGCCCTTCGCGCCGAAGACACTCGCCATGCGTCCGGCCGAGAGGGTCCAGTCCTTCTCACCGAACCCGAGAAGGAGGAGCGAGTTCTTGAAGTTGAAGAAACCGGACGACGGCATGACGGTCGCGAAGGTTCGAAGAAGGAGCTCCAGATCATCGGACGGCACGGCATTCAGGGGGATCCACTGGCAAACCACCCCGCCCTTGTTCAGCTTCCGTGTGCAGAGCTCGTAGAACTCAACCGTGTAGAAGTGGACCGCCGCCGGCGTGTAGGGCATGAGCGGTTCGAGGGTGATGATATCGTACCCCTCCCTGGAGAGGTTGAGAAAATCGCGTCCATCCATGCCGGTGTAGACGCGCACATCCCTATCGGCCGATTCGGTCTCGAGGGTTCCGAATCCCACGCCGCGGTTCACGTCCCGGAATCGATCGGCCAGTTCCATGACCTTGTTCGAGATCTCCACGATGTCCATGGCGCGCACATCGGTGTGAATCGACAGCGATCCGGCCGTGGTCCCCGTTCCGTAACCGATGACGAGGGCGCGATCGGGCGTAGCGCAGGCGAGCACGGGCAGGTGGGCCATCATCCGCATGTAGCTGTATTCGGGGCCCGTCGATGCGGCGCTGAATCCATCGGTGTAGAGACGCCGTTCCTGGGTACGCAAGTCGCGAACCACCGAGGCGGTGCAGATATTTCCCTCGGCATACCCTTCGAGCCTGATCGCGCCGGCCCGGCCGGGCCTCTTGAAGACATGCGAATCTTCGACCAGTGGATCCTGGGTCGTGGGCTGATGAGCCAGCCATCCGACGAGCACGATCGATCCCACGCTGGCCACGATCTTGAACGGCCAGTAGGCGCGGGACACATTGAAGAGAAGAACACCCGCCGTGAGAACCACGAGGCCGGCGAGGACCACTCCCAGCTTGAGGCCGATCCAGGGAACGATGAACCACGACGCACACAGAGCTCCCGCGCAACATCCGAGGCACGAATAGGCGTAGACCATACCCGACTTGGCGCACGCCTTTCCTGATTCGCGCACGAGAATTCCTATCGCCATCGGTGTGGCCATTCCGATCAGGAAAGCGGGCACGAAAATGAGCATTCCCGAACCTGCAAACGCGGAGAGCACGAAGTTTACGAAGGAATAGGACTGGAGATCGCCCTTGACCGCCTGGATCGTCTCGTAGAGCCAAGGTATCGCCGAAAGGCAAATAACAGTGGAAATGCCGCCGAAGATCAGCACCAGGCCGGCAGACACGAATCCTGGCGACCTGATCCGGTCCCAGAGGGCCAGAAGAGCCGATCCCGCCGAAAGGGCGAGAAGGTAGACGACGAGCATCGACGTGAACGAATAGGTCAGGCCATCGACGAACAGAACGAGGATCCGGGTCCAGAGGATCTCGAGCGCAAAGGACGCGAAGCCCGTGCAGAAGACGATGCCGTAGAGGATCGGCTCCAGTCCCTGACTTTCCGACATCATCCCGCTCTTGCTCACGAGAAGGGGGCGCGGTTCGTCGCGGGCCGGTACGGAGCGGCCTTGCGCGTCGCGCGGATCGATCCTGAGGCTCATGAAGAAAGCGATCGCCGCAACGATCACGTTCACCGAGGCGATGATCCAGCTCGTGTGAGCCAGTCCGAAATGACGGATCAAGAAGAAACCCGATGCGGTGGCTCCGACCGCGGCGCCGAGCGTCTGCGCCCCGTAGATCAATCCGGCGCCCCGGGTGGCGCGCGTGGGCCGGGTGATGAATATTCCGTTCATGAGCGGGAAAGTGGCGCCCATCAGAAAAGTGGGCAGAAGCAGGAAGAGGGCGCAGAGAAGGACACGGATCAGATCGGGAGCGACCCAGCCGGCGAGCACGGGATAGATCTCCTTTGCCAGGCTGGCCAGGAAGGGAAAAAGGAATCCCAGAATCCCGATGGCAACCTCGACGAGCGCGTAACGCCGGAGAAGATCGCGCCTGCCCCCTCCCCACCGCGACGCGCTGAGACTTCCCAGGAAGAAGCCGAGAAGAAAGGAAGCCAGAACGATGCCCATGGCGAGATTCGTGTTGCCAAGCACGAAGACCAGGGACCGCGTCCAGGCGATCTCGTAGGAGAGGCCGGCAGCGCCGGACAGAAAAAAAAGGAAGAGAAGCATCGCCTTCATGGCGGGTGTTCAGTCTCCATTCTCGTTTTCGGGTTCCGGCGCAGGCCGGTCGCCGCCGCGGGCTTGATCGACAGCCCTTTCGATCAGCGCCGCCCAGGGCCCCTCCTTTTCGAACCTGGCGAGCAGGGGCCCGGCTTTCTCGTGGCCGTCGAGGATCAGCGTCGCCAGGGCGCGTGTCAAGTCCGAAAGCTGCTCCATGCCCCCGCCGTCCTCGAGGGCGCGGTCGAGCTCCTCGCGCGCCCGAACCCGGATTCCACTGCAAAAAAGGGCGATACCGTAGTGGAGACGGGCCGAGGAATATTTTGGATTCAGGCCAAGAGCCTTTTCGAAGATGATCGCCGCGCTCTCGTACTCTTCCTGGAGCAGATAGGACAGCCCCCAGTTGAATGCCATCGTGGGATCCTCGGGGCGCTCCTTCGCTGCCGTGGCCATCAGGTTGGCGGCCCGGACCAGCTCGTTCCGCTGGATCAGATCCTTCCAGAGCCGGACCAGGTTGCTGCACAAGACGCGGTGTTCGGGCGCCAGCCTGAATGCCTCGATCGACAGTTCGAATCGTTTCTCGAAGAGTCGCCGCAGTTCGCCCGCGCCCTCGGGAGTCGGATTCAGCGCCTCGATCGGCGACAGGATCATCTCCCAGAGTTCGTAGGCGTGACAGGCCAGGTAATAGCGCAGTCCGTCCGAGTAGGAGCGGATCTCGATCTCGAAATCCCTTCTTTCCTGCCCCTCGAGCCGGACGGAATCGAGAAGGGGCAGAACATCCTCGTTGAGCCGAGGTTCGGACAGCTGCAAGAAGTGCTTGAAGCCGAGCACATCGGGCCTCGCCATGAGACGCGCTGCATGAAACTCCACCAGCGGCCGGTCGGCCGTGTTCACGCGCTGACCGGGAAAACGGGTCCTGAAGAGCCACTGGTCGTTGACGTAGAGGGACAGGTTCTCGAGAGCATTGTCGAGGCCGATCTTCTCGAGCAATCCCCGAAAGGGATGGAGATCGAGACGTTTCTGCATCGCGCGGGGATCGAGGCGGAGCGGCTGACGGGTTCCCACGAGCCCCGCCACGGGAAAGGGGGTTTCGGTGTCGGCCAGAAAGACCGCCATGTAGTCGAAGACCTCGCTGAAGGTGTATCCGATGATTCCGAAATCCTCCCAGTGCAGCTGGTGGAGCGGAATCCACTGGCAGAAGAGACCCTGGTCGCTCAGGCGGTCGTGGATGCGTTCGAAATGCTCCTTCGTGTAGAGCAGGCCGGCTCCCGCTCGGGAGGGATCGCCCGGATTGCCGAGGATCAGGTCGTAGGTCCTGTCCGTCGACGAGAGGAAGACCCGAATATCGCTGGCAGTGAATTTGAGCGTTGTTTCGGCGGGCACCTCGACGGGAAAATTGTGAAAGTAATGGGCGGCTTCGATAACACCGGGCAAATCGTCGACGCAGTCCACCTGGCGCGGTCCGCTGCCGATGAGTCCCATGAGGCTGTGGCCGTTGCCGAGCCCCAGACAGAGGGCCTTCTCCGGCTGATCGCACAGAAGGCCCGGAAACATTCCGATGCGCATCTCGAGAAGCTCGTCTCTCGGTCCGCCCAATCCTTCGGCATTGTCCACCTTCAGCACGCGTCCGTCCGCCCTCTGAACCACACAAACCGCGGCCATACCGTCGTCGCTGAAGTAAACGCACTCCTTGTCGAAGACCGAATTCTTCCAGAATTCGAAGGACCGGGGAACGCAAAGCGCCAGGACAACGGCCGCTCCCGAGAGGACCGCGGCGGCGAGCCAGGTCTTGAGCCGACGAGACCCTGTCGCAGGAGCGGTCCGGGCAAAAAGGAGGAGCCACGCGGCAGCCGCGCTGAAACCGGCCGCGACAAAGAAGGACTGCGCCGTTCCGATTCCGCTGGGCAGGATCGAGCAGGCCGTCACGATCAGACCCGCGGCGATGCCTCCGGCGAACAAGGCCTGTCTGTCGCCCACATGTCCGCCGGGAGACCGCCGGGTCCAACCGCCGGAGGCGACGATCAGCGGAAGGGCCGTTCCCAGGAGCAGGGCGGGCACAAGAAGAACGGAGAAGACGCAAATGATCTCGAAGACGATCAGAGCCGAGAAGGATGCGTCGCCTCCGAAATCGCGCACGAGGATCGAGAAGCGTTCCCGGTCCCCGACCCAGTGGAAGAGATAGAGAACCGCAACGGATGCCAGGGCGCCGGAGAGCTGGAAGAAGGCGATGAATCGTTGCGGATTGCGGCCGCGCCGGGCGATCGCTGCGCCGAGCGCCCCGCCGCCGGCCAGGCTGAGGAGAAAGGAAAAGAGCACGATCGCAACGGAATAAATGCTGTTCGAAAAGCACTGGACGAAGAGCCGCGTCCAGAGCAGCCAGTGACTGAGCAGGGCCGCGCCTGACAAGACGAAAGCCGCAGCCATGAGAATCCGCGCGGCGAACCTGGGCGTGGAAGCGGGAGCGGAGTCCGCCCGAGGGGCTTCCCCGGTCTCGGCGTCGTCAGGGGGATTCTCTTTTGCCCTGCCGGCCAGCCTGGTGAGAAGGACCGTGATCGCCACGGCGAGATGGCATCCGCCAACGACAAAGAGCGACGACCGGGCGCCAAGGTGTTCGAGAAGAACGAATCCGCTCGCGAGAGCACCGGCCGCTCCTCCGAGAAGGCCCGCAACGTAGAGGCGTCCGGCGGTACAGCCGATCTCCCCCGCGGCAGTATCGGATCTTCTCGGTGCCACGGCCGCGGTCACGATCGGTAGGCAACCGCCGAGCAAGATCGAGGGTACGAGGAAGACCAATCCGGAGAGCACGAATCTGAGGGCTGGGTGGGGATAGCCCCCACCGTAATAGAGACCTTCGACAAGCGAAATTCCGTGGGGGGACAGGAACGCGTAAGCTCCTGCAAGAGATTCAATAACAACGAACAGTCCGAGGCGGTCCTTCACACGGTCGCCGAGGCGGCCGATCACCGCTCCTCCCAGGGCCGCCCCGAAGACGAATACGCCCGCCGCCAGTGCCACCGAACGGAGTGCGCCGCCCCAGACAGCGGTCAGTTGCCAGGTGCAGACGATCAGGTAGACGACGCCACCGAATCCGGTGAGGAAAAACAAGGGGGAGATGACCTGTCTCGCATTGATCATGGACGTCTTTGCCTCGTCAAGGTAAGTTGAGATTTAAGGATAATCGGGCAGCGGTTGCAAGCAAACCTTCTTCAACGGGTTACTGATTCCGGATCAGGTCGATCCGAATCGGTCGACGATCTTCGATCAGCCTGTTCATGCCAGTACGCGCCGGGTCGACGCGGCGACGCACGATCGCGCGCGCCGCACAGACGGACGGCGGCAAGCAAGTCATGACGCCCGCGCTGACAAGAAGTTAGAACTACTGGTTGAAGATGTAACCGATCTGCTGCCTGTTGACGATCGCATAGGACAGCGACGAGATGAGCTTGAATTCCTCGTTGATCGAAGGATCGGGTCCCACGATCTCGACGTCGCGAACAACGAAGAAGTGTTTTTCGCGATCGATACCCTCGAATGCTTCGGGTCGCATCCGGCCAGTGATCTCGAGACCGAATCCCCCGGCGTGATGGAGCGCGACAGGTCTGGAAAAAGCGCCCTCGTCAACGAGATTTCTCATGTTGCGGTCGCCGCAGACATCGAGCAGCTCATGGGCCACAACGATTTCGTCGATTCTCACGAACGATTCATGCGATGAGAGCGAAGCGCCCTTGTCGAGGTCGATCATGGTCACGTTTCTCATCGGAACGAAGGACCGATTCAGGTTGTCGAGGTAATCGCTGAGCCGCATGCCGCCGGTGTCGATGAGACACTTGATCAGGAAGCAGTCGGTAAGAATCAGGTCTTTGACGATTTCCATAGGGTTCGCTCCGATGCGTTTTTCGAGGCCACTCCTCTCTTCGGAACTCTACTTGAAGAACCTGCGTTTATTTCCTCGAGCCGCCTCCCGGCCCGATCCGCCCGCCAGATCGGATGAACGGACCGCGGACGAACGCTGCAGGAGGTTTCCACGAGATCGCTTCTCGCGGCGGATCAAGAAGAGGAAAGGAGCGCGCGCGCTTCGCCGGCCGCGTAAAACGATCCCGTGACCAGAACCGTTCCACCAGGACGGGCGGATTCCTGCGCCAGGGAGAGCCCCGCGGCCACGGATTCGGCAAGGAGCCCTCTTCCCCCCGCGGCTGCCTGAAGGTGGACCGGGTCGCGCGATCGCGGGCTGTCGTAGCGCACGAAGACGATCTCGTCGGCGAAAGGCACGATCGCTTTCACGCAGGCCTCGAGGTCCTTGTCGCGCGCCAGCCCGAAGACGGCCACGAAGCGTCCCGCACCGTTCTGCGTGCGCGTCGTGCGGCGCGCTTCGGCCATGACCGCCTCGAGCGACCGGGGACTGTGCGCGCCGTCCACGATCACGCGGGGCTCCGATGAGAGGGTCTCGAATCGCCCCGGCAGGACGAGACCGGACAGAAGGGTCGCGTCGGGAAGGGCGGGGACTCTCGCGCCGAAACTTTCGCCGACCACGCTCATCGCACCGATGGCGAGTGCGCTGTTGCGTGCCTGAAGGATCGCCGGCGGCGGCGGCGAAAAGGGAGCCGTGATCCGATCCCGAAACCGAACGCGGAATTCCTCCCCTTCGCGAAGGAGCTCGAGCCCCGCGCCAGGAGCGTTGAAGGGTGCCGCGCGGTGTTTCGCAAGGCCCTCGATCACGGGGCGCGCGGGATCGGCCCCATCGAGCATTGTCACGACCGGCACGTTCCGTTTGATGATCCCGGCCTTCTCGCGCGCGATGGCGGTTCTCGTATTTCCCAGGCGCCGCGTGTGTTCCAGTTCGATGTCGGTGATGACCGACACGACCGGCTCGACCACGTTGGTGGCGTCGAGCCGCCCCCCCAGGCCGACCTCGTAGACCGCGAGATCGACGCCGCATTCGGCGAAGACGATCATCGCGGTGGCGGTGATGAACTCGAAGAAGGTGGGCCGCAGCGCGCGTTCCCTTCTGAGAGGATCGAGAGCCCTGTCCGCGGCCCGAAGCAGGAGGTCGGCGCTGACCGGGTCACCGTCGATCGCGATCCTCTCCTCCAGGCGGATCAGGTGGGGCGAGGAAAAGAGGCCGCACCTCAGTCCGGCACCTTGGGCCAGGGCCGCGGTCATGAGGGCGGTGGAACCTTTGCCCTTGCTTCCGGCGATGTGCACGCAGGGTAGAGCGCGGTCCGGCCTGTCGAGGGATTCCACGAACCTGTGCATGCCGTCGAGTTC
Organism: uncultured Phycisphaerales bacterium; assembly: GCA_964620445.1. GTDB lineage: Bacteria > Planctomycetota > B15-G4 > B15-G4 > CAYZWU01 > CAZUHB01. The sequence goes on from CAZUHB010000003.1 coordinate 36,883, forward strand.
GCAACGGACCTTGCCGTTGTGGAACGATTCCATCTTCTCGTAGTCGGTGAACGCAGACAGAATATCGAGGAGATGGTCGACGTTCCGCGGTGTGGGAAATTCGTTCATGGGAATCAAACACCCTTGGTCTATCCACGTCGATCGGCTTGCCCTGTTTTTGATCGGCGGGCAGCCGAGCCTGACGGTCCCGTTCTATACATCCTGAATCAGGCCATTGCAATCGGGAAGCAGAAGATTACCATCTCCTTAGGCGGTCACACAAAGGCGATTTCCACAGAGGAGGGTCGGATGAAACGCCCCCGGATCGGAGTGAACACGGATATCACGTTCCACCAGGACGGCACGATGCTCCACTCCCTGCGCGCCCCCTATTCCGAGGCGGTATGGAAGGCGGGCGGTATCCCGATCTTGATCCCCTCCTTCGACGCGCGGAGTGCGGCGACGATCCTCGACGGGCTCGACGGGCTCGACGGGCTCCTCATGACCGGGGGCGACGATCTCGATCCTCGAAGGTTCGGCGCGCTGGACCGCCACCCCGAGGAGGTCCCCCTCCATCCCAGGCGTGAGGAGTTCGATCTCGCTCTGCTGAAAGAGGCGGTAAAACGCGAACTTCCCCTCTTCTGCATCTGCCTCGGTGTTCAGGAACTGGCCGTTGTCTTCGACGGAACGATCCACCAGTCGATTTCCGAAAACGTGCCGCACGCCGTGGCGCACAGGGTACCCGACGGTTCACCGGCCCATCACGAGATCCAGCTCGCCGAAGGGTCCTTTCTTCGAGAAGTTTTCGGTGCGCGCACGCGGGTCAACAGCCTCCACCGCCAGGCGGTCCGGTCGCCCGGGAAGGGGCAGATCGTCACGGCTTTTGCTCCCGATGGGATCGTCGAAGGGATCGAGATCGCCAACTCCGGTTTTGCCGTCGGTGTACAGTGGCACCCGGAACTGATCCTCTCCGAGAAAGGCCAGCTCGATCTGTTCCGCGGATTCGTGGAGATTGCCCAGCGGCGTTGAAGAGCGTGCAAATGGGCTTGCTCAAAAATAGTCAACCGGACCGACACCGATACGTTATACTTCCATGCTGTATTGATAAACCACCGTTTTGACCGAATGGCGGGAGATCCCATTGGACCTTTCAAGGCTTGATAAAACCGTTCCGTCCGGGCCGGGCTCAGACAAGGCCAGACTCATATTCCTTGTCGTGATCACCGCAGTCGTGGTGGTCGCTTACTTCTTTTTCCGGTTCCAGGCGAGCGATGCGGATCAGGGAAACATCGCTGAACCGACAGACCATATCCTGGCGCCGCCCTCGCGGATCGAAGTCTCAGCGGCGGTCGATCCCGCACAGCTCGAAATCGTCAAGGATTCGACGACCTCGGAAAGGGTTGTCAAGGAGATGGAGCCCTTTCTCCACCTCATCAAGCAGGCGGCTCGGCTCATCCCGGGCGACATGGAACTCCTGGGTGTCAGCCTCTGCGACACCGAGCACCTTCTTGCAGATCCGGGCGACTCTCGAGGACAACCGCTTTCGATCAAGGGCAACCTCCAGTGGTGGGAAAAGGAAAAATTCCAGGACTTCCAGCTCTACAGGGGCTACATCACGACGCTCAAGGGGGAGTACGTTTATTTCACGGTCCTCAACATTTCCGACGATGTGTCGATCGGCGATGTGGTCAAGCTGGAAGGTTTCTTTTTCAAGATCTTTTCGTTCACGCTGCCAGGCGAAGGGACACGCGTCAGCGATGCGCCTTTCCTCGTGGGCCGCAAGCTGATCAGCTCCTTCTACGACATGGATCCCGTCGCGGAACTCAACTTGGATCTTCTCGGCAGCATCTACGATTATTCCCTGGAGGATTCGTCGAGGGAATTCCAGGAGAAGCCCCTCTTTCACGTTCTTTCCTATGTGCACCACATGGGCGACGAGACCTTCGAGTCGATCGAGTTTCCGGACACGCTCGCCTCGGAGATCCTGTTTCGGTCTTCCACCTACCGGGGCCAGCCGGTCAAGGTTGCGGGCCATCCGATCTGGACGCGCACGAGGCGGCTCGGGCCGGGTGGCGAGAACCCGCTCGACGTGGACAAGGTATTTCACGGCATCCTGCTCAACCACAAGGGGGGATTCTGTTACTACATCGCTCTCGACATCCCTCGGTGGCTGACCGGCGACTACAAGGATCTGATCAACATCAAGGGCTTCTTTCTCCGTAATTATTCATACGTCACGCGCAAGGGCACACCCCAGTCCGCTCCTGTCCTCGTGGTTCGCGGCTTCGAGAAGTTCGAATATCCCGAAGACAACACCATGATCTACGTGACGTTTTTCATCATCGGGTTGACCATTCTCATCGTTGGATTCTTCTTCTTCACGGTTTTCGTCGACCGGAAACGCAGCAAGGAGTACCGCACGCGTTTCATCGAGAACAAAAAGAAGCTGCTCCAGCGCGCCATGAACGAAGCAGCCTCCCAGAACGCTCCCGGCCAAGGAGCCGGTGAGCGCCCTCCGCAGGAAGACAGGAGGCGCTGACCCTCCCTACCCTTTTGTTTCAACTTCGGCCGGATCGGGTCAAGTCTCCGACGCAATGTGCCGAATAAAGGACCAGCGTGTGGAATTTGTTCCTAAACCGGTCCGTTGCAACATTTACATCATGGTGCCAAACAATGACTTCTGAACAGACCATCGACAATATTGTGAGAGAGTCGAGCAACCGCTGCTTTCCGGTGGAACTCTGGTCCTACGAGCGGCACGGAATCCTGAAATATTCCGGCAATCTGCTCCCCGTCAAGGACGACAACGGGAGAGTCATCGTCAGGGCCTCGGTAGATCTGCCTGAAAACAGCCTGATCCCCCCCATGGAAGAGACACGGGTCAAGGTCTTTTTCATCGACCCCGACGGTGTCTACTCCTTCGAGAGTGTCGTACTTGGGTGGAAAGCGTCCGAAGGCTCGCCCAAGCACGGTCTGGTCAACCTGGCCTATCCCGACGAAGTCCGACTCGCCCAGCGAAGAAACTTCTTCCGCGTGCCCATGCCCACCGATTCCTGCCAGGAGGTCGACCTCAAGGTCCGCATCCACAAGGAAGTGTTCGTGATGAAAGGCAAGGTGAGGGATATCAGCGGTGGCGGCCTTTCGGTGCGCACAGTCAAGGCGCCGGTCAACTACATCGAGCCCGGTACCCGCGTGCAGGTGAATTTCAAGCTTCCCGACAGGTCCGAAGAAGTGACCCTCTCCGCAACGGTTGTGAGGATCGTCCAGGAGACGGGGCACTATTTCTATGGACTCAAGTTCGTGGATCACTTCAAGACGGTCGAAAACCGGGCTGCCGTGAATTCCATTCTCCAGTTCATCGCCCGTATCGAACGTCTGATGCAGAATTTCTGACCAGCGAAGACGGACCGTTTCACTGATCAGAGAACGAGCACGACCTCCGCAACCCCCGCCTGCGCCAGCGCACCGAGCGTTCGGCGCAGAACGGGATAGGTCACGCTTTCGTCGACATCGAGGACGATCCTTTTCGACTTGAGCTCCGTGGACGCATCGAGGGGTTTACTCCCCGCTCCCTGGCGCAGCGTCAGTTTCCCCGATCGATCGAGTGCGATCGCAATCGCCCCCTCGGGCACCTGGTCCGCATCGTCGCACACCACGCAGCGCACGGTCCGGCGTGCCGCCTCCGTACCGGTCGGAAAGACCATGGTTTTCACTTTGTCGAGGGGCAGCTGGAACTCCCCGAGATCGATATTTCCCTTGATGAATCCCCCGGGATGGCAGACCACCGATGCCACGCTCTCCGATCCGGTCCTCGTCCGGATACGCGCCTCGAAAAGGCTCAGGTCGCCCTCCTGCTCCTTCTTGCCGGTAAAGTCGATCTGGGCCAGGCTGTCGAGTCGCACCCGGATCGTCGCCGCTCCGCGCCGGACGAAGAGATCGTCGTACTTGTTGACGAAAAGATCTTCGCCCACCTCTTCCTCGTAGCAGTAGTGGAGCCCTGTGACGAAAGTACGGGTGCCCGTGGAATCGACGATGTCGGCGCGCCGACCGCGGTCATCTGCGGCGAATGTGCCGGGGCCGACAATGAAAAACAGTACCGATGCGATGACGAACCAGAACTTCATGGCCTTTATCTCCCTGCCGCTTTCGCGGGCGCAGCTATTCCTCTCCTTCGGTCTGGACGGACACGGCGGTCACGCCCCCGGCGCGGATCCCGTCCAGCACTTCAACGACACGTCCATGAGACACGTTCTTGTGGGCGTTGACGAAAACCCTGATCTTATCATCCCTTTCGCGCGCATCGGCCACGCTCTCGATGAGCTGGTCTACCGTGGCGGGATCGAGGCCGACGAAGAGCTCTCCCGCCTCGGTGAGCGTGACCGAGAAATAGTCCTGCCTGTTCGAATGGGCCGTGGTCGCGCTCGGAAGATCAACCTTGATCCCCTTGTGGATCGTCATCGACATCATCGCGAAAACAAAGACCACGAGCAGAAGAAAAACGATATCGATGAGCGGAATCATCTCGACGCGGGGAGGATTCAGTCTGCGGCGCTTGAATTTCATGACTCCCTCTCGGCCCGCTCCGCCTCTCCGAGATTCACCTCGAGGAAGGTGGCCACCTCCTCCACCTCTGCAAGCGAATTTTCGATTCTCGACCTGTAGAAGTTGTAGGGTATCAGGGTGAATATGGCGATCACAAGGCCTGCGGCAGTGGTGATGAGAGCCTTGGCGATCCCGCTGGTCACCGCCAGCGGATCGGTTCTTCCGGCGCCGGAACCGAGAATCTCGAAGGACTCGATGATACCGAGCACGGTCCCCAGGATCCCCATGAGCGGGGCCAGGGTGACGATCGTATCGAGAACCATCATGAATCGGTTGAACCGTTTTTCTTCCTCGGCGTAGGCCATTTCCATGTTGCCCCGGAGCGAACTCTGCCTGTTGTCGAGGCCGAGAGCAACGACCTTCAGAAGGGGATCGCGCGAAGTCCCTATCACTGTCCGTGCCGATGCGGTCTCTCCCTTGCGCAGAATTCCGAGGACTTCTCTCAACCGGGCCCTGTCACTCCGCAGGCGGTAGCCGGACCAGAATATGGCCCGCTCGAATATGAAGGTGACCGAGATGATCGAGCAGGCCAGAAGGGGGTACATGACCACCCCGCCCTCGTGGAAGAATTCGAGATTCTCGAAGATCATAGGATGACTCACTTGTTGTTCGCGGAAACCGAACCATCGAGGAGAGAGAAATTCAGGACGATCTCCACCCACTGGGACACCGGTTTCCCCCGGTCGATGGCCGGACGGAAAAGGACGTTGTCGGCGACCTGGCGGCAGGCGCTCTTGTCGAGAGGAGAGTAACCGCTCGACCTGACCACTTTGACATCGATCACCCGTCCCTTACCGGAGACATGGACCGACAGGGCCACTCTCCCCTCCATGCCGGCCTCCCGTGCGAATCGCGGGTACTTGATCTCGGAATCGATCTCGTAGGTCACGGTTCGCGAGATGCCCTCATTGGGGTTGTGGACCGATTTCTTTTCGATCCTTTGTCTCTCCTCGGGTCGGGGCGCTCTCTGCCTGACCGCCTTCGGCACCGGTTCTCTTCGAACCGCTTCCCGGCGGACCTTCGTCGATTCCGGCTCGGTCGGTATCCTGGCCTTGGCGATCGGTCGGCGCGACGGGTCGGTGTTTTCACGCACACGGACGGGACGTCGCTTCTCCTCCCTCTCTGCACGCTCTATTTTCTCCCTGACAGGCCTGGAAACGCGTTCGCGCACGACGGGCTCAGGGGAAAGGAGATTCACATCGAGGCTCTGCTTGTAGGGTGAGAGGAGCATCTTCGCAGGCAGGGCTCTGCCTTCGGGAATGAGTCCGAACAGGACGACGTGAAAGGCGAGGGCCAGAGTCGCCGAGAAGAAAAGCTTCGAACCTGAAGTGATTGGAGTCAGGATAATCATTAGAACCTGTACGTCAAAGTCGACACAAAATTGATTCCCGGCTCATCCCAGCGGGAATGAGCCCGACGGTACTTTTTGTCGGTCAAGTTTTCAACTGCCATTGTGAGCGAGAGATCGCGACAAAGGTCGAGGCCGCCGCGCACGTCGAAGACGGTGTAGCCGGGAAGATGGGAATCACCGCGGATCATACCGCTCCCCGGATTTTGCGGATCGTTGAGATAACCCACATCGCCCGCCCACCGATCGGACGGGATGCGCGTGAATTTACGCACTGCGTCAGCGGAGAACTCGAACCACCCGTTGCGGTCCTTGTCCGGATCGACCCAACGGAGAGCGAAGAGCGCCCGCGCCGGTTGGGTGTGACGCAACGGTTCGTCGTTCGCGAAGTCGGTTCCGTAATTCCAGGCGAATCCAGCGGCGAAAATCCAGTCCTGGGGGAGCGTCTCGTGGAAAAGGTCGAGTCTCGTCTCCGTCTCCAACTCCAGGCCGTAGAGGTTTGCCCGCCCGCTCTTTTTGACGTAAATCCTGTCTTGAGCGTCGATACCGTCGTTGTCCCAGTCGAAATGGGTCATTCCGTTGTACGTGCCCGCCACATAGCTCTGCCACTTCCTGATCGAGGAGTAGTAGGTGAAGCAGGAGGCCGCGAACTTTTCGGACTGCACCTTGGTTCCCACCTCGGCGGTGTGGCTCACAACGGGATCGAGAAATTCGGCCGGGGCGTGAACACCCTCGCCATGCTGGGTGAGTCCAAAGACCGGCGGCATGATACGGTAGCCGCGGGAGAGGTTTCCCACGAGATTGACCTCTTTGTTGAGGCGGTAGACGAGGCCGAGGCCGCCGGCGCCGATTCCGTAAGTATCTGAATAGTCATCGTTCATCGGATCGAAACCGGCCGCCGCCGGGGAATAGAAACGGTCGACGTCGGAGTCGAAGCGGAAGACGTCGTAGCGTGCGCTACCGATGGCGGTCAGGTCCTGCGTGATATCCCACTCGTCCTGCACGTAGACCCCGAAATCGTTCCACGTCGAATCAGGAGCGTCCTTTGTCTTCACGCCCGTGGTCCACGATGTCCAGGTGTATTCCTCGTCGCCCGGATTCTCGCCGTGATCCTCGTGATAGTGCATCCCATAAGTGAGCCTGTGATCGTCGCCGACAAGGGAGACGGCCTGTATATCGGCCGAGTAGGTCTCCGTGTGCGCCTCGCCGGTGCGGAGGTTGTCGAAGTCCTTGCGCTTGTCGAGTTTATCCTGGTAGTAGGCCTTCACTTCGAGGGAGTGGAGGAGCGATGACAGCTCCCGGCCTCGCCATGTCACGGTCACGGCTTCCCTGTCGCTGAAATTCTGCTGCGTGGGTCTGTAGTAGCGCCGCGTTTTGTGCTGGTGCACATCCTGGACAGCCAGTTCGAGTTCCTGATTTTCGGCGAGTTTGTACTGGAGCTTCATGTCCCAGTTGTAGGCGCGCCCCCCTGTGGGGCTCTGGACGCCGACACCACGGCCTCCCTCGGTGCTGCTCCACCTGTGCGAAGTGCCGCCCAGGAAGAAGCGAAGTTCGGGAGTGGCTCCGAATATCTCCTGGCGCAGCATGTAGTATTGCGACGCCGATCCGTATGCGCCCTTTATCGACCCGCCCATCTTCACACCTTCGTCGGTGTAGTCGAAGGGCGACGACTTGGTGAAAAAGTTGATCACGCCGCCCAGGGCGTTCGAGCCGTACAGAACCGACGATGGTCCGCGGATGACCTCGATCCGTTCGATACTCTCGGAGTCGACCTTACCGTACATGTCGTCCGAGCCTTCGCCCCCTTCGCCCCAGAGTGTTGTCAATGTGCACCCGTCGACCAGGGCCAGAATGTTCGCGCCGGCAAATCCACGCATCACGGGATCGCTCGTGCTCACCGTGCGCTTCTCCACCCACACGCCGATCTTGTCGTCGAGGCTATCCACGATGGAGAGCTGGCTTTCGTGTTTTATCTCCTCGTGATCGGCGACACTGATCGCTTTCGGTGTGTTGAAATCGAGTCTTTCGGTGCGCGTCGCGGTAACGGTGATCTCGTCGCCCACCCTGAAAGTCTTCTCATCTCCCTCCGACTCGACTTCGTGTGCAAGAAGTCGGGAGTCTTCCTTCTGCTCATCGTCTGCGAGGAAAAACTCTGTCGCGGGCAAAGGAACGGAAGACCCGCACTCCTCGATGATGGATTGGCAGCTCGTCAGGGAAAGGAGGCAAAAGAAAAGAAACAGAGGGGGCAGGGCTGAGAGGAGGCATCGCGTCAGTTTGATCGTCAGAGTCCTGAAAATCGCTCTTTTTCGCATCTTGTTGGTCTCTTTGCTGTCAGTCGGATCTGCCAGAGGTATTGAAAACATCGGAATCACTGAAATTCGCGATTCAGGTCTCTTAAAAGCCAAAAACGTTCCGCATGGCCCAGCGGAGGAGTTTTTTGTCTTTTTTTCGAACTCTTTCTGGTATCGGGCCCTCGGTGAGCATCAAAATGGCGCTCGATCCGTTGATTCGGCGCTTCGGACGCTGTTCATGACATGTCGTCGACTCTCGGGGCGCCCCCCTTGGAGATCCCTCCTCGGTCGGAACCGGTTCGTGGGCGGCCAATTGTGTATTCTCGACCGGATGGCAGTTACTGTTCAGTAACAGCCGGAAATCTGAGATCGAGATCCGGAGCCGTAACCATCTGCGGCCAGCCACGTCCCACCTATCGAAAACTGCCATGTGACAACCGATCAATCATCAAGGACGCGCCGTGGGGCAACTCTTCCCTAAACACAACCAATCCAGTTCCGGCCTGCCCGCCGAGGTTCGCGAGGTCCGTTTGCTGCTCGCCCAGGCAGGAGCGACCATGAAAGACGCGGAGAAGGCCAGGCTGGCGCTGGGATCAGAAGAGAAACTTCTCGTGGCGAACAGGGCGGTGCTGATCGAAGCGGGTTTCGGAAACGCCCTCGCCGAGAGAGTTGTTTCGATCCGCCACGAGGGGATCCACCGCGTTCACGAGGAAGATCTTGTCAGACGGCGCGGCACGGTGATCGTCCACGGCGAAGGCGGTTTTCCCTGCCGGCTCCGGGAGATTCCCGACGCGCCAGCAGCCCTGTTCGTGCGCGGAAGGCTGCCGCCCGATATCCGGCCGGTCGTGGCCATCATCGGTTCGCGGCGATGCACGCCTGAGGGACTCCGCTTCGCGCTCGAAATCGGCGAGGACCTGGCGCAGAACGGAGTGTCGATCGTGTCGGGTCTGGCCCGTGGCATCGACTCGGCGGCACTCAAAGGTTGCCTCCGGCGCAAGGCCCCCGCCATGGGTGTGCTCGGATCGGGCCTCGATTTCGTCTACCCTCCCGAAAACCGCGAACTCTTCGAGAAGATCGGCGCTGAGGGCGCTCTGGTTTCGGAATTCCCTCTCGGCACGGGGCCCAGAAAACAACTCTTTCCCCGACGCAACCGGCTCATTTCGGGGCTTTCCGATGGCGTTCTCGTGGTGGAGGCATCTGATAGATCTGGCACCCTCATCACCGTGGACCACGCTCTGCAGCAGAACAGGGTGGTCATGGCTGTACCGGGCGCGGTGGGAGGTCCCTTCTCGAGGGGTACGAATCGGCTCATCCGCGACGGGGCCCAGGTCATCCTCTCGCCCGAGGATGTATTCCTGTCTGTTGGCCTGCCCAGTCCAAAACTGGCGCGACGGGACGAGTCCTTTCCGAAGCTGAGCGGCCTCGAAGCCCGCGTTTTCGAGCTCTGCGCCGATCGGGCCGCAACCCCGGACACGATCGCCTGGCGGATGCAAGCATCGATCCGACAGGTTCTCGAAACGCTCTCCCGGCTCGAAACAGAGGGGTTGGTGAAACGATTTTCGGGAGGGAGATTCCTCGCGATCAGAGATTCTTAGCGAGGAAGAAAGTGCCCACGGCGAGGATGAAGCTGGCAGCCATGAAATAGGCAAAGCGCTTCATGCCGAGCAGAACGATCTCTTTCATGCCCTCCTGGCGGAGGCCGTTGTAGACGAGGGAAACGATGAGCGAGGTGATCATGAAGAGAAGGATATGTTCCCAGAAGGTCACTCCCATCACCACTGCCGTCGATACCCCGGCTATCATGACTTTCGATCTCCAATCCAGGTCTCGAAGAAATCGACCATGACCACCACGTTCAGCAATCCTGCAACAGTACTGATCAGGGTGCCGTAATCGAGAAAACGATTGTATTCTCCGACGAGAAGATCCCTGGTCAGAAATTGTGTAATCAGAGTGGCACCGCCATAAAGGATTTCGCCGAGGTAGTGCCAAAAAAACCTGTCTGGATTGACGTTGCAGTATTCGGCAAGAACAAGGCCGAGAACAAAAGCCCCGGTTACGAGGGCAAAGAAGTAGAGTGCTTTGCTTTTCCGGCCAATATAATAGTGACCGGCTCCCGGAATCAGCCAGGCCAGAACAAGGCCGAGGAAGATGTTCTTGTTAGCATGGAAAGCGCGCTCTCCGGGCACCGGGGAAACTCCTTCAGAAGTTTTTCCTGTTTCCGCAACAGGGGCGATATGATACTAATCCCGGCTTGAAAGACCAGAATCTTTTTGTCTCTTTATGTATTTACGCGGAACGTGCAGCAAAAATCGAACAACTCTCTCAGAAAACCAGACACGATCAATGGCGGCCGTAAACACCACCTCATTCAGGGTCAGATACGAAGAAACGGACAGGTTGGAGTCGGTGTATCACTCCAACTACCTTGTCTATTTCGAAATCGGCAGGACCGAATTCATGCGCGAGCAGGGAGTCTGCTACAGAGCGATGGAAGAGGAGGGATTCGGCCTGGTCGTCGTGGAAGCGCACGCAAGTTTCCGGTCTCCGGCGTACTACGACGACATCATCACCGTTGAGACCACGATACCCGCTTTCAACCAGGTCTCGATCCGATTCGACTATTCCATTTTTCTTGGAGAAAGCAGCTCTGGCCCATTGCTGTGCGACGGATACACGATCATGGCGTTTCTCGACAAGAAACGTCACCCGCGTCGGATCCCGGAAAGATACCTGGGGCCGATCGGAGCCTCTTCGGCCGGCAAAAGGCTTGTGAGAAATAGATCAACCACCCAGATTTCCGGAACGAATAAACCCGATCCTGCGGAATAGGCCGGGCCGGAACGGAGTCTATTGTATAATGTGGTAGTTTTTTCATTTCCTCGAGGTTCGAGTCCATGAAGAACACTGTTGTTTTGCTTGTCTGCTGCCTTCTCGTCTTCCTGGCAGCCTGTTCGTCCGCCCCCGAAAAACCGCAGCCGATTCCGCTCACCGAGGAAGAAATCGCTTTTCTCAAAAAGCTGGACGATCCTGAAACATATTCGCTCGTGCAAGAGGTCCCCTATCTCTTTCCGACACTGATCAATCTCCTCACGGCCTGGCTCGATTCGGCCCTGTCCCAGGACGATCCGAAGGACGCCCGTATCTCGTCCAATCTCAAGGACATCTTGTCACGGCGCGTTTATGTCAACTTCGAAACAATCCTGGAACAGCTCGATACCGGCCCCCCTCCCAATCGTATCATCGCGGCGGCGGCACTCGGTTTCTCCAGGATTCCCGAAAGTGAGAAATTTCCCCAAGTCTATCCACGTGCGGTCGAAGCCCTGGTCGGTGTCTTGGACTGCGGCGACGACGCCATCGTGGAGAACGCCCTGCTGGGCCTCTACATACTGGCCGATGAGAGCACGCCGCTGGACAAGATCCTCGACATCATGGTGCAGCACCACGAACCCAATGTCAGAGCGAATGCCGCTCTCGCCATCCAGGCGGTGGCATCCCCGAGGGTGGGCGAAAAAATCTTGCCTTACGTTCTGCCGGGCCTCAAGGACGAGGAACCCAAGGTCCGCAATCATTGCGTCCTCATCGCCGCGGAACTCGACAACAAGAGCACCCTGTCGGCTCTCATCGAGCTTCTCGACGACCAGTACGCCCTCATCCAGGCCAATGCGGCCAAAGCGCTGGGACGGATGGGAAACAAGCACACCTGCGTCTATCTCATCCCCTTGCTCCTCTCGCAGTACCCGATCGTTCGCGAGCACACCCTGCAATCGCTGAGGGTGCTGTCGGGCAAGGACTATGGTTTCGAGGTCGAGGACTGGCAAGAATGGTGGAAAGACAACCAGGGGAGTTGAATGGACCTGATCGATGTCGCGGCGGTTCTGCTCTTTCTGGCCGCCCTTTTCGGATATGTGAATCACCGGTTCTTCAAGCTGCCAGCCACGATTGGTATGATGGTCATCACGTTGTCCATCTCCGCCGTGCTCCTGGTCGTCGACCACTACTTTGAGGGGCTCGGCCTCGGAGAGACGATCCGCTCGCGCGTCGGTGAGATCGACTTCAGCACCACTTTGTTGCATGGCATGCTCAGCTTCCTCCTTTTTGCCGGCGCCCTCCACATCAACCTCGACGAGTTGCTCGAAAGAAAATGGGCGATCGGATCGCTCGCAACGCTCGGCGTGGCTCTTTCCACCCTGATCGTCGGAGGCGCCAGCTACTTCTTTTTCGATCTCCTCGGCCTCTCGATTCCGCTCATCGTCTGTTTCGTTTTCGGCGCCCTGATTTCACCCACCGATCCCGTTGCGGTCCTCGGGGTGCTGAAAAACGCCAACGCTCCTCGGACGATCAAGGCCAAGATCGCGGGGGAATCGCTCTTCAACGACGGTGTCGGGCTGGTGGTCTTCATCCTCCTCGTGTCGGCCGCGGGCCTCCGCGGCGAACAGGTCGCCGGCGCCGGAACCATCGCGCGCCTGTTCGTGCAGGAAGCGCTCGGCGGCGCGTTGCTCGGATTCATTCTCGGATTCATCGCCTACCGCGCCCTCAAATCGATCGATCAGTACCAGGTGGAACTGACCATCACCCTTGCGCTCGTCGTGGGAACGAACTCTCTCGCCGAGACTCTCCATCTATCGGGACCGATCGCGGTCGTCGTGGCTGGACTGCTCATCGGAAATCAGGGCAGGGATTTCGCCATGAGCGACGTGACCGTGGACCACCTCGAAAAATTCTGGTCCCTGCTCGACGATATTCTCAACGGAATCCTCTTTCTCATGCTCGGCCTCGAGCTCTTTCATATCTCCTTCGACCCGATACACCTGGCCGCGGGGGCGGTGACCATCCTGATCGTTCTCGCGGCACGATTCGTGAGCGTTGGCATCCCGATCACCATCCTGAAAGCGACGCGCCGCACCTTCTCTCCCGGGGTGGTCCGGATTCTCACGTGGAGCGGACTGCGGGGAGGAATCTCGGTCGCTCTCGTTCTGTCTCTCCCCGCCTTCGGCGCACGCAATCTCCTGATCACCTGCACCTACATGGTGGTGCTCTTCTCCGTGATCGTGCAGGGACTGACCATAAAGGGGGTGGTCCGCAGAAGCCTGATGAAAGGCGGGCGGCTCTAGCGGTCGAACAGGGGATTCAGTTTTTCGATACCCGCCGGCAGTGTTTCAAAGGCTTTCTTCCAGATGTGAGCGCTTTCCATGCACGCATAGACCGGCGTGCGGGGCGCGCGTCTCTCGATCGCCTCTCTCAGAGTACGGTACATCTCGGCACGAAGGGGAGCGAAATATCTGAACTTTCCATCCGCGCAGGGGACAAATTCATGCACGAAGACCGGCGTCCCCCGATCACGCTCTTCCATGACGTTCTTGAGGGATTGGGAGTATCGGAAGCCGCCGAGACTGAACCAGCGAACCCTGTCCGCCGGGACGCGATCGAAGATCTCCTCCACCAGGCCGACATAGTGTTCTTCCCAGCCGTCGATGAGAAAAACAGGATCGAAATGAAAAGCCAGAAGATACCCGGCGCCGGCCGCTTTCTGCGCCGCTTCGAGCCGGGCCTCGACCGGTGGAGCGCCGCGCTCCTCCTTCCGCGCCACGATCGCCGGGCTCAACGACCAGGAGAGGACCACACGATTTCGGTGTTCGAGCCCGAGTAGAGGATCGATCATGTCCGACTTCGTCTTCAGCTCCAGGAGGGCGTGCTGCTGCCGCCCGAAGAGCGGTATCAGCTCGGCCGCCACGCCGGTGAGCTCTTCCAGGGCGAGTGAATCGGCAAACTCGCCAGTGGTCACGCGGAGGGGATGGGATTTACATTCCGCCGCGGCCCTCTCGACCTCGGCCATGGAGTCGACAAAATTTGCATAGACCCGGATGCCCGGCTGGTTCTGGTAGTTGTGGAGGAAACAGAAGGAGCAGTCGTAAGGACAACCCACGCCGAGGTTCAATACAAAAAGGTTGCAGCAGACCATTCCGGGCGTTCCGGGGCAACGTCTGAGAAAGGCCCCCTTCTCCAGAGCTACGATCAGATTCCTGGGATTCCGCGGCACCGACCGAAGATCGGCAACGACGGTGATGCGGTCTTCGGGAAAGAACCGCCTGACACGGCGCGCCAGCGGTGTCTTCTCGGCCGCGGCCTCGATCAGAACCTCGTCGAAGATGCTTGTCCAGTTCATCGCGGAGATCGCCTCATAACAGACCGAAAGCCTTTCGCGCGTCCTCGGTGCCCGCAAACGTCTCGAGCGCCCGAGCCCGTTCGGCCAGCTCCTCGCAGGATCGATACACGAGGCGGACGTTGAATATGTCGTTCTCCAGGTAGGGAGGGGCGTGAACCGTGATCCCGGCCGTTCCGTTGATCCTGTCCAGACAGGATTTCATCGCCCGCTCCTTTTCCTGCCACCTGGGGAAGCGCACCATGCGCAACCGATCCATGATCGCGTCCCGCTGTTTGTGCCGGGCGTCTGCCGTCGATTCGAGGCCGTCCGCCAGATCAGGAGCGAGCTCTTCGAAAGTCAGGCCGTCGCGGAGCAGGATCTCCCGCGCGAGTTCGGCGAACTCACCGGTCTGAGACGCTGTCAATGCGAACGTTCCTGCAAGTTCCACCAGGCGCCCGGCATCGTCGGAACCGAGAAGGGCCAGACGGAACGCCTGGCGCGGCGCCATCTTCTTGCTCGCCACGAAGACCTTGACCGCGTCGCTGAGAACGTGAAGAGACAGGAAGCGGGAGACCTCGTATTCATCGCCCCTGAGGCCGATTGCAGGGCCGTATCGCTCCACGATGGACGAACGGGAATCGCCGTCGAACGCTTCGAGAAGGCTGACCAGTCGGGCGCTCTCGAAAAGGCCCAGCGCGCGAACGGACAGGTTGTCCTCCAGGTTCAGGGCCAGCAGATCGGCGTCTGAACGCCCGGCGCTCTCCACGATACGGCAGGGTATCCTTGGCATGGAGAGCTTCAGGGCGGCACGCACCCGGCGGATACCGCAGACCGTGACGAGGTTTCCGCCGCTCCGCTTGAGGAGGGGAGGATTGATCAGACCGACCCTGGCTATCGACTCCTCGAGCCGTGTCGATTCGCCGGGCCACGAACAGGAGTATGAATCGAAAGAACTGTCGATTTCGGCAGGATCGACAGACTCGGCGAATTTGTCCATTGTCTTACCTCTCGAAGGAGACCGAGGGCGGATCGATTCCCTGCATTCGCCACGAAATTCGATGCAGGGGCAGCGTTCGTTTCAGGATACTGACGACACGGGATTCGATCGTCATCCGATCGCCGTCGCCGCAATACCCCTCCAGCAGGGCGCGCCCCAAGGCAGGCAGGTCGACCGAACAGTGGAGGCTGTTCTTGACGGCATGTCTCAGAAGGCGGGCCAGGTTCGCCGCTCTGGCTCCCCGTCCAAGGGTCGGCTCGATGCGCGAGCCATCGAGATCGATGACAGATACACCCAGTCCATCCCCCCCCTCGGCCGCCGGGGCGACGAGAAGATTGTGCATGTTCAAATCAGCGTGGAAGACGCCCGCATCGTGAAGGGACCGGATACTCTTCCCGGCCGATCGGGCGACATCGGTCTTCCGCTGCGCCGAATGAGTGGCGTCAGCGAGAAAGTCGAGGAGCGAGACGGCCTTTTCGATCTCCCTCGTGGCGAGGCAGAGTCTGAAGAATGGACCGGCCATCTTCTCGCTGCGGCCGAACAGGACCTCGCTGGCAGGTACCTTGCGGCGCGAGAGATGGTTCGACAGTCGGATCGCGCCGATGAGACGATCTTCGGAAAAGTGGATCTCACGGTTGACCAGGCCAACGATCCCGCCACGCTTCAACGTTTTCACGATCACCGTGATAGGCGGCCGGCCGGGAAGCTCCACCGGTATGATGTTGCCGCGGCCAACGCCGATCGGATCGAGCGCGCCGGTCCAGGACAGTGGATCGCGGTGCTCGAGGATCCCGGCACCCACAACCGTCTCCGACAGATCCTGCCGGACGAGAAGCCGGAATGTTCCTCGAGAAAGACTGGCGAATCGATCGGGGATTTTCAGGATCGCCTCCAGGTAAAAGAAATCGGGGGCGCGACAATCGCCTCTGCGACCTCTTAAAACAACACTGATTGACGATCGCAAGGGGCTGTGATAGGTTTTGTCTTCGAATTTCCGCGCCGCGCGGAGGAGAAATCCTGCCCATGAACAAGATTCTCGTGATCAGACTGTCTGCGATCGGCGATGTCCTTTTCACGCTGCCCACGGTGGACGCTCTCCTCAAGGGGCGCCTGGGAGAGAGCGATTCGTCTGCCGCGCCCGAGATCTCCTGGCTCGTCGAGGACAAGGCCGCGGCCATACTGACCAGCCGTCGCGACCTGGCCGAGGTCATCGTCTATCCGCGGGCGGAAATCAAGCGCTCCTTGCGGAATCCCCTGCTCTGGCCGGCGCTCATCGTGCGCCTCGTCAAGTATGTGCGCCGCATCCGCAGAAACCGCTACGATCTGATTCTCGATTTCCAGGGGAACCTCAAAAGCGGCATTCATGCCGCGCTCTCCCGGGGGCGGCGAACGATCGGATTCGCGAGGGGCCACTGCAAGGAAGGCGCGCATCTTTTTTACAGCGAAAAGATCGTCCCTCCTGCTCACGCGGTTCACCGTGTCGAGAAGGCTTTCAGCCTCCCCTTCGGTTCCTTCGAAGAGGGGGAGATAGGGAGGCCCGACCTGCAAGTTCCCGAGGAGATCGTCGACGGAGCGGAAGCATCGATCGGACAGCTCGTTGATCGAAAGGATCGGCTGATCGTGATGCATCCCGGCACGTCGGTCTTCGGAGCGTTCAAGCGCTGGCCGGCGGACCGATTCGGCCTCCTTGCCCAGCGAATTCACGGGGCGTCCGGAGCGCGCACACTGGTCACGTGGGGGCCGGGCGAAAAAGAACTGGCCGAGCGCGTAGCGGCCTCTTCCGGTGGTAAAGCCATTGTGGCCCCCGCAACGCAATCGATCCTCGAGTTGGCGGGATTGATCGGACAGGGCTCCCTGTTCGTCGCGGCTGATTCGGGCCCCCTTCACATGGCCAACCTGCTCGGCGTTCCGTGCGTGGCTCTCTTCGGGCCCAAGGATCCATCGATTTACAGACCCTTTTTCGAACCCTCGAAAGTCGTGCGCACCAATCCGAGCTGCTGCCCGTGCAGTGTCAGGCGTTGCGACAATCCGATTTGCATGACCGAGATGACAGTGGATCAGGTCTTCGAGGCAACGATGACCCTTCTGGAAAGTGCTACCGGCCGCGAGTAGGCGTTTTCGATCAGCCCCCCTCGAGGAGCATTATGATCTCTTTCGCCTCTTCGTCGAGAAGCGGGGGCGATCCCTTGTCCACCGTGACGACGCCGCGATGCGAGACGTGCCATGTGAGCTGCCAGGAGACGCAATCGAGGATCTCGCCCGTGTCGGCATTGACCACGGCGGTCTTGTAGTCTCGAACGGCCGTGTAGTCCCGGAGAGATTCGAATTCGGGTGCCGCAAGATTCAACCTGGGAAGGAAAACCTGGCTCACCATGTAGTCCGGGTCGATCACATCGAATTTCCTCGGCAATTTCCCCGACGTGGCGCCCACGTTGCCGTCCCATTCGAATCCTGAGTCGTATACGTTCGAGCCGCCGCGGGTGATTCTGTTGCGCACGGCCTGACGGAACTCGATTGGGATCTCCGGGGGGAGCTCGCTCCTGAACACGACCGTGTAGGCGATGCCGTCTTCGAGGGCTGAATAGTATCGGTAGAGAGGCTCGGAGGCAAAGATCAGAAACCGTCCCTGCGCCTTGACGTCGTGCTTGTAGATGCGCGAAAGGTTGATGCGCTTTCTTTTCTGATATTCTGCATCGTCGAGGAACTCATCCCTCCCGGCGCGGAAGTCGACCAGTTCGATCGTGGCCTTGGCCACCTCGTCCACGTCGCGGATACCGGTTCTCGTATCGTATCCGAGCCCCACATCCTCGCTTCCCACGAGTTCGAAGGCGATCTCCCAGATCTTGCCGATCTCGTCATCGACGACGTACTCGATCACCCTGTCCATCTCGTTCAGATAGCGGTCGACGATCTCCTGAATCGTCGACTCGTAGGCGTTCTCTTCCGGTTCGTAGAGGAGCTTGAGAGGGATCTCCACGTCTTCGATTACGAAAGGAGGTTTCAATGAGGACCGGTCCTTCTGGCACCGTGCGCGGATATCGTCGAAATGGCGGACCGATTCGCCCAGAACGGCGCGCATCCTGTTTTCCATCTCCTTGAGGATCTCCGTCTTCCTCGACATCAAACCGCCTCGCGAGCCGGCCGCCGGTTCGCCACCAGCGGCTTGATCATCCGCCACAAGAGGCTCCGACTCTTCGGCGCTCTGCTCCAGAGAGTCGTCGAGGATGATATCGATGGCGACAGATTCGTCATCGACAGCAGTGTCGTCGGCCGAGCAGGCCCAGAAGAAACAGACGGACAGGATTGACAACATCGTGAATTTCATTGCATGGCTCCTTGTCCATGTTGGACAGCCGTGTCAACGTATTATTCCCGTCTTGGCGGGCCTTTTTTAGACGAAACCGACCTCATGTCACGCAACGCCCGGCCCGTTCAGAAGACGATAGCCAGAACCTCCTTGAAACGATCGACAAAGTGAAAAGTCAACCCCTCCCTGAGGTCCTCTGGGACTTCCTCCAAGGCGCTCTTGTTGAGTGCGGGAAGGATGATCTCCTTGATCCCCGCGCGGCGAGCGGCAAGGATCTTGTCCCTGACGCCCCCAACGGGAAGCACCTTTCCGGTCAGGGTCAGCTCACCGGTCATGGCAACCCTCTGGCGCATCCTGACGCCCTTGAAGAGGGAGATGAGCGATACAGCCAGGGTGATCCCGGCGGAGGGACCGTCTTTGGGAATGGCGCCCGACGGGACGTGTATGTGCAATTCGGCATTTTCGAAAATCTTCGGATCGATCTGGAAATCACGGGCGTTGGCCTTGACCACCGAGAGCGCGATCCGCGCCGACTCGACCATTACTTCACCCAATTTACCCGTGATCTGAAGCCCTGGTTTGCGATTGGAGATCATGAGCGATTCGATGAACAGGATCTCTCCCCCCACCGGGGTCCACGCGAGTCCGACCGCAACGCCAGGCGAATGGACGCGAGCGCGCAGTTCGTTGTAATAGACAGCCGGGCCGAGAAATGTCTCGATGTTGGCTTTCGAGATCGACGCTTTGAAGGACGGTTTCTTGGCGATCCTGGCCGCTGTTTTCCGAGCGATCTTGGCGATCGCTTTTTCCAGGCCGCGCACACCCGCTTCACGGGTGTAGCTGCCGATGAGCGAACGGATCGCCGCATCGGAAACCTTGAATTGCGCCGGCTTCAGGCCGTGTGCGGCGATCTGACGCGGAATGAGATACTGTCGCGCGATCGCCGATTTTTCTTCCTGCGTATAGCCGTTGAGTTCGATCACTTCCATCCGGTCGAGAAGGGGCGCCGGAATCGTGGACAGGTTGTTCGCCGTCGTGATGAACATCACCCTCGAAAGGTCGAAAGGCGTCTCGATGTAATGATCGGAAAAGTTTTCGTTCTGCTCCGGGTCGAGCGCCTCGAGCAGAGCCGATGAAGGATCTCCGCGAAAATCGGCGCCCAGCTTGTCGATCTCGTCGAGCATGAAGACAGGATTGTTGGAATCGACCTGCTTCAAGCCCTGAATGATCCGGCCCGGCATGGCGCCGATGTAGGTTCTGCGGTGGCCCCGGATCTCGGCCTCGTCCCGCACACCGCCCAGTGAGACCCTGAGAAATTTGCGACCGAGCGCAGCGGCTATCGACCTGCCCAGGGAGGTCTTCCCCGTGCCGGGGGGGCCGGCGAAGCAGATGATCGAGCCGCGATGATCGGGCTTGAGCTTTCGAACGGAAAGGAACTCGAGAATGCGCGCCTTCACCTCCTTGAGACCGTGGTGGTCTTTCTCGAGAATCTTCTCCGCGTCGTTGATGTCCTCGTTGTCCTCGGTCCGCCGGGCCCATGGCAGCGAGGTCAACCAGTCGAGGTAGGTTCGGATCACGGCGGATTCGGCCGATTCCATGGCCATCCGCTTGAGCCGATCCAGTTCGACGTCGGCTTTTTTCTGCGCCTCCTCGGGCATCCGGGCCTCGGCGATCAGCTTGCGGTACTTTTCTTCCTCGAGGGCCTGCTCATCGAGTGACTCACCCAGTTCCTCACGAATCGCCTTGACCTGTTCGCGCAGAAAGAACTCCCTCTGGCTCGTTTCGATCTTCTCCTTGATCTGTTGCTGGATCTTCATGCCTATTTCCATGAGATCCACCTCGCGGGTGAGAATCTCGGCGACGAGCATGAGCCTTTCGTTGACGAGATCGATGTCGAGAAGCCGCTGCCGCTCGTTGAAGTCCCTGACGAAATAGGCAGCGGTGAAGTCGGCGATCGTCTTGGGGCCGTCCATGCTGTTCAGAACAGAATTGAACTCGTCGCCGAAGAGGTCCGAATTCTTCACGAGCTTGAGCGCCAGGCTCTTGACCGTCCTCGAAAGGGCTTCCAGTTCATCGCCGCGCTCGATGATGTCATCGAGATATTTCACGCGGGCGATAAAATAAGGTTTTTTCCTGAGGAATTTGAGCAGCTTGAATCGCCGGAGCCCCTGGATCAGGATACTGACTGTCCCGTCGGGCAGGTTGAGCACCTTGGCGACACGGGCCAGGGTTCCGGTCTTGAACAGGTCCGCTTCATCCTCGGGATCGCGGTCAGCATCTTTCGAAGTAAGAAAGCCGATATATTCCGATTGTGTCCGTGCCTGTTCGACTGTTTTCTGGGCCCTCTCCGTGCTCAGCTGGATCGGCATCATGAGGCCCGGAAAAACAACGAAATCCTTCAGGGGAATGATGAAGAGGTTCGTGGGAAGCTTCTCGCCCCGCGGCACGATTTCAAAGCCGTCGTCGAGCTTTCCGCCCTCCTCGGCGTCTATTTTCTCGGCTTCGAGAATCGCGTTGTCTTCGCCGAGGTCTTCGCGATCGGGATCGAGCTCTCCATCCTCATCGAACGCGAAAATCGGTTCTTTGTCGTCATAGTCCTTCATCGTTGGTCTTCACTTTATTTTTTTTCAAAGTCGAGAAATGTCAGCATTTCGCGCTTTTTTCTGCCGATTGAATATAAAGGACCTCCGGGAAAAAGATCGAGAAGGATTTTAGCGTTCCCTCGAACGGAGGGCATGACAATTTCAGCCAAAACGAGAAGCCAACGAAAAAACAAAACCGCACCCGCCAACAAAACCATCCCCGAATCTCGCAGACCTCGGCCCGCAAAAATCGTGAAGCAGGTACTCACGAAGCGCATCGTCGATCCCGACGCTCTCCGAAGGCAATCGTTTCAAGCAGCCCCCGATTCGGTCTCGTCAGTCGATTTGAAGCGGGGTCTGAAGATCAACATGAAAACTATCGAAAGAGCACGCAAGATTTTCAACAACCTCTTCTACGCGGAGTGAAGTTCTTTTTTCCTGGCCGCTCTCACAAGTCTACCGCACGCCCGTCCAGTTCCTCCGGAATCGTTATCCCGTAAAGGCTGTAGATGGTGGGAACGATGTCGACAACACCCAGGGGCCCGGCCCCGTCCTTCAATTTACGATTGCTGAAAAAGACACCCTTCACATCATCAGGCATGACCGACACGTGATCGCCCGACCATTTCTGATCGTTCTGAACAATGACCGCCTCGTCGAGCCCGCCGGCTGTCGTGTTCCACGCAACGCGGTAGCCACGGTGAAAACCCAGGAAGATGTCGGCGAAACCGTCGGTTTTCCTCGTTTCTTTTTCGGTCCTGTTGAAGGTGAACTCCGCTTCACCTTCTTTCCAGAAATCGCCGGTGAAAATTTCTTCCCTCTTGAAGGCTTTCTTGACGACCGGGCGCCCATTGTTCGGATCGATGTAGGACTCGAGGTCTTTGATGATACGGTCGCGCAAGCTCTCGTACTCGGAGAGCTTCACCACACCCTCGGGCTCCCTGTTTTCGAGGTTGACGAAGACCTTACCCAGGCCGAGGCTGTAAGCTTGCGTGTTCTCCCAGTCGACCATGTCGAGATAATCGCTCTCCCTGAGGTCGCGGATATCGCCGAACTCGACCGGTTCGCCGCTCTGCTTGTCTTTGAGCTTCATGTACCCCTTTTCGACGAGGAAATTGTTCAGGTTCATGCCGAAGTAGTAAGGCGCGAATCCGTGATCGCTCACCACCATGAGGGTTGCGTCATCGCCGAACTCGCCGCTGTCGAGCCGGCCGACGACATCGCCCACGATCCGGTCGACCTGCTTGTAGCTCTCGAGAACGGCATCCTTCAATTTGATCTCCTTGCCGAAAAAGGTCGTCATTCTTTCGGCGTCGGCAGAATCATGGAGCGGGTGATCGGGGTCGAAAAGGCGGTACATCATGTGCTGGACCCGGTCCGGCGAGTAAAAGACAGCCAAAATGGTATCGAAATCTTTCGAGTCGAGCTGGCTCTTCAGGAGCTTTTCGCGCAAATCCATGGTGTATTCGATGTCTTCGAGAAAGACTTCCTCGCTCAATTCCTGGTCCTTGAGTCCGTGAGTGATACATGACCAACCCACCGTTTCATAGAGACCGACCTCCTGGCTCAGCTGGTCGGCGTAATCCTCGGGAGAAGAGATCCTCAGAAACCCGGGACGGGATTCGGGGCTGATGTCGATGGCGGGAACAAAGATCCGGATCAGCTCATCGTCGCACTTCACCATGCGCATCCGCACGATTGCCGGAATCTCGACCGCCGAAGAGATCTCGAAGGTCACCCGGAACCAGTCGCTCCATTCACCGACGGAGATCGTCTGTGTCTGTTCAGCCACGGTGATCTTGGCCTTCCCTGCGTTGCGATCGGGTTCAACAGTGAAGTCGACAACGGCGTTTTTCTTCTTGTTGTCGTTTCTCCAGAGTCGATACTCCCTTTCGAGCTTTCGGAGCGCGTCTCCTTCGAGTTGATCGAGCTGACTCTTGAAATACTGCTCCTGGACGAAATTCTTCGGCCCGTAGAGCACGCCGCGGATCAAGCCTCCCCTTTTCAAGAGCTTGACCACTTTTCCACCCGTTCGGGTATCCTGATCCCTGATCACCCACTCGTCATCAGTGTAGATGTACCACGTGCCAGTGTCGCCGGCCACATCGGGAACACCGAGGCCGCCCAGGATCCTGGCGCCTTCCTCGCAATCGCACGGATAGGCTCCGGGCGCGTATAGCCCGGTGCACTTGATACCGTTCTCGGCCAGCACGTTCCAGAAGAAATCACCCTGGTGCAGGTTGAAGGGATAGGGTACGTCTTCGGGAATCTCGTCGAAATATCCGGCGCCGAAATACACGACGCAGGCCGCGAGAAGCACGCCGACCACAAGCCCCAGAGGCAGCCTGAGCCGTTTCAGTGCCCCCAAGAGGATGAACACGATGATGAACCCGAGCACCAGAGCGGCCAGTGCGCCCCCGCCGAGAACAAGCATCTTGTTCCCCTGGTTCAGCCAGGAATAATCGGAGTAGGAGCGGGTATGGGGATCACCCTGGTAACTATCCTCGATCGTGGCGAGACAGGGCATGACGATCTGGTCACAGGTCCGCCGGATGAATCCCGCGAGATTGGTCTTGCCCGGATTCAGTCCGGTCACGATCGATCCCCAGGCCACAGGAGACTGGGCCGGATTGGTCGTGTCGAGGGGGCTGAAGCTACCCCTGTCGGCCAGTTTTTTCAAGTTGGGCAGAAGCCCTTCATCCATAAATTGTTGCGTCAGCTGCGCATCGACACCGTCGAAACCCACGACAATAACCTTGGGTTTGTTCGTTTCCGCAGCTTCAGCGAGCGACGAGGAGGCTCCCGAGATCCCCAGGAGAGAGATCGCGACGAGCGACAGTACAAAAGCTCTTTTCACAACTGACTTTCTGTCCATTGGAGTTTCCTGTTTCTCTTTAACACGTCGAACTTATTCAACACCTGATCATCGGCGTTGCTCGGCCGTAAATATATAATAAATACTTAAGGGTTTTGAAATTGCACAGGTTTAAATAAAACCCATGCGAAAAAAAACGGTCTCCTATTTCTTCCCTGTCGCGATCACGGTGAGCGGCATCTTTCTGGCACTCGTGGTGCTGCAGTTGACCGGCCTCGTCGGTGGGGATTCGGATCCCGATCAAATTGCGCCACTGGTGCGCCCGGAGGTCACGGACCGGGAAGGCGAGATCAATACCGAGATCGACGATCCAAAAACAGCCCATTCGCCGATCACGAATCGCCAGGACGGGTCTGTTCCCGAAATCCCGAGAGCACGCCCATTCAAAGGGATCAGAGCCTGCGTCCGCGACGTTAAAACCGGGGAACCGATGCCCTCTTTTACAGCCTGGGCCATCCCCGAAGGGTTAAGCGAAGCCGAGCAGAGGGCGCGCACACACGCGGGAAAACCTTTCATGAATACGGGCGGAATGTTGACGCTCCGCGGGCTCGACAAGGGCCGCTATACATTGCTCGTGAAAAGCCAAGGCTACCTCGATCTCACCGTACCCAACGTGGAGGTTCCTCAGAAGAAGGAGCTTCTCGAGCTCTCCATGTCCAAGGGTATCCACATCACGGGCCGTGTTGTGGATACGGCCGGAAATCCCGTGAAGGGTATGCTGGTTCACATCAACTGCGAGCCCTTCATCCCCGGCGACCTCCCGCCGTCGCGCACTTCGGCTGTGACAAACAGAGACGGTCGCTTTCTGTTCGGTAGTCTCGTCACGGGCAAATACGAGATTTTCCTGCAGTCGCGCCAAGCTCCGATCGAATCAGCCACGGGCATCTATCTGACGAAGGGAGGTTCATTCGAGAGGGAGTTCGTCATACCCACGTTCAACACATTCCGCTTTCGGGTCACCACCGTCATGGATCAGCCGCTCGTCAATGTCTCGATCAAGGTACGCACCGACACGAGAACCTACAGAGCCAAGACAGACCAAAAAGGCCTGGCCCAGATCGAGCGCATCCCACCCGGGGCCTATGAACTCGAAATATCCAAATCCCGCTTTGAAACCCAGATCGAAAAGGGTAACGTAACGTCGATCTCCGGGGAGAGGTCATTCGATTTCAGCCTGGAAATGAAAAAGTAGGAAGCACAATGCCTGTCAAGATGATTGTGGAGCCGAGCGAAATCGACAGGAGTAAGGTCCTTCTCGACCGCGAGCAGATCAAAACCTACCTGCAACAGCGCCACGAGATGCTTTTTCTCGACTCCGTGCTCGAGTTCGACAGAGAGAGGGGATTCGCCGTGGGCACCAAGAAGGTGCGCGACGACGAATTCTGGGTAAGGGGACACATACCCGGACGACCCGTCATGCCCGGTGTCCTCGTCATCGAAACCGCGGCGCAACTGGCCACGGTCCACGCCAAGCTGATCCGCGAGGAGCTGACGGAGAGCTTTGTGGGATTCGGCGGGGTGAACAATGTCAAGTTCCGCGGACAGATCTTGCCCGGCGACGAGTTGATCATGGTGACCCGCCTCCTCAAGATGCGGACGAGATTCTTCATCATGGAGTGCCAGGGATTGGTAAAAAACGACGCCGTCTTCGAGGGCACCGTCAGCGGAATGCGGATATGATCGTATTGAGAGGCAAAAGACAAAAAAAAACGGATTCTTGCGAATCCGTTTTTTGGCGACCCCTGAAGAGGCTACTTACACAATGCAATGGGCACCCTTCTCATCACATCAATTTTGAGCTCTCCAGGGAATCTTGAAACTGTATTAAAGAGCTGGTTTTCTTTTACAACAAATGGCGTTCCAACAAACCTGGCTCGCTTGAAATTTACACCATCATTTTGGTGTCCAAGGAGTTTTGGCGCTCGGACGGTCCAGGATGTCCGTTTTGGGGCCCAAATTAGAACGATCGATTTTCGATCTGACCACGGTGACCATCTTGAAGTCCGGCCATTCAAGGCTAAGATAGGCCGGTCAGATGGGCAAAAAAAAACCCGGCGTGCCAGATCGGCACTATCGACTGTGAAACATTATGCATCCAATACTTATCAAAGATTTCTTCATAAACATCCACACTTACGGGGTCATGGTGGCTCTTGGCTTTCTGGCCGGATATTTCTGGATGCACTACTCGGCCCGAAAAGTGGGCGACGATCCCAACAAGATCGCCGACATCTCGCTGTGGGTGCTCATCTCGGGCGTCGTCGGTGCCAGACTTCTTTTCGTATTGATCAAGTTTGACAGCTTCAAAGACGATCCGATCGCGGCTTTCAAGATCTGGGAAGGCGGCCTTGTCCTTTACGGCGGTATCATCGCGGCGATCCTGGTTGGCATCTGGCTGATCAGAAAAAGGCGCATGAATCTTTACCGAACAGCCGATGTGGCCATGCCCTGCGTCATGCTCGGCCTCTCCATCGGCCGCTGGGGGTGCCTCATGGTCGGATGCTGCTTCGGCCAGGTCGCCGAGGGCCTTCCGTGGGCGATCCACTTTCACGAGGTCGAAGGATCGATGCTCCCCCACAGGTTCTTGGACCAACCCCTGCATCCGACGCAGGTCTACATGTCGCTCAATGCACTTCTCATCTTCCTCGTGCTCACCATGGTGCTCAAATGGAGGCGCTTCGAGGGACAGGTGTTTTATCTCTGTCTCATTCTCTATTCCATCACCCGTTCCACCATCGAGTGTTTCCGGGGAGACAATATCCAGCGCGGCTACTTCGGACCTCTTTCCACCTCACAGTGGATCAGCATCGGCGTGGCTTCGATCGCGCTCTGGCAGTACGTCTCTCTTCATCGTAAGGCAACCAAGAGTGGCGCTTCCAAGCAGCAAAATTGAAACAAAATCCTTGCGACGAACCGCTCCGGGCGAGGATCTGTTCGTCGCCGGTGTCGACGAAGCCGGCTACGGCCCGAAGCTGGGCCCTCTCGTGGTCACGCTGTCGGCGTTCCGGACAGGGTCTGCGCCGATCGAGGAAATACTCGAAGGCGTGGTAAAGAAAAAAGCGCCCCTCGACGGGCCCCACGTGGCGGTCGACGACTCCAAGAAGATATTCAAGGGCCGCCACCGTTTCGAACAGCTCGAAAAGACGGCCCTCGCTTTCTGGTTCGCCGCGCATGGAAGTTGGCCCGCCACCGTGGGCGACCTCCTCGAGGGGATCGGCACCGACGATCCCGATCTGCCATCCTGCCCGTGGTACGGATCGGATCCGTCCGCACTCCGGCTCCCGCTGGCCCTGCGGTCAGACCGGATAGCAAAGAGCGGTGAACTGATCAGAGACGCGCTCGATTTGCGGGGAGCATCATTCCTGGGTTTCCGAAGCCAGGTTGCGACTGCGCCGCGGTTCAACAGCGGAGTTCTGTCTCTCGAAAACAAGGCAGCTTTTCTGGCTGACCTCGCGCTCCGCTTGGTTCGGTCCTCGCTCTCTGCCGACCTGGGGCGACCGGCTCTCGTTCTCGTCGACAAGTTGGGGGGCCGCAACCATTATGCACATCTGCTCTCCGCGCATTTTCGAGAGGATTCCTTGTCGGTCCGCGAGGAGGGTCGCGCGCGCTCCGCATATCGGCTCGGCGACGGCGACGATCGGATCGAGATCCGCTTCGATCGTTCGGGCGACGAACTCCACCTTCCCGTGGCTCTCTCTTCGATTTTCTGTAAATACGTCCGTGAAATCTTCATGACTCTTTTCAATCGTTTTTGGACAGCGATGATCCCGGGACTTCGCCCCACAGCAGGCTATCCGACCGATGCCAAACGTTTCTTGAGCGATCTGGGCACCGTGGCGACCGGGTCGGGAATCGATCCGGAAAAGTTCGTTCGGATCCGATAAACCGCATCGAAAAATTATGGCCAAGCTGGGCCGGCTCGTTTCGAGTCAGCGCAGAGAAACTACAGGTGACCGTCATGGCAATCCGCCTCATACTGTTCGACCTCGACGGAACTCTGGTCCACACCGGCGGCGCAGGGCTCAGAGCATTCGATCGCGCGATGGCGATCGAGTTCGATCCCGCAATGAACCTGAAGGTCCTGTCGCCGGCAGGTATGACCGATCCGGCGATCTTCCGCGAGATCTTCCATCACAATAAAGGCCGGCTCCCGACCGAGGGCGAGGAGAACCGTCTCTTTTCCCGCTACCTCGACTACCTCGACGAAGAGGTTCGGAATTCGGAAGGGTTCCGTGTTCTGCCCGGAGTGAGGGAGTTGCTCGACGACTTGTCGTCGAGAGATGACTTTCTTCTCGGGCTGGGAACGGGCAACATGGAGAATGGAGCACGGATCAAGCTGGAAAGGCCCGGCCTCGACCGCTACTTTTTGTACGGGGGCTACGGTTCGGATTCAGCGGACAGACCTGGACTTCTCGCCAAGGCTGTAGAACGGGGTACGGCCCTGGCCGGCAGTTCCGCATCGATCGACGCTGTTTTCGTGGTCGGCGATACACCACGGGACGTTGCTGCAGGGAAGGCGATCAGCGCCTTGACCCTTGCCGTGGCCAGCGGCCCCCACGAGCTGGCCGAATTGAACGATACAGGGGCCGACCTGACCGTGTCGGACCTGACCGACCGCGAGATGCTCGTGAACTGGTTTCTTTCATGAATATTGATCGATACCAACGCCAAATCCAGTTCGAACCGATCGGCGAAGCAGGACAGAGGAGAATTCGAAAGAGCACCCTCTTTCTTGCCGGCTGCGGCGCTACGGGTTCGGTGATCGCCGCCCACTTGGTACGCGCCGGGATGGGACGGATCATCCTGTGCGATCGGGATATCGTGGAACTCACCAACCTGCCGCGCCAGAGCCTGTTCGACCACGACGATGCCCTGAACGGCCGCCCCAAGGCCGAGGCGGCCGCGGAGCGTCTCCGGCGTATCAATCCCGATGTGGTCGTGGAACCCCACGCTGTTGATATCGGACCCCAAAACGTGGAACGGCTGATCGAGGGCGCGGATTTCGTGGCAGACGGCTCGGACAATTTTGCCCTCCGTTTTCTCATCAACGATGCAGCTCTCAAACTCGGGATCCCCTGGGTCTACACGGGCGTAATCGCCGCCACGGGCCACACGATGACGATCGCGGCTGCTGGACGCCCCTGTCTGCGTTGCTTCATCGATTCTCCGCCTCCGCCCGGATCGATCGACACTTGCGCCACGGCAGGAGTGATCGGACCGGCGGTCGGGGTCATGGGTTCCCTGGCCGCCTCCGAGATCCTCCGGATCGCGGCCGGTCAGCCGGCACGCGGCACAGGGATCCTCACGGTCGTCGATGTCTGGAACAATCACCACCGCCTCGTCGAGGTCGAGGCCGATCCTCGATGCGCGGCATGCGGCAAGGGGCGTTTCGATTTTCTCGGCGGACGAATGGCGGCGCGGGCCTCGGTCCTCTGCGGCACGGACTCGGTCCAGATCGCACCGCCCGAGGGAGGGAGTCGACTTTCATTCGACGATTTGGCTGCCAGGCTGTCTAAATCGGGACAGGTCATCAGTGGAGAGTTTCATTTGAGGTTTGTGCGCCCTCCGCTGACCATGACGATCTTCAGAGACGCACGGATCATCGTCTCCGGCACGAACGATCCTGCGCGGGCGAGGGCTTTCGTGGATAAACACATCTGACTCCCCGCGGGCCGGTTGCGCAGCACATGAAACAAGTACAGTAGAGGAAAGGCTAGAGGAGTGAAAGAGCAGAAGATATCCGATTTCCGGAGCGACACGGTGACGCTGCCCACTGCCGCCATGCGACGGGCCATGGCCGAGGCCGAGGTGGGCGACGACGTGTATGGCGAGGACCCGACCATCAACAGGCTGCAGGAAGAGGCCGCAGCCCTCTTCGGCCGCGAGGCGGCACTTTTCGTTCCCTCGGGTACGATGGCCAATCAGATCGCGATCAAACATTTCACGCGGCCGGGAGACGAGATCATTCTCGAGGCTTCGAGCCACCCGCAACTCTTCGAAGGCGGCGGGATGGCGCTCATCTCCGGTGTTCAATCGCGAAATCTCAAAGGCGAGTACGGGGTGATGAACGAGGACGAGATTCTCTCCTCCATCCATCCGGAGGGGGATATTCACAACCCCAGGACCAGCCTCGTCATTCTGGAAAACACTCACAACATGGGTGGTGGCACGGTGCTCGGGATCGACTATGTCTCTCGCGTGGCCGACGCTGTTCACGGGAGAGGGATACCGGTGTACATGGATGGCGCCCGGATATTCAACGCGGCGACTGCGTCGGGAATTCCGGTCAGCCGGTACGCGGCCTGTGTGGATATGATCAGCTGCTGCCTTTCCAAGGGTCTCGGCGCACCTGTCGGCTCGCTGCTCGTGGGAGATGCCGAGGCGATCCAGAACTGTCTCAGGATCAGAAAGCCGCTTGGCGGCTGCATGCGGCAAGCCGGTATCCTGGCCGCGGCCGGCCTCATCGCGCTCCACGAGGGGCCCTCCTGTCTCGAAAACGACCACGTTCGGGCCAAGATCCTCGCCAAGGGTCTCTCGAAACTGCCATACCTCGATGTCGATCCCGACCGGGTAGAATCAAACATCATCATGGCCAGAATCACGCGGCCCGGTGCCGACCAGATCGGTGCGGAGATGAAGAAATCAGGTATTCTGGTTCACGCTCTCTTCGGTCACACTCTCCGGTTCGTCACACACCGCGACCTCGACGACCATGACGTGGATCGAGCTCTCGCAACGGTGAAGCGTGTGGCGGAGGAGGTCCTGAGCTAGAGCGCGGCCGGAAACGAGATCAGAGGATCCATGGAAATTTTCCGTCCAAAAATGGGACTACCTCCAGTACAAACCTTTTGCGGTGACATCTGGTTTGTGTTAAAAGAAGCCCCTTCTTTGCCGCTCGCTCCCACGGGCGGCCATGAAGCAGCTCTCGAAAAATCAGCCAGGGTAGCTCAACGGTAGAGCACGGCTTTCGTAAAGCTGAGGTTGTCGGTTCAATTCCGATCCCTGGCTCCAAAAATAAAAGAGGGCGCCTGATTTGCAGGCGCCCTCTTTTTTGTACGTGATTCCTATCGCGTGTGTCCGCGCGATCGAATCGCTACTGAATCCGGTTGGCCAGCAGGATGTCTTTCAGCGCTTCGTTTTCCATGTCAACAGCCTTGCCCACGGCTTCGGCCGCCGCGAGCCTGAGACCGGCATCGTCGCCGCCGATAGCTTCCTGCAGCGCCGCCATGACGTCGCCGTCAGGAGACGCTTCGCCCGTGGCATAAATCGAACCGAGCGCCTTGGCAGCCGCGATCCTGACTTCTGACGAAGCGGATATGTCGGCAAAGACCTGAGCCACCGTCTCGAGCGCCACCCGGCTTCCGATCTTGGCCAACGCATCGAGAACGGGCACCTTGACCTCGTCCGGTTTGCTGAGAGCCTGGATCAAGTCCTCCTCGACGCCGCTGAGCGCGCTACCGTCGAGTGAAGCCAACGATTGGGCCGCCTTGACGGAGAGGGCGAGCGCCTGCTGGCGGGCATCATTCAGATCGCCAGCCGAATCACGAGCGACTGCAAGAAAAGCTTCGCTGCCCACCTCGGAATCGGTCAAAAAGCCTGCCACCTTTCCTTCCCAGAGTCCCTTGACACCTTCCATCTCGTCATTGCCTGCAAGAAGCAGAACGGGCGTCTCCGAACCTGGTCCGCTGCCCAGTTCGTAAATGATGCTGTCGACGGTCAAATCCTTGAGGCTCGACCGGACGATCACGAGATCCTTGGGAGGGAATTCCTTGGTCCGCACGAGACCTTCCGCTCCGGTCGAGGACCCCACGGCGAAGAAACCATTGTCATTCAGACCGGCAAGCAGCGCGTTACGCGTCTCGGAGTTGTCGTCCACGACGAGCACCTGCTGGACGCTCGATTCACGCAGCGCCTTCGAGGCCACCCAGACCACTTCTTCATCGACAAAGCCGTTTCCGATCGCGGCAAAAGCGGCCTTGTATTTGACCTGCTTGTCGCCCGAGTCGTAAGCGAGGAGCAGAGCGTCCCGATCGAAGGATCCGATCTCGCCGAGAACATCGATGATCTCTATCGCGGCCAGATAAAGTCCGCTGTCGATGGCCATCGCAAGAGCCTCGAGAAGCCTGTCCGGGCCGCAAAGCGCGAGAAGAGCGTTCGCCTTGGCGATGCTTTCTGCCGCGAAGGTGGCGGTCTCGTCGTCCTCGTCGATTTCCATGCTATGGATCTCGGCGAGTTGCGAGGCATAGACCAGGCCGAGGAGCATCACGGCCTTCACATTGCCGGAATCGCATTCGAGTGCGGCGTAGCACGCGTCTTCGGCGAGTTCGAGACCGCGCAGTCCGGGAACGGCGGGGAGCTTCTTGAGCTCGCCATCATCCCATTTCCAGATCACCGCGCTCTTGAGGAAAGGCTTGCACGTTGCGGGACAACCGCTCACGTAGGCTTCGCCCATGTCGCAGAAGAGAAGAGATGGATCGGCGAGTTCGTCGGCGCTCTTGTTCGCGATCTTCTCGATCGCGTCGGCCGCGACGTTCTTGACGATGTCGCTCGTGTCGGCGTTCGAGTAGAGACTCTTCAGCGCCGGGAGGGCTCTCCCGTCGCGAATCCGGCCGAGAACCACTGCTGCGTTCTGAACGATCTTGGCATCATCGGAGTTCAACACCTGGATGAGGGGCAGCGTGGCTTCTTCACCGAGGCGCGAGAGAGCCGCAATCACGTTGACCCTCGCCTCGGTGTCCTCGTTGGCCAGTTCCTTGTAGAGGTATTCGACAGCGTACTCGCCGTGATTCGATTCGATTTCAAGCAGGGCCTCTCTGCGCTGCCGGTGATCGCCGGAGACGATCATCTCCGTCAACTCGGCGATGCGGCTTCCGTCCTCCTGCTTCGCTTTGCGACCCACGCGGGCTTTTTCGATGAAACGCCGCGCCACCGTCTCGAATTCGCCCTCCCTGATCAACATGTCGAGGAAGATCTTGTGTCCTGCCTCTTCCCAAAAGTAGAAAACTGTTTCGTCAGAGGGATTCTCAGCAAGAAGCGCTTGAAAAGCCTGCAAGGCGGCATCGTACTCGCCCCGGTTGAAAGCGTCCTTTCCCTGCTCGAAGAGGGCTGTCAGGTCCTCGTCCTGAGCAGAAGCGGAGCTGTTAAAGAAAAAGAATAGGACAGAAAATGACACAACGGCGTAGGTAAGGAGACTTCTCCCAGACAACATTCGAAACTCCTTCTTAGAGGTCTGCGTGGATATGTAAAGGTGATGTTGGACCCATACGGATTAATTCAAAAAGTTGAAAAACTCGAGTGGAATACCCGCCAGCCGGACAGGAGTAACAAGTTTTTAACTTTTTACTGTAAAGAACGTTAAGGCGATCCAAATAGGAAATGTGGAATTTTATCAAAGGCGATTCACAAGTCAAGCGAAAAAAACACCTTACGTGGAATTGAGCGACCCGCCTATTCGGCGATGTCGGCCCTCTGCAAGGCTTTGTACGCGAGGAATATAAAGGTGAGAAAGTAGGCGGTCGGAACCAGGACCGACAGGAGCACGTAACTCGAGCCCGGCACGGAAATGGAGAATCCATAGGCCAGGCTCTTGATCTGATCGAAATGGATGAAGATGTACTGCGTTGGCATGTAGTGGACATAGGCGCCCATCGGAATCTCGAACACTCTTCTCACACCTTCCAGGATGAGGCCAGTGCCAGCCGCCCAGGCGATCGCCGTCACGGGGTTGGCGATGAGCACGGAGAAGAGCAGTCCCATGGCGAGCGCCGCCGCGAGTCCCAGAAAGGTAAAGAGATAGCAGCGAACGACTCCGAGAGCCATGGACGTTGCCGCGAACTGGGGGCCCTGCAGAGCAGGATCCGCCACATCGCCGAAGGTCCTGCTGATTGCCGCGAGGGTCACTCCCACGGCCGCGTCCGCGAGGAGAAGGACGAAGAGTACGACCAGCAGCGCACCGACGCGCGCAAAGAGGAAAGCGCCCCGCCCCACCGGTCTGCTCAGGTGCATGCGCAGAATGCCGCGGCTCCTCTCATTGCTGATCGAAGCGGCCGACAGACAGAGGAGCAGAAACCACCAGAGGACCATCGTCATCGATGCGGACTGCGCCAGGTACGCGAAAGCGCTCCCCTTCTCATCGGGCGACATGGGTGCGTGCACGGCGAGTAAAGCAGCCTTGCACAGGACGAGCAAGACCACACCGAAAAGGATGGCCGCCCTTTTCTTTCCCAACTTGAAGAGTTCCATGCGGAAAGGCCGGCTCTTCATGAAACGCCTCCAGAGCCAACGAGATCGAGAAAAAGGTCCTCGAGCATGGCAGGTCCGGTGGAAACTTCGTGCACGCCGATGCCGCCGTTCACGAGGAGGCGAACCAGGTCGGGAACGTCCTTGTCGTCGACGGTGAGCACGATCCGGTTCGTATCCCTCTGGCGCGGCTCGGCCTGCGCGAATCGCTCTTCGATGAGCGCCAGTCCCTTGGAAACATCGTCAACCCTGACCGTCACCCGGCCGGAGGCGCCGAGCTCGCGGAGGCTTCCTTCAGCCACCAGGCTGCCCTCGTCGATGATACTGAGGCGCGAGCAAAGCCGTTCCATCTCGCCCAGGGTATGGGACGAAATCAGAAAGGTCGTTCCCTTCTCGGAGCTGTATTGCTGAATGATCTCGCGTATGGCGATCACCCCGCCCGGATCGAGACCGATCGCGGGTTCGTCGAGCACGATGATCTCGGGATCGCCGAGAAAAGCCTGGGCCAGGCCGAGACGCTGCCGCATGCCGAGCGAATAGCCGCCCACTTTGCGGTCCGCCGCGGCGCGTAGCCCGAAAAGATCGAGGCTCTCATCGACCTGGGAGCGGCTGATTCCGCCCATGAGCAGCGCATGACACCAGAGATTGTCCCGTCCACTCAGATGGGCGAAGAAGGACGGTGATTCCACGAGAAAACCCGCCTTCCGTCTCACAGCCTGGTCACCGCTCAAGACATTCCGTCCGAAGATCTCCGCACCGCCCGAGTCGGCACGGATCAATCCGGCCAGTATCCGGATCGCCGTGGTCTTTCCCGCGCCGTTACGACCCAGAAATCCGTGGATATCGCCGCGAAAGACTGTCATTTCGAAATTACGCAACGCGACGGTTTCACCGAAGTTTCGGCACAACGACCGAAGGACGATCGCCTCACGATCGGCTTCGGAAGACGACCGAAGGACGATCGCCTCACGATCGTCCCGGGGTGGATCTTCGGGCGCGTTGGAACCGCCTGGTGCGTCAGGCATGAGGATCAGTCCTCCAGGCCGTAGAGAACCTCGGTGGGCGGAATGACCCGCGGCTCGATGTAGAAAATGATCTGAGTGCGTTTGAATTCAACCTCGCGGCTTTTGAATAGAAAACCCAGAAGGGGAATATCGCCCAGAAGGGGGACCTTGGAAACCACCTCGATCTCCGACCGGTCGATCAGTCCGGCCAGCATGAAGGCCTGATCCTCCTTCACGTTGATGGCCGTGGATGCGCCCCGGTTTGAAATGACCGGAATCGACACCGATCCCGTTCCCTGCCCCGTGGTGAACTCTTCCTCACCGGTAATGGTGGAAACGTCGGTCGTCAACTGGATCTGCAAGGTGCCGTCCATGAGCCGCATCGGCAGGATCACCATGGTCACACCCACCGGCTTGTACTCGTACTGGTACGACGTCGAGCTGATCCCCACCTTGGCCTTGGGGAGCGGGATTTCACGGACCGTTTCGATGATCGCCTTGTGGCCGTTGAGAACGCGAACCTTCGGCGCCGAGAGGATCTCGGAATCACTCGTTCGCTGTAACATCTCGAGTGCCGCCTGGAGCCTGAGCTTGTCGTGCACACCCTCGACAATGAAAAACCCGCCCTGAAACCCGGGATCGATGTCTGCCCTGTCCGGATCGAACCAGGTCCTGAGGTCGTCCACGGAGAAACCACCGGCGGCGATCATCTCCTCCGTGTTGAAATGGGAGGTCATCCCCTTGAAGAGCGGATTGCCGCCTGTCTCCTTCGTGACTTCGGCGGTAATACCATATTGCGTGTTGTCGGTGAGAGCCACTTCCAGGATGCGCACCTTGATCTCGATCATGGGTACTTCGACAAGAAATTTCCTGATGAAGTTTTCCACATCGACGAGCGTGTCATTGGTGGTACGCACCAGCAGAAGGTCGCAAGCGTTTCCGGGAGCAAGGTTGTGCCCCATGAAACCCTTCGGTCCGCTCGCCGAGGTCTCCCTCTTGTCGATTACGAAATTCGGAATGACCGAGACCTGGTTGATCGCTTTCGGAGGGACTCCCGCGCCGTCGGTCAGGCCCTTGACCTGGCCGAGGAGCAGTGCCTTGACCTTGTCGCCCAGACCCGGCTCGAGGTAATAGTGAAGGGTGACCGATCCGTCATTGTGAAGATAGGTGGTGCGCTCGTACTGATGGAACGGTCTGAAGAGTGTGCTCGGATCGACCCTGTCCAGACCGTCGAGGTCGCCGCCGAGAGCAGGATCGACCGAGTAGCGTCCGAGGATCGGCTCGAATCCGAGCGCTTCCTGTTCCGAGTAAAGGGTCAACTTGTCGTGGCCCCACGCTCCGGGCCCCCTCACCTCGGTGATACATCCGGGGAGGAGCAGTCCAGCGAGGAGAACGAGGACAGGAAGCAAGCCGCCGCGCAACCGATCTCTGTCGGGTCTGGATCGCGGAAAGAGATCAATCATGGTCCACCCTCCTGCTCCCTGTCGATCAAACCGCCCGGCCCGCGCACCACACGCGGAACGATGTGAAAGAGGATCTCGGACTTGGCTTTCGCCTTCGACTGGGTTTTGAAAAGATAACCGAGGATCGGCACATCGCCGAGTACGGGCACCTTGGAGATGATTTCGAAATCGGAGTAGGTGTAGAGCCCGCCCAAAACGAACTCCTTGCCGTCCCCAACGCGGAGCTTGGTACCCAGGTTCCTCTTTGACACGATGGGAAGGTGAACAGGCCCGTCGCCGAGGTCGATCGTCTCCTCGCCGACCACGGCCGAGACCTCGGCTGTGACCTGAATCTGAATGATTCCGCCTGGGAGCAGATGGGGCACGATCGAAAGGGTGACGCCGGTCGGCTTGAACGAGTAGGAGAAAGCGGTCTGGTTTCCCGAAATGATCGGACTGACCACCGGTGTCTGATTTCCCGTGCTGATCACGGCCCTGTGTCCATTGAGCACCGTAATGCGCGGAGCCGCCAGAATTTCCGAATCGGAGATCCTCTGCAGGAGTTCGAGCTGCGCGTTGAGGTTGAGCTTGTCGTGATCACCGCCAATCGAGATGAGCGCACCGGGAAAATCCGATTCTCCGGCCACATTGAACGACTCGGTATTGAACCTGTTGAGCCATCCCTTGAGAAACGCATCGCCGCCGGTGATCTTGTCGATCACGCTGGTCAGACCGTACTGAAGGCTATCGCTCACCGCCAGCTCGGCCACGCGCACCTGGATCTCGATCATGGGAATCTCGTTCTGCAGGCAGCCGAGATAGGTATCAGCCTCCTTGAGTTTTTCCGGTGTCGCCTTGACCACCATTAGATCGGATGCGCGCGTCGCGCTGTGTCTGTAACCCGAGAATGGAGTGGGAGCCGTTTTCATCACGGGGCGGGAATCAACGAGAAAATTGGGCCAGACCACGACCTCACCCACCTGCTGGCCGGCGAGCGCCGCCTTGACGTCTCCTCCCTTGATCGACAGGCCTTCTATCTGTGTTGTGAGCAGATTGGCGATGTTGGTTCCCGATCCATTATCGAGATAGTAATGCCGCGTCACCGAACCGTCGTCACCGTAATAGGTTTGAGCAGCATAACGTTTGAAAGGATCGTATGTACCGAGCGACGCCTCGTCCGGTATGGGATACTTCTTCTCTTCCTCGCCTGCCGGAGGCGCGATCGTGTCCTCGCCCATGGGCGGATCGAGACTGTATCGTGGAGGGAACTTTATGAACGAGACAGATCCTTCTCCCCCAAAAATAGAGGCCTGTTTCTCTTCGGACGATGCCTTGGGCCATCTCGATTCGGTTACGCAGCCTGAGGTGAACAATAGGGCGGGAAAGATCCCCAACACCAGAAAGAATGGAGCTATCTTGTTTCGCATGACTGTCGTGCCGCCAAACAGCATAAAAAAAAGAAGGCCAAAATAAAAAGGGCCTGTCATTCGTTCGGGGTGACAGGCCCTGCGGTATTCCAGGTTCGCCAAGGAGAAACCCTCCTTGGAAAAGTGTCAAGACTTGGGAAGAGCCTTGATCACGGCTTTGGTAATGTCCGGAATGCGCACTCCCTTCTTGGTCGCCTTGATCCCTCCCCGCTCGACAGCCAGATCGTAGCCCTTTTTTGTCGCCACGTCACTCACCGTTTTGCGAAAGACCTTGTTCGCTTGCTGGAGAAGAAAGGTGTATCGTGCAGAGTTCTTTTCCAACTTCTCCCGCTTGATCGTTTTGATGGCCGGAATCTTCGCAAACACCTTTTTCCGGTCCAGGACACAAGGCTTCTTATAGGAGTTCTTGTTGCCAAAGTAAATATCGCCGGTGATTTTATACGTGACGTCCTCGAGTGCCGCGGCCATGACTGGAGCCGATACCGTTATGAGATAACCGAGGAGAACAGCGAGGCACACAACCGTGCGAATCGCTGAGGGGTTATTGCTTCCCTTTGCCATAATATTCTCCCATTTTCTTGTTTAGTACTTCGGCAGATTCATCAGAATTCCTGCGCCTCAGTTCGGCAAAAACTCAATGCCGCGCCGTGGCAAATCCTCTGCCTGACTCACCTCACTTTTTCAAGTCGTCTCGAGACCCTTTTACTTCGACTGTTTCTATTCACAAAAGTGGTACCAATAACATAAAAAATGGTAAAAAATCGCACATCGACTGTGGATTATACCTAACCGTCCCTTTATTCAAGTAATTAAAATACAAATCGATACTTCTCCAGCATCCGAAACCGACTTCCATCAAAAGGAAATTCCGCCAATCAGGCGCAAAATGGCGGAATAGAAGAGGCGGAGGCTGATTTATTAGGTGTTTGTTAGGCGGCCAAAAGCTCGTTGATTACAGCATGGCCTGCGGCTTCTAGCGATCGCGTGTTTTTGCGAGCTTGTACACGGCGGCGCGACGCGATCCAAAGCGCACGATAAGTCCGAGCTTGATCATTTCCTGAAGATCCCTCAAACCGGTCCTCGACGAAATGCCCATCATCTCCATGTATGCTCGATTGGTAATCGATCCGGATGCCTGGAGATGATTGAGAAGTTGCGCCTGCCGGCTATTCAGCTTGCGCGCTGTTTCCTCCCCCACAGGAACCCGGGTTTTGAAGGTCGATTCCGATGCGGCGCTCTCGAACACGAGATGGGCAGGTTCGATCAGATCGTCTTCCGCAAAAAGCATGGCGCGGTTCAAGACGTTCTTGAGTTCCCGCACGTTGCCCGGCCATTTGTACCGATAACACCGGTCGAGCGCCGCGGGCGACATGTGTCTGATGTGGCGGTTGTTCTCCCTGTTGAATTCCTCGATAAAATGCCGGGCCAGGGCAGGAATGTCTTCCTTTCTCTCACGCAGGGGCGGTATCGAAAGGGTGATCACTTTCAGCCGGAAATAGAGATCCTCCCTGAAGCGGTCCTGCCCGATCTCGGAAGGCAGATCGCGATTCGTGGCAGCGATGATCCTCACGTCCACCTTGAGCGGTTTCCCCACGCTGCCGAGCGGCTCGATCGTCTTGTCCTGAAGCACGCGCAGAAGTTTTGCCTGCGTACGGAGCGAGAGGTCCCCCACCTCGTCGAGGAAGAGCGTTCCCTTGTCGGCCGCCTCGAAATGCCCTGCCTTGCGTCTCTCCGCACCGGTGAACGCCCCCTTCTCATGGCCAAAGAGTTCGCTCTCGAGCAAAGATTCAGGCAATGCCGAGCAGTTGAGCCGCACGAGCGGAAAATCAGCCCTGCCCGACTGATGATGGATGATCTCCGCCAGAACCTCCTTACCCACACCTGTCTCGCCGAGAATCAGAATCGAGATCGACGACTGCGCGATTCGCGGAATCGTGGACAGGATTTCGTTCAT
This sequence comes from uncultured Phycisphaerales bacterium, assembly GCA_964620445.1. Lineage (GTDB taxonomy): Bacteria > Planctomycetota > B15-G4 > B15-G4 > CAYZWU01 > CAZUHB01. Next base: position 77,075 of record CAZUHB010000003.1, read on the forward strand.
CTTGGTAGAGGCGAACACATACCCGAACGTATCGATCGGACGTGTATCGACTGCCGGCTCCCTTGCGAGGGGCTCCTCACCCAGATCGCGCACCCCTTTGTTCTCTTCCAGGGAACGTGCAACCTGGGCGAAAAGAAACTCCGCGCTCGAGGCATCATCGGGACAGAACGCAAGGCCGAACGCAAAGAGCGGCTCTTCGTCCTCCCCCGTTCCGGAATCCGCGGCGAGCTCTCGAAGGATCGACCGGGCCAGAGCCAAACCGACGCGGCGGTCAGCGTCGGCGAGCAGGATGTCGAATTCTCCAGCCGCATTCCGCCCGACGATGTACATGTCGCGGCAAACCTTCCTGATCACCGTGGAGATGCGATCGAGGATCGTATCGGCCTTGTGGGGATTGACCGTCCTGATCTGCTCCAGATTGTCGAAACTGAGCCTGAGGAGAGCGAGTTTCCCGCCCGTGTGAACCGTCCGGTCCAGTTCCTCGGCAAGACGATGGCGGAAGAAGGCGCGGAAATAGAATCCCGTGTCCGGATCCTGGATCGCCATGAGATAGAGGCGGGCATTCTCGAAGGAGACCGCGATCTGCTGGGCCATACTCGCCAGGTACTCCCTGTTGACCAGATCGAGCATACCCGGTTCTTCCCGGAGGATGACCAGAATCGTCCCCAGGTTCCGGCGCTGTACGGAGAGCGGCAAGATCACCAGGGGCTTGTCGGGCATGACGACGTCGCGCACGGGACCTGCGGCGTCCTTGTACAGATTCGATTCTCCAGGGCGGGCGAAAATCCTCGGTTCACGACTCCTGAGGCTCTCCGCCAGAAAGCTCTCTCCCGGCATGAACTCCGCGGCCTGGCATAATCCCAGGCTGTCCCCGAGCACCGCGAAACGCCCCATCTGCTGGTCGAAGAAAAAGAACACCGCTCTCTCCGCCTGAAGATCGTCAACGAGCATCCGAAGCGCCGAAGCGACCTTCTCCTGAAAATCGAGTCCCGCGCTCAACTCCTCCATGTTGCGCGTCAGACGCTGCTGCTCGTCCATTCTGTGCTCGAGCTGCCCCGTCATGGAATTGAAGGCCTGTGCGAGCCTCCCGATCTCGGTCCCGCCTTCCGCGTCGATCCGGTAGGCCAGATCGCCGCGGCTGACCGCCTCGGCGCCATCTTTGAGCTTTTCGAAGGGCCTGATGATTCCATCGGTCGTGACGGATCCGATGAAGATCGCCGAGGCGAGAATGATCGCTCCGAAGAGTAGAAAAAAGTCCTCGACCTCCATCTCGGTGAGAAAAACCGTCACGGGATAAAGGAATCCCTTCTTCCGGCTGTGCGCCTCCAGCACGAGCGGGCGCCCCCTTGCCGGGAGAGGATCGCACGCCACGAGCACGCTGTCCACGCGCTCTCCGAGATAGGTCTCCTTCTTCATCTCGAACCAATCATTGACCAGCCTCTGCCTCTTTTTCCGGTCTTCGAAATGCTCCGGGAGACCGGCATCCACGATGGGATGGCCCTCCTGGGCATCGACGATCACCATTCCGCCGCATTCCGTGTCTTCGGCGAGCCCCTGCAGGAAGGCGGCGCTCACCACGCCTCCGACAGAGAGACGCAATCTCGGCGGGCGCTCTCTCTCCGCCGTTCCCACGAAGGCGGCTTTACCCCAGTGGAAATAGAGCCCGCTCTCGGTGTCGTCGAAGAGACTGCTGTGAATATGGTCGCCAGAATCGAAAAAGAGACGCCTCTCGCCGTCGTCGAGGATCAGTTCGAGTCGGACCGCTCTCTCGATGCCATCGTTGACAAAGTTCTCGTCCCGCCATCTTTTCAAGAACTGGGACAGTCCCTGTCCGTTGACACCGTACGCACCGACGGCATCCATCAACTCGGAGGATTGCAGCTCTGCCCTGGCAACGTTGGATGCGGCGTTGACAAGTCTTTCCAGCTCGCTTCGACCCGAGGCGACGGCCCTCCGCAGGTGCTGCTTCATCTGATCGTCGCGGACCCCGTTCAAATGGTTGAACATGAGGAGAGAAAGAAAAACGATGGGCACGACCGAGGTCAGGATGAAAAGCGATGTCAGCTTGAGCCGGATCATTCTGATCCTGCCGAGCAGGTCGACAAAGAACATGATGAAAAATGGCAGAAAGAGAAAAACCGCCACGAGGATCATCGTATTTTGCAGCGTCCCCACCGCAGTGGTCGGCTGCAGTTCGAGGGCCGCTCTGAGAAGCAGCCGGCCGCCATCCCCGGCCGGAACACCCATATAGACTCCCAGGTACTGGGTACCGCCCGCCTGGAATGGGACAGGTTGGGAGAACAGGAAATCTTCCGACGGTATCACCCGCCGCGCCTCGGCTGGCAGCCCCGTTCCGATCAGGCGGTCCGATATCTCCTTGATATGGCCGCAGGCTCGAGCGATGCCGTTCTCGAAGATCGTGTAGTTCAGGTTGCGCGATCCGGCGAGGAGGCTGTGCGCCACGGAAAGAGTGTCCCCCTCCTCTCGGAGCAGTCCGCTCCGCACCGGTTTGCGGTCGACGCGAACACCGGTCGTGGCTGCGCCGAGAATGAATGGTGATCCCCTGTCGCCGCAGTTGAGAACCAGTACCTGCACGAGGGGATTCGTCCGGTCGAGATCGATACGGAGGATGTCATAGTGCCTTTCCTCCCCGCTCTCGGTCCACAGATACGCCCTGCGGCTCTCCATCGCCTCGGGATGGTTCCTCGTCCAGTGATCGACATGTACGCCGGCAAGGACCGACCGACTCTCCTCCCTTCCGTCGGCGAACCGCAGGATGAAGCGCGCGACTTCGGCGCCGTATTTCTCCTTCTCGAAGAGTGTGATGTCCTTCGACGTGTAGACGAGAAAGAGAACGTCGGGCGCGCCGTTCACCGGAAAGCTGAACGCACCGGCCCGCTTCTCGTTCGTGCTGTCCGGAGACGGCTGAATCGACCGCGCACAGCCGCGCGGCATCGTGCCGTCATGGAGCCACGTCGGAACGCCCCCTTCGGTCCGGTTTCCCAGGTAGAAGAGGAGCGGCTCTGCCAGCCGCTCGGCCGGCAGCCCCGTGATACCGGCCAAGTTGATGTCCACGTTCGGGTTGACGAGGCGGACGAATACCTCGCTCACCGATTTTTCCATCTCCTCATCGGACAGAGAGACGAGATGCTGATGCCACTGCTCGCCGTTCTTTTCCCAGGCGAGCGAACAGGGGGATCCCACCGGCGGGAGCATGGTGCCTCTGCAGTCGAGCACGCCGAGGGAGCGGACGATGCCTTCGTCGTCATCGGTGAAGCGGACACCCACCTCGAAGGCATCGCGGATCACCCCTCCCTGAGCCACTCCCTGTGCGAGAGGGCTCTTGAAAGCGGAGCGGATCGAAAGGGCGATCTCCGAGAGAGGGATCTTCTCGGGCGCGGCGAAGACGTATTCGGTCCCCTCTTTCAGGCTGAAGCCGTAATCGTAGAAAGGGATTCCCGACGCATAGCTGTTCGTTCTCGGATTGCAGCCGAGATCGACGACGCTGTAGTTGTAGTCGTCGGCGATCCGCACCGTCTCGCCGGACAGCAGCGCGTTGAGCGACTCGGCCGTCCTGATTCCACCGCGGCCCCGGGTCACGTCGGGCGAACAGAGCTCCGCCATGACCGCCGGCAAGGGTGCGGTGCATTCGGCCAGAAGAGATCGCACCCCCGCGGCCCGCCACCGGACGATGCCGGCGGGTACGACAAGGATGAAGAACATGAAGAAGAAAAAGAGTCCCACGCCGTAGTAACGCCAGCGGGGAAAGTACCTCTGGGCGGCATTGTAGATCTTGACCGAAAAAAGGGTCACCGCGAAGATGGCCAGAAGCGACAGAACCACGGTGAGCAGAAAACTTCGCGCCTTCGAAGCATCCCTTTTCTCGAGACCGGTCGCTCCTGCCGAGGGCTCCCCCGTCAGATCGAGTCGGCACATGTTCCACGGATGGTGATAGATCAGCGCCGCGCCGTTGGCGGTAATGTAATTGTGCCGCTCCGTCCCATCGTCGAGCAGGTCATGGTCGGTGATGGCAATATTGAAACCGAGCGTCTTGCATCCCCGCGGCAGGAGCGGGAAGTTGAAGAACGGAAAGACCGCCTCGAAGGTGTATCCCCCGGGAACAGCCTGATAGCCGACCTCGACACCGACGAAATCGTTGTCACCCAGAACGCTCCTGCGCCCCTGAAATGAAACGCCCCACTTCCGTCCCGGATTGTGGGGCATCAGAAAGATCTGATAGTCGTCGTCGCTGAATTGATTTTCTTCCCGGTCACCCCAGTAGTCGCTGTCGATGAAGACCTCGATCGCATCTCCCTGCCACCACTGGACATCCCGGTACAGCGTCTGGTCGTCCGTGACCCGGCCGCCCAGATAGAGGGCGTCGCGGGAATGACGGATGAAGAAGGTGGCCGAGAGATCGCTTTCTCCCTCCCACCGCGTGCTGAGCGCCTCGTTCGCGAACTTGTTGAGCTGATCCCTGCGGTTGAGCCCGAACGCCCCGTCGCGGGTCCATTCCGAGAGATCGCCGTCGATGATCACGCCTTCTGGAACCGGCTGTCCAACGAGGCGGAGCTGCGTCGGAGGATCAGCCTGGCCCAGAGCGTGGGCCGCGAGAAAAAAGAACAGAGCAACGAATCGAACCGCCATATGTCCATCCGACTGAACCTTGTACCGATTGAAGAGTCTGCTGGCGCTCAGTTGGCTTCAACAATAAAAAAACCGGCCTCCGCTTCAAAGGGCGGAGACCGGATTTTGAATAACCTTTAACTGACCTCGGGGCGAGAAGGTCGCCCCCAGGGGCGGCTGCTACCGCCGGCGCTGGTCCTCCTTGGCCTGCTTGATGCTGAGCTTGATCCGGCCGGAGTCATCGATGTTGATAACTTTTACATCATGGATCTCGCCGAACTTGACCACATCGGAGACGTTCTTCACGAAGTCCTCGGAGAGTTCCGAGACGTGGCAAAGACCTTCCTGTCCGGGAAGGATCTCCATGAAAACACCGAAGTCCTTGATGGAAACGATTTTTCCCTTGTAGACCTTTCCGACCTCGACATCCTCGGTGACCGCCTCGACCATGGCGTATCCCTGCTCCACAGCATCCTGGCTGAGGCCGCTGATCAACACCTCGCCCGAGTCGTCCACATCGATCTTGACCTCCGCTTCTTCCTGGATCTTCTTGATCATGCGGCCGCCGGGGCCGATCAGTGTTCCGATCTTCTCGGGATTGATCATCTTGCGGAGCATCTTGGGAGCATAGACCGAAAGCCTGTCGCGCGGCGCCTCGAGGGCGTCGAGCATGCACCTCAGGATATGCTTGCGGCCTTCCTTGGCCTGCTCGAGAGCCTTGTGCATCGTCTCGATGGGGAGCCCCTTGATCTTGATGTCCATCTGAAGCGCCGTGATGCCCTGGCCCGATCCGACCACCTTGAAATCCATGTCGCCGTTGTGGTCCTCGGAACCGAGGATATCGGAAAGGATGAGCACCTCGTCGCCCTCCTTGATCAATCCCATGGCGATTCCGGCCACGGGACGCTTGATCGGCACGCCGCCGTCCATGAGAGCCATCGTGCCACCGCAAACGGACGCCATCGACGACGAGCCGTTCGACTCGAGGATGTCGGACGCGATGCGCATGGTGTAATAGAAGTCGTCCGGGTCGGGAAGGATCGGCAAGAGCCCACGCTCGGCCAGGGCTCCGTGTCCGATTTCGCGCCGACCAGGGCCGCGTATCGGGCGCACCTCGCCCACCGAGTAGGGCGGAAAGGTGTAGTGGAGCATGAACTTCTGGTAGTACTCGTCGTCGAGCCCTTCGATGAGCTGCGCGTCGGACGAGGTTCCCAGGGTGAGGGTCACGATCGCCTGGGTTTCACCGCGAGTGAAAAGCGCCGAGCCGTGCGTGCGGGGAAGGAAACCGACCTCGACGTCGATCGGCCGGATGTCGGTCAGGCCGCGGCCGTCGGAGCGGACCTTCTCCTCGCAGATCATGCGCCGTTCCCTGAGCGACGTGAACTCACCGAAGGACTTCTTGAGCGCCTTGATCGTCTCGGCCTTCTCCTCATCGTCCTCGATGTGGGCCGTTTTGGCTTCGCAGAACTCCTCGCGGAGCTCCTTCACCGCGACGGACTTCTCGTGCTTGCCCGACACCTGAAGGCGCTCGCGCAGCTTGTCGGAGTAGGTTTCCATCAGTTCCTCGAGGACCTCGTCCGTCGGTGGGGGTTCGACCTCGAGCTTGGGGACTCCGGCCTTCTCCTGGAGCTCGGAGATCATGGCCGTCATCTCCTTGATGAACTCGTGCCCCTTGGTGATCCCGGCGAGCACGACCTGCTCTTCGAGCTCCTTGACCCCGGCCTCGACCATGCAGACCGATTCGCTCGTGCCGGCCACGACCAGATCCATCTGCGAGACTTCGCGTTCGCCGGCGGTGGGATTGAGAACGTAGTCTCCATCCTTGTAGCCGATGCGTACCGCGCCGGTCGGTCCGAGAAAGGGAATCTTGGAAACGGACAGGGCCGCCGAGGTGCCGATCATGGCCAGAATGTCAGGATCGTTTTCCATGTCGGCCGAAAGGACGAGGCTCATGATCTGGACCTCGTCATTGTACCCGTCTGCAAAGAGAGGGCGGACGTGCCTGTCGGTCAGGCGCATGGTGAGGATTTCCTTCTGCGTCGGCCGACCCTCCCGCTTGAAGAAACCGCCAGGAAACTTGCCTGATGCGGCAGTCCTCTCGCGATAGTCCACGGTGAGGGGAAAGAAATCTATGCCCGGCCTTGGATCGGCCGATTGGACCGCGGTGAATACCTTGGTCTCGCCGAATGTGACGACCACGGCACCGTCGGCCTGCTTGGCCATCTTGCCCGTTTCGATCGTCCATTTCTGGCCGAATATTTCTCGTTCAACTTTACAATATGCCACAGAAACAACCTCCTAATTAGCGTCTGATGTTCAGCTTTGTGATGAGCGTCTTGTACCGACCGAATTCCTTCTGTTTCAGGTATTTCAAAAGAGCCGCTCTCTTGCCGACCATCTTCAGGAGGCCGCGGCGGGAAGCGTGGTCCTTCCTGTGAACCTTGAAATGTTCCGTCAACTGCTTGATCTTGGATGTGAGGAGCGCCACCTGTACCTCGGGCGATCCAGTATCTCCTTCGTGAGTGCTGAATTCGTCGATGATTTCCTGTTTTGACTTGTTTGCAATATCTGTCGTCGTCATCGTTCTTCCTCCCTTGTTCTAAGGGGTTATTCCCGGCGGGTGGGCAAACAAGACCAGGTGCCGGAAACAAATAAAAATATCCCGCAACCAAGTAAAGGGCTTACTCCCTGAACCGAGTCGCAGGTCCAATTATCTCAACTATCTAAAAAGGCCGTGATATCTTACCCGAGTCGAACCGGGCAGGTCAACAGCAATTCGTGCAATGTTTTGATGCCCGGGGCAGGTTTGTTTTTAAGTACATTCCCGCAATCAATCACTGCTCGTTCATTCCGCTCGCTGGATCGTACCACCTTCGGTGTTGTCGAATTTGCGCGTCGGTTTGTCAGGCAGATAGGCGAGCAGTTCGCGGGAGAAATCTCTGAGCGCTTGTGCCACGTACTTTTCGCGGCTCCCCGGGTCCGACAGGATGAGATTGCGCCGAATATAATGCTCGTAAAGGACTTCCATTGTTTTGGAATCGAAGAGACCGATCTTGCCCCAGATTTCGATTCCCTCGTTGTCCGGCAGACCGGGTTCGCTGAAGCTTTCGATCGATACCATCAACAACGCGTCGGAAAAGAAGAGATCGCGATAGGTGTCGGTCTTCCATTTCCGAATGGTGGCAGCGTCCTGTTTGAGCAGCCCCTTGTCGGCGAGGAGCTGATCGATGTATTCGAGCGCCACCGGTGCATAGCCCTTTGCCATGAGCAGGTCATAGAGATCGGTCCTGATCTTCTCCCGGTCGGATCTATCCATGGACCGGACAGCTTCGACGGGAACGACGGCGATATCGGCCGGCGCGACCGCGGCAAAATCCTGATGAATATCCATGTAATCCACATGGGGAGACTTTTTGTCGATATTCAAGCATCCGGTCGCCACTGGAAAGAAACATAATCCAGCCATGAGCAAAACGACTTTGTTCATCCTTCCCGCCTCCTTCGAAAACTCTCCAAGATCCCGTTCTGTTCCAAAGCGCGCCGCAATCTCTGGCACGAGGCGCACTGCCAGCAGTGCTCCCTTCCGGCCCTGTAGCAGGACCAGATTAGCTCCAATGGGGCCCCCACTTCAAGGCCCAGTTTGACGAGCCCTGTCTTGTTCCGTTCACCGAGGGGAGATTCCACCCTCACCCGGTTCAGCGTCGAGTATGCGAGAGCCGCCGTGGCCGCCCGGACGAACTCGTCGGAATTGTCGGGAAAAGAGGCGGCCTCCTCGGCGTTGAATCCCACCACCACCCGCTCCGCGCCGATCGCTTCTGCCCAGCAGGCAGCCACGTTGATGAGCAAGCCGTTCCGATTCGGAACCCAGACATCGCGTGCCGCGTCATCGGCGCGCGCGGGATCGTCGAGGTCATCGGCCGACGGAGCGGGTATGGTGCCCGATTGATCGGTCAGGGCCGAGGGGCTCACTTCTGCCACGAAGGGGATCTCCACGGTGCGATGTTCCAGTCGGAGCTTCGTGGCGATGCGCGCCGCCGCCTCTTGCTCGCGCGACGCGCAGTGCTGGCCGTAATTCACGGTCAGGGCGAGGTCGAGGCCGCCGTGCCTGACAGCCCATGCCGCGGCCACCGTGGAGTCGAGCCCGCCCGATAGAAGAGCCACGCCACCCATGGATAACTCCTTGATCGTGCCAGAAAATCCGATCCTTTACTCGAGCGATCCCGTGGCGAGGTTGCCGCGCCAGTAGGTCACCCAATCGCGCTCGATGTCCGAAAAGAAAGCCTCGTGCAGATCGAACCCGGCGGACAGCTCGTACGCCTCGGCATAGAAAGTGTAGTCGTCGGCGTCGGTGAAGTCGGTGTAGTCGTTGAGCGGGGTGAATCCGACGGGCAAGCTCGCTGTCGACAGATCGGGGAAAAAGACCTGTTTCGTATAATCGGCATGGCCCGTGTTGGGCACATAGGTTTTCCAGATCCGCGATCCCGAGAGTGTGCTGTACCAGAGGATGTAAGCGCCCGCGCCGCCCGCAAGATCGATCGATGAGTTCCAGTAGACGCGAAGAGGGTGATACACGGAGGGAGTGAACACGGCCCAGAGTTCGATCGGCGAGCCGCCTGTTTCGGGAAAAGTGACTGTCCGGGTCGTACCGATCCCGGCCTCGTCGTAGGCGATCCTCTTCCGGATGATCCTCGGCGGCGTCTCCGCGTTCTTTTCCTCCACCTCGAAGAAAAGAGCGTTCTCGAGCAAGGTCTGATCAGGGGTGCCCGCGTAATCGGCAGGACCGAGCGCGGGCTCGATGACCACCTCGTAAGGGGGATCGAAAGCCGCGTTCGTCAGATCGCCGCCGATCACCTCGTTCTCGAAAAGCGACGACGGCATGGGCGCCACGAAAGCGTACTCGCCGCCACCGGCACTCAGCCCCGCCAGATCGACGGCCAGGGGCAGGGTTCCGCCAAATCCATTGAGGCGGGCCACGAGACGCGCCTCGATATCAGCGCTGTACCCGGAGAGAAGGTTGAGCGTTTCCAGATCCTGCACGGTCAGATCCGCCACATCGGCGAGAGCGTCCGTGAAGAGCACCGCCTCGGTGGCGACGCCCCCGTCGGCGAGGAACGGGTTCGACCATGCCCACTGGTAGCGGTCCTCGGGCGTGGAACTCTCCACGCCCATCGCCTCCAGGAACTGGAGCTTCGACTTGAGCGTGGTGAGAACGACAGGATTCAGAGGATCGCTCGGATCGACACCGGCATCGTGGAGCACCTCGTCGTCCGCGTTTTCCAGAACGTTTCCGCCGAAATAAACGTTGGGAAGAGCGTTGCCGCCGGCATCGGTGACAAAAACCGTTGCCTGGGAGGTCGCACCCGTCATCGGGCTCAGAGGCACGCTCAGCTTGAGGCCCGATCCGCCTCCCGGCTTGTCGAGCCCCAGAACGGATGTGATCTCGTAGTTGTCGCGGATCACCGTCACCGTTATGGCGTTCTCGGGAAGCATGGCGGAGACGTTGGCAATCGTGGCAATCCCGTCAGCGCCCGTGTGCGCACCGAGCCTGTCCGAGCTATGGGACGGGTAGTCGTCCGAATGCTGGTCCACGAGAACGTCGGCATTCTCCACGGGTAGGAGGGTCGCCGCATCGTAGCAGAAGACAACGAGCTCGTTCGCGGCTGCCGCCTGCGTGTCGATGTACCCCCTGTAGTCGACGCTCGAATCGGTCGGGTTGGTCAGGGTCGTCACGTTTCCGGCAATATCCGTGAGGACCACCTCGGTCACGGTGAAGGGTGCGTTCTGCGACGCGGAATCCACGTCGATGTTGCTGATCGGCGTGGTGATGAACAGATCGTCGTTGCCGCGCGTCACTTCCTGGGAGTAGATGGTCGATCCCGTCGGGTACTCCATCGAAAAGAAAACGAGCCCTTCCAGAACCTGGGGCACGCCGTTCACATCCACCGTGACGGACAGGTCGGACAGATCCTCGGACGCTCTGCCGTGAATGCCGGCGCTTCCCACCTCGAGCAGAAGCTGGCGGTCGCCGGCAGCCAGTCCGGAGGGCGGTCCGAGCGACTCGAGTTCGGGCGGAACGAGATCCTTGAGAAGATTGGGCAGAACCCCGGCAGGAGCCACCGGTGCGTACCGGTCATCCTTGAACGTGTAAGCGCCGACCGTGATTTTTCCGTCAGAGATCGCGTCCCTGTCCTCGGGCTTGAAATCGATGGTGTATTTGTAGGTGCCCGCGCTGCGCCTCGCCTCGTCCACCACCACGATCGCCTTGGAACCGGTATCCCGGAAGATCATGACGAGCCGTTCCGACTTGCCCGCACCGGCAAGTGTGACGGTGATCTTGAACGATTCCTGGTTCGTGGTACGGATCGTGCCCTCGTAGAAATTCGCCGGCAGAGCCACGATCGGATCGCCCGCGCTGAATCCGATGTCGGTGACGCGCGGAAAGCCGATCGTGGTGAAGGAAAAACTGTAGTCGCTCCCGAGATCCTCGCTCTGATCGGAGTTCTCCGTGTCCCGGCCCACGGTCACTTCGACCAGCTTGCCGATCGGGTAGTCGGCGGCGGGAGTGAAGAGCGCGACGCGATCTCCGTAGTCGGACGGAAAGGAAAGGGTTCCCGCCTGAGCGTTGCCGCTCCGATCTTCGACCGCGAACTCGCCTGGGGCATTGGCCGTGTCGACAGCCTCGGTGAAAAAGACGAGGATCTCGGACCGCTCCGAAACCCCTGTCGCCCCGCCCCGGGGCAGGGACAGCGTTTCGATCACCTCGAAGGCCACCGCATCGCCCGCCTTTCCCGTGGTGAAAGAACTGATCGTTCCCGGGATCTCCACCGCATCTCCGATCGCATCGACCAGGCTCGAAGTGAGCGCGACCTCGTACCCTGTTTCGTCGGCGAGGTCGTCGGTGGGTGCGAAGACAACGATCCTGTTGGCTGAACCTTCAGCATAGGAGTAATCCCCGTCGACCGTCGCTTTGGCTCCCGCGGTCTGCACGGTGATCGCCGTGGAGAGCGCCGCCTCCGCCGTTCCGAGAGTCTGATCGAATCGGATGATGATCAGGGCGGTGACGTCCACTCCAGTCGCTCCGTCCGCGGGGTAGGTCGCCCTCGCCTCAGGTCCGCCCCCGGCGAAAATCGCCCCGGCCATGAGAGCCTGCACGGTGTAGGCGCCGTTGGCATCGGGATCGCCGAAACCGCTTTCCGCCGGATCGCCCTCGTCGATCCCTGTTTTGAAAAGGTCGCCCACATTGTTCTTGGAACAACCGGCGGCCATAACCAACAAGATAACAAGGGTTAATAAGACCAGGACTCTCAAGAGATTTCCTCTCTTCTGCAAAAGCGCTTTAACGATCCGCATCGTGCTGACATTTAGATAGTTATACCGCGATTATATTCCCGCCCGGGAGGAATTGCTCGGATTTTATCGTCCCCTGTCATCCGCCCGAATCCGCGAACGACAGGATTTCGTCGACGATCGCCGCGGCCACCTGCGCCCAGGCCTCGTTGAGCGCCGCCACCACGCCGGCCGCATTCCGCGGAGAGATCGGCACGGAGCGCCGGATCGACATCTCTCTTCGCCGCTGCGCCACCCCCCCATCGCCGAGCTTGACCGCAACATGGACATCGGCAATCCACGCATCGCCATCGCCATCATTTTCAGTGAACTCCCGGACGGAGATCCTCAGGCGAACATCATCCTCACCGAGCGGTTCGGTGGGACCGACCACCCTCTCGAACCGCCCTGTCTTGCCGAGGTAGGCGACGATCTCGGAGAAGAGGCTGTCCGAAAGGGGCCGCACCCATTGATGGTAACCATAGTAGCCCGCCTCGTAGGTCGAACTTCGATAGAATATCTCCGGTCCGTCGAGATGATGGGGAACAGCCACCTCCTCGACCTTGACGCACCCGATTCGCGGCCCCTCGGACTGCGCCGGATCGGGCAGCCTGATATCGTAGTAGCGGGTCTCCGGCGGCGACGAGCAGGCCGTGACCAGAATCAAGAGAGCAAGGATTCCCGAAAGCGAACAAAACCGGAGAGACCGCCGCCCTCCACCCAACCTGTTCCCCATATCGTGATTCATTTCTCCACTCCAGACAAGGCCGCAACGGGCGCGAATCCCGGCGACGACCAGATCTCAATCGATTGTCTTTCTTTCGGAAGGCCGGTCGGACCAGATGATCCGCGACGGCTCCTTCCTGATTTCCTTGATGAGCATTCTCATCTCGTTGATCGCCCGGTCGACCTGAAGCAGGACGCTGTCCAGCTTGCTCTTGTCGGGCCAGACGATTCTGGATGGATCGTGGGAGATGCTCTTCATCAGTTCCTGGGCGCCGAGTGCCGTTTTCTTCAATTCCGTCAAGAGATCGCCCACATCCCTGCCGCTCGTGACCACGATGTTTTCCGTTTTGAGTGCGACCCTCTCCATCTGGACCATCATGCTCTCCAACCTGACCACCACGTCCTTGATCTTGAGCTGGACCTCGGCCTTCAATCCGAGTGCTTCCGACTCGAGCCGGTCCACCTTCTCTGGCAACACGGCGATCATCGCTTCCGTTTGCCTGAGAATCTTCGACAGGTTCTCCAGATTCTCGTCGCTGAATAGCTGGTTGAGCTGCACGAGCACCCGCGAGACCTTGTCGAGCAGAATGGGGAGATCGCTTTGCAGATCGGACACGTTGTCCACGATCTCCTCGAGCCTCGAGCTCTTCGACTCGATCCGCTCCCCGGGCCGGATGACCTCGCCTCCCGTTTTCTCGAGGGTCAGCTCGATCGAGTAGGACTGGGTCAGGGGATTGATCTTCAGCTCCGCCCTCACGTTCCTGGTGATGACCGTTTCCTTTTCGAGCTCCAGCTCGACAACGATTTCCATCTGATCATCCGATAGCTTGATGTCGCCCACCTCGCCCACGTGGACCCCCTGGAAGGTGACGAGCGAATTCTGTTTCAGGTTTCCCACGCTCTTGAAGTGAACGAGGTAGGAGTCCCGCTCCTGGGTAAGGTTGAGGCCGACCAGCAGAAAGAGAACTCCGAAAAGGAGCCCAGCGCCGATCAACAGGAAGAGCCCGGCTTCCACTTTTTCCCGTCGTGTGGCCATGGTTGCGCCTCCGAGTCAATCAGAGTCAATTTGATCGATTCATTTGAAAAATCCGGCCCTCGTGCGGTCGGCCTCGATCCAGTTTCCGGTGCCGCGGCGTTCCACGAAATCCTGTACCGCAGGATCGTCGTTCCGGCGCAGTTCGTCGGGAGATCCCGCTGCAACGATCCGTCCCTCGTGGAGCATGATGATCCTGTCCGCAACGGCGAAGGCGGATTCGAGATCGTGCGTCACGATCACCATCGTCGTCTGGAGGACCTCCCTCAAATTGAGGATGAGGAGGTCCATATCGGCGGAGGTGTTCGGATCGAGCCCCGACGTGGGTTCGTCAAAGAAGAGGATCTCCGGATCGAGAATGAGGGCTCTCGCAAAGCCGGCCCTCTTCCGCATCCCGCCCGAGAGCTGGGACGGATAGAGGTCGAACACATCGGGCAGTCCCACCATCGCGAGCTTCAGCTGCGCCACGGAGCGGGCCGTGTCGTCGTCGATACGGCACCGCCTGTGAAGGGGCAGGAGGATGTTCTCCCCCACGGTGAGGGAGTTGATCAGCGCGCCGAACTGGAACAGCATACCGATCCGCTCCCTGAACTCGTCGATGGCGTCTTCGTCCATCGCAATCAGGTCGTGGCCGAGAACGTTGATCTTTCCCCTCTCGGGCCGGATCAGGCCGATGAGCGACTTGAGGAGCGACGTCTTGCCGCAACCGCTGCGCCCCATGAACACGACGATCTCGCCTGAATGGACATCGAAGGAGATCTCATCGAGAACGACCTTCTCGCCGAAGGCGACCGAGAGTCGATCGACATGGACCTGTGTTTCGGCCGAATCCATCAGAATCCCAGATAAGTGAAAAAGACGGTAAAAACGGTGTCGGCCACGATGATCAGGAGGAACGAAACGACAACGGCCCTCGTCGTCACCTTTCCGACCTCCTCGGCGCCGCCCTTCAGTTCCAGCCCGAGAGACGCGCCGGTAAGACCGATGAGGAACCCGAAAACCACGCTCTTCGCGAGTCCGGTGATGACGTCGGTGATGAGGATCGCATTGATCGTCTGGTGCATGTACTCGGACAGGGGGATGTTGAGCACGCCCACGCTGATCATGAGCCCGCCCACGATACCCAGGATGTCGGCCATGATCACCAGACAGGGCATGACGATGAGGAGAGCCAGAATCTTGGGAACCACGAGATAGGCGCGCGGATTGATGCCCATCACCTTGAGGGCGTCGATCTCCTCGGTCACGATCATCGTGCCCAGTTCGGCCGCGATGGCCGAGCCCGTTCTGCCCGCCACCAGAATGGCCGCGAAGACCGGTCCCAGTTCTTTCGTTAGAGCCACACCCACCAGGTTGGCGACAAAAATCGTTGCGCCGAACATCTCGAGCTGGGCCGCGGCATTCAGGGCCAGGATGACGCCCATCAGGATGGAGACGAGCATCACGATCGGAATCGCATCCACACCGCTGGCGACGATCTCCGAAAAAATCCTTCCCGTGTACAAACGGCCGCCCTTGAAGGGCGCCACGCCGAGCCAGTAGAAGAACTCGAGCCCCAGAACCCCGAAGGTGCGCGCACCGCGCCGCAGGGAAAAGACGACCTGGCCGAGTCTCTCGATGAGCGGAGCGCTCTGCTCGGCATCGCCGGCGGCGAGCCTGAATTTCGAAACGCGGCGCACGAAAGCTTCGAGTTCCTGCCGCGCGCCGCTCACCGAGAAGTGGTTGTCCGAGGCGTCGGCCCTTTCGAGCAGAAAAACCGCGCCAAAAGAATCGAACTCGTCCACGCCGGAGAGATCGACCAGAACGGGCGATTCCGGATTTCCCGGAGGAATCGCCTTTCGCAACCGGCCGACAGACCGGCGCGTCAAGGGACCCTCCAGGCGGTAAAGCCGCCCCCCGTCCGGTTGAACTTCAGCCTCGATCGTTATTCCCGGCATTTTAGTCTGTTATCTGATCCGTGACCGCCTCTGGATGAGTGCATTCCACCATTTAGACCGACCGAGCGCCAGAGGGAGACGCACTTTTTCCCGCCTGGCTCCGGCTCATACCGTGTCTTTACTCCGCCCAGAAAGTATGATAGCCTTACCAGATTCCGATTGCGTGCGCAATCGAGACCGCGCAGGCAGCCTCCAGATGATTTCTGCGAGGCGAGGATCGATCCCTGCGACGCCAGACCATCGAAGGGCCCGGCCGCGGGGAGAGATCGGAGTTGCTTAATGGAGCGCAAAGCCATGGCTTCCGTTATTCGCGGCCTTCTGATTCTGTTCGTCACATTGCTTCTGTCGATCCCGCAATCGTGCAAGAGCGCCGATCCTGTCCGCCCGGACGGCGCACCCAACTCCGTGCGCGCCCTTTCGGCGGGTGAGGTGGAACAGCTCCTTGCCGCGGGGCGGGAAGCGATCGCCGAAGCACGCCTCGGCGATGCGGTACACTCGCTCGACAAGGCGCTCGGCGCCTCTCCGAACGACGCGAGGATCAATTTCGAGATGGCTCTCTGCTATCTGGCGATGGGCGAGGAATTCGCCTCCGATCCGGACCTGGGCGGAGACCCGGGCGCTGCCTTTTACGACAGCGAATCCTATCTTCGAAAAACCCTCGAGATCGAGCCGCTCCATGATCGAGCCGAATTCCTCCTGGCCAAGGTCCTCTACCTGAACAGCCGATTCATCGAGGCGCGCCCGCACGTCGACGCCCACCTCGAGCGCTTTCCGCGGGATGCTGCAGCGAACCTCCTGGCAGGCCGCATCTTGCTCGCGACCTACACCGCCTCGGGAGAATCCGCTGCCGATTGCGTCGATGCGGCCATCGCCTACCTCGCTCGCGCGATCGAGCTCGACCCGGGCGAACCGGCCGCCCACATCGCCATCGGTGATTGTTCGCTGCACAAGGGCGACGTGGAGGCCGCCCTTGGCGCCTATCAAAAGGGAATCGTCCGGTGCACGGAGAGTACCGAACTTCACCAGCGGCTCCTTTCCTGCTTCGGCGGAAGCGATCTCTTTTCGCCTCGGGATGCCATCGATTTCTACGAAACTCTCCTCGCCGTGGAGAAACAGACGCCGGCGGCAAAAGGCATGCTCTGCTGGTTCCAGGGCGTCTGGTACGACGCTCTCGGTCGGAGCGAATACGAGAAGGAGGAGTACGAACGCGCTGCCGAGGCGTACGCGCGCGGCGCGGAACGGAACAACCGGTGCGGCCAGATTCACCCTCCCTTCGCGGTGGAGGCGCTCTACGCGGAGGCCCAGGCTTTCGCCAATGTGGGCTGGGCGCGCTACTACGGCGGCGCCCACGATCTGGCCGAGCAGAATTTCTGCAAAGCGCTCGCTCTGCGGCAAGACCTCAAGAACGCGATCCTCGGGATCGACTATCTCGGAGCGGCGATCACGAACAGGGACGGCTTTGCCTCGGGGAGGGATTTCTTCCGGCGCGTGGCCATTGCCCATCCGTGGAACTCGAAGTGGTGGAACAACTACGCCCTTTTCTGCAGGGAGACGGGCCAGAACGAGCAGGCCTACACGGGATACGTCAAGGCGATGACCCTCGCCCCGGACGACACGCGATACATCAACGACTGCGGCATGATGCTCCTCTATTACCTCGACAGAGAGCCGGCCAAGGCCGAAAAACTCTTCCGCCGGGCGTGGAAGACGGGCGAGGAAAAATGTGCCGACCCATTCGTGACGGAAGAGGATCACAAGTACCACTTCGACGCCTATTGCGACGCCATGCTCAACCTGGGGCGCCTCTTGCTGCTCCAGAACAGGATCGAGGAGGCCACGCAGGTCGCCGAGGCGCTCGGCAAAAAAGCACCGCTAAGACTGGACGTCCGGGAGTTACTGAGAGGGCTCGAAGGAGCTAGAAGGGGGATACCTTATGAGCTGCCAGAGTAAACACTCTCTCCAGACTCCCTCACCGATTGATATTTTTTGTAGTAAGGTCTGAAAATGAAATCACTTATCGAGATCGCACTTGGCGCATTCGTTCTACTTGTCCTCGCGGGACAATCGGCCCCGTGTCAGGGGGATAACGACCAGAGCTCCCCCGAGAAAATTCCCGACGGTTTCGCGCTTCTCGACGCGCAGGAACCGGCCGCGGCACTCAGCGCCTTTGTCGAGGCGCTCGCCGTCGACAAGGACAGCGTGCCGCTCCTCGTCGGCGCCGGGCGAGCCGCCATTCAACTGGGAGAATTCGGCACAGCCATCCAGCACCTGACCCGCGCCTCCACCCTCGATCCGGAGTCGTACGACGCCATCTTCTACCGAGCGCGCGCCTTCGCGGCCCAGGGAAGGGAGTTCTTTTACGGCGGCGAGGTCAACGACGGCGGCATGATGCTCGAAGACGCGGCCAACCTTCTTCTCACCGCCGCGGGCATGAATGGGACAGCGGCCGAACCCCTGCTCGACAGGGCCGACATCCTGATGGAACTGGGCGACACCGAAGGAGCTGACGAGGCCGCGCTCATTGCCCTGGAACGGGAGCCGTCGAACCTGCGCGCGATCCTCCTTCACGGCGACGCCACCTTCGTTCGATTTCAGAACGCCGGCGCTGCCGGGGAGTCGGCGGGCAAGGTCAAGGAGATGTGGAACGAGACATTCTCGATCTACGAAAAAGCCAGAACTCTCGCCCCGGAGGACACCGGCCCCTACCTCGGACTTGCCGCGCTCTACGAGGCGGACAAGAAGTGGGACGAGGCCTCGACCGCGGTCATGAGCGCGCTCGTGCTCGATCCCGAGCTCCTCCAGGGTTACAACAGCCTGCTCCGGCTTTTTGGAAACGCCGAGGGGCGGGAAAAACTGGTCACTCTCCTCGAGCAGCTTCTCGTCGAGATCGATAAGAAGTACCCCGGCGACCTGACGCGCAAGGCAACGACCAGCTATTACGCCGGCTATGCTCACTTTCTCAACTTCGACTACGAGGCGAGCATCAAGGCCTACACGGCCGCGCTCGAGGGGAACGAGGAGTACCGGATCGGCGCCACCTATTACCTGGGCCGGTGCCGCTTCGCGCTCAACGACTACAAGAGCGCATCAAGAGATTTCTTTCGCATCATGGCCGCGGACCCCGACAGTTTCGTGTATTACCTCTCCAACGATCCCAACTGGAAGGAAGTGTGCAGCGCGCTCTCGTTCCTCTCGAATTTCAGCTACGAGGCGAACAATCTCGAAATGGCCCGCGATCTCATCGGCGGCATCCTCACGGTCGTCAAGAACAACTCGACCTACTACAACAATTACGCCTTCCTCTGCCGCGAAACCGGTGAATACGAGGCGGCTTTTCAAGCCTATCAGGAATGCCTCACTCTCGAGCCGGACAACCCATCGGTGCTGAACGACACGGCACTGATCCTTCAGTACCACCTGCACCGCGATCTCGACTATGCCAAGGAACTCTACAACCGCGCCATCGCCGAAGCCGGAAAGGTCATCAGGGATGAGGAGGCCAGCGCCGCCGCGAAGGAAGGGGCCCGGACCGCGCTGCGCG
Source organism: uncultured Phycisphaerales bacterium (assembly GCA_964620445.1). Taxonomy (GTDB): domain Bacteria; phylum Planctomycetota; class B15-G4; order B15-G4; family CAYZWU01; genus CAZUHB01. Next base: position 96,264 of record CAZUHB010000003.1, read on the forward strand.
ATGCCAGGACAAACCTGAAGAAGATGGAACGCGACACGAAGAGGAAGCGCCGAGGATAGGAGCCCGCCGAACGGTCCATTCAGCCGAAGCAAGCCGCATGGCGGCCGTTCCCCGGCGGCCGCCGCCGAGGATGCCGCCAGATTTCTAGCGCCGGCGCAAGCGCCGGGGAATGGCCGGGGATTCGTCTTTCACCGAGTAAGTGGCGATCACCCATTCCTGCCAGTCGGCCTCGAACTTGGGGATGCTCACACCAAAAGCTTTCCTGAACGCTTCGCGGGGGTGCTTCTTTTCCTTGATGACCAGATAGAACTGCATCACCTTGTGGGGATCGAGGTGCATCATGTAGTCGATGTAGGACCACGCGTAGGGGTGCTCGACAGAGCTGAGCGAGGTCCCCGGCTTGGTGAGAACGTTCGTGATCTGCGGGTGGCGTTTGGCGATTATGCCTTTCTTCACGAGCGCCTGCCACTTGGTATCGCGCCACGTCGCGCCCGAATCAGCCTCGACGAAGCAGCGTGTCGACGCCCTGCCGAAGTAGTAGATCTCCCACCAGTGTGAACCTCCCTCGTAGGCCAGGCCGCACTCATGCACCCACCAGGAGTTCTTGTACACGGCGGTGAAGAGGTGGTTCACGTTGTGAATCAATTCGAGATGGAAATCCTCGTCCGTGGGACGCTTGTTCTTGTCCCACCAGGTCGCATAGACCGACGGCGTGCCCTGCTTGGACGCCTTGCCGTTGGGTGTGGCGATCTGTGCGTAGAGATTGCACGCCTTCGTGGAGGCGCGCTGGCTCTCGAAGCAATAGATCTGGTGCTGGTTGTTGATGTTGTCCTTGTCGGTCACCTGGTGAACGCGCTGCCAGTCGCCGTGAAATTTCTCCATCCGTTCCGCATAGAGATGAAGTCCGCGGTGCGAATCATAACTCTTCTTGTCGCTCCCCTTGAACCGGGGAATGTTCCAGGCCCAGACGAAGTGTTCCGTTTCGAGATGAAGCAGCGGCTCGCGAACCTTCGTCTCCGCGTCGACCTTTCGGCGCGCCGCAAGCCATTCGAGACGCTCCTTGACGAGCTTGTCGAACTCGACCTGCGCCTTTGCCTTGGCATCCTTGTTCTTGCAACGCTTGCAGGGGATCCAGGGTATCCCCCGGCCGGTCTTGTCGTTCTCGATGCAGAAGGAACAGAACTTGACCTTCTCCTCGAGGTGCTTGTAGGTCTCGTAGAATTCGTTGGTCAGCCTGCCCGTTGTCTTGCAGTAAGGACAGAGCCGCCAGTCTTCCTGGCCGAGAAGAAGCGGCGTCGCGACCGTTACGATCGTCAGAAGGACGATCGCCCTCCACATGCCAGCGAAGCCGATCAAGGTACGTCTCATCATGATTCCTCCGGGCAGGGCCGGTGACGGTGTCAACCGACCTGAAGCGGCGGCCGCCGGTAGACAACCCGCCCTTTCTTGATAACAAGTTTTACGGGATTCCAGCCCAGCCGGTAACCGAAGAAAAGGTGGTTCGGGCAGTCGGTGATCAAAATATCCGCCTGGCGCCCCGCCTGGAGCGATCCGACGACTTCGCCCCGCCCCAGCGACCAGGCCGCGTTGACCGTGGCCGCGTTGAGCGCCTCGGCCACGGTCATGCGCAGCATGCAACAGGCGATGTTGATCACGGCCGGCATCGACTGGACGAAGGACGTTCCCGGGTTGAAGTCGGATGCCAGAGCCACGGGAAGGCCGGCATCGATCATGGCGCGCACAGGGGTTCTGGTCCTCAGATTCAGGCTGAACACCGTTCCGGGCAGGACCACGGGAATCACCCCGCTTCGAGCCATCTTGTCGAGCCCCTTCTCGGAGACCATGACGAGATGATCGGCGCTGGCCGCGCCCAGATCGGCTGCCAGCTCAGCCCCGCCCATCGCCTCCAGCTCGTCGGCGTGGAATCGCAGGGAGAATCCGAGATCGCGGGCGGCCGACATGATGCGGCGCGTCTCGTCGATCTCGTACACGCCCTTCTCACAGAAGATATCGCAGAACTCTGCAAGCCCCCGCTGCCTGATCGTCGGCAGGATCTCCTCGATCAGCTTGTCGATATACTCGCCGCGTCTCCGGGCAAATTCCCGGGGCATCTGGTGGGCGCCCAGGAAGGTGGGAACGAGTTCGATCGGATGCTCCTCGTTGCACCGGGCGATCGCCTCGAGGGAACGCACCTCGTCCTCGAGGTTGAGTCCGTATCCGCTCTTCGCCTCGACCGTTGTCGTGCCCAGGGTGATGAAACGGTCGAGCCGTTCCCTGAGAAGCGCGAGGAGCTCCTCCTGCGGAGTGGCGCGCAGAGAACGGACCGAGGAGAAGATCCCCCCCCCGGCCTCGGTGATCTCCACGTAGGTCTTGCCCCTGAGGCGCATGTCGAACTCGCTCTCCCGCGTGGCGCCGAAAACAGGGTGCGTGTGGGGATCGACGAAACCGGGAAGCACGACGCGATTCTGCGCGTCCACGATCTCGGCGGCCCTGTACTTCTTTTTCAGCGCGGGCGTCGGCCCGGTTTCGACGATGCGCCCCCCGTCGACGGCGACCGCACCCTCCTCGATGATGTCGACGTTCTCGAGAGCGGCGCCTTTTTTCGGCCCGTCGTTCCTGAAGGTGAGCAGTTCCGAGGCGTTGCACACCAAAAGATCGATCCTGTCCATGGCTGGTCCTACAGTATCTGTAAAAGAGTTCCGATATCGATACGGGGAGCGATTTTATATTGATCGGCTTCCCATTTCCTTGGTATTCTTTGGCGAAATGAATTCCGCTCACGATCAGGCTTCCGCCGGACGGCGGGCGGAAAGGTCGGCAGTTGGAGGCCACCTGATTTGGACGACCCTTTCCCAGGTTTATGCCTGGCCGCGGTCCGATTAACATGGCACCTGGGCTTGACGCTCATCGTCTCCGCGATTCTATCCGTTTTCTTTTCCTACGCTTATTTCCTTCTCAACAACTTCTCCAGGGCCAAGCTCATCCAGATCACGAACGGAAACGGCCCTCCCGAGAGGATCGAAAGGTATCTCGATCAACTTCCGCGAACGATCAACACGACCGTCTCGATCGAGATCGCGGCAAAGATCGCCTTCGCCATCAGCACGCTCGTGTTCTACTCCCGGCTTCACGGCGCGGAGGTATCGATCGCGTTCTGGCCCCTCCTCTGGACCTTCCTGACGGTCGCCTTCTGGTTCGTGCTCTTCTGCCGTCTTCTGCCTGCCGAGCTCGGCTCCCACAAGGAGGAAGAGATCCTGGTGAGGCTCCTTCCCCTCCTCGATGGGCTGGGGGTCTGTCTCTACCCTCTTCACCTCATCCTCGAACCGTTCCGGAGAGGCGTATCCCGCCTGCTCTTTTCAGATGATCCGGAAGCCGAGGCCGAACAGATCACCGAGGAGATCATCGACGCCGTCGAGGAAGGGGAGCGCGAGGGTGTCATCCACGAGGATGCGGCCGACATGATCGAGGCGATCGTGGAGCTTCGCGATTCGGAAGTCTTCGAGATCATGACTCCCAGGACCGACATGAAGGCGATCGAGGCGGAGACGTCGATCCACGAGGCTGTCCGGTTCGCCATGGACGTGGGTTACTCGCGCATGCCGGTTTACCGGGAGGATCCCGACCATATCGTCGGCGTGCTCTACCTCAAGGATGTGATCAACCTCTGGATCGAGGACAGAAACATCGATCCCCCTCTCAAGGACGTGGTGCGCAAACCCTACTTCATCCCCGAGACGAAAAAGGTCTCCAAGCTGCTCGACGAATTCCGGAAGAACAAGATCCATATCGCCATCGTTCTCGACGAGTACGGGGGCACGGCGGGTCTCGTGACGAACGAGGACATTCTCGAAGAGATCGTCGGCGATATCACGGACGAGTATGATCCGGACGAAACGGCCGAGATCCGCAGGATCGACGAGCGGACTCTCGATGTCGCCGCCAGGACGCACATCGACGACCTGATCAAGGACTACGGAATCACCATACCGGAGAGCGATGACTTCGAAACGGTGGGCGGTTTCATTTTCTCATCCCTCGGGAAGGTGCCGGAACTCGACGAGGTCGTCGAGGTCGGCAATGCCCGGCTGGTCGTCACCGACGCGACCGACCGGCGGATCAACCGGGTGAAGATCGTCGTCACCAGCGAGGACGACTCGAAGGGGTAACAGGAACTCCTTCCGCCGCGATGACCGGCAGACGGAAAAAGCCCCCTCACCGGTCAAATCCCCCCTTGCCCCCCTCACCGGCGAAAACGTTTTTTCCGGCTACCGGAACTCCGGGGGCAGTCGTTCCACGATCTGCTTGACCGATTCGGCCATTTCTTTTTTGCAGACCAGGGTGGCATCGGGCGTGTGGACGATGATCAGATCCTCGACGCCAAGCGCGGCCACGATCCCCCCCCTCGAGGAAACGATGAGATTGGACGCATCGACGCACTCGCAAGATCCCTGGACACGGTTGCCCTGCTCGTCGGGGGCGATGATGCGTTCGAGCGCCCGCCATGAACCGACGTCGTCCCAGGAATACTTCACCGCGGCCACGGCCCGGTGCCGGGCCTTTTCCATGATGCCGTAGTCGATCGATGTCTTTTCGAGCGTCGGGTACAGCTCGCCGAGGAGCGGGCCGAACCGGTCCGTGCCGATCGTCTCGGCCAGCAGGCCGAGTTTGGAGTGCAGCCGAGGAATGTGCTCCTTGAATGAGTCGAGGATCGTGTCGGCGCGCCAGACGAAAACCCCGGAGTTCCACAAGAAGCCGCCTTCGTCGAGAAAGGCGCGGGCCGTGGCAACGCTCGGCTTCTCGTGGAATTTCTTCACCTCGAAAAACGCGACGCCTTCGCCCTGATGAATTGCCTTTCCCTGCTGAATGTACCCGTACCCCGTTGCGGGCGACATCGGCTCGATACCGAAGGTGACAAGAGTCTCGGGACGCGTCTTGAGAAAGGCCTCCGCCGCGGCGAGCGATCCCTGGAAGAGTTCCTTCGGTACGATCAGATGGTCGGAGGGCATCACGGCCATCACGGCCTCGGGATCGCGCCTGGCCAGGACCGAGGCCGCCAGGCCGATACACGGCGCCGTGTCGCGGCAGGCCGGTTCACCGAAGATGTTCTCCCTCGGGACCTCGGGCAGTATGTCGGCCATGAGGCCGACATACTCCGCACCGGTCATGACGAGGATCCTCTCGGGCGGCACGAGCTCGCCGATCCGATCGAGCGTATCTTCCACCATCGGCCTGCCCGAGCCGAAGGATAGGAGCTGCTTGGGTCTGGCTGCTCTGCTCGCGGGCCAGAAGCGGGTTCCCACACCGCCCGCCATGATAACTGCGTGAAGCATGAGGCCTCCTTGGGATCAAAATCTCTCCGGCAGTATCGCTTTCTCCGGAGCCGGGCAGCGCGCCCTGTCGATAATCTCGTCATTGCGAAAAGGGCTCGTCAAAATCGAATCGTAGCTGACGTGCATGTTGTCGTAGTCGCCCGATACGCGCAGGTTGAAGAATCCCTGCTTGATCAGACCTGTCAGCGGGGCGATCACGTCGCCGATGATCGGCAGGGTGGGTCCCACGGAGAACTGGACTTCCACGTTGGCGCTGTCCACGGTGAATGCACCCGATCCCTGGAGCGTCATCAGCGATGAATTGAGACGGGCGTTCTCCAGGTTGAGGATTCCGTCCTTCAGAGTGAAATCGGTGCTGCCCGTGTCGAAGGTCGGCGGTTTACCCACTCCGAAGATATTCACCACAGGTCCCCAGAGGGTGGAGAAAACGGGCAGTCTCCACAGATGGCCGTCCTCCACGCTCATCCGCCCCTCGGCGGTCATGCGATTGATGTTTTCCAGCTCACCCTCGAAGCGGAGGCGGTAGTTCAGCTTTCCGGCGATATCCTTCAAGGCGTAGCCCGCCCTGCCGAGCAAACGGTTGAGATCAGCTCCCCTCACCTTCAGCCGGCCGCTGAAAGGGCAGGGCGAATCGAAACTCATGGTAAAGGTATCCCGGTCCCCCATGACGCGGCCGCCGTACAGGTTGCCGTCGAGGCTGGTGAGACGGAGGCCGCTCTCGTCGATCAAGAAACGGGTGCGCACGCTGGAGAACTCTCTTTTCTCGAGCACGAAACCGAGGTAGGAGCCCTCTCCGGTCAGGCCGAACCGTCCGCCGTCAGGGCCGGGGAGCTCGAAGTCGAGAGCAACCCTGCCGAAGGTGTCGGTGATTCTCACGGGCCAGTCGATCGAGGCCCCGTTGAAACTGACGCTGGCGCTTCCCTTCAGGCTTTCGATCGATCCTTCCCCGTCGAGTTCGATCTCGGCTCTCGTGTCCGTCAGGTTTGCTATTCCGTTCAGCCCGAGCCGGCCGAGCATATCGTGAACATGTCCGGGTGCGAGCTGCGTCGATCCCTTGTTCAGGTCGAGCCCCTGGCCGCTCCCGCTCAGTCTGATCGACGTTCCCCTGTCGAGAAAGCCCACTTCTCCCTGATCGAAGACGAAACGCCCGCCGCCGACTCCGACACTGAGCGATTCGACGAGAACCGTTTTCGACGACGGCCGCCACCGGACCGTGCCGACGAGGCCTTCGAGGACACAGGGAAGGAGGGGACTCTCCACGCGGTTGAAGCGGGGATGAAAGTCGAGCGTCATCCCCCCCTCCCTCCAGGTCACGTCGCAATCGACGGTTCCTTCCGTTGTCAGCCCCCCGATCCACTCGGACGACGGCGGCACGGCTTCGGCCAACGCCGCGAGCAGCTGGGGAGTGACCGTCTGATTCCGGCAGAGGATATCGAGGTCGACCAGGTCCATCTTCTCGATACGCGCCGTCGCCCCGATCCGGCTCCCCTCATGGGTTGCGGTCAGGTTGTCGACCACGACCGACCAGAGATCGGGTCCGTCGATGTGCACGAACAGATCGCAACCGAGATCCTCGACGTGAAGAGGAAAGAAGTCAGGCCTGGCCACACAGTCCTGGGCGGAGATATGGATCGCGATGACCATCTGCCGGTCGCCGGCCGATTCGGGATCGCGATCCGGCCCGATCGATTCCAGCTCGATTTCCAGCGCGAGCCGTCCGCCCGAAAGATGTATCGATTCGACGAGGCGGGCCGCCTCCTCCGAAACATGGCGCAGAGCGTCGACCAGCCCCGCGTCGACCATCACGTTCCGGGCCTTCAGATTCAGCGAGATCCGCTCCCTGTCAGCCTCCCCCCTTCCGGTCAGGGTGGCATCACCATAACGACCCTCGAGATCGTTGAAGACCACTTTCCCCTTCTTCACATCGATCCTGCCGCGAATCCCTTCGACGGGAAGCGGAAAAAACTCGGGGCAGATCGCGGCGTCCCGCAACAGGACCGATGCCTCGAAAAAACCGCTCTTGTCCGTATCTTCCGGCACGGTGTTGCCGACATCTTCCGGCACGGTGTTGCCGACATCTTCCGGCACAGTGTTGCCGACATCTTCCGGCACAGTGTTGCCGACATCTTCCGGCA